>JAGVMV010000041.1 GCA_020053595.1 Thermoleophilia bacterium | reverse complement strand
TTCGATACCAATCCGAGCCCCGACACACTTCTTGACCCCAATGATATCCTCATAACAGTTGGCACTCTTTCGGAAATACAGTCGCTTGAGCAATTGCTCGAAGCCAGCAGGATTTCCTGAGAGTTGAAATCGAATATAGAATGCTACCTTGACCGCTTCGAGGGCAACTCTGCTGTTCTATTGATAGATACAATAGAGATTATTGTGCCCGCTTCGATCCTTCCACAGACCGCCCGTGAGGGTGACCATCTATCTTTATCTATTTCAATTAATTCCGCTGCGCGTAAACTTACTGCTTCTGAAACGGCCGAACTACAGAAAAAGATGAAGCTTCAACAAGAGGACAATCAGGTTTGATGGACTTCCTTTCCAATTTGACCAAGAGTGTAATTGAAACCATTCGCCCGATGTTGGCCGCATGGGGCTGCGACCATTTGCTAAATAATTTGGTTTTTGAACGACCAGCTGCCAAGGGGCATGGAGATCTAGCAACAAACATTGCCATGCTGGCCACGAAGTTTGCAGGTCAACCTCCGCGAAAAGTGGCTCAACTTCTGATTGATGAATTAGAGACCAATGATGAGGTCATGGATCTATGCGAAACGATAGAGATAGCCGGACCTGGCTTTATCAATATTTTCCTAAATGGCAAGGCGCTCGTTGCTGCTGCTGAAAGTGCGCTTGCCCAGGGCCTCGACTTTGGCAGCAATTCAGCTGAAGAGCAAAAATCCATATTACTCGAATTTGTCAGCGCCAACCCGACCGGGCCCCTGCATGTTGGTCACGCCCGCTATGCGGCTTATGGGGACTCGTTAAGACGCATTTTATGTTTTGCCGGGCACCAGGTTGAGACGGAGTTCTATATAAATGACTATGGGTCCCAGATGGATACTTTTGGCCGCTCGCTGGCTGCCCGGTATGCCCAGCTTCTGGACCGCCCGGTCGAGTTTCCTGAAGATGGATACCAGGGAGGATATACGACTCATATAGCTGAGCTTATCAAGGAAGAAATAGGTGAAAGCCAGTTGGCAGATGTTGATCCTGAACTGAAAGGCTCAGCAATTGATTTCTTTAAAACCAGAGGTTGTGAGCTGGTTCTCGCCGAAACCAATTCCACTCTTGAGCGCTTCCGCATCAAATTCAATAACTGGTATTCTGAATCCAGCCTCTTCGAAAGCAATGCGGTGCATGACGCTGTGGCTGATCTGGCCAAGGCGGGTGAGCTTGAAGTCCGGGATGGCGCCAAATGGCTTTTAACAAGCCGCTACGGCGATGACAAGGACCGGGTCCTCATCCGGAATACTGGTGAACCCACATACTTCGCCTCGGACATAGCTTATCACCAGCAGAAACTAGCACGCGGTTATGACCACCTGATCAATATTTGGGGCGCCGACCATCATGGTTATGTGCCACGTGTCAAGGCAGCGTTCACGGCATTGTCACATGATCCCGAGAAGCTTGAGATTATCATTGGCCAGCTGGTCAATGTCGTGGAGATGGGGGAGACGAAGCAAATGTCCAAGCGAGCCGGCACCATGGTCACCCTTGAGGAACTGTTGGAAAGCATCGGTATTGATGCAGCGCGCTTTTTCCTGGTCGACCGAAGCAGTGACAGCACCCTGGATCTGGATCTCGAAAAAGCAAAGCTTAAATCCGAGGAAAATCCGGTTTATTATGTCCAGTACGCGCATGCCAGGATTTGCAGTATCCTTAAACGCGCTGATGAAGACAGGGTTGAGAAGTACTCCGGAGCCCCATATACCAAAGTGGAAGATCAGGAACGAGAGCTTATTCTGAAGCTGTCAGAGTTTCCTCGTATTGTTCTGAATGCCGCAAATGCACGCGCGCCCCAGCGAATGACCGTCTACGCGCGGGAGCTCGCCGGTACATTTCATGTTTTTTATCATAATTGCCCTGTTATTAAAGCCGAACCCCTGACTTCAGCATTTCGCCTGGACCTCTGCAGATTGACCAGGAACGTCATAGCCAGGTGCCTGGACCTGGTAGGAGTTGAGAGCCCGGAACGTCTGGACTGGTGATCGCTGAACAGCGATATCAGCTTAAGTAGCACCACTACGCAACCGGGCTCGGTCAAACCGCGTGCTGAAATCAATGAAAAATTTGCATTGGAGCATATTTATGCTGGCCATGGCCAGCGGTGTCATCATGACCGGTTTTATGATGCTCCTGCCGCTTCTGCCCGAATATGCCGGTCAGCTGGGTTTTAGTGAATATGAAATCGGCCTTCTGGTCGCAGCTTTCTTCTTTGGCAGAGTGTTGTTTCAATTTCCACTTGGAGTCTTGTCAGACTATGTCGGCCGCCGTGAAATCATGTCTGCGTCACTCCTCCTCTTTGCTGCAATCACGGCAGCATTTGCCCTGACGACAGATGCCTTTCTGATGATAATTTTAAGGCTGATGCAGGGTGTTGCGGCCTCCGGATTCACGGTTGGTTCCCAATCATATATTAATGACCGTACGCCAACTGAATTTCGCGGCCTGGCTAATGGTGTAATTAGCAGCGCTATTAATATTGGTGTTATCGCAGGCCCGATTTTAGGAGCAACTCTTTCCCAGGGTTTCAGCTATCAAACACCATTTCTGGTTGCCGGAGTTCTTGGTGCTGTCTGTTTTGTTGTCAGCCTGGCAATACCCCATATGGATGTACGCCAAGCTCAGGCAAAATCCGGAAAATTGATTCCCCTGCGTGACCGATTCCGACGAATTATGACCAGTGCTCTCAGCCGGTCTTCCTTATCCTTGTCGTTTATTCATTTTCTGGTGATGATGGCGATAGCAATTTTTCTGACATCAGCCCCGATATTGACGTCGGAAGTTCTTGGCTGGAGCATCGGCGACATTGCTGTCGCCTTTGCTATTGGAGGAGCTGCTGCCGCAATTTCAAGCCCTTTTCTTGGGCGCTTATCCGACCGGATAGGCCGCATCCGGGTACTGGTTCTGGGTCTGGTGACGCTTTTTCTGGAAGGCCTGATCGTCTATCTGGGCCCGGGGACCCCTTTGATGCTGGTGGCTTTTGCTCTGGGTGGCGCTGGAACTCCAGCTTATTTTAACGCATTCTATTCGCTCATCGGTGACGTAACATCACCTCCGGAAAGAGGCGCAATTACCGGGTTTATCGGCTCATTCGGAGAGTGGGGGAGCATAATCGGCAGCAGCCTTCTGGTCCCAATTACCTGGCGAAGCATCGGCGTCACTGCACCAATGGCTGCCGATGTTATAATTTTATTGTTGACCGTCGCTCTCGTTTTATTAATGAAATCCGTTTTGCAAAGACAGGTAGCCAGAGGATAGAACTAACTGCGCGAGGAGTGAGGGTACCCTGCCAGAATTACCCGAAGTAGAAACCATTCGCCGCCAGCTGGAACCAGCAATCACCGGTAGGAAGATCGTGAAGGTTGAAGTGCAGGATTCCCTGGTTACGGCGCCCGAAAGCCCTGATTCATTTATCAAGGGTCTGCAGGGTCAAACCATTGCTTCCGTAAAGAGGCGCGGCAAATATCTGTTGTTAGAACTTGATTCGCAGGACACTTTGGTTATCCATCTGCGAATGACCGGCAGACTAACCCAAACCCGCCTGCCGCTCGCCGGCGATGATATGAAACATCTTCGCTTTATTATTGGATTCTCCGAAAACAGGGGTCTCGCTTTCCATGATACGCGGCGCTTTGGCAAGGCTTTTATCCTGAGCCGAGAGGTATCCGGCGAATACTGGAAGAAGCTGGGGCCTGAACCTCTTGGTAATTCTTTCAACGCCAGGCATCTGAAAGTGGTCGTCGGCAACAGGAAGGGCCCGATCAAATCCTTGCTTCTGAACCAGTCGCAGATAGCAGGAATCGGCAATATCTACGCCGACGAATCACTTTTTCAGGCTGGCATTCATCCCTTGCGGCCCGCGGGTGATCTGGCTGATGAAGAGATTAATCAGCTTTCCCGAGCGATTAAAGAAACCCTGAAGAGGGCAATTAAGCTCGAAGGTAGTTCCATCGATAGTTACCGCGATTCGCTTGGAGAGCGAGGCAGATTCCAGGAAACTTTTCGCGTTCATCGCCGACAGGGTGAGCCATGTCCGAGCTGTAAATCTACAATAAAGAAGATTCGCGTGGGGGGAAGAGGCACCTATTTTTGCCCGAAATGCCAACGTAAGCCATGACTGCCCGGTTGAGGAATTCATTCCCACTTATTTGCTTATTTGTATTTAGCCAGCTACTGGTGCTGCCTGTATCCGGATGTGAAGATCAGCAAAAAGCCAGGGTAAACACGGTTTTCGTACCCGAAAACGGATATAATTTCGAGCCGCCGGCACCTCCTCAAAATACCGTTTCCACCGCCACAATTCCGACGGTTCCCATGCCAGAAAATCGGATCCAAACAATTGAAGTCCTGCTAAATAGCCTTGATATCACCCGTGAATTCAGCTTTCTCAGCACGCTGGCCGCAGATTCGTATCAGGGCCGTAAAACCGGAAGCGCCGGCGCTGAAGCATCAGCTGACTTCATATCAACTGAATTTACCCGCCTCGGGTTGCAACCCTGGACAAAGATCGGCCTGTCCTCATATACACAACATTTCATTGCCGGCGATACGGAAAGCGATAACGTTATCGCGGTTTTGCCGGGTAGAAGTCCAGATAATGCATATGTAATCCTGGCTGCTCACTACGATCACCTGGGATTGGATGCCAATGGTCAGCCCTTCAATGGTGCAGATGACAACGCTGCAGGTGTCGCGGCCATTCTGGAAATAGCCAATATCTTCCAACAGACAGGCATAAAACCGGAAAAGGATATTGTCTTTTGTGCTTTTTCAGGCGAGGAAATTGGACAGCGTGGATCAAAAGCTTTGGGGCGTACGATTTTCGAAAATGGTCTGGGCAATCAGGTAGAAATGATCAACATTGATGGCATAGGAGCAACGGGGGGCGGGTACGTTGGAATTTGGGATGAAGGATTTTCCGGGGCTGCAAAACTTGTCGGGGCGCTCGAAGAAGCCGGCGCAACCCTGGGAACCCCAACCAAACGGGAAGGAACAGACATTGGTTCCGATGCCCAGCCTTTCGACTGGCAATATTCCATCCCCGCCGTAACTGTGGACTGGGACTGGGGCAGCGACCCCAGCATCTGGCACCCTTATTACCACACAGTGTACGATGATGCCGACCAGATTAACCAGACGGTGCTTGAACAGGCGACGAGAGTCGTTCTTCTTGGTCTTTGGCTACGGGCTTCGGAAACATAATCCCAAACGAAGGAAGGGGTGCTTTATATGGAAACCAAGATTATAAAAATTGATAAACCCGAAGAAATGAACTTGATACTCGGACAAGCTCACTTCATTAAAACTGTCGAGGACCTGCATGAGGCTATGGCCAATTCGGCTCCAGGTCTAAGATTCGGTATTTCTTTTTGTGAATCTTCCGGACCCTGTCTGGTCCGCAGCTCAGGCAACGATGAAGAACTTATCGCAATGACGCGTAATAATGCCGTATCGCTTTCTGCCGGCCATGCTTTCATAATCCTCATGGACGGAGGTTTCCCCATAAACGTCCTGAATGCAATCAAACAGGTTCCCGAGGTCTGCGGAATCTATTGCGCTACAGCCAACCCCGTAGAGGTTGTTGTAGCTGAAACAGATCAGGGAAGAGGGATAATGGGAGTTATCGACGGTTTTGCGAGCAAGGGAGTTGAATCAGATACGGATGTTAAAGAAAGGAAGGAATTCCTTCGCCTTATTGGTTACAAGCTTTGATACTGAATGAGGCCAGACAGTGAATTTATCGGTTCAGGCTTCGAAAAATTCCTGGTAGCAGGCAACCGAGGCTCCGCCGATAGCTTTGGCAAGATAAAGAGCACGGTCCGCCTTGGCTCTCAATGTACCAACATCAGCGCCGTTTTCGGGACAAGAAACAACACCTATGGAAACACCGGTCATTTCCCTGCCATTAGAATGAATATTGAGCCGGCGAACACTCCTGACGATCCTGTAGGCAAGTCGCTCGCCCTCGGAAGCTGCTGTGCCCGGCAAAACCAGGAAGAATTCGTCACCGCCATATCTAACAGCTACATCGGTTTCCCGCTTTTCTGTCGTCATGATTGCAGCAAGATGCTTGAGCGCCAGATCCCCGCTTTGATGACCGCAGGCATCATTTAGTTGTTTGAGACTGTCAAGGTCCAGCATCAACATGGAAAAAGGGATGCGATAACGCTTATACATTTCCAGATGCTTATGCAGCTGACGGCGGAAATATCGGACATTATACAGACCTGTCAGAGCATCCGTATCCGCAAGGTGTTGAAGATTTGAGGAATGTTGCTCAACATAAGCCTTAAGCCCTTCTTTAAATATCCGGTTAAATCCCTCGTCGAGGTTTTGCGATATCCTGAGTACGGCTTCATCGGATCGCCGCAGGTCGGCGGCGGCTGCTTCAAACATGAGACGTTTAAGCAACGTGTAATCATCAATCAGTTTATCCAGGCTGGAATCTTCTTTTCGCAGTGTTGCCAGCTTTGCGGATACTTCCGCGACTTCTTTTCCACCTGAGCTAAATGCATCCGGCTCTTCTATCGCTTCAGCGATGCTGTTAATGATCCTGGGAAAACCTTCAGTAAGTTCTTGCGTAGGAAAAGCCTGCAGCGAAGTGAGGCCCAAAGTGTCTATCATATCTTTCAGCCACAACTTGATAACCTGGGTTTCACGACTTTTAAGAGATGCGCTGGCCTTCTGAAAAACAGGGGAGACTCCAGAACCAGTTGGCGGATTGGATCCATTCACCCCGGCCGCTAAATCGCCTTCAGCAGACAACAAAGCCATTTCATCCAGATTGTTGAGCTCACCCCTATCCATGAGAGACATATCTTCCTGCTTTCCGCATTAAGTCCTTCTGAACAATGAAGCGACACCATGTTCATGCATGCTGGCCCGGCCGTCGTTCGAAAAACTGCCTTCATCCATTTGACCTATTTCTAACAGTTGCAGCTCATCTTCATACTGCGCGCTAAATTCCATTTCCTTTTGACATGCACGATTCAGGCTACTTGCTTTGCGTCTCAGTGAAATGGCAATATCCAAAACTTTTTCGGCGCTCTGAAGAACAGACAATCGCGACTTGAGAATATCTTTTTCCATACGCGCGTAATCCCCTGCAACCTGATCGCTGATCATCAAGACGCGTTCCGCAACTTCGGTTAACGCGGCATCAATCAACTCTCCAAATTCCAGTTCCTCTTTTGTAGGGGATAGATACCTGCCCAAGTTCGGAATGCCCTGTTCTTCAGTCGTCAAGTTGAAACGGCGACGATCTGAAGAGATATTATCAAACGGCCTATTATCACCCGTTTCAGCAATCCCCGTTGGAGAAAACTCTTTTTGCAGCGCTCGCAGCTTCTCTACACGCTCATCAACCATTTCTTGAATATCCATCGATCTCCTTATTTCTGCCGTGGTTGCCAGCTTATGGCGGCACTCGTGGACATGCAGGCGACTTTAAAAAAGGGGTCGCCATTGCTATAGAAACCTTGCCTGGGGATGTGGCCAAGCGGAGTCCCATATACCGCAGAAACTTTTTCTACATAGCTCTATTGGTTTCCTTCAAATGATAATCCCGGTGAGACCGGGGAACGGGGAAAGCTTAGGCGGAAGCATCTATCCCAGGTAAGGGATTCGGGCAAGATGCTTGCCGCCAAAGCTAAAGTCGGTTTGGGACCGACGAGGGACGCTTTTTTGCCTAAAGGTTGCCTACAGCGTCAACGACCGCTACCGAAACTTTTACTTTACTCGAAGCCGATGCCGCTACACCTGCGAACGTTGGGAGCAACCAAGCGCAAACGAAAATTACGAAAGCCAGTACCCTGATTCTGAAAACCCGCTTCTTTGTCACACATTTACCCATTGTTTACCGATCTGTCAATGGGCAAACCGCTTCGCTGCGTCGTTTGCGCTCGGCGTCCCCGGTGAGGGCACAAAAAAAAGCTCAACCGCCCGGTCCAGTCGGAGCAGATGAGCTGTCGTGCAACACCTCAACGCTGCAAACGCATCCTTGATGAATGAGACCTTCTTTTTGTTCTCGGTGCCCTGGCCGCTATAATAAGAAAAGCCATAAGTATTTCGCCATGGCTCAGTCTGATGAGTACCGCTAATCCCGCACAACAAACAGGTTTCGCCAAGTCAGCCGCAAGGCGCAGGGCATTAATTGTCATTGCCCTGACGCTGGTGGGCTTGGCGTTTCTTGGTTATCTCTCGCTGGCATCGCTTTTTCCACCATCTATCAAGGTAAGCCCGGGTAATGGCAGCAAGGATATATCTGTCGAAAACAACCTGCAGATTTCGACCAGCTGGATGCGCGGCAACATTAATAATGTCCTGGTCAAAGAAATATCGCTGGATCCCCTCGGCTCACCTATCGGAGAGAAAGAAGTGGATGGCCGGCTCGAAGGGGATGTTTTTGTACGGAATGATGGAGAATCGACACTGAGGCCAGATTCGCGTTATGAGGTAACCGTCGAAGGGGTATTGACGGAACTTACACTCAGCGGACCAAAGCAGAAGACCGTAACTGAGAAAATTACCTTCCAGACAATCACAACGCCTGCACCCATATTTACCAAGGAGACCCAGACGGTGCCGATTGGCGAGCCAATAATTGTGGAGTTCAATACACCTGTTGAAACATTCGCCTATAAGATCGAACCAGAGCTCAAATCAACCTCTCGAATAGATGATAATAACCCCACCAGAGCGCTGATAACATTTGACGGGTACGAACAAGGCGTGGAGTATTCATTGACGGTTACTGGAGCTACCGGGGCCAATGGCTCCAGCCTGCTTCATCCATACTCACAAAAGATCACGACTACCAAACCGCTCAAGATCTTTCTTGTTCCGGGTGATGGAGAATCGGGTGTAAACCTCAGCGAACGGCCAACTTTGACCTTTAGCGAAGAGATCAAAAACCCGGAAGTGGCTGAATCTATTCTGTCATTTGATCCTCAGGTTTTAGGTGCATGGGACTGGATAGCGCCTGACAAGATTGAGTTCAAACCTCTAAGCAACTGGACCCAGGGACAGAAAATCACCATACGTATCAAGGGCGGGACTGAAGCGTTCAGAGGAGTTAGCGGCAGCTTCCTGCGACAGGATGTGGATAGCTCCTTTACGGCCAAACCCTCAAAAATGATCGAAGTCAATCTGACGGAGCAGAAAGTCTATCTTTACGATAACGACCAGTTGGCTAAAACAATGGTCTGCTCAAGCGGATCTCTGGCTACTCCCAGCCTGACAGGCACTTATGCAGTGTACGCCAAGGCTGACAAACTGAATATGCGGGGAGAGGGTTACGATGCGCCAAATGTTCCCTGGGTGCTCATGTTCAACGGAGACTACACGATCCATGGGAACTACTGGTCCACTAGCTTCGGTACTCCTACCAGCCATGGTTGCGTGGGATTACCGTTAAACGATGCCGAATACCTTTACAACTGGACACCAATCGGCACCATTGTTTCCATTCATTACTAAAACAAGTCCTCACAGGTTGCCAGGACTTGTAGATAGTAGATTAAAACGCTTTGTGTAAACGGCTGTAATTACAGACGATACTTTTTTAGCTTAGGCCAGCCCTAGCTCCTGTACCAGAGCGCTCTTGGGCATAGCACCTACTACCTGCTTTGAAACCGCGCCCTTATCGAACAGTAAAATTGTTGGGATGCTCATGATGCCATACTTGGTCGCGGTTTCACGGTTTTCATCCACATTCAGCTTCATTACCTTGACCTTGCCTGCCTGATCCTGCGCTATCTCTTCCACGATTGGACCAACCATGCGGCAGGGACCACACCACGCGGCCCAGAAATCCACAATCACAGGCACATCCGAATCCAGAACTTCGCTCTGAAAATTCGCATCAGTAACTTCAATAATTTCTGCGGACAACTTGCGCTCCTTTCGCTCTATGGGAACTTCACAGGCAAAATAGCTTCCGGCAGACGGCTATTATATCTGGTTCATCTTTATTGCCCGTTCCGGACAAGCTATAACACAATCACCGCAACCGCGGCATGTAGAGCTGTTTACAATCGCTACTTCACCTGGGTCCATCTGAAACAATGCCTTGGTCGGACACGCTTTCCTTGCCGGACAATTATCGTGCCCGCTACATATATTAGCCTTTACTTCTGCCAGATGCATTTTATGATCTCCGAGGTATATTTTTTAAAGCCCCACGGGCTTTGTTTTCTAGCCTCAGCCAAAACCTCCACCCGAGGGCGGAGCGCATCCGCCTCCCTTGCTGGAGCACGATGAACCAATGCCGAAAGAACTGTTATATTTCTGTGATACGCGTCGGCTGCTGCATCTCGGGCATTCCTTGTCTTCTTCTGACAGGAAGCCAGTTACAAACTTCTCGAACAGCTTGCCACAGTCATCACATTTCAAATCATAGATTGCCATTTTTCCTTTCACCTCCTGCTTTATCTCCCTTATACCAAACGGGTGTGTTATTAATGCATACGCCTATTATGATGCCATTTGCTACCAAAGGGTTCATCCGGGGAAACCAGAGTCATAAATGCTATATTTACACAAGGATCTGACAACGAATCCTTTAAGGTGGATATTAGTCTAACAAATGAAACATACAGTTCCCACCGATAACGAGTTGATCGAAGAGATAAAGGGGGGCGGGGCGGAAGCCCTGGAAACCCTGGTGTCCCGGTATGAGAACAAGGTTTACAGCCTTGCTTACAGAATGATGGGGAACAGGGAGGATGCCGAGGATGTCCTCCAGGACACCTTTCTGAATGTTGTTCGGTCTCTGGACGGTTTCAGGAGCCAGGCCAGCTTTTCCACCTGGCTGTATCGTGTAGCTACCAATGCAGCGCTGACACGTCTGAGAAAGAAAAACAAGTGGGAAAAAGGAGAGGGTGAATTCATCGAGGAAGTATACTCGGTGAGAGATGCAGCCCATTCACAGTCGAAGCTGGTCGACTGGTCTGACGGACCTGCTGAGAAACTGTTGAATGAAGAGGCGCAAAAGATAATGGATGAGGCTGTTAATGAGCTCCCCGAAATCTACAGGGTGGTTTTTGTATTACGAGATGTTGAAGGTTTACCGGCATCAGAAGTCGCAGAGGTGCTGGATCTCTCAATACCAGCCGTAAAATCGCGACTTCATAGAGCGCGCCTGTACCTGAGAAAAAGGCTGTCGGATTACTTCACTGGAGGAATCAGCTGATCATGGACTGCCGGGAGATATTCGAAGGCCTTTCTGAATACATCGACGAAGAACTAGCCGACAAGACATGCCGGGAGATTGAGAGCCACCTCAAACATTGTTACAACTGCCGGGTGGTAGTAAATACCCTGCGCCGGACAGTTACTCTTTACCATGAAGCTCCACAACATGAACTACCCGGAGATGTGAGAATGCGCCTGCATAAGGTGATCAGGCTGCGAGAAGAGTCCGACTAGGTCTTTTCCCATTTTTGCAGGTAGCCCACCTGGCTTAGGGTGCTGCCGTCCTGAATCTCTTTTCTTAAACGGTTCTCCCGCTCAAGTACATCCATGGCCCGATTTGCTACTTCGGCCGCCCTCGCTTTGGGTATCACCACAACGCCATCATCATCTCCAACCAGCCAGTCACCGGGGTTAATCCTGACTCGCGAAATCGTAACCGGCACATCGATTTCTCCGAAACCTTTGGGCTCGCCCGCAGTCGGAGTGAACTCGGATGCGAAAACCGGAAATTTCAGTTCGCTGATCTCAGGGGTGTCGCGTACCGCGCCGTAGACAATCACTCCGGCAAGTCCTCGCTCACGAGCGCTGTGTGTGGCGAGTTCGCCCCAGACAGCGGGACCCACGCCGCCAGCATCCACCACGAGCACATCGCCTTTATTCGCCCGGTCGATAGCTTCTACCGGCTTGGCCCAGTCTCCCGGGTAGGTACGAACAGTTACCGCGGGGCCAGCCAGCCTGATATTGGAAAACACGGGCCGTAGACCGGAAAGCTCACCTTTTCGATGCATGGCGTCGGAGATGTTGGCGGTGGATACCTGTTCAAGGACAGGGAGAATATCAGTAGCGCTCGCTCGTTTGTATAGTGTGGTGCTCACAGCTTGCCGGGAATCGATTGCCTGCCGTATCTGCCTGGCTGCTTCCTCGGCATTGGCAGCCTTGATGATCGCACCACCCACGACAATGATGTCCGCTCCCGCCGCGGCAGCCTCGGCTGCGGTCTCTGAATTTATTCCGCCAGCGACCGAAACAGGAATACTTACAGCATCCTTTACCCGACGAATCAGATCCAGAGAAGCCTTCCCCTGCATCTGCTGGTCGATTGCAGTATGTATGCCCACGTAATCGGCGCCCATGGCCTCAACCTGCCTGGCACGTTCCGCGGGATCCGGGACCTCGATCATGTCCACAATGATTTGAAGACCATAATTTCGCGCAACTTCGATACACTCTGCGATTGTCGCGTCGGAAGCCGCACCTAACACTCCGGCAACGCGAGCACCGGCTTTGGCCGCCGACTCCATCTCAAACCGGCCGGCGTCCATGGTTTTAAGGTCAGCGACAATCACGTGATCGGGCCAACGCCTCTTCATCTCGCGCACAACCTCAAGCCCCTCACTCTTGATAAGTGGAGTGCCTGCCTCGATCCAGTCAACGCCACCTCTTAACGCTTCCTCGGCGACAGCCAGTGCCCTGGGAAGATCCAGGAAGTCCAGGGCGATCTGCAGGATTGGAGAACCGGTTAGCGGCATATTTCAAACGCCGATCATCTGCACGACCACCCGTCGGGTGCGTCGGCGATTATCGCAATTGATCAGCACGACCTGTTGCCAGACACCAAGTGTCAGTTCACCCTCCATGAAGGGGACGACCAGCGACGGGCCAAGAAGTCCGGCTCGAACGTGAGCATGGCCATTGCCATCAGACTGGTATATGTTGTGATCGTAATCCATATCGCGCGGCGCAATACGCTCCATGGCGGACTTGAAATCGGCGACTACACCGGGTTCAAATTCCAGACAGGTTACGGCGCCAGTCGCACCCGGCACATATACCGTGGCTGTACCGTTTTCCATTCCGCTGCCCTTCACCGCCCGGGAAATTTCTTCAGTTATGTTGATTATGTCGAGTTCCTCAAGCATGGGAAATTCAAGCTCCTTGCTGAAAACCCGAGGTGCAATGGTATTTTGCGGTGATTCCTTTTTCGGGGACATATGGATTTAATCTCCCTTCGGATGCTTGTCTCGATGAGCTGTGGACTTTACCGAATCTGCGGCTTTTTCCGGACCATTAATGCGGACTATCCGGTTTTCCTCATTCACAAGAACAATCCGGGGTTCATGGTCAGGCCACTCGTTGGGAACCAGGCCACCATAGGAAATAATAATTACAGTATCTCCGATGTTTATTTTTCTGGCAGCTGCGCCATTTACGCATATTTCGCCCGCATCGCCTGGAATCGCATAGGTAACCAGGCGGGCACCATTGTCGATATCGAGCACGTGAACCTGCTCATGAGTAAAAATATCAGCAGCTTTCATCAGCTCCCGGTCAATGGTGATACTTCCCTCGTAATCGATACTGGCCGCGGTTACGGTAGCCCGGTGAATCTTGCTCTTCAGCATTATTCTGCGCACTGTTCCTCCTCTAAGGTGCAATCATTAAATTATCGATAAGTCGCGCCTTGCCGACCGTGGCTGCGACTGCCGCCAGCGCTTCGCGGTCGAGGACCGCGACCGACTCCATGGTTTCAGGATCGACTATTCGGGCGTATTCGAATTCCACTAGATAATTCTGGCCGATTGTCCTGCGCATCAAGCGACGGATTTTTGATGCATCACGCTCGCCATGGGCAACAGCTTCCCTTGCAGCCAGAAGAGCCTGGTGAAGGACCGGAGCCTGGGCGCGTTCATCAGCAGTCAGATATGCGTTTCTCGAACTCATGGCCAGGCCATCGAATTCGCGTACTATCGGGCAAACGCGGATATCGATGTCATAATCGAGATCTTTCACCATTCGCCTGATAACGGCGGCCTGTTGAGCATCCTTCTGGCCAAAATATGCCCGATCAGGACTGATAATGTTAAACAGCTTGGCGACGATGGTGGCTACTCCACGAAAATGCCCAGGCCTGCCCTGACCACAGAGAGTATCATTGATATGGCTCGGATCGATGTAGGTATCGAAGCCCTCCGGGTACATCTCAGCCGGGTCAGGCGAAAAAACCAGGTCAATATTTTCCCTGCCCGCCAACTCAAGATCCCTGGCAAGATCACGTGGATAGGCTTCCAGATCCTCAGTCGGAGCAAACTGCGCTGGATTCACAAATATGCTCACTACCACCAAGCCACAATCCTGTCTGGCGGTGCGCATCAGGCTCAGGTGGCCCACGTGAAAGAAGCCCATGGTAGGAACAAGGGCGACCTTCTTCCCGGCCTGCCTTCTATAGTCATCCAGCCGGCTTTTGACCTCGGAAATTGTCTTTATAACGTCGGTCACTGCGACCCCATCATTTCCCTGTTTCGGAAATCGAGGCGTATTGACAGTTGTCGAGATCGTCCTTACGTGGCGAGAAATACGGAAAAATGGGGAAACCGGGCAGATGATTTGCTTGGCTGTAAATCACAGTCTTCCTCCGTTCCAGTTCCCGATTGCGGGATACCAGACCTTGGCTGATTGTCATCATCCTTGCATGAAGAGAATAGCAGGAGGTCACGGTTTCTTGCAAAGAACTGATGTATAAACTAGAGTTTAACTGCTGGAGCTACCGTTCGCCGGTATTAGAATTTTCCTATTATTGCAGGTATTTTATCGTGCCTATTTATGAATATTGTTGTGAGAAATGCCAGGCCAGGTTTGAAGAGCTGGTCCGGTCCAGTGACCTGGACGACCCAGGCCTGAAGTGCCCCGAATGCGGCTCAAAGAAGGTCGGCCGCCTACTGTCGAGCTTCTCATTCAAGTCACCGGGTGGCTCCGGACCCGCTGCTGCTGGCGGTTCAGGCAAGAACTGCGGTCCCTGCACAAAATCTTCCTGCTCAAACTGTGGCTAGTCTGTCCAAAAGGGAAAAGGGATTAATCGAGCTTCGTGGGCGCGTGGAAGGCTGCAGACAATGCCAGCTTGGCGAGACGCGAACCAATGTGGTTTTCGGTTCCGGAAGTCCCGAATCCCGTCTTATGTTCGTTGGTGAGGCGCCAGGGTACCACGAAGACCAGCAAGGAATACCTTTCGTCGGACAGGCTGGAAAACTGCTGGAAAAGCTGCTGGCGCGAATCGGACTCAGCCGCGAAGATGTTTACATCGCAAATGTTCTGAAATGCCGGCCTCCGGATAACCGCGATCCCCAAACTGCGGAGATCCAGATTTGCCGTGTTTTTCTTGAGGAGCAGATTTCGATCATAGAACCTCTGGTAGTCTGCACTCTCGGCAATTTTGCGACCAAACTGCTGACCGGCCAGCCCGATGGTATTTCCCGTGTCCATGGGAATCCACAGGAAATGCCCGGTCACAGTGGTATGAAACTATTTCCCGTCTATCACCCTGCCGCAGCTCTTTATACACCTTCCAACCTCAGATCCCTGGAAGCGGACTTCGATAAACTACCTGCCTTGCTAGGCCTGTCGCAGACTCAAGCGCTGATAGAGACTGAAAATGTAAAGTCTGATGCATCGGTCGAGATAAACGGGGGTAAACCTGAGCCTGAGCAGCTCGGTTTGTTCTAACACGGTAGGTATCGTTGGAATTCGTTTCACGTTCAGAAGAGCAGACGGCAGTTCTCGCTACTGGCATTGCGAAGCTGCTGAAGCCCGGTGATGTTGTATTTCTGGCGGGTCAGCTGGGAACAGGTAAAACCTGCTTTATCCGGCATGCCAGCATCAGCCTGGGGGTCCGCGAACCAGTTACAAGCCCCAGCTTCACGATGGCTCAGACCTACTCCGGAAAAATCACCGTGCATCATCTCGACCTTTATCGTTTATCAGATTTCACAGCTGAGGACGCCATCGACTTCGAACCCTATTTCGAAGCTGAGGCGATTACATTCGTGGAATGGCCGGAACAGGCGGAGCCTTTTATTCAGCGACCGGCGATTGTAATTAAAATGGAACATGTTGACATAAACAGCCGGCGGATTTCCATTATCAGTGAAAGGGATGACTTGAGACAGAAACTGGAGCGGCTTTTTGCCAGCGCTGGCCATTGATACAGCTACTGAGGTAGCTGCCATTGCCCTGGGTGATAGAGACACGCTGCTGGCTGAGAGCAGCATTAGTGCCGGCCGATCTCATCTGGAGCTGCTATTGCCCGCAGTTCATGAACTGCTCACCCACAACAACCTGGCTATCCAGGATGTGAGCGCTGTTGTCGCCGGCACCGGGCCGGGTACCTTTAGTGGGCTCCGGGTCGGCATCTCAACTGCCCGGGCGCTGGCACAGGCACTCAAGGTTCCTTCGTATGGGTTCAGCACACTCGAAGCCCTGGCGCTCGGGCTTCTGAGAAGCAAGCGCGGCAGTAACAATTGTTTAGTCCTTCCCGTTATTGATGCCAGAAGGGGTCAGGTTTTTGCGAGACTATACAGAAAAGAAGGAGAAAGCGCAGTAGTGCCCGAATCCGATGTTCTCTGCCTTAACCCTGCCGACCTTTTGAAACAAATTTCCGGGTTTGCGAACGGAAAAGTAATAACTGGAGGTAACGGCGCCCTTGCATACAGGAAAATTTTGAAGACGTCCAGAAAACTTGATCTGCTGGATTCCGATGATTCCGGGAACCAGGTGTGCGCGGTCTGGCATTTGCGGGCCGCAAATATCGATAACGGATATGATGAGAATCAAATGCTTTCAATCGTTCCAGAATATGTTCGCGAACCTGACGCCGATAAAACTGTCCTGCTGCGAATGCGAGAGCCATGGCTGAAATAAGGCCCATGCGCCTTTCAGACCTGAAAACGGTTCTGGAAATCGAGGAAGTATCCTATCCCAGACCTTGGTCGCTTAATGCTTTCATCACTCAACTTGCCAAGGATTCCAGCATCTGTCTGGTCGCGATAGAGGATGTAACGGTAGTGGGTTACATAATTGCCACCCAGTACGTGGAAGTCTGGCATTTACTGGACCTGGCAGTGCATGAAGAATACCGCCGCAAGTACATTGCCACAGACCTCATAGAACGGTTGCTCGAGCTCTGTGGCTGCGAGAAACATCGTGGATTTACTCTGGAAGTCCGAAAGTCCAATCGCGGTGCGATCAAGATGTATGAGAGTTACGGGTTTATCTGTACCGGCATCCGCAAAGGTTATTACCGCGACAACGGTGAGGATGCCCTGATCCTGTGGAAAGATTCTGAGGATATGCTGGCTTGATCCTCGGAATCGAAACATCTTGCGACGACACCTGCGCCGCAGTCCTTCATGGTAACGAAATCCTGTCCAGCATCATTTCCTCACAGACTGAATTCCATGCTCTCTATGGCGGGGTGGTCCCGGAAATCGCTTCCCGGCATCACCTCGAGCTCGTTAATGCGGTAATTGCCCAGGCAATCGCCAAGGCCGGCGTGGAGCTGAACAGTATTACCAGAATAGCGGTCACCACCAGACCAGGGCTCATCGGTGCCTTGCTTGTAGGAGTGGCAACCGCCAAATCCATAGCCTATGGCCTCGGCGTGGAACTGGTGGGCGTGAGTCACATGGAAGGCCATGTGGCCGCCAATTATTTGCCACCCGACCCGGTAGAGCCCCCTTTTGTCTGTCTCATTGCTTCTGGTGGCCATACTTCAATCGTCTTCGTTCCCCGGCGTGGCGAGCACAAGCTTCTGGGCCAGACGCTCGATGATGCCGCCGGTGAAGCCCTCGACAAGGGAGCCAGGCTGCTCGGGCTGGGGTATCCTGGTGGCGCCGATCTTGACACTCTTGCGGCGGATGGTGCCCCCGGTTATGTAACTTTTCCTGTAGGACTCGATAAACCAGGTCGTCTGGACTTCAGCTTTAGCGGCGTCAAAACAGCCCTCTACTATTACTTGAGGGATCTTGACCCAAAATTATTTAACGAACACCGTGCGGATATCGCAGCAAGCTACCAGTCTGCCGTGATTACCGCCCTTGTTAAGAAAACCCTGGCTGCAGCGGCATCCGAGAGGTGTAACCAGATTTGTATTGGCGGCGGCGTCAGCGCCAATACTGAACTGCGTCGACTTTTGGCGACAGAATGTAAACGGCGGGGAATGCGCCTGCACATACCTCCGCCAGCGCTCTGCACCGATAACGCTGCCATGATTGCCAGCGCCGCCCGATATCTCCCCGCTAAACCGTTGCCTGATTACCTTTCCCTGGGAGCCACGGCTTCCGGGGGGTTTGCCGCCTGAAAACCCTGGGCAATAATACAGAGTGGGGGTTAATGCAGGGAATCAGCTGACCGCCTCGTAAATAGTTTAAGCATCACAAGGAAAGCTCCGGTTTTGATGTACAGCCAAAAGGTGATATTTAATGTTTTTTGAAGACCGCAAAGATGCCGGTGAACGTCTGGTGGCCATGGTGGAACAATATAAGGGCGCTGCTGATACCCTTGTACTGGGGCTGCCACGTGGTGGCACGGTCGTCGCCCTGCAGGTGGCCCAGGCGCTTGATTTGCCGATGGATGTTTGGGTCAGCCGCAAAATTGGCGCACCGCTCAATCCAGAACTGGCTATCGGCTCGATCGACTCCGATGGAAACCTGTTGCTGGATGATAATGCCGTCAGGCTCTACGAGGTTAGCGACCGATACATACGCGAGATGGCGGATGAACAGATGAAAGAGGTCAAACGCCGTTATGAGCGCTACAGGGGTACTGCAGAACCGCCTGATGTTAAAGGAAAGACTGTACTCGTGGTGGATGATGGAGTTGCCACGGGGTTTTCCATGCTGGCAGCCCTTAAGTCGTTGCGTTCGCGCGGCGCCGAAAAAATCATCTGTGTTGTTCCTGTGGCCTCCCCACGAGTCATGCGCAGACTTGAACAGGAAGCAGACGTCGTTGAATGTTACTCAAGCCCTTCGTATTTCGGTGCCGTAGGAGAGTTCTACCGCAATTTTGAACAGGTATCCGACGAAGAGGTGCTGGCCTGCCTTGAACAGGCTCGCCAGCGCAACGTCTGACTTTTCCTGTATCTGCCAGTAAAGACCTGGTGAAAAACCAAATTATTCCAGGCCCTGGCATCCGCTCATTCTTCTGATAAACATCCCTCGCAAACAGCTGGGTCTGCTTTCTTCACCGCTTGTTCTGTTAGTCTGAATCCAAACCCATAAAACTGACATTATGACTCAGTTTCAACTATTCTCTCACGTAGGCCTGAAGCTATGCCGAAAGCAGTACCGTAGTCAGTTTTAGACGATAGTAATATACCGTCATATACCGTCATATACCGTCACCAGACAGGCAGATTCATAGAAATGCGCGAGGGCTAAAAAGCGCATTACAGATAGGGAGGCACGTTATGACCGCTTACAAGATCACCTGCACGGTTATCCCTGAGCGTGAAGACGACGCAATTTCGGCTAAATTCCTGATTGTCGCACCGGAAGACAGGATCGTCTGGATAGCGACCGCCAGTCCGAGACATACACCGGACGTGAGCGCCGAAGGGCGAAAGCGGGCTGTAGCCCAGGCTGGCCTGCAAAGTCTTTTGGGCAAACTCAGACGCCAGGAAGCTGAAGATGGTGACATTTTATCGCTTACCGATCGGCAGATTGACTGCAGGGACCGTAATCTTGGTAAATGCAGCCGTTATCCACAGGTAACTGTGCAAGCTGCCGCTGATTGTCCCGAGGGGGCGGTCGAATCCCGGGAAGAGGATGATTGCTATCCCGGAGTACTGGAGTGTTGGATGCTGGAAGAGGAAGTCGATTAGCAGAACCTGGCTCAGCGATTCTTATAAAGTTGTAATGAAAAAGCGGGTTTTCGGGCCCGCTTTTTCATTCTTGCATACTACTATAGCTTGTAGTACTATTTATCGTAGTCTGTTCAGGTATCCAGGCTATGGAGCTTGGCAACCGTGGACAAGTAACAAAGGGTTTAACCAGAAATGAACACGATCACCGGAGGAAAAATGAGAAAAGGACTGATTACTGCAATTACTGCGGTCGCGGCGCTGGCGTTGCTTGTCTACGCCAGTGGCTGCGGCACCCAGGCATCAACCAATGAGCAGAATCTGTCACCGGAAAAGTATGCCGGCATTGAGGTTGGAATGACTGCTGACGCACTCAAGGCGATTGCAGGAGAACCTGCAAAAACAGAAGCCAAGAGCATTAATGGTGGGCACTCGATGGGCACCGGCAGTAGCGGCGACTCCATGAATATGGAGTATTGGTACTACCAGGGGAGCAAGGGTTGGGTCCGGATAGAGCTTGCGGACAACAAGGTGTCATCCAAGTCCGGGTATTAAAGATTATCCTCTGAAAGGGTTTTGAACATGGATCACGCTCACTCCGCAGTTTCCAGTGATTTTTCACTTGTTTTGCCGTACCTGGTTTTTATCATCCTGGCAACACCCGTTTTGGTCTGGCTGCTTGCCAGGCATTCAGGTCGACGCGATGCAGCGATTGCGCGAGATGGTGAGAACCGGGACGAAACCAGAACTCACCGCTATGACCTCCTGGGCATTCCCTGGGTGCACCGTCTTTTGAAAAGTCGGAAATTCCAGTTTGCTTTCCAGTTGCCCAGCACACTGGTGTTTCTATTGGTAATAGTCGCCGGCATCTGGGGAACCCAGCTGGGAGACAAGAATTTTGCCACCGTCGTCACCTGGTTAATCTGGTGGGCGGTCATTATCTTCACCTTCCTCTTTCTTTCCCGCACCTGGTGCATGCTTTGCCCGCTTGTATCAATTGCGGAATGGCTGCAAAGGGGTAAACTCTGGGGGGTGGGGAAGAGGTTTTTCAGCCTGAACCGGAAGTGGCCGCGCCGGCTGCGTAATTTCTGGGTGCCGACCATATTCTTTATCATCCTTACCTGGATGTATCTGTTCCTCGGCTTGGCCGGCAGTCCGCTCTATACGGCGCTAGTAACCATCATTCTGTTCATCGTACCGGCAATCGTCGTTTCGCTTATCTTCCAGCGGCGCACTTTCTGCCGTTATGTCTGTCCGATCGGCGGCATTATCGGCGCCTACTCGATGACAGCACCGCTGGAGTTGCGCAACCGCAGCGACGAGGTTTGCCGCGGCTGTAAACAAAAATCATGTTACCGGGGCAGCGAGAAGGGTTACGGCTGCCCGATGTTCGAGCTGCCTCAGACGATGGAGACCAATACCTATTGCACGATGTGTACCGAGTGCATCAAGACCTGCCCTAACGACAATATCGCCGTCAATGTGCGCCCGTTTTTATCTGACCTCTGGAAGACAAAGAAGCTGGGGTTCGATGTTGCTGCGATCGTAGTAATCCTGCTGGGTGTGACGGTGTTTCAGACGCTTTCGATGGTCGAACCCTGGAACGATGCCTCGAATGCCCTGATGGAGGCTACCGGACTTGGCGAGAATACGGTTCTGACCCTGAGTTACCTGGTGCTGGCCGTTTTGGCGCCCATGCTGATCTTCGCGCTCTGGTCGACTGTCACCCGGCGGCTTGGCGGCAACGGAGCATCGCTGAAGAGTGTGTTCATCGGATTCTCCTTCGCCTTCCTGCCGATAGCGCTTGCGTCGCACCTCGCCCATAACCTGGTCCACTTCTTCGAGGAAGGGACAGCGGTAGTGCCCGTAATATCTGATCCGCTTGGTCGCGGCTGGGACCTTTTCGGCACCGCAAACGTTATTGCCGAACCACTACTTCATACAGAAACACTGAGAATCATTCAGATGACCCTGATAGCGATAGGTTACCTCGGGGCTGTATATGTCGGTTGGCGCGTGGCCCGTCAGACATTCGGCGACCGCCTGCGGTCAGTGATTGGGCTATCGCCGATGCTGGTTCTGATGATTGCTTTCGCGGCCCTGAATCTGTGGATCCTCAACCTGCCCATGGGGATGAGGGAATAACCGTTAAGGGTGTATCGGGTGATCCAGGTCGCAGATACCGTCGGAATTGACGCCCTGTTCATGTTGAGTGAAGCAGATGAACGCTTCCCTTTGGTCAGAACCGGCGACCGCCAGCGCACTTGAAACGAAAATCATTGTCACTGCCAGTGCTCCCACAGCAAACATCATCGGTCGATGCCAGCGCCGCGAGGAATCTTCCTTCCCCAGCAGCAGATCTTCCAGGCGGGCGGTGAGACTCTTTCCATTGCCGGTGACTGCCACGGATAAGGAAAGATCGCCTGGCGCCATAACCGTTCCTGAGTCAGCTATCCGTGACAGCGCGCTGGCAACAGCCAGCTTGCCTCCCGGATTACCTGCAGCCTTATGGTCAGCTGCATGCTCCAGATTTTTGCGCATTTCCCGAAAAGCCAGGCGGGGTCCAGGGAGATAAAAAAGGGTCAGCGTCACGGCCTTGGCGGCCGCCGCGAACAGGTTGTCCCGGGCAGCGCGATGTGATTCTTCATGCAATACCACCGCCTCCAGCTCATTTCCTTCGAGGCCTTGGATGAGGCCTTCTGAAATCATTATCCGCGGCTTTAACAAGCCGACAGTCAGAGCTTCCAGTCGCCGGTCTCCGGGAACGACTCTGATATAAGATGCCCATTTTTTTCCTGCCAACTCCTGAAGCGCCGGGCAGGAA
This sequence comes from Thermoleophilia bacterium, assembly GCA_020053595.1. Lineage (GTDB taxonomy): Bacteria > Actinomycetota > Thermoleophilia > BMS3ABIN01 > BMS3ABIN01 > JACRMB01. Next base: position 57,080 of record JAGVMV010000041.1, on the reverse strand, counting down.
ATGCCTGCATCACGCCGGCGCGCCTTCTCCCCGTGGCTCACTCGCAATAACCATGAACCACCACCGACAAGAAATACCATCTGGGACAGAAGGACTGCCGCAACGATAATCGCCATGAGGTAGTTCCAGTTACTGGCTGCAAGAAATCCGTGTGCTGCCGCGAAAACACCTCCACAGGCGTCGCCCATGGCGGCAAAGAAAGAACCGGATACGAATCTGAGGAGTAGCAGCGCAAACACGACTCCGGTAGCGATTCCAGTGACCAGAATGGATACAAAATTAGCCATCGCTGACATTCGGGGCCGTATACTACCGCCAAGCCAGCGCCTGATTATCCAGGGACTCGCAAGTAATACCAGATAAGAGAGAATCAGGGTCAGGTAGCCGATCGCTCCGCCTCTTCCTTTTTTTGCTCGATCAGCCGTAATAGTTCGTCAAGCTTGCCCGCATCCTCTGTGCCAACAGTTTCGACAAAGTGTGAGAGCACCGGTTCGCCGAAACCTCCTAAAAGACCCCTCATAACCGTGCTGATGGTTTCCGAGCAAAATTCCTCGCGGCTCTGCATGGGGGCATACAGGTAGGCTCGTCCATGCTGTTCCCGCTTGAGAATCCCCTTCTCGGCCAAACGGCTCATTACAGTCATGGCCGTCGTATAGGCGATAGGACGGGTTTGGGAAAGACTTTCATGCACATCACGCACGCTCGCGGGGCTTTTCTGCCAAAGGAGTTCCATGATGTCGGCTTCGAGATCACCCAGAACCTGACGGATGCCCTCATTCGAGGTCTTCAGGTTCATGAATCTGGCGGATTTCTTACGCTTTAAAGCCATGTATAAATTGTACTACTCGCTGTAGTGAAAAACCAGTTGTTTTACTGCGACTGCCAGGAGATTCCAGGGAAGAAGAACCTGTTTTTCAGCTCGTGCCTGTCGCGCCCGGATTATCCGCATGATATGTATTCGGAGCAGGGCGGCTTGCCGTCATGGTCATCAGAAACCCGGTGAACATAACGGTAATGCCGATCGCCTGCCCGATCGAATGAAACCCGGGACGGCCAAATGTAGCCAGACTTCCCGCCATGGCTACGATCAGCGTACCGATGGCGATAAGAATGTTTGCCCGTCTATATCGACCGCGGAGGGCTGAATAAATCGCTCCACCGGCGATTATCAGGGTACCGATGCTGTTCATTGATATCATCATGATCTTAATCAATGCTGAACGGTTAATTGCCTGCCAGCCCGGTTCGGTATCAGACTTTAATTTAATTGGGTCGACTTCGGCTCCAGCCAGAAGGATTATCGAGAATACTGTTGCGCCAACCATCAGTGCCAACCAGAGGTTGGCGACCTTCCTGGGGGCAAGCAGATAAAGAGTGCCAAGCGCCAGGTAACCAACTACCACCATGGCTCCCGTCAGGTAGTAGGTCTTGGCGATGAGCGAAGTCCAGCCACTGACGCTCGCCAGGAAATCGCAAGAAGTTCCAAGGCCAAACAGGAACAAGGCAAAGCTCCAGGCCAGATGTGCCGGATTCCGCCTGGTCAGGTAAAGTCGCAGTACTATTCCCGAGAAGAATGCGCTGATGACAGTCGCGAAAAGCGGGAAAATCCACATTAATGCTCCTCCATTCTACGGTTTCATTTCCTGGTGGACCTTTTTAATACATTGATTCATTACGACCTGAAGGCCACCTTCCCTGGCAATTCTCGCGGCCTCGTCACTGACGATGCCCTCCTGAAGCCAGAGCGTTTTCGCTCCAATAGCAACCGCGGCGCGTGCGATCTCGGGGCAGGCTTCAGGCTTTCGGAAAACGTCGACAACATCCACGGACAAGGGCACTTCCACTAGATTCTCATAACAGGTGCGACCCAGTATTTCCTTCACTTTGGGGCGTATCGGAATAACCTGGAAGCCATTTTCAATGAGGTAACTCATCACCATATGGCTGGGACGCCCCGGGTTGGGCGAGGCACCCACAACGGCTATCACGCTGGTGCCGGCTATTATCGATTCGATTCTGTCCTCCAGGCTTGCCATCGCGCTGACATTATCATAAAAATGAGCCGGGTTTATGCTACAATACGCTGGCTAAAAGGCTGTGGCAGAATGCTGCGGTCCGTATAGGCATGTCATGGCTCGACGGTGGAACGCCGCCCTTCCGGAGAGCCCATCCATGAGCGGCAATTTAAAGCTCGAGAGAAAGGATCTCGGTTTGACTGCTGTATCGATGAAAGAACTGCTCGAGTCCGGAGTTCACTTTGGACACCAGACCCGCCGCTGGAACCCCAGGATGAAACCTTACATCTTCACCGAACGCGGCGGCATCTACATCATTGACCTCCAGAAGACCATCAGGCTGATCGATGACGCCTACGACTTCATCAAAGACCTGACCGCTGGCGGCAAAAAGGTGCTTTTTGTAGGCACCAAGAAGCAATGTCAGGACACGATCGCTGAAGAAGCCGTGCGTTCCGGCATGCCGTTCGTATCACACCGCTGGCTTGGCGGCCTGCTGACGAATTACAGTACGATATCCCACCGGATCAAAAGAATGCACGAACTGCGGCGTCTGCGTGAAGAGGGCCAGATCGAACTGCTTCCCACACGCGAGCAGATGAACCTGCTGGCGGAGCTGAAAAAACTGGAAACCAACCTTGGCGGCGTCTCTGACATGGACAGGCTTCCCGCCGCCGTTTTCGTCATCGACCCACGCCGCGAGACTATCGTTATCAAGGAAGCCCGTAAGCTCAAGCTACCCATCGTGGCGCTCGTCGACACGAACTGTGACCCGAACGAAGTCGACTATGTCATTCCCGGCAATGATGATGCCATCCGCTCCTGCGGACTGATCATCCGCGCCATGGCCGAAGCCGCCGTCGAAGGCAAACAGCTTCTGACTGAGAAGGAATTGCAGGCCGGAAAGGCAGCCGCGGAAGCCGCGGCAAAAGCTGCTGTTGCCGCTGAGGCGGCAGCGAAGGTTGCCGCTGAGGCAGCCGCGAAGGCTGGACCCGCTGCCGATGAAACAAAAGCATCCGCCGGAAAGATTTCCCGACCCAGGACTGGCGGCAAACCTTCCGCCCAGCCCAGGACCGCAGCCAAAACAAAGCCTGCGCCTAAGCCGAAGGCCGCCGCGGCGTCCAGTAATACGGTTCCCGCTGCCAAGGCGGTCAAGAAAGATACAGGCAAGTCTCCCACGGTAAAGGAAGCCGGCCGGAAAGAAAAGGCCGCAGAAGAGAACAGCGAGGTGGAAAGTGGCAGTTAGCGCTAAGGAAGTAAAAGAGCTCCGCGAACAGACCGGAGCGGGCATGATGGACTGTAAAAAAGCCCTCTCGGAATGCAGTGGCAACATGGAGGACGCGGTTAAGCTTCTGAGAACCAAAGGTCTGGCTGATGCCGCGAAGCGTAGCGGGCGGGCCGCGAATGAAGGACTTGTAGACAGTTATATACACGCTGGTGGCAAGATAGGCGTACTGGTTGAGGTCAACAGTGAGACAGACTTCGTCGCCCGCAACGACGACTTCAAGGCGTTTGTCCATGATGTCGCCATGCATATAGCCGCCGCGGCGCCAAAATACATCAGCCGGGAAGACGTGCCCGCCGGCGTCATCGAGGCAGAGCTATCCATTTACAAGGAGCAGGCCAAGGCTACCGGTAAGCCCGAAAACATCCTTGAAAAAATCGCAACAGGCAAGCTCGATAAATATTTTGAGCAGATCTGCCTGCTGGAGCAGCCCTTCGTCAAGGATGACAAACTGACGGTGGAGCAGTTGCTGGGTGAGCTGGTAGGCAAGATCGGCGAGAATATCGGTATCAGGCGTTTTGTCCGCTTCGAGCTGGGCAAGGACAGTTGACGCAGGAACCTAAACCGGCGACCCTGCAGGACTATGCCGGAAAACCGGCGGTCTTCAAGCGGGTTCTGATTAAACTGTCAGGACAGGCGCTGCAGGGAGATGAGTTGCTCAGCATCGACCCAGACAAGATCCAGGCAATTGCCAATCAGGTACATACCGCCTGGGAGCGTGGGGTGGAGATCGCCATAGTCGTCGGCGCCGGCAACATCTTCCGCGGGGTTGCGGGCAGCACGAGGGGAATGGATCGTTCAACCGGCGACTATATGGGCATGATCGCAACGGTTCTTAACGCTCTGGCGCTTCAGGATGGCATGGAGAAATTCGGTCTCGATACCAGGGTACAGTCGGCCATCCACATGCAGGAAGTAGCCGAACCCTATATACGAAGGCGCGCCATGCGGCATCTGGAGAAAAAACGCATCGTTATCTTCGCCGCCGGCACCGGTAATCCATATTTCACCACCGACACGGCCGCGGCCTTGCGGGCACTGGAAATAGGCGCTGAGGCCATCCTGATGGCCAAGCGCAGCTTCGATGGTATCTATGATTCTGACCCGGAGGCCAACCCGGAGGCGGTTTTCCTCCCCAGGATCACCCATCTTGAAGCAATTGAGCAGGAGCTCAGGGTAATGGATACCACAGCCCTCTCGCTTTGCATGGATAATGACTTGCCGATCCACGTCTTCAACATGACCAACGAAGTCAACATACAGCGGGTACTTTCTGGCGAAAGAGCCGGAACTATAGTAAGCTCTCCGGCGAAATAACCGGTAATCCAGGGAGGTCAGATGAACGAGATGGTCGACGAGTTTCTCGAGGACGGGGGCGACCGTATGAACAAGGCCGTAGTCGCCTGCCACAACGAGTTCAACACCGTCCGGACTGGCAGAGCATCCACTGCGCTTCTCGACCGGATTGTGGTTGATTATTACGGAAACAAGACGCCTCTCAAACAACTCGCCAACATCAGCGCCCCCGAACCGCGGCTACTGGTTATAACCCCCTACGATAAATCATCCATCAAGGAGATCGAACACGCCATCATGGATTCGGAGTTAGGGCTTAATCCCAACAACGATGGCAATGTAATCCGGCTTTCCATACCCGAGTTGACGGAAGAGCGCCGCCGTGAGCTTGTGAAGATAGTGAAGGGTCTTTCAGAGAATGGCCGGGTGGCCGTACGCAATATCCGCCGCCATGTGCTGCACGACCTTGAGGAACTGCAGAAGGAAGGCGAAATTTCCGAGGATGAGCTGCGTCGCACAAAGGAAGAAATGCAAAAGTTGACAGATCAACATATTGAGAAGATCGATGAGATGCTGAAACGCAAGGAAGGTGAGATTCTGGAGGTTTGATGTCCGGCTTGCGTAACCTCCTTGGAAATCTTCGCCGCAGCAGGACCGTACGCGAAGATTTTTTCTTAGATGCTGAAAATGCGCCGCGTTATGTCGCCATTATCATGGATGGCAACGGCCGCTGGGCGGCGCGTCGCCGTCTGCCGGCCATCGCCGGCCATCGTGAGGGTGCGAAGGCGCTGAAGCGGACGATCAAAGCGGCGCACGAGACCGGTATCAGAGAGCTATCCGTCTATGCTTTTTCCACGGAAAACTGGCAGCGCCCGCAAGCCGAGGTAAACGCGTTAATGGAAATGTTTGGTGAGCTGATAGACAAGGAAGTGCCAGAACTGGATGAGAAAGACGTGCAGGTGCGTTTCATCGGCAGACGCAGCGACCTCTCCAGCGACCTTCTACGGAAGATGGAATGGGCGGAAAACACGACCGCGGGCAACTCCGCAATGACGCTATATATTGCTTTCAATTACGGTGGCCGCAGCGAGATAGAGGATGCTTTCAAAGCCGCTACGGGCAACGGGAAAACTTGCGATGGAGAAATGGAATTTCGTCAATACCTGTATGCCCCCGAAATGCATGACCCCGAACTATTGATCCGGACCAGCGGGGAAAAGCGGTTGAGCAACTTCCTCCTTTGGCAGTGTGCCTACAGCGAGCTATATTTTACCGATAAGCTCTGGCCTGAGTTTGACGGGGAGGATCTCCGGCAGGCGCTTGCCGAATTCGGACTCCGCCAACGCCGTTTTGGAGCCAGGTAGGCGATAATGCTGATCACCCGCGCACTCGTTGGCATCGTCGGCGCCATACTGGCGCTGATCGTCGTCTATACAGGCGGTATTCCTCTTCTGGTCGCCCTGATCGTGCTTAGCATCCTCGGCCTGCACGAGTTTTATCGCATGACCAGATCTTACAAACCTAACCTGCTGGCCGGCTATGCAGGCGCCATACTCATCCTTATTGGAGCCCATACCGGCGGCCTGGAGGGTGCTCTTCGCGGTGGAATCTACCTGTTCGCGCTTACCTTCATATTACACGCGATACGGGGACTGAAGCCGGAGATGGTCGGGGAGATGGCAATAACATTTTTTGGCGCTTTCTATATTAGCATCGGATTTGCACATGTCATCCTGCTGCGTACGCCCACATATGGCATCAGCCTCGCTTTCGTGGTGCTGCTGGCAACCTGGACCTCCGATACCGTGGCATACGCGGTAGGCCACTATCTGGGACAGCGGCCCATTTCACCGGTCATCTCGCCAAACAAGACCGTCGAGGGAACCCTGGCCGGTTTCATCGGTACAGTTGTGGTGGTCCTGATCGCCGGAAAATCCCTCCCCTGGATGGGCTCCGGACAATTTTTTGTTCTGGGAGTCGTGATTGCAGTAACGGCGCCCCTGGGCGACCTTTTTGAGTCATATATCAAAAGGGCGTCACAGGTGAAGGATGCGGGTACGATAATTCCGGGGCACGGTGGCATTCTGGACCGCTTCGATTCGCTGCTCTTTGCCGGTGTGGCAGCTTTTTATGTAGTAACTGCTATGGTTGGCAACGGAGGATAGATGAAAAAAGTACTCGTACTCGGTTCTACCGGCTCCATAGGCAAACAGGCGCTCGAAGTAATCTCCGAAACACCAGGGCTCGAGGTTGCAGGCCTGGCTGCCGGAACCAGCCACAAGTTGCTGGTAAAGCAGGCGCGAGCATTTAATGTAAACGCGGTAGCCATACTGGATGAGGCGGGCGGTAGCATCGTTGTCGAAGAACTGGCGGATGCAACTGTTTACTCGGGGCCTGGCTGTATCCGCGGTCTGGTAGAAGAGGTTGATTGCGACCTGGTACTTAATGCCGTAGTGGGCGCCGCTGGTCTCGAGGCGACGGTAGCCACGCTGGAGAAGGGTGTCGACCTTGCTCTGGCTAACAAGGAAAGCCTGGTGGTCGCCGGCAGTCTGATAATGGAACTTGCCGCGAGCAAAAACGCCCGGATCCTGCCTGTTGATAGTGAGCACAGCGCTATTTTTCAATGCCTCCAGGGCTCTGATCAGAAACTGGAGCATATATTTCTCACGGCCTCAGGCGGACCATTTTTCGGCCGCAAGCGCGAGGATCTGCAAGGCGTCACCCGGGAGGACGCCCTCAACCATCCCCGTTGGGAAATGGGCAGCAAGATCTCCATCGATTCGGCGACACTGATGAACAAGGGGCTCGAGATCATCGAGGCTCACCACCTGTTTGGTGTTCCCTATGGCGAAATAGAAGTGCTGGTCCATCCGCAGTCCATCGTCCATTCCCTGGCGCGATTCCAGGATGGTTCGGTATTGGCCCAGATGGGACTGCCCAGCATGAAACTGCCCATCGCCTATGCGCTCAATTACCCGCACCGGCTGCCTGTGGTAATGCCACAGCTCGATCTGATTAAAGAACGCGAGCTTTCGTTTTTCGAGCCGGACCTTGATGCCTTTCCCTGCTTACGCATCGCAGTCGAGGCCGGCGAGCTCGGAGGTGGTGCCCCCATCGTTGTCAATGCCGCCAACGAGATAGCCGTGGCATCCTTTCTCGGTGGGCAAATCAGGTTTCTTGCCATAGCGGATATTGTTGAAACAACCCTTGAATCCATGGCCGGCGACCTGCCAATCAAGCTTTCCGATCTTGAGGATATTACCGCCGTGGATGAAGAAGCGCGCCGCCTCGCCCGGAAACTGATCGTTTAGAGCAATGTTGATCGTCATCGCCATTCTCGGGATCGGTTTCCTGATCATGATTCACGAACTGGGGCATTTCCTGGCCGCCAAGGCTTTTGGCATGCGGGCTGAGAAGTTCTATCTGGGCTTTCCGCCGGCCGCCCTGAAGAAAAAAATCGGTGAAACCGAGTACGGTATCGGTTTTATTCCCCTGGGCGGGTATGTCAAGATTTCGGGTATGACCCGGGAGGAAGAACTGCCTGAAGATGTAAAATCACGTGCCTATGTCACCAAGCCTGTTTGGCAGCGGATTATCGTCATATCCGCCGGAGCAGCCATGAACCTGGCATTTGCAGCCCTGCTTTTTTTCGTCTTCTACTGGCAGGGGCTCCCGGAGTATCGCGCTACGGTCAACGTTTCAGCAGTTCAGGCCGACAGCGGCGCCGAACGTGCCGGACTGCAGCCAGACGACCGGTTGCTCGCCGTAAACAGCGTGAACTCTGATGAACCGGAAGCCCTTCGTGATGAGCTGCGCTCTCACCCCGGGCAAACGGTAACGCTGACCATCGAACGCGATGGAAACCAGTTGCTCCTGCCCGCGACGGTCGGCCTCAAGGAAGGGACCAATGAAGGACAGCTGGGAGTTGTTTTCGATTCCGAATATGTTGGCAATCACGCTCTTCCAGTAGCCGAAGCAGCTACACTTGCGCTATCGGATGTCAAATTTATCACTGGCGAGGTCTTCATCGCTATCAAGAATCTTTTTATCAGTGAAAAAAGCCGCGAGGGGCTTTCCTCGCCGATCGGTATCGTCGCTTTTTCATCCAAGACTATCGAGCTGGGATGGGGTTTCTATCTTCGGGTGCTTGGTTTCATCAGTTTGCAACTGGCCATTTTCAACCTGTTGCCCCTGTTGCCACTGGACGGCGGCCATGTGCTTTTCAATATCATTGAAAAGATCAAAGGCTCACCGGTGCGGCGAGAGATCTTTGAACGGGTCTCCGTCGTCGGTTTGATGCTGTTTGCCCTTTTATTCCTGACAGGACTGATGAACGATGTCCAGCGGCTTATGGGGCCGGGATTTGAGATTCAGCCCTAGATGAGCAGCAAGATCCAAATCCGTGTGGGAGAGGTAAGCGTCGGCGGCGGAGCGCCCGTTTCGGTTCAGTCAATGACCAACACGGACAGCCGTGACGCTGAGGCCACCCTGGGCCAGATCCGCAGCCTGGCGGCCTACGGTTGCGAGATCGTGCGGGTGGCGGTACCCGATCAAGCGGCGGTCGAAGCCCTGGCTGATATTACAGCCGAGTCGCCTTTGCCGGTTATCGCTGACATTCATTTCAAGTCGGATCTGGCGATAGCGTCTGCCAGGTCAGGCGCTGCGGGTTTGCGCATCAATCCGGGAAACATCGGCAGCCGTGAGCGTGTCAGAGATGTTGTCGAAGCGGCCCGCGCCGCCGGAATTCCCATTCGTATCGGAGTGAATTCCGGGTCAATACCCAAAGAGAAACGTGAGCTTTCCGATAAGCAGCCAGCCAGGGCGCTGGTAGAGACAATTCTTGATTATGTAACCTTGTTCGAGGAGCTGGACTTTCGCGACTTCAAAGTCTCGGCAAAGTCAGCCTCGGTGACTGAAACCATCGAGGCCAACCTGACGCTCAGCTCAGAAATCGATTATCCCATCCACCTGGGCGTAACAGAAGCTGGAACCCTTCGGAGCGGCTCTATAAAGAGCGCAGTGGGGTTAGGAGCGCTGCTGGCGCAGGGCGTGGGGGACACCATTCGCGTTTCGCTCACCGGCGATCCAGTTGAAGAAGTCAGGGTGGGCTACGAAATATTGAAAAGCCTCGGTTTGCGCGAACACGGACCTGATCTGATTTCCTGTCCTACCTGTGGCAGGACTGAAATCGATGTGGAATCAATAGCTCTCGAGGTCGAACGGCGTCTGGCGGAATATGAAAATGCTTTCGAGGTCGCTGTCATGGGTTGTGTGGTCAACGGCCCCGGGGAAGCAAGGCGCGCCGATTTCGGTATAGCCGGCGGCAAGGGGGAAGGTCTGATATTCTCTCATGGCGAGCCGATCCGCAAAGTACAGGCGGAAAACCTGGTAGAAGCCCTGTTTGAGGAGATTGAAAAATCCTGCGAGAAACAGTCGCCAGAAAAGCCGTAATTATCATCGCGGGAGCAAACCTTATCATTTCCTTGCACTTTAACCCTTACAATCTATAGTCTTAAGACCGGTTATTATGAGAGCATCCAGACTATTTTTCCCAACACTTAAGGATGACCCGGCAGAAGCTGAGGCGATCAGCCACAAGCTGATGATCCGGGCCGGACTTGTGCGTCAACTGGCGGCGGGCCTGTATATTTACCTGCCCCTCGGTCTTAAGGTTGTCGACAAGGTCTGCCGCATCATCCGCGAGGAAATGAACGCCATCGGCGCCCAGGAACTCTCGATGCCGGTACTGCATCCTGCTGAGATCTGGCAAAAGACCGGTCGCTGGCAAGAGATCGGGGATGAGATGTTCCGTCTCAAGGATCGCGGCGGCCGCGACATGGTGCTGGCGATGACGCATGAAGAGGTCATTACCTGGCTCGCAGCACACGAGATTCGATCCTACCGCGATCTGCCCCAGGTCTGGTACCAGATTCAGACCAAGCTTCGCGACGAGGCCCGCCCCAAGAGCGGTATCCTGCGCACCCGCGAATTTATTATGAAGGACTCCTACAGCTTTGACACCGACGAAGAATCGCTGGAGCAGAACTATCAGCTGCACATTCAGGCCTACAGCCGCATTTTTCAACGCTGTGGTATTAGTTTTTATATGGTAGAGAGCGATCCGGGCATGATGGGCGGCGCCACCGCTCACGAATTCATGGCTCCCAGCGCCGCCGGCGAGGACGAGGTCGCCCTTTGCCCCTGTGGATACTCCGCAAATCTCGAGCTGGCAAGGTCTGTCCCGGAAGTTCCGGAATTTCCACCGGCCGCCGGCCTGGAAGAGATCGCCACGCCAGATGTCCGCACCATCGATGAAGTTTCCACGTTTCTGAATGTAGACCCGGCTCTGCTGATCAAGTCGCTGCTGGTTATGACCGACGAAGGCCCGGTCTTGGCCATGGTCCGGGGCGATCAGGATCTGCAGGAGTCGAAATTGAACCGAACTATCGGCACGCACCGACCGGCGTCACCTGAGGAGATCCAGTCGATCACCGGTGCCGGAACCGGATTCATCGGGCCAGTAGGGCTGAACATACGAAAAGTCGCTGATGAGTCGCTGGAACGTGGAGTTTTTATAGTCGGCGCCAACAAGGATGGCTACCATTACAAGGGAGCGGTCCTGGGGCATGATTTCGAGACTGAACTGGCTGATATCCGGCGGGTCAAACCCGACGAGACATGCCCGTTCTGCGGCAAGCGCCTGAGCATCGAGCAGGTCATCGAGATCGGCAACATTTTCAAGCTGGGAACAAAATACAGTGAGCCTCTGGGCGCGACCTATCTTAACGAGAGCGGCAAGGAACAAAACATAATCATGGGCAGCTACGGCATCGGGCCGGCGCGAATAGTAGCGGCGGCAGTCGAACAACTCGCCGATGAGAAGGGTATCATTTGGCCGGTGAACATCGCGCCATTCGCCATCCACGTGGCGCTGGTGCAACCTGCCGATTCACAACAAACGGCAATAGCCGAGAAGCTCTATGCGGATTTGATGGCGGCCGGAGCCGAGGTGCTCCTGGACGATCGCGCCGTTTCGCCGGGTGTCAAGTTCAAAGACGCCGAGCTGCTCGGCTGCCCTTTGCGTGTAACCATCGGCAAACGCACCGTTGCGGAGGGATCGGTAGAAGTTCAGGTCAGACGCGGGGGAGAGGAGCACAAGTTCGAGCTGGGAACGGCTACTGACAATATCCTGGGCCTCCTGGATTCCCTCTGATCGATTTTAACCACGATTAGCCCCCAGGCGCTAATTTCCGCCGGTTTTATTCGTACTTCCACTGCTTCGCATGCTTTTTATCCTGCATATTGCAGTATTATTTCGCTATTAAGCGAACCATTATAGACATAAATGCCCCACTGGCGCTTTAAACACCCAGGACCATGCGTTTAGACGGTCAACCTCCGGCAATGAACCACAACTGCGTGCTCAGCTCCTCCATTCGTGCACGATAATATATGTTATGTCACCTTTGAATTTAGGTTAAGAAGACATCAAAACCCTTCGTACACCCCTCCCTTATGTACTAAACTCTCGGGGGTCCGTGTCGATAGTAGCCACGGAAAGCCAATGTCCACCGGAAACCATTTCTGGCCAGGCACTACTAAATTGGGATAAATGCGTTGCTAAACAGAAATTCTGAGAAGTCATCATTTACCTACATCAGGTTGTTGTGTTCATTCTTCCTTACAGCCGCGTGCTGTTTTTTGATTGTTGTATCAGCCGCGATCGCAGAAAGCGGTTCTCGTGAAATATCTGACGGGATAGCGCGTTCACAGCAAAACCTTGACAGGGCTCATGATGAAATAGCCCAACTGGATCAGCGCATTGCGACGGCGCAGCAATACCTCGGCCAGAGGCGTATGGAACTCGCTGACGCGACCACAAAGCTGCGTAACGCTGAGGATATGTACAATAAGACCCTCAATCTGTACGAGGGCCGCATTTCGGCCATCTATAAACTTGGAGAGAGTAATTATTTAGCCATAATGCTCTCCAGCGAGGGCATATCTGATGCCTTTGCCCGTGTATCATATCTGAGCAAGGTATCTGAAAACGATGAACGTCTGGTTAAGCAGGTCAAAACCCAGGCGGACTCTATCCGCCAAATGCGTGAAAAGGTCGACGATCTCAAGCAGTCCCAGGCGGAAGACGCCAATGGGCTGATAATTCGCAGACAGCAACTTGAGGCTCAAATAAGCTCTGGAAAAGCGGAAATCAACAACCAGATGGCCGAGTTCACTCGTGCGCAGGCCCGTGAACAGCAGCAGGAATTGGAGCGTGCCGCCGAGGAGTCCGCAGCAGTCGATGCGGGCAACATTTACTCGAGCGTGATGGGGCCATCGATCATAGTTTCAAACCAGCCGCCTGCGGGACTACAGCCGACCGGTGTGTCCATCAGCGGTATAGCCAGCTGGTATGGTCCTGGTTTCCAGGGCAATACTACGGCTAATGGTGAAATTTATAACATGTACGGTTACACCGCCGCCCACAAATCGCTGCCTTTTAATACCTGGCTGAAAGTGACCCATGAAGGCCGCTCGGTATTTGTGCGGATCAACGATCGGGGTCCCTATATCGGCGGGCGGATCATCGACCTCTCACTGGCGAGTGCACAGGCCATCGGGATAAGCGGCATCGGGTTTGTCAGTGCCGAGGTTTACCGTTAGAAAAAAATACAGGGCGCTTAGAGACGCCCCGTACAAATTACCAATATCCTTAAATTAAGATCCCCTTAAGATCCCCTACTCTGATGCGCTACGGTCCATCCCCTACTCTGAATCGTACTTTATCAGGCTGAGAATGTCGTATTCCTTGAGCTTTTCGCGGCCCTTCAGGAAGGACAGCTCGACTATAAAAGTGACTCCGACAACTTCGCCGCCCAGCTTTTCTACCAGGTCACATTTTGCCCGGGCGGTTCCACCTGTCGCCAGAAGGTCGTCGTGAATGAGCACCCTGGTTCCCGGGACAATCGCGTCATTGTGTACTTCAAGGCTGTCGGTTCCATACTCGAGATCGTATTCCGCGGCTACTGTCAGAAACGGCAGCTTGCCCGGCTTCCTGGCAGGTACAAAACCGGCTCCCAATGTGTACGCGAGAACTGCTCCAAGAATGAAGCCGCGGGCCTCGGCTCCCACAACAACATCAATCTTCTTCCCCACCCCGAACTCTGCCATCTGGTCTACCGCATAACGCAAAGATTCCGCATCCTGTAACAGCGGTGTTATATCCTTGAATACAATGCCTTGCTTGGGAAAGTCGGGTATGTCGCGTATCTTTGATGCCAGATCCATTGCTTCTCTGCTCCTTTCAGATTGCACAAAATACGTAAATACTGATGGCAATCTATTATTTGTTGACTACAAAACTACTATTATGTTTAAGACGCAATATATTTTCTCAGGTCTTTTATAAGTAGCAGATGTTTGAGATAAGAAGAAACCGTAGCAAGGTTTTCCAGAGCCGCTATCCCATCCTTCCGAGTCTGGGGGTTTTGCGATCGCAGGGTCGGCGATAGAATTTGCAGCAGGAGAGCTGATTCCCGGTCGACTGAGCTTTTCAGCGTTTTAAGGTTACGCGCCGCCACGCCATACTGAGCAAGATCCGAGGCGGCTGCCATTACCTCTACGTCTGTTTGGTCGTAACGTCGGGTACCCCCGCTTGAAACGCCGCTGATCAAACCATACTCCTCGAGCTCACGGACCAGCTCTCCCTCCGCACCGGAAGCTTCAAGCGCCTCTTCGAGCGTAAAGCTCTTGGCATCTGATGCCGGGGGAGGAGGCTTGAGGCTTACTTTCTTGAATCGCCGGCCGCTGGTGGGACGTACAGCTACGGTGCCCTTACGCGAAAGCTCCTGGCGGATTACCTTAAGCGGAAGAAACTCATCCCTCTGTAAAACAAGGATTGTACGCAGTCTTTCAACATCCGCCTTGGAAAAAAGCCGGTAGCCACCAGTTGTCCTTTTGGGGGCTATCAGCTTTTCGTCCTCCAGATAGCGGATCTTGCTGATGCTGATATCGGAAAATTCCGGTTTTAGAAATTCTACTACAGCACCTATCGTCAACGCCCTGTAGGTGGCGCCGTTACCCTCGTCCTCTTTCATCGCTCGATATAGGTTAGCTTGTACTTACCGATCTGCACCTGATCACCATCAGAAAGTTTTTGGGTCTCCACCCGAGCCCGGTTTACATAAGTCCCATTGAGACTGCCCTGGTCCTGGATATAAAAACCGTCCGGCTTTTGGATCAGCTGCGCATGATTCCGTGAAACAGTAATATCGTCGAGGAAAATATCGCTGTCAGGAAGCCGGCCGATCGTCGTTTTTCCCCGGGCGGGTGTGAAGGTTTCCCCGGCCAGCCCTCCACCACTCCTCACAACCAGGGATATTCCTTCGTTGACTACCTCCGAAAGGTTGCCAATATCCGGTTCACGATCCTCGCCTTCAGGAGAGTAGCTGATGGTATTTTCGGCCCCAGAATCTTCTTCCGGGAGAAGGGCGCCACATCTGCTGCAGTACTTGCCTTCCTCGGTATTCTGAAATCCGCATTCATGGCAGTAGACCTTGGTCACTCTCCGCAATCACCCCTGTGCCCTTCGAATGTTTTTTCCACTTCTTCCTCAATAGCCCGTATAACCTCGGGCCTTTCCAGGATCTCCCGGCGCCAGGCCGGTTTTGTGTTGTTCATAACATAGGGCTCATCCAGAGCATCTTCGAGAGTCTTCCCACAGTGAATTTCCTGGAGGATAAAACGCAGAACGCGCTCCTCCACTACATCGACGCCCAGGTCTTCAAACAGGTGTTGGATTGCTTTGACCAGCTTCGCGAAACGCTCAGGCACTCTTTCTCCTCCCCTTGATGAATGAAACCGGATACTTATAACCAGCGGTTGCCCGCCTGAAACCCTTTCATTTTTTTTCAGACGGGTTTCCGCCTATGGAAAAACGCTCACCCTTTGCCAAAATTTCAGTCAATTTACCGACATCATCGGCAGAAATTAACGACTCTCCAGAGTCCCGCTTGCCGGAGAGCCTCTGGACCAGTTCCGCCCGCAGGATGTCAATTTTGCCGTGCATTATGCGGCGTTGAAAACTAAGCTCCTGCTCCTGGGTGACAAGCTCGCGGATAAGCGACTTCAATTCCTTGTCAGACAGGCTGGAAAGTTCAGGTAAATTCTCCACTTTGTACCTCCACAGACTAGGTTTGATTCATTATATTCCCTGGTCACCCAAGGTTCAACTTTACCTTTAGAAATAGACTTTTTAGGGTATGGTCGCTGTATTGGGATGCCGATATCCAATACTGGCAGGCAATCCTGGGGGTAATGCGAGACAATTGAGCACCAGGCAAACAGTACTGAAATCACAGCTGGATACCGCCAGACCCGTATTGGAGCGCTTGGATGCTGCAATCTCACCGGTGTTTCTCGGGATTGTCACTACGGCAGGGCAACCCATCACCGTGATATCATCAACACATATGGCCGATGCGGACGCGCTTGCTTCCCTGTCGGCGAGCTCTTTTGCGGCAACCCGCCAACTCGCAATGATGATGGAAGATCCAGAATTCACGGTAATGCTCCACGAAGGGTCTGAATTAAACATTACTATTGCCCAGATTACAGCGGATATACTGCTGGTAATGTGCTTCAGGAACTCCAGCGAAATCGGCCGGGTCAGACTCTTAACCGGACGGGCGGTCGCCGCACTGGCCAATGCTTTCAACCCGGAAAAAGGTGTTGTTGAGAATGGAAAGCGTAAAGTTACTCATCAAGCAAGCGAAATGGCGGAGACCGTGGAAGAAATCGTGAGTTCCGAGGGGGATACCATTGGCACTGATTAATCTGGCCACAGGAGAGATCAACTATAAAATCGTTTATTACGGTTGCGCCCTGGGCGGCAAGACAACTAGCCTGCAGTACGTTTATCGCAAGGTGAACCCTCAAGTGAAGGGCAAGCTGGTGTCCATCGCTACCGAGGAGGAACGGACACTGTATTTTGATTTCCTGCCTCTTGACCTGGGAAAGGTGCGCGGGCTCAAAACGCGTTTTCATCTTTACACGGTACCTGGCCAGCGGCAGTACAATGCCAGCCGCAAGCTGGTTATCCAGGGGGTCGACGGTATCGTTTTCGTCGTCGATTCACAACTGAACCGGCTTGATGACAATGTCGAGGCCTATCTCAACATGTGGGATAACCTCCAGGACCAGGAAGACAATCCATTGGACCTGGGTATGGTCATGCAATACAACAAACGTGACCTAAGCGATATCTTCGCGACCAGCGACCTCGACGAGCTACTCAACCATACGAATTCACCATCCGTTGAATCCTGTGCGCTCACCGGTGTCGGAGTTTTCGAGGCACTGCGTATCGTCAGCAAACAGGTTATGGCTAATACCGGACCTGAATAAGCGGCGTCTGAGGCTAAAGAAGTAGCGCTTGGGGTTGAATAAGCAGCGTCTGAATGAGATAGCGGAAAGATGTTTCCGCTGCAACGTCTGTCGAAGACCCTAGTGGAAGCGGGAATACCTTTCCGCTATCTCATTCAGTCACACCACCTCTTCCTTGAAAGTGGAAACACCCATCTGCTATCTCCTTCAGCTACACCATCACTCCCTTTTCGCCGTGGTTTTACGCCCTAAGATCGCCGCGACAAGATCCGCGCCAGTACAGATTTTTTCGTCCACCTCAGTCCAGCAACGCATCAAATCCTTCACTCTGTGGGCGTCACTGCCGCCGAGTTTTGCCAGGCCATTTTCTTCGGCGATACGGTAGGCGTGGCCACTGGCTTCCTCGTCCGGCCAGTTACCATTGTAGATTTCGATGCCATCCACCTCTGCCACTACTCTACTGATATAACCCTGGTCGACGCACCGTCCGTCCCGATTACCAGCGAACGGGTGCGCCCACACCACAGCAGAGCCAGAAGGCCTGTCGCCGCGCTCCGGCAGCGGTTGTACCGCATTCAATGAGCGCAGAAAATCGAGATCGACGGAAAAGACGAGGAAATCTCCGGACGTTGAAGATACCTCGACTCCCGGAATAATCGCTATGCCGTGAGGAGCCATCGCTGTCAGGTCCTCATAATCTTTCAGATTGCCGTGGTTCGTGAGACAGACCGCACTGACAGCCTGGTCCTGCAGGGTCTCGAGGAACGCTGTCAAAGACATTTCTGAACAACGACTCCCGGGAGAAGTATGAACATGTGTATCAATTCGCAAGTTTCTACCTGAAAATCAGTCCGCGCGTGAGATTTCAGGCTTCCTGATGCTCATGAGTAGCTATGATTTCATCGAGCTTCGCCGCATAACGCTCAAGCAGAGCTTTAGAATCATCAACCGTGTCGCCTTCGGCATAAATCTCGAATAGAGGTTCGTCCGGGGATGGCAGAACCTGCGCCCAGCCATTCTCGTGAAAGACCTTGATACCATCGAGACGACTGACGTTTTCTTCCTCCTCGATACTTTCGGAAATCTCGCGCATGGCGACGCCCTTGAGCGACCAGGGGCAGCTCTTCGTCTCGCGAAGCAGGGTCGTTTCGGGAATCTGTGCGACCAGTTCGGACAGCGGTTTTTCCGAAACGGCGAGCAGCTCCAGCACCTTGCCCATGCTCATAAGAGCATCATGGGCCGGCAGGAATCCGGGGAATATAAAATCACCGCCGACGGCGCCGGCAAAGATGACATCCGGCCGGGCCGCGGCCTCGGTGAGCGCAGCCTGAGACACCTTGGTCCTGAGTATCTCGCAGCCGGTCCCCTCGACCATCATTTCGGCCAGGCGCGAGACTGTCAAAGGCAGGGCGATCTTGCCCTGCCCCTCGGAGCTCGCCATCAGTTTGAGCAGTAAAAACAGCGTCTTTTCCGGGGAGATTTCATTGCCGTTTTCATCGACCAGAAAAATCTTCTCGGCAGCATTATCGATGGTGATGCCGAGGTCGGCGCCGGCCGAGACAACCAGCTTCTGCAGCCGCGTCGATTCCGCCTCGAGACTGGTCGAAGTAATGGCGGTTTTGTCCTCGTCGAGGAATGTGTTAATAGCGATGATCTCGGCCCCCAGCTTGGAGAGCAGACGGCTGGCGATCAGTGAAGCGCTGGAGTAACTGTGGTCCAGAACAAACCGGAATCGCCGGGTGCGGATTTTGTCAACATCCCAGGTCGCCAGCAATCCCTGTATGTACTCCTCGGTCGTCCGCACCGGGTAGATGATCTTGCCGATCTCCGTGTAGAAGGTCCGCCGGTAATCATGGCGATTGTAATATTTTTCGATATCCCGCTCGGTGCCTTCGCCGATTGGGCTGCCCGGTGGCTCGAAGAATAGAATCTGCATTACTTCGGGATGCCAGGCGGAAACCCGTACATGGATGCCGCCGACGGCATTGCCGCATTTCAGATCGAAGCGGTTTACCGAGGCCGGCGTCACCCTGAGGTCGCGCACGTTGACGCCGGTGGAATTCAGGCCGGCGCCGATAGCACGCTTTATCATGCGTGACGCAGGGTGCTCGTCGCGGCTACAGCTGACCTGGGTGCCCTTGTCGAGGGTGGTGCCATAGGCCATTGCCAGCTTGAGCGCCAGCTCCGAGGTAATGTCGACATTGACGAGTCCGGTTACTCCGTCCTTGCCAAACAGGGTGGACAGCGCCCGCCATTCCCAGATAATACTGGAGTAGACATGGGCGCCGGCCTCGATCACCTTGAAAGGGTAGATCTTGACGTTGCTGGCTATCATGCTGTGATCGCCGATGCTGCATTCGTCGCCCAGCGCGGCGTTGGCGTGGATGGTGGCACTCGGTTTGATGTCACAGTTCTTGCCTATGATGGCGCCGCTAACTTTCGCGCCGGAGCCGATATAAGTGTTTGAGTCGATCACGCTGTGATCGGTCTCCGCGTTGTCCTTGACGACTACATTGTTGCCGAGAATGGTGTAAGGCTGGATCTTGGCGCCGGTGTCGATTTTGGCGTAGTTGCCGATGAGCGCCGGGCCGCGGATGTTGTCGAGGCTGTCAAGGTTGAGCTTCTCGCCGATATAGATGTTCTCACGCAGCTTGATGCCGGGAATATTGACGCTCACCTTGCCGTCGAGAGCGTCGTGATTAGCCCTCAGGAACTGGTTGATGTTTCCGATGTCCTGCCAGTAGCCCTCGCAGGGGAAACCGTACATCGGCTTGCCCCGCTTGAGCATCTTGGGAAAGAGTTCCTGACTGAAATCGTATTTGGTGTCCGCCGGGATGTAGTCGAATATCTCCGGTTCCAGAACATAGATTCCGGTATTCACGTAATCGCTGAAAACCTGTCCCCAGCTGGGTTTTTCCAGAAACTGCTTGATGTGTTTGTCCTCGTCGACGATAACCACGCCGAACTCCAGCGGGTTCTCCACGCTCTTGAGGGCTAAAGTGATCATCGAACCCTTGCTCTTGTGGAAGTCGATGACCTCGGTGAGGTTGAAGTCGGTGAGCGCGTCGCCGCTGATGACTATAAAGGTCTCGTCGAGGTGTTCGAAGGCATTGCGCACGGAGCCGGCGGTGCCCAGCGGACTCTCCTCGACCGAGTATTCAATGGATACGCCCATGGAAGAACCGTCGCCAAAGTAACCGCGTATGCTCTGGGGCAGGAAAGCCAGGGTAACGATGATATCCGTGAGGTCGTGCTGCTTGAGGAGCTCAATGATGTGCTCCATGCAGGGTTTGTTGACGATAGGGACCATCGGTTTAGGCTGGTTGCTCGTGAGCGGGCGCAGCCTCGTCCCTTCTCCCCCTGCCATTACTACTGCCTTCATGTACTCCCTTTCGTTAATAGTTGAGACCTGCAGCGTTCCGTCCTGCAAATTTCAACCATGCAATGGAAAATAACTATATTGAACCGGTATCTATACTGATTCTAATCATTTGTCAACCAGATCACAGGCCACAGGTGACAATGCTACCGGTGTCAGGACGCCGAATTTACCTCGGTCAGCCGAGTCAGCCCCTTTAGAGTGTAGATTGTCCCTGTCAGGATTGAACCTGCCACACCAAGCCAGAAAAGAAACTCCCATGGCCACCAACCGGCCAGACGAGACAGGATAGCCGCCATGAAAATCGCTGTGTATATCTTCCCCAGAAAGGTTACCCGAAGTTTCACGCCGCGAGCCCCAAGAATCTTATACCCAAGAATCATAAAAATATCCCGGCCAATTACCATAGCCACGCCTATTATTGGCAGAGGGTTTATTTGTATCAGGGTGAGCGCGGCGATTATGCAGCTGATAAAGATCCTGTCGGCGAGGGGATCGAACACCCTGCCGAACTCGCTGACAGTCCCGGTCGCCCTCGCCAGGCGCCCGTCGAGGAAGTCCGTCAAAGCGGCTAAAGAAAAGATAATCGTGGCTGCGGTGCTGGACCCATCCTCGGACTGGAGGACGAGGTAGACAATCGCGGGAACCGCCAGAATTCGCGACAGGGTTAGGGCATTGGCGGCTGCTTGCAGGATTGCCTCCATTGTTCACTTACAAGAAAGAACCGCTGGAGCGGTTCTTTTGCTTCAACATTTCGGGATATGGTCGGGACGGCCGGATTCGAACCGGCGGCCACCGGACCCCCAGCCCGGTGCGCTACCAGACTGCGCCACGTCCCGAACACAGGGGAAAGTATATCACAGCGGCTGGATTTTCGGCCGATTACAGATGATACCGTGGGTGCTAATGACCGGAGCTGCCGAAGCCGCCATCCCCACGTTCGGACTCAGGAAGTTCATCGACTTCCTCGAAATCGGCGCGTTCTACCGGCACGATAACCAGTTGGGCGATGCGGCTGCCCATTTCGATAACAAATTCCTTATCGCCGGTATTCTGGATTATCACTTTGACCTCGCCCCGGTAATTGCTGTCGATCAGACCGGGAGAGTTGGTGAGTGTGATCCCGAATTTGGCAGCGAGGCCCGAACGGGGCTGCACAAAGCCCCCGTAACCCCGGGGAATTGCTATTGCGATACCAGTGGCAACCAGCGCTCTCTCCCCCGCCTTCAAAGTCAAGGCAGTAACGCTGGTAAGATCGACGCCGGCATCGCCATCGTTGTAGGCATGCACGGGTACCTTTGCCGCGGGACTGAGGATCTTTATAGGTATGAACATGGATACAATCCTATCAAAGCAGCGGTTCGGTGTAATGATACCCCGTACCGGGATCTAAAGCTGCCCTTATCGTTGATACCTCGAATAACGCGAGACATATTCACGAGGCAGGCGGGCACGAACGATGACTCCCTCGGAAGTATTCTCCACATCAACATTAGTGGCAATTCTATGTATATCGCCGATTATGCGGCCGTCACCGTATGAAAAGAACAGTTCCACGAATTCCATGCCGGCATCGAAGAATTTCTTGACCCGTTCCTGGAGAAAGTCCAGGCCGTCACTATGAAGAGCTGATATGAATATGGCGTCCGGATAGTTTCTCTTAAGAAAACTTCGCTGCTCCTGGTCAATCCGGTCAACCTTGTTGAGCACCAGCAGGCGCGGAATAGATGCCGCTTCGATATCGTCCAGCACCTTATCTACTGCTCCAATCATAACGTCAAGCTCATCTTCAGGCGCTGAAGCATCCGCCACATGAAGTATCAGGTTGGCCACAAGGGTTTCTTCGAGTGTGGAGTGAAAAGCCTCTACCAGTTGATGAGGCAGCTTGCGAATGAAACCGACGGTGTCAGTCAAAAGGTAGGTTTGTCCTTCGAATTCATAGGAGCGGGTAGTCGGGTCGAGTGTTTCAAAAAGCTGGTCGTTGACGGAAACACCACCCTTGGTGAGCGCGTTCAGAAGTGTAGATTTGCCGGTATTGGTATATCCGGCAAGAGCAACCAGCGGCAGGCGGGATGCCAGGCGTGAACGGCGCATAACTTCACGCGATGATGACACATCCTTAAGGCGGCGCTTGAGGTGACTGATGCGGTTGCGGGCAACCCTCTGGTCAACCTCGAGCTTGGTCTCGCCTGGGCCCCTGGTGCCGATACCGCCTCCCAGCCGCGAGAGTTCGATACCCTTGCCACGCATGCGGGTCAGGTTGAATTCGAGTTGCGCCAGCTCTACCTGCAGCTTTCCTTCAGCGGTGTGGGCGTGCTGGGCGAAGATGTCGAGGATTAGCGCGGCGCGGTCAATAACCCGCACGCCGAGCTTGTCCTCGAGGTTACGCTGCTGGGTCGGAGTGAGTTCATCCTCGACGACCACCAGGTCGGGCTTCAGGCGGCCGACTTCCTGCTTGAGCTCAACCAGCTTGCCCTTGCCGAAGTAGGTATGGGCGACGGGATGATCCCGACGCTGGATCATTTCACCAGCATACTCGGCACCGGCGGTGGATAACAGCTCGCTCAACTCGGCCAGAGGCTTATAACCCTCTTCATCACAAGAGGGACCGCTCACTACGGCTATGAGATAAGCGCGTTCACTCACAAATTATCTTTTATCCGCTCGAGCGCTTCGATAATCCGCTCGTCGGGCGCGGTCAGGGAGATGCGCACGAACCCTTCGCCGCTGGCGCCGTAGCCGGAGCCGGGCGGCACCACAACGGCGCATTTTTCCAGGACCATATCGGCGAAAGAGGTCGAGGTGTAGCCGTCGGGTACCGGCACCCAGATGTAGATGGTGCCCTTGGGCGATGCCACATCGATGCCGATCTCATGCAGCGTTCCCACGACAAGATCGCGGCGTCGCTGATACAGGCCGCACATGTCCTCGACACACTGCTGCGAACCGGTCATGGCGGTGACCGCGGTGCGTTGGAGGGCCTGGAACATCCCTGAATCCATATTGGTCTTTAGCCGCCAGAGCGCCTCGATGATCTCGGCGTTGCCCACCGCGGCGCCGATGCGCCAGCCGGTCATGTTGTAAGTCTTTGAGAGGGAATAAAATTCAATGCCCGTCTCCTTCGCTCCCGGCGTCTCGAGATAACTCGGCGCTATGTAGCCGTCGTAGGTTATCTCCGAATAAGCATTGTCATGGATGATAGCGATGTCGTGCCTGCGCCCGAACTCGGCCAGCCGCTCGAAAAAATCGTCCTCGATGACAGCGCCGGTCGGGTTATTGGGATAGTTGACGAACAGCATTTTCGCATGCTCCAGCGTGTCCGAGTCGATGGCGTCAAGATCAGGCTGAAAACCGAGCTCCGGCTTGAGCGGCATCGGCACGGGCGTGCCGCCCGCCAGGATGGGCCCACTGGCATAGACAGGATAACCGGGGTCGGCGCCGAGGCAAATATCGCCCTGATCAAGGAAGCTCATGCAGATGTGGGCGATGCCTTCCTTGGCTCCAAGCAGCGGCAGGACCTCGGTCTCGGGATCCAGATCGACGTTGAAACGGTTTTTATAAAAGGTAGCGACACCCTCGCGGAACTCGTCGAGGCCGCGATTGTTGGGATATTGGTGGTTAGCCGGGTCGGCCACCAGCCGCTGCATCTCCTCGACGATGTGAGGCGGCGTCGGCATATCGGGATCACCGATTCCGAGACTGATGACATCGACGCCCTGCCGGCGCTTTTCGGAGACCTTCCGCTCGATCTCGGCAAACAGGTACGGTGGCAATCCATCCATGCGCCGCGAAAACCTCATCGTCTACAGCTCCTTCAGTCGGTTGATGAATTCTTCTGAAAGCGTTCCTGAATAAACCTCCGCGGCCGGTCCGGTCATAACCACGTTCAGCTTCGGATCGACCTCGACCTGCAGCTCGCCGCCGGGCAGGCTCACAGTCATGGGGCTCTTTACGCCACGGGTCCGGTATGCCGCCACCGCCACGGCGCAGGCCCCGGTGCCGCAGGCGCTGGTCTCCCCCACCCCACGCTCCCAGACCCGCATGCTCACTTCTGACGGGCCCGTCACCTTCATGAACTCTACATTGGCGCGGTTGGGAAAAAGCTGATGGTTTTCAATAGCAGGCCCCACGAGTTCGAGATCGATGGCGCTGAGATCCACAGTTTCGATGACGCAGTGCGGGTTCCCCATATCAACAAAGGTGAACACGAACTCACGTCCGCATGCTTCGAACTTCTGGCCTGTAGCCTCGCTCTCTGCCCGCACCCCATCGTAACCAACGATACCGTTACCGCCGAGGCGGGCGACTCCCATCTTTACCCTGACCAGGCCATCCGGCGCCACGGTTAGGGCTATGAGACCGGCACCGGTGTTAATGGCGAAAGTGGGCTCAGTGGCAAAACCATGGTCTACCAGACATCGCGCCAGCATGCGAATGCCGTTGCCGCACATTTCCGCGTTGCTGCCGTCAGGGTTGAAGATTTCCAGGTTGAAACCGGCTCCTTCCGTGCCGCCCCAGAGGAGGATGCCATCGGCGCCGATGCCCCGGTGCCGGTCGCAGAGGGCGGCGGCACGGGCTGGTGTCATTTCGAAGGCAAGGTCTCTCACGGCGACGATAATGTAATCGTTTCCGAGTCCCTGCCACTTGGAGAATTCAAGCTGAAGCGTCATGAATGTGCTCGATGATTGCCGCGACGGCGGTAGCTGGAGTGCGCCCGGCCAGATCGATTCTAACAATATCAGGCATCTTTCGCATCCAGGTCAGCTGGCGCTTGGCGTATCGGCGGCTCTTCTTCTTGATCGAGGCGGCAACTTCCTCCAGTGACATGAGACCATCCAGGAAACCACATATCTCCCGGAAACCGATTGCCTGTGCGGCTGTAGCCGAGACCACAGTCTGACGGGCTTCCTGGACTTCCCGCACGGCTCCAGCGTCGAGCATCCGGTCAACGCGCTCATCTATGCGTCTGTAGAGATCGGAACGCGGCGCCATCAGTCCGAACGAAATCCCCCTGTAAGGCGAATCCGCTGACCAGAGCCGTTCCCGTTCGGCGGAAAGCGGTTCACCAGCGCCGCCGGCGGCGGCTTCAGCCGCTTCCAGGGCGCGAATCAGTCGACGCGGATTTTCCCGGTCAACCGTTGAGGCAGCTTCAGGATCAAGGCGGGAGAGTTCCCTGTAACCGGCTTCGACGCCTTCTTCCAGGATAAATTCCCGCCACTTCTTTCTGGCGTCGTCAGACCGTCCGGCGAAACTGAAACCCCCCAGAAGCGAGCGCATGTAAAGCCCGGTGCCACCGATCAGCAGCGGCAGTTTTCCCCGAGCCTTTATATCGCTGATGATGGCGGCCGCCTCACTGGCGAAGCGCCCGGCGCTGTATTCCTCTTCCAGCCCCACGGTACCCACCAGGTGGTGTGGAAGGGTGGCAAGCATTTCCGGGGGAGGCTGATCGGTAATTATGGGCAGGCCTCGGTATACCTGCATCGAATCGGCGGAGACAATTTCTCCGTTGAGAGCACGGGCCACCTCAACCGCCACACGGCTCTTGCCAACAGCGGTTGGTCCGAATATGGCTACGAGACTTGTATTACCATGAACTTGCAGCTCTTCCCGCCCTCCGCGATCTCAAAATCGCTGGTAACCTCGACCTTGCCGAAATAGGATTCACATAAACCGGTGAACAGCTGGCGATGGATGCCGCAGACCAGGTTGGCGTACTTCGAAGAAAGCTCCTTGAAGATACAATTGAAAGCGCGGACTTCCAGGCCGCCATCGGCCGAGGTGGTGACCCGGGCAAACAGACCCTGGTCCTCGATCAGTTTTTTCAGGCTCGCAACCAGTTTTTTATTGCGAACCGTCCCCGGCTTTAATCCCGCCGCCGCTATCGCTTTCTCACCGATACGGTAGCCCGCTTCCCTGGCAAGTGTTTCCGCATCTCGCCCGCTCTTCAGAGCCGCCAGCGAGATATCCGCCAGAAGCTGATAATCCCGGGGTGGATATTGGAAAGTGAACAACTTGTTGCCGGCGCTGTATTCCCGTGGAGGCCTGCCACCGCCGACTGCCTTGCGGTAGCTGGACAGGAGCAGCCCGGCGCTCGCCAGCTTCTCCAGGTGCATCCTGGACACGTTTACGTGAAGGCCGAATTTCCGGGAGATCTCCGCGGAGGTCAGTGCCTTGCCACCGGCCCCGATAACCGCTCTATATATTTCCAGCCGTGTCGGTTCAGCCAGCAATCTCGATATATCATCATATTTTTTGTCCATGGGCTTCCCCTGGATTATAGCCATATTTAAATCAGGAATAAACACTATTGACATAGTGTTAATGGTGTTATAGCCTTTTTGAGCGGCGGCGCGGTCCCGGTAAGCCATTCCCAGGACCCTGTCTTCCCCAACTCGTCGGGAACTCGCCGCTAATTCTATAACCTGTTTATTAAGACGGAGAAAAGGAGAGGAGCATGCATCAGGCCAGCAATTCTGGAAAGGGGCGATGTCCTTGATAAACCGCAACGCGTTTTTCATTTTTCTGGGCGGGGCCGCCATATCGCTGGTGATTTTCCTGGGACTGACCTGGGATACACACCGGCAGTTCGGCGCCCTTACCCACGCCGATAAGTTGAGCGAACAGGTGGTGAGCGGCAAACATGTCTGGGAGAGCAAGAATTGCAACGAGTGCCACACGATCCTTGGCTTCGGTATCTACTATGCGCCTGACCTCACCCGGGTCTACAAGCGGATCGGCCCCGACAGCATCAAGGCCGCCGTCAAAACCCCCGAGACCACGTTCGCCACTTCATTTCGCAAGATGCCGAACCTGAAGGTCACCGACCAGGAGGCGAACGACCTGACGGCCTTCCTGGAATGGGTCAGCAACATCGACAATCATGACTGGCCGCCACAGGACAACGCCGAGGCGATGTCGGCTTCCGAGCGCCGGCTCACCGGCGCCGGTCTCTCACGCGGCGCGGCCGCCTTCAAGGAGAACTGCATGCAATGTCATTCCATCGGCGGCACGGGCGGCGGCAGCGGCCCGGCCCTCGATACTGTCGGCAACAAATATAACGCCGCTATTATCGCCGGACTGATCAAGGACCCCGGCTCAGTCAACGCGGGCTCGCGGATGCCGGCGCTGTCCTATGTCAGCGATGACGACCGCCAGGCCATCGGTGAGTTCCTGGCCAAGCAGGGAGGTGGGCAGTCATGAGCGCTCGATCAACCGGAATGCAGCCCGCCGCTCCCGGCGGCATCGCCATGGGCCCCCGCGACGAAAAACTGGTGCCCTACGCCTCACAGCGAGTCGCGTACTGGTACTTCGTCTCGGCGCTGGCCCTGTTCGTCCTGCAAATTGTGGTAGGGCTGTGGCTGGCGATCAGCTACGCCTTCACCATCCCGCAGAGCGTGGTCGACGTCCTGCCGTTCGGCATGACCAGGGCCATGCACACGAACCTGCTGGTGCTCTGGATGCTGCTCGGATTCATGGGCGGCGCCTATTATCTGGTCCCCGAAGAGGCGGAGCGTGAGATCTATAGCGTCAAGCTCGCGTATTTCCAGCTGATAGTGTTCCTGGTGACAGGCGTGGCAGCCCTGGTGGGCTTCACTTTCGGCTGGACCCAGGGTAAACCACTCCTGGAGATCCCGACGCCGCTCGACTTCATCGTGGTCGTGGGCGCTTTGATCTTCCTGTTCAATGTTGCCATGACAGTCATCAAGGGGAAAAAGACGGCCATCCTGGGAATGCTACTGGGCGGCCTGACTTTCCTGGCGCTGCTCTATCTCTTCGGGATGCCCTTCTACCGCAACTTATCCATCGACTGGTTCTACTGGTGGTGGGTGGTTCATCTCTGGGTCGAGGGCGCCTGGGAGCTGGTGACGGCGGCGATCCTGGCCTTCGTGCTGATTAAGATAACCGGAGTCGACCGCAGGGTCGTCGAGAAATACCTCTATCTGGAGACGGCGCTCTTCCTGTTCACCGGCCTGGCCGGCACCGGGCACCACTACTACTGGATCGGCGCGCCCAGCACCTGGCTGTGGATCGGCGGTATCTTCAGCGCCATGGAAGTGCTGCCCATCATCGCCATGGTCGTGGACACGTTCCTGACCCAGCGGCGGCACGGCGTGGTCATCAAGGAGAAGGTCGTCTGGATGTTCGCGCTGGGAACGGCCATCGGGCATCTGGTGGGCGCCGGCGTCTTCGGGTTCGCCCATACGCTGCCGCAGATCAACTACTACACGCATGGCAGCCAGATAACCTCCAGCCACGGGCACCTCGCCTTCTTCGGTGCCTATGGCCTGCTGAACCTGACCATGTTCTGGTATGCCGTGCCGCGGCTGCGTGGCGTCTCGCGCTTCAAGGCGTCGCTGGCAACCTGGGGCTTCTGGATCATGTGCCTGTCGATCCTGGGCATTGGCATCGCCATGGGCATCGCCGGCGTTATACAGACGTATGTGGAGCGAGTCATGGGCGAAAGCTTCATGACCGCCCAGGGTTACATGCAGCTATGGTTCAAGGTCGTGCTGTTCTTCGGCGTTTTCATGCTACTGGGCGTCATCGTGACCTTCTGGTACATGATGACGGCGAAACAAACAAATGAGGAGCGGTAACCGTAAGCCGTTGAAAACAGGATGAACCGCTAAACCGGGGACTGGGGCCTTCTGAGTAAAGCTGGTCCCGGTCCCCTTTTGCTTCTCTAATGATCGCAATTCGAGACCGGGCTCCATTGATGTACCGTATTAATTCGAAACCTGATGCCAATCATGTTCGGCGGCAGCGAATACTTCAACAAGCACGGCCGCCGGCAGGATCCACGCCAGTCTGCCAGCCCTCGTCGAATCGTGAAACGGTGAAACGCTGGATGGCAAACTTGTCGTTGGGATCAATACCGGCTTTCTGACAGGCGATACCCAGTTGGTGCTCGATGCTGTCTACCCCGTCGAGATCGGGCAAAAGCACCCCCCGGCGGTACTCGCAGCTGACGATGACCCCGTAGCGCTTACAATCAAGTTCGCCAGCCGAATCGACCTCCTCGGGCTTGCTCAGCACATCCACACTGAAAGTCAGATGATCGCATTCCTGAACAGTTACGCCCGGGAAACGCGGATCGCCGAAGGCTGCTGACTGGGCATTACGCAAGATTTCCTGGCCCAGGTCTTTCTCGGCCGGCTCCAGCGTGCCGATGCAGCCCCGCAGATTACCATCTTTTTTAATGCTGACGAAGCATCCGGCTTGCTGCCGGTAAAATTCCTCATCGGGAGGATCCGGCAGCGTTTTATATTCAAGCGCAGCCTTTACAACATCCCTGGCAAAATGGGCTGGATTGGTTTCCGGCAGATTCATCATGCGTATTTTTTGTTTGCCATATCGCCTTTTCCTGCCTGAATAAGTGAAAACCGTGTTCGGGAAAATGGTGAGGCTGCAGCCAAAAACATGCTAGCTCACCACGACGCCGGCGTAGCCTACAACCTGGTTGTAGTCGCCGGTTACATCGCCCGAGGTCTCATATTTGACCAGTCGGGACTCGTTGGCCCCAAGCTCCCGGCAGGCAAACAACATCGTCGCCGCCGGAGCGACTCCACACATGGAGATGTGGTTTGACTGGACGGTCTCAAGAAGCCCTTCCGGATCCAGCGCCAGCAACCTTTCGATGGCAAGATTATCCTTTTCCTGGGCGGTAACCTGGCTCTCGTAATGGGTCATGTCTGAACTTGCCACGACCAGAACGGGAGCCTGTACAGCCTTGATCGCAGCTGCCAGCGCCAGACCGATATCACGGCAGGAATCGGCACTGGTCAGCATCAGCGAAATGGGCACAAAATTAACTTCACCAACAAGATATTGCAGAAACGGGAGCTGGACCTCGATGGAGTGCTCAAACAGATGAGCCCGGTCGTCGGCCGAAAGCACGCGGCTGTGGGAGATTATGGAATCAGCGAGCGCTTCGTTGATCAGGACATCCCCACCAGGCAGGCGCCAGGCACCCCTGGTCATGATCGAAGCGGCCGGCCCCAGTCCGGTATGGTTCGGCCCGATAATTATGAAAGTCTGTGGAAGTTCGACAGCGCCGTAAACCGCGCCGGCGACATGGCCGGAGTACATGTAGCCCGCGTGCGGCACCATGATCCCCAGCGCTTTCCGCGTCGGCCCTGGGCCGATCATATCCTTGACAGCGTGCTCGAGAGCCGGACGCGACCCCGGATAAAACTGCCCGGCGACAGCAGCTTCTCTTACTGGTGACATTAGTGGATACACGGTTTCACCCCTCTCTTTTAGCTTCTTCCCCATTTTAAGCAAAAACAATCTGAGAGAATGCTCCCGGCCTCTAGGCAGACTGATGACCCTTGAGCGTCGTCGAGGTCGCAGAATCAATCGTGACCAGGGTGAAGCTGCCCGTGGCCGGAGCAGAGCTACTACCGGCTGCCGTGAAATTCACGATCTTGTTCTGTCTGGTCCGGCCTCGCCACTGGCTGCCTCCCTGTCGGCTGGGCCCCTCGATTAGTAACTCGACCTCACTGCCGGCCAGCGCCTGATTTTTCGCCAGCGCTATCTGCTGAGTCAGGGATACCAGCTCATGCATACGCCGCTTGATGGTAACATCCGGAATACGCCCGGGGAACAATGCCGCCTCTGTTCCAGCGCGAGCTGAATAAACAAAGGTAAACGCGCCATCAAAACGACACTCCCCCGCCAGGGTCATGGTACGGAAATAGTCCTCCTCTTTTTCACCAGGAAAACCAATAATAATATCCGTAGTCAAACTGATATCAGGCACTTCCTTTTTAATTAGCCCAACAAGTTCGAGATAATGATCGCGATTGTAGCCCCGGTTCATGCGCCCGAGAATACGATCGGAGCCGGACTGAACCGGCAGGTGCAGATGCTCGCAGACCGCGGGCAGATCACGAATAGCTTCAATCAGGTCGGGACCCAGATCCTTGGGATGGGATGTGGTGAAACGGATTCGCCGCAGACCATTGATGGAGTCGAGCATCTCCAGCAAAGCAGCAAAGCTCTGGCTTCTACCGCCGGAGGTATCGAGATCGAGACCAAAACTGTTTACATTCTGGCCCAGCAAAGTCACTTCGACGACACCGTCGTCCACCAGGCGCCGGGTTTCTTCGACGATATCCGAAACCGGACGGCTGCGCTCAGGACCACGAACACCCGGCACCACACAGTAACTACAGCAGTTGGTGCAACCGGTCATCACCTGGACCCAGGCACGGTAATCATCGCCGCGCCGGGAGGGCAACCCGCCACTGAGTATTTTGTTGTCCGTAAAAGAAGAAGCCGGAGCCGATCCCGACCGCGCCCCCTCGATCAGCGCCGGCAATTCACCGATATTCCGGGGACCAAAAGCGATGTCGAGGAAGGTCAGATCATGGAAGATAGCTGTCTGTCGACTCTGGGCGAAGCAGCCGGCAAGCGCAATCAGACGTTCCGGCCGTTCAGTCTTAAGCCTTCTGGCCTCACCCAGTCGTCCCAACAGGCGGTTTACGGCGCTTTCCCGCACCGAGCAGGTATTGAAAATCAGCAGATCGGCGGCTTCGGGATCGTCGGCGGGCAACCAGTCGTTTTCTTCGAGCACACCCCGGATACGCTCCGAATCATGCTCGTTCATCTGGCAACCAAAAGTAGTTAGATGATAACGCGATTGTTTCATGGAATAGTCAAATCCACTGATGGTTTTCAGCCGGGCTCACGGGTTGCTATCTTGACTTGGGTAAGTAGCCCCGGAAGGCAAAAAATAACCTTATCCGCCCGACCGAGATACGCACAACCTACTTGGCGTACTCGGTAGCCCGACTCTCCCGTATCACCGTAACCTTGATCTGCCCCGGATAATCGAGCTGCTTCTCGATCTCCTTGGCAATCTCACGCGACAAAAGTGAAGCATCATCGTCGTTGATCTCGCCGGGTTTGACCATGACGCGAATCTCTCGCCCTGCCTGCATGACGTAGCATTTCTCCACGCCCTTCTTGCTGACGGCGATGCTCTCCAGTGATTCCAGACGCTTGATATAGCTCTCGAGACTGTCGCGACGGGCGCCCGGACGAGCGGCGCTGACGGCATCCGCGGCCTGGACCAGAACAGCTTCCACTGTCTGGGGCTCGACGTCGGAATGGTGAGCCTCGATGGCGTGAGTGATAGCCTCGGCTTCGCGGTTCTTCTTGGCAAGGTTGGCGCCGATGTCGGCGTGAGTTCCTTCTACCTGGTGGTCGACAGCCTTGCCGATATCGTGCAGTAGCCCGGCACGGCGAACTATTTTAACGTTGGCCCCCAGCTCGGCGGCCATGATGCCGGCCAGATGACTGACCTCGAGGGAGTGAGCCAGGACATTCTGGCCATAGCTGGTCCGGTACTTGAGCCGCCCGAGCAGCTTGACCAGATTCTCCGGGACGCCATGGATATTGGCTTCGAGTGTGGCCTGCTCGCCTGCTTCAAGGATAGCCTTTTCGACCTCGGCCTTCGCCTGCTTGTAAGTGTCCTCGATGCGGGCCGGATGGATACGGCCATCGGAAAGCAGCTTGGTCAGGGTAAGCCGGGCGATTTCACGCTTGACGCCGTCGAAACCGCTTAGCACCACGGCCTCCGGTGTGTCGTCGATGATGACATCGATGCCGCTGATGTTCTCCAGGGCGCGGATGTTGCGGCCTTCACGGCCGATGATGCGTCCCTTCATCTCGTCGGAAGGCAATGGAACCACTGATACCGTGGTTTCGGCCGCGTGGTTAGCGGCGGTTCGCTGAATGCTCAAGGAGAGGATATTGCGGGCGCGTCTTTCTGACTCCCGCCGGGTTTCCTCTTCGACGCTGCGGATAATCTTGGCCATGTCATGCCTTGCCTCTTCCTCCACCTGCTTGAGCAGCAGGTCCTTGGCCTGGGTGCTCGTAAGGCCGGACACCTTTTCCAGCTGGCGGCGCTGATCCTCCAGCAACTCGGCAAGCTCTTCGCCAAGGGACTTGTTGTTGGCTTCGCGATCAGCCAGGGACTGGTCACGGCGTTGTAATTCCTTTTCGCGTTCGGCTACAGCCTTTTCCTTGTCCTCGAGGCGTTGTTCACCCTTGAGGACTTCCCCACGACGCTCCTTGAGCTCCGACTCCGCGGCTTCGCGCAGTTTTTGTGCCTCTTCCCGCGCCTCAACCTGGGCGGCGCGTTGCATCGTCTCTATCTCCTTCGCTGCATCGGCGCGCAGCTTGTCCGCTTCGCTCCCGGCCGAGGACAAGCGGGCTTCCGACATCATCTTTCTCAGGAAGAAGCCCGCGGCGAGAGCGATGATGGCGACTATTATCGCTACCAAAGCTGTAATCATTATTACTCCAATCTTTTCATTAAGCCGGGTCCGGCATCTCGTACTGAATATCCCGGAATCCCGCAATCTCCATGTAACAACCAGCCTGAAAATGCGCAAAGCCGAGCATCTGCTCGGCTCAATAGTTCCTTTGTAAGACGCAATCCGGTCGCTCTGTATCTCTGAGCGCCCGACGCCGGGTTTTCTATTTTAGTGAAAAAAAGACCTCTTGCTGTTTCACTAAGCCCGATGGCTTGTTACCTGATTGCCAATGCCTTGATAAACAAAGAAACCGAAGATATCGATTTAACGATTGTGAGCAGATAGTTGTAGAACATCTTTATTCTAACGCCGCCGCGATGGCGGTGTCAATAAACGAAGGGGTGGCATCCCGCTCTGAAAAGCGAGGGGCGCGGCGAAGCCGCGCCCCATTTTTTCTGTTTCCCGAGCAGTCCGTAATCACGCCATAAAACACTCTTCCGCTACCTCAAGATATTTTTTAAACCTCGGCTTTTGCAGGTTTTTTCTCAGCCTGGGATGTCATTTGCTCAATGTTCTGGGGAACAGCGATTCCGACCGCCTCCAACACTTCAGCCAGGATGGCGTCCGTAATCTGCGGGTTTTCTTTCAGAAACGCCTTGACATTATTGCGGCCCTGGCCCAGGCGCTCATCACCGTAGGAGAAATAGGCGCCACTCTTGTCGACGATGCCATGGGCGACTCCCATGTCGAGAATATTCCCTTCGCGAGAAACCCCCTCACCATACATGATATCGAACTCGGCCTGGCGGAACGGCGGCGCCATCTTGTTCTTGACCACCTTGGCACGCACCCGGTTGCCGATGGCCTGGGTGCCCTCCTTGAGGGTCTCGATGCGCCTCAGATCCAGGCGTATGGACGCATAGAATTTGAGCGCCTTACCGCCGGGTGTAACCTCGGGATTGCCGAACATGACGCCGATCTTCTCGCGCAGCTGGTTGGTGAAGATGGCCACGGTTCCGGTCTTGTTGAGCGTACCGGCCAGTTTTCTGAGTGCCTGCGACATCAGCCGCGCCTGCAGACCCATGTGGGAATCACCCATCTCACCCTCAATCTCAGCCTTAGGTGTCAGGGCGGCCACGGAGTCGATCGCAACTATATCGAGAGCGCCGCTGCGTATAAGCATCTCGGCGATCTCCAGCGCCTGCTCGCCGTAATCGGGTTGTGAAACCAGCAGGTCTTCGACGTTAACACCGATCCGGCGGGCGTAATCCGGATCCATGGCATGCTCTGCGTCGATAAAGGCGCAGATGCCGCCACGTTTCTGTGATTCGGCGATGATATGGTAGACCATGGTCGTCTTACCGGACGCCTCGGGGCCGAATATCTCGATAACACGGCCTCGCGGCACGCCACCCACCCCAAGAGCGATGTCCAGCGCCAAGGCTCCGGTGGGTATAACGCCTACCTGTACCCCGGCGCAGTCATCCCCCATCCTCATGATGGACCCTTTGCCGAACTGCCGTTCGATCTGGCCCACTGCAGCTTCCAACGCTTTTTCTTTCTCCACTTCTGCCTCCTGTTTAAGTCAGTTGGACCGTTTTCAGAGCCTCGTGCAAGACCCCGCTTGCCTTTAGAACGCTATTATACAGCGTGACTCGGACAGCTGTAAATTTTACCGGCTCCGGGTGGATTTCCGAGGGATCGAACAACGTGCGACCCCGCGCCCGGGCTATTGTCACATGTGGGAGAAAGGGTCTTTTCTCCCTTTTGTAAAGGCCTTTGGCGACAAAACCCGCCGCCAGTTCATTATGAATGGCTGCCAGACGTCCTGAGAGCTCCGCACACTCCGCCGCAATCACCCTTGGACTTCTGCCCCCGGGAAGGCCGATGATGCTCGTAGCGGTCACCTCAAAAGCTGCCGGCGGAGCCAGATCTTCAAGCTGAGCCACCGCCAGATCCCTCTCCTTCTCTCCTGCCTGGCCGAGAAAGATCAGAGTGACGTGAAGCTGTTCTACCGGCGTTAGCCTCAGGGCATGGTGGCCGGCAAGATATTTCTGTTGCCAGCCGACCAGTTCGCGGGTGGCGTCCGGTGGAATCTCGACTGCCACGAACAAACGATATGACGGACCCAGGCGCCGTCCTCCTCGTCCCTGGCCGTGCCGGCTGCGCCCTTCCGCGTAGCGCTCCCCTCTTCCCTGGCGCCGCGACGGCCTGGCCGGGTAGTCCCTAGCCACCGCGGGGCAACCCCAGGCTGACACTCAGGGCGTCGTCGACCATCGCCATGGTCTCCAGAGACAGACGCGCCATCCTGCCGCCCAATTGACGCTTGTCCAGGGTGTGCAGCTGATGCAGTTTAACTTCGAAAGCTTTCGGGAGCACTCCTTCCGGGATTCTCACGTTGACCGGATAAATGCGTTTACTCAAACGGGAGGTGATCATGGCGGCAATCACAGTCGAGCTGTGTTCGTTGCCAACATTGTTCTGGATGATCAGCACCGGCCCTGATCCTTCGCCGGCGCCGCCGCTTGATACCGAAAAAGTCGCCCAGAAGATATCGCCTCGTTTGATATTGCGGCTTTCCTTAAGGCTGGGCGTCATATTTTCAGGCTCGTGATCCTGTCCAGGCGAACCCTCTGACACAATGGCTACCATTCGGGCCAGGCCTTTTCCGGCTTCCCTGACATTCCCCGCGATTCTTCCTCCATCTCGATATATCCTTCCGCCAGCAGCCGATCTTCTTCGCTGGCAAAATAGGAAGAGACTGCCTCGCAGACCATATCGCTACGGTTTCGCCCGTGCTCGCTTGCCTTGCGGTCAAGCTCAGCGAGCAGCTGTTCGGGTATGGTTATCGTTGTCCGGGCCTTGCGTCTGGTCATGGCGTCGCCTTTGTCATACTTATAGTATTACGTAGTGTATGATAATGGACAGTCAGGCGATTGTCAATAACCCTGTTCAATCATGTTCCTGAATGAGGTGTCACACATTGACGCCGGTTTCCAGCCGTCGGTCGCTTCAACGCTGTAACGTTCTGACGGCACGAAAAAGGGGCGTCGCCATCGCGCCCCCTGCCGTTTTGAATATTGCGTTTCCGCTCATTTATGAAGAATTGGACAGCAACTCCCGGATGGTTTTCAGCAACTCCGGCATCACGTATGGTTTCTGCATAAAGCGATAGCCTCGTGCCTGTACCGCCTGCCAGTCGACCGCCGTGTCGGAGTAGCCGCTGGATAACAGCACCGCGAGTTCCGGCTTGTGTGATTTGAGATTTCCCACCAGAGTGACACCATCATCTCCCGGGAGAACGATATCGCTGAAGACGAGCTGAAAGTCGCCTTTCTCGCTGGCAAACCGGGCGAAGGCCTCAGCGGCGTCATGGGCGGAAACTACTACATAACCGCTCTGGCGCAAAATCTTCTCGGTGATTTCACGGACGGAGTCATCATCTTCCACCAGCAGGATCCGTTCGCCGGCGCTCTTTTTTCTGTCATCTTCTCCGGCATCGGCGCTACCGCTTTCTTCCAGCTGAGCGACAGCCGGCATGAAGATCGTGAATGTTGTCCCCATACCAGGGGTGCTATCCACGTCGATCCAGCCATCATGCTGCATGACTATGCCGTAAACCGCAGACAGTCCGAGCCCAACTTCGCCATTTCTCTCGGCGCTTGCCTGGTAGAACGGTTCGAAGACATGGGCCATAGCCTCACTGTCCAGCCCTTTCCCGGTGTCAGTAACGGACAGGGTCACGAATTTTCCGGTGCGAGCCTCGGGATGGGTTTCCACATAATCCTCTGTAACGGCGGCATTGCAGGTGGTAATGGTTATTTCGCCACCGTTGGCCATGTTTGAACTTGCATTGAGGACGAGGTTTGCCAAAACCTGGCTCAGATTACCAATATCTCCGGTAACCTCCTGAAGATCATCAGACAGGTTGTCAACAATCCTGGCGTTCTCACCGACGAGCCTCTGGATCATGCTTTTCAAGCTCCCGACCAGCCTGTTGAGATTTACCGGACGCATTTCCATTGCCTGGTGCTGGCTGAACAGAAGTAACTGGGCGGTCAGTTCCGCCGCTCCCATGCTCGCCTTGCGCACCTCTTCGAGATTTTCCTTCAACGGGCCGTCTCCGGGAAGACTCATGATCGCCAGATCCGTGTAGCCCTGAATGGTGGTCAGGTAATTGTTGAAGTCGTGCGCCACGCCCCCCGCCAGGCGTCCAATACTTTCCATTTTCTGGCTCTGTAGCTGCTGCTGCTCGATTCTCTTTTTTAAACTAACATCACGCAGGGTGCCGTGGTAGGCGATGACTTTTCCAGCTTCGTCCCGCGCGATCTCCACGGTTGCCGAAACCTCGATTTCGCTGCCGTTCTTCCTGCGCATATTGAACTCGTAATCCTTAAAAAATCCCTGCTTCTCCAAAGTATGGTGTATTGACTCCCATTCAGCCTCGCTCGAATAAAGATCGCTGGTTTTGATATGCAACATCTCTTCCCGGGAGTTATAACCAAACATCTTGACACCCGCCGGATTTATCTCCGTAAAAAAACCTTCGGGTGTGGAAATGAAGATGGCGTCTTTGGACTGCTCAAAGATCTCGCGGTATTTCCTTTCGCTTTCCAGCGCCAGACGTTCGACGATTTTCTGGCTTTTGACTGTCTTTTCCAGCCGCCCCGCATAGAGCATCAGCACCCCGAACAGCAATGCCATCATAAAAGCCGTTAGACCACCGACTATTAAATGCCCCTCATCAAAGTATTCGATGTCAGAGTGTAGAACAGAATCAACTATGGCACCCAGATTACCCATGTACAAAACAACTGCCAGAAATATCAGTATTCGCAAAGCCGGGCTTTTCATCCAACCGTGCTCAGTTTCGCCTGACAATTCTGAGTTTTTATTTCTTTCCGGGTAAAACTCCATAGCTGTGTGCCCTCCTTGGGGAAAATGCAGCCGAGAGAACAGGGTGAAACGGAGTTAATGCAAAGAAACCGCCCTGGGGTGCCTCTCCCCGTTTGTTCGTCTTTCGCCTGTCCGCCGCACAGCTGCCTTATAGCTAAAAGATATCTTGCAGTAGTCTTTTCGGATGGCAGATAGATTTACTGTAATTAGCGGGTAAAAATAAGGGATATCCTGTATATGGCGAAAGAGCGCCTGCGGTATGGATATACAGTAAGCGGTGTAGGTTTCCGATCATCCGCGGATTCACGCGAGATCACCTGCGCACAAGCCGGGCAGTTCGTCAATGCGTTTTTGCCCTTCGAAAGTGTAGGGCAGGCCGACAATCACCATGCCCTGATGCAACAGGGATGTATGGAAGCTCAATATAAATGCCGCCAACAGGTCAGCTTAGATATACCTCACAGGAGATATACCTCACAGGAGATATACCTCACAGGTGGCGTTTGAAAACAATTAAGTGACAACAACCGTGTCATGGACTGCCCGTACCTTGAGAACCTCTCCGGTGAGAAAATCGGCTACCGGGTCTCCACGGTGGCCGCAGAGGCCCCCTACCGTGCCCTTTTCCTCATTCAGTGCCAGAAGGATGAGTTCTCCCGGCAGACCAGTCATGAAACGCTTATTCCCGAAAGTGCGAATCCGCAAGCATCTGGCGATGCAACAGGTGAAGCGCGGCGATCACGGCCGCCCGGCGCACATCGTCACGGCCACCGAAGAAATTGAAACGGCGGACCAGGTCCCTCTCGCCGGAGGCAACCGAGATGAAAACCAGCCCCACCGGCTTTTCCGGGGTGCCACCACCAGGCCCGGCTACGCCGGTGATGCCGATACCATAGTCAGCGCCACAGAGATCCCTGGCACCCAGGGCGAGCTGCCGGGCGACTGACTCTGATACGGCGCCCTCGCTGTCGAGACTCTCCTGGCTCACTTTGAGTACTGTTTTTTTAATTTCGTTATCATAGGCGATTACGCCACCGCGAAAAATTTTCGAGGCGCCGCTGACGCCGGTTATAGTTTCACCCAGCATGCCGCCGGTACAGGACTCGGCCACCGCCAGTGATTTGCCAATCCGACTCAGTGCGGTGGCGATTACATCCTCAATCTCCTGGCCCTCGGAGTAGACAAAATCGGCGAACCGATCCTGCAACGCCTCCAGAAGATCCTTAACCCGGCGTTCTGATTCTCCGGAAAACGCCACTTCCAGAATCACTTCCCTGTAGCGGGCGCATATGCTGACCTCGATCCCGGCCAGGTCTTTTCCCAGAATCGATTCAACGGCCGCGGAAACCTCGGGTTCCCCGGCATCATAAAAGCAGAGGCGACGGCGAGCCGGAGCAATGGCGTCTTTGTTGACTTTTAATAACCCGGGAGCGGCCATTGCTTCCTCCCACATGGCACGAAGCTCCCAGGGAACACCAGGCAGGACTATTATTTGAGCGCCATGATGGGAAAGAGCAAAACCGGGCGCGGTGCCAGCCGGTGTGATGAGACGGGCTCCCGCGGGCAGAATCGCCTGTTTGACCTGGTGTGTCGCCAGACTGCCGGTGTCCAGGTGAACTGCGTCCGCTACCATTGCTGTGGCCTCGAGATTCGTTTCCTGTTCCAGGTCGAGCGCTCTGGCGATCGCCGGCGCTGTTATGTCGTCCTGTGTGGGTCCCAAACCCCCGGCTATGACCACCAGCGCAACGTCTCGCCCCAGTGCATAGTTCAGCCCCTTGCTGATCGCGGCGTCATCATCGGGCACCGTCAGCGCCAGCGCCACGCGCAACCCTCGCTCTTCCAGCTTGCGGGCCACGAACGCGGTGTTGGTATCAACGATGCGCCCATCAGTAAGTTCAGTTCCTATTGTGATAATGGCTGCACGCATAAAGTTTCTGGTTACCAGTCGTCCGAACGGTAATCTACTCAGGAGCTTTTACCCATTCCCGCGCCTTCACAAAGTAATCAATACCGGAAACGATCGTCAGCAGGGCCGCGATATATATCAGGTACCAGCTCAAAGGCCTGGAGAAAATATAGCCGAACGGCGGCAGGATCAGCGCCACCACGGCAACGATCTGGCTGAAGGTTTTCACTTTTCCCAGCGGACTGGCTGGAATTACCACGCGATCGGCGGCAGCCACCAGTCTCAGGCCGGACACAGCGAACTCACGGGAGATGATTACCATGGCGAGGCCGGCGGAAATGCGCCCCAGTGACACCAGCGAGATCAGGGCGGCCGAGATCAGCAGCTTGTCGGCTAGAGGATCTAGAAATTGCCCGAGAACGGTTACCGCATTACGCGAACGGGCAAAGTAACCGTCAAGCGTGTCGGTAAGGGCTGCTATGACGAAAACCGCCACCGCCATCGCGGCGCTGACATCCGCCGGAATCACTTCCAGGCCCAACAAAAAAACCATGAAAACAGGGATCAGAAGGATGCGGCAGATAGTCAGGCCGTTGGCGAGGTTGACAGGAATGCGCAGCCGCGCCATGCTCATCTCCC
Source organism: Thermoleophilia bacterium (assembly GCA_020053595.1). Lineage (GTDB taxonomy): Bacteria > Actinomycetota > Thermoleophilia > BMS3ABIN01 > BMS3ABIN01 > JACRMB01. The sequence continues at coordinate 16,015 of JAGVMV010000041.1, read as the reverse complement.
GCGCGCGCGGAGCCTATGCCTGCCTGGCCATGCCGCTGGCGGTGATCACGTAGATGTCGCTGACGTCTTCGCCAAGCTTCTGGGGCAGACCGTTGACGCTTACCTTGAGACCTTCAATTCTCCCCACCATCAGCCAGAGCTTCGTCTGTCCCGCGAAGTCTTTTTGCTCCAGTGTCTGGCTCTCACCGGCAAGCAGCGTATCCTGCCAGACAATTTCGCCATCGGCGCTGGTCTTGTGTACTTCAATCCAGACGTCATCGGTTGTGGCTGAAAAAATGATGTTTTGCAGCGTCTCCGGCTGAGTCTGGGTCGGAGTTACGGCCGGCCGCCGTGTAGTCTCGGCCGGCACCGTGGCAGTCGTCTGCGTGGATGCCTCGGTTTCGGTGGTTGTCACAAAAGTCGGTGACTGGCTGGAGGAGTTGCCCCATCCCAGATAAGCAAGAACCGCTATGATGACTACTGCCAGAATAGCCACCAGGATATAGTTTGTCTGGTGCTTGCGGCGTGTCTTGGGAGCCGCCTCGGCCTTGACCGCCCGCGTCGGCTGAATGACATGCTCGCGATGTTCGCCGTTTCCAAATCGTTCGTTGAATTCGTCGATGAGCAGCTGGGCGTCGAGATCGAGATACTCAGCATAGGTTCTCAGGAATCCCTTGACGTAAGTCCCGGCCGGCAATACATCAAAATCCTCGTTCTCCATCGCCTGGATATACTTCACGCGGATCTTGGTATCGTCCTCTGCCTGCTGCAGGGAGATATCCCTGCGCACGCGAGCATCCCGAAGTGTAGTCCCTATCTCAAACATTCCTGCCCCATTTATGGTTTGTTCTGCTTCAGAACTAAAAAATCTAGCACTTTGCTGGGAGCTAATCAATTTATAATCAATCCGGCTTACATCGAAGCCCCTGATTTATTGACAATTGACGGGTGGCTGCTAATATCAATGGCCACTGACCAGGAGTAAAAAGAGCCTTCTTTGGGTTTTGTTTGGGAATGCCTGCTATCGGGAAAAAACAGTCAGTTTCAGCCGGAAGGTTACCCATTCTGAACCGACTACACCGGGCGGCCTGATTTGCACGAGTATGCCATAACCGAGAGCATCCTTGAGATCATCCAGACAGAAGCGACCCGCGCCGGCGCAATCCATGTTGACGAAGTTACCGTGGTGATCGGCGAACTTACTTCGTTCGTCGACGACTCGATAAGGTTCTATTTTGATGAGCTTGCCCAGGGAACAGTGGCCGAAGGCGCGTCGCTAAAATTCCAGAAGCTGGAGGCGCGGGCAACCTGCAACAGCTGTGGCGCCGATTTCCGTCCGCGCAACGCTTTTTTCTCCTGCCCCGAGTGCCGCTCGGCGGTCTTTGAGCTCAGGCAGGGACAGGAGCTGTTCATTGAAAGCATCGACGTGTCCCAGGCGGAGCCAACAGACATCCGGGAGAATTGATCGAAAATGAAGATCGAAGTGAAGAAGAACATAATGGCAACCAATTCATCAGTGGCCGCCGGCAATCGCCAGCGGCTGGCGGAGCACGGAGTCTGTATGTTGAACCTGATGGCGTCCCCTGGCGCCGGCAAGACCAGCGTGATCATGAAGGCGATCGAGGGAACTCGCGACCGGCTGAAACTTGCCGTCATCGAGGGTGATATCGCCTCTGAGATCGACTCACTGGCTATCGAGGCCATGGATATCCCCGCCATCCAGATCAACACCGGCGGTTCCTGCCACCTGACTGCCGCCATGGTTTCCACGGCGCTCGACCATCTGGACCTGGATTCGCTGGACCTGATCATCATCGAAAACGTGGGCAACCTCGTCTGCCCCGCCGAGTTCGACCTGGGAGAGTCGACGCGAATGGTGATAGCCAGCGTCGCGGAAGGCCATGACAAGCCGTACAAGTATCCCATGATCTTTCGCGAAGTCGACGCTATCCTGGTAAACAAGATCGATCTGCTGGCCCATTGCGATTTCGACCTGGCACAGTTCCACCAGGTGGTTCAGGGGCTGAACCCTGCCGCCCCGGTGATTGAGCTCTCCTGCCGGGACAGCTACGGCACTGATGAATGGTGCCAGTGGCTCGAGGCCACTGCCATTGGCAGCAGGCTGGACCTGACATCCTGACAACATTGCCGGTACAGTGACCGAAATCGAAAAACAGGTCACAGGCACCACCCGCTCCCTGATCAGCGTCACGGGTGTGGTCCAGGGAGTCGGTTTCCGTCCTTTTGTTTATCAGTTGGCCCTCAGAAATGGACTGAGCGGCAGAGTTGTAAATTCCTCCGCTGGCGTGGAAATCGATATCGAGGGCTCGGCGGAAAGCGTTGACGCGTTGCTGACGTCGCTCACCGAGGAAGCACCGCCACTGGCGCGGATCACGGCTATCAGGACTGCAGCCGCCATGCCGATTGGATACCGCGAATTCATCATCGGCGATTCTCTGGAAGAGGATGGCGCCTATCAGCTGGTCAGCCCGGACAGCTGCACCTGCGACAGTTGCCTCGATGAGTTATTCGATCCCGCCGACCACAGGTTTCGCTATCCTTTTATCAACTGCACGAACTGCGGTCCGCGGTTTACTATTATCGAAGGCCTGCCTTACGATCGTCCCCGGACGACAATGAGGATTTACAATATGTGCCCGGAATGCCGTGCCGAATACGAGGATCCGGGAGACCGGCGCTTTCACGCAGAGCCAAACGCCTGTCCGATTTGCGGCCCAACCCTCTGGCTGGCGGACGAGACGGGGAAAACACTGCCCGCGGACGATCCCGTCGCGGCCGCGGCAGCTGCCCTGAGGGAAGGAAAGATCCTGGCCCTGAAAGGCCTGGGTGGCTTCCAGCTCGCCTGTCTGGCCACGGACGAGGAGGCGGTCAGGCGCCTCAGACTGCGTAAACGCCGTCCACACAAGCCGTTCGCGGTCATGATGGAAACAGCGGACGACGCCGCCCTTCATTGCCATGTCTCGCCGGCTGAGCGCCGGTTGCTGGCAGCGGCGGAAAGGCCGATAGTCCTGCTCGAACAACTCCGGGACAGCGATATCTCGCCTGCGGTGGCGCCCCGGCTGCGACATCTGGGCGTTATGCTCCCGTGCTCGCCGTTACACTTTCTGCTGATGCGCGATTTGCAGGTGCCGCTGGTAATGACCAGCGGCAATCTTGCAGAAGAGCCAATATGCCGTACCAATTCCGAAGCTCAGAACCGCCTGTACGGGATAGCGGACCTTTTCCTCTACCACGACCGGCAGATCGTTTCCACATACGACGACAGCGTGGCCATGATCGTGGATGGCGAGCCGGCGCTCATCCGCCGGGCACGGGGCTATGCCCCTTTGCCCGTGAAACTGCCGGTGCGATCAGAACCGGTGCTCGCCGTTGGCGGTGAACTGAAGAACACTTTTTGCCTGACCCATGGTGATGACGCTTTCGTCTCACAACATATCGGTGATCTGAAGGATGTGGAGACACTGCTTCATTTTGAGCGCACCGAGGCACTTTATGAACGTCTGTTTTGCGCGCGCCCCGGTCACCTGGCCTGTGACAGCCACCCCGATTACCTGTCGACCATCTATAGCATCGAACGGGATATTAACCCGGTCAGAGTTCAACATCACCAGGCTCACATAGCCTCTTGCCTCGCGGAAAATGGCTTCCTGGACAGGGCGTTGGGCGTGGCGCTGGATGGCACCGGTCTTGGTGATGATGGCGGCATCTGGGGCGGTGAGTTTTTCGTCGGAAGTCTGGAGCAGGGCTTCAGGCGGGCGGCGCATTTTGAAAATATGCCGCTGTTGGGCGGCGAAGCCGCTATTCGCGAGCCATGGCGTATGGCCCTGGCGGCTACCTGGGAGTATTCACCAAACGACATCGATTTTGTTGCCGAAAGGTTCGAGATTCCGGGTAAGAAACTGGCTTTGCTGATTCGTCAGCTGGAAGCGGGGCTGAACTGTCCGAAGACTTCCAGTTGTGGCCGTTTATTCGATGCCGTAGCCGCGTTGACGCTGAAGCGCCACGACATCAGTTACGAAGCCCAGGCGGCCGTCGAGTTCGAAGCGCTGGCATTTGACACCGGCGAAGAAGAAACTTTCGGGCCTGAAGAGATGCCAGACCGGCGAATGCCGGAAATAGCGGCTGGCGTAGAGCTGGCGGAGACTGCCGCTGGCCTGGCAATCGGGGATCTCAGCTCACGGCTGGGTTCCGTTTCCTATCGCTTTTCGATCGATCGAAGCTTTACCCCCTGGATCATCTCGCCAGCGCAGGTCATCAAGCGGGTAATCCGTAACCTGTCGCAAGGTGAAAGTCTGGATAAAATTTCCCGGCGCTTTCACCTGGGGCTTGCGGAAGCTATAGTACGAACGTGCATTGGCCTGACGGAACTACACGAACTTTCCGCTGTAGCGCTCAGCGGGGGCGTTTTTCAGAACAGGCTGCTGCTGGAGCTGGTTCGCGCCGGTCTCGTCCGTGAAGGTCTCGAGGCGCTCATTCACCGGCAGCTGCCCTCCAACGACGGCGGCATTTCTTATGGGCAGGCGGCGATCGCCTCATACAAGTATCGCGATTAAACCGGGGACTGAATGACCACCTGGTGCTGAACAGATACGGTTTTAAGCCGCGAACCGAAAATTTTCAGAGGAAGGTTTGACGAATGTGTTTGGCTATTCCGGCAAAGATAGTAGATATAGATAATCAGTCAGCCACCGTCGAGGTGGGCGGCGTCACGCGACAGGCCTCGATAGTGCTACTGCCGGACGCCCGGCTCGGTAACTACATACTGATTCATGCGGGCTTCGCCATTTCCCTGGTAGACGAGGCAGAGGCGCTGGAAACCATCAAACTTTTTCAGCAGCTGTCTGAAGGCCTGGACAGCGAAAACAGCCCTGAGCCCGTCCAGTAGCCCATGCCGCTTCCCTATCTCGACGATTTTCGTCAGGGTCAGCATGTCAGGGCTCTCCTTGAGCAACTGGGGGAACACGCCTCAACTCTCGAACGCCCGGCGCGGATCATGGAAGTATGCGGCACGCACACCATGGCCATCTCGCGCCATGGCATCCGCCAGGCGATACCTGAATCATTGGCGCTCATCTCGGGACCCGGCTGCCCGGTCTGCGTCACCGCCAACGCCGACATCGACGTCTTTATCGAGATGGCCTTCCTGCCCAACGTCATCGCGACAACCTTCGGCGATATGTTACGGGTGCCCGGGACCAGGATGGGTCTGGCCCAGGCCCGCGGCCAGGGCGCCCGGGTGCAGATCGTTTACTCGACCCTGGACGCTCTCAAGCTCGCCCGGGAGAATCCCGACGCGACCGTTATTTTCTTCGGTATCGGCTTCGAAACCACGGCGCCAACTGTAGCCGCCGCCCTGGTCGAGGCCCACGAAAGCAACATCGATAATTTTATGGTTCTGTCCGCCCACAAGGTTGTGCCACCGGCGTTGGCGGCGCTCTGCGCGACGCCCGGTTTGGCCGTCGACGCTTTTCTCTGCCCGGGCCATGTGACGGCGATCATCGGCCCTGAGGCTTACAGACAGGTGGTGGATGATTTTGGCATCCCTTGCGTAATCGCCGGTTTCGAACCGGCGGATATTCTGCAGTCGCTGACAATGCTGGTCGACCAGATCGCCGCAGGTCGTTCCGAAGTCGAGTTACAGTACAGCCGTGGCGTCCGGCCGGAGGGAAACCGGACCGCGATGGCGATGATTGACCGGGTTTTTGAGCCCTGTGACGCCGAATGGCGAGGGCTGGGCGTCATCCCGGGCAGCGGTCTGGCTATCCGCAAGGAGTTCGCCGCCCACGATGCCGCCCGCCGTTTCCCGATGGATGTCGGCTATTCCCGGGAGCCCGCCGGTTGTCTCTGCGGCGCCATCCTTACCGGCATTAAAACACCGCGCGATTGTCCGCTCTTCGGCAAGGGCTGCACGCCCGACCATCCAATAGGGCCCTGCATGGTCTCCTCGGAAGGTACCTGTGCCGCTTATTTCCAGTATGAGATCTAGCAAAAGGTTTTTAATGGTCCGCATAATTTGAGCAAGCAACCCGACAGTCGCATTCTGCTGGCCCATGGCAGCGGCGGCCGGCTCACCCACGAGCTGATCGAGCAGGTTTTCGGCAAAACTCTGGCAAACCCGATCCTCGACCGCATGGACGACGCGGCTACTTTCGACATCGAAGGGCGCCTTGCCTACACCACAGATAGTCATGTGGTCTCCCCCATCTTCTTCCCCGGTGGCGATATCGGCCGCCTGTCGCTGACCGGCACGGTCAACGACCTGGCCATGATGGGGGCGAAGCCTCTATATATCTCTGCCGGTTTTATCATTGAGGAAGGGCTGCCGGTTGCCGACCTCGAAACGATCGTGGCCTCCATGGGCGACGCGGCACGCGAGGCTGGCGTCCAGGTGGTCGCCGGCGATACCAAGGTGGTCGAGCGTGGAGCCGCCGATGGCATCTTCATCACTACCAGCGGCATAGGATTGATCCCGCCTGGTGTGAAAATCTCCGCTACAGGTGCGATGCCTGGCGACGCCGTTATCGTCAGTGGAGCCATCGGCGACCACGGAGCCACCATTCTCAGCAAGCGCGAGGGAATGGATTTCGATGTCGAGCTGCAGAGTGACTGCACGCCTCTTGGAGGACTTGTGGCCGACATGCTGGCGGCCGCTCCCGGCATCCATGTGTTGCGCGACCCCACCCGCGGTGGCGTGGCGGCGACCCTGAACGAGATCGCCGCATCTTCAGAAGTTGATATTGAGATCGAGGAGGAGAAGATTCCCTACCGGGCTGAAGTTCGCGCTGCCTGTGAACTGCTGGGCCTGGATCCGATGGTGCTCGCCAACGAAGGCAAGCTGGTGGCGTTTGTCGCCGCTGAAGACGCCGGGCAGGTGCTCGAGGCCATGAAGAAAAATCGCCACGGTAACCTGGCCACGATAATCGGCCGCGTCAGGCAAATCGAATCATCCCGCCCCCGCGTATATGCCCGCACCGTGCTGGGCAGCCGCCGCATCCTCTCCATGCCCACGGGCGAGCAGCTGCCGCGCATCTGCTGATACAACCACACCAGTCAGCCCCACATATTCCAGTAACTTATTTAGGGAACCTCGAAGAGCTGCACAGCCGCGGGATTGGGGAATCCGTGCAACTGGTCCTGGTAGGTGCGGCCCTTGATGCTGACAAAATACCAGGAGCCGATCTCCGATGTCCCCTCCCGGTCATCAAAGGGTAACGAACGCGCCAGCAGGATCTGCGACGGATTCCCGGACAGCGCCGCCGGCAGGTAGTCGCGCCACGTTTCCGGCGGCACGGAAACCAGCTTGAGATCCGGACGTTGTCCTTCCACTTTTTGCCCGTAGACCAGCCCCGGGTAGGCGTCCCAATTAGCCAGAATCACTGCTCCGGTCTTGGCCTGGCTGAAGACCCAGTTGCCATACTGCCGCATTCCCCTGTCATTGTGATGGTTGACGAACGGCCATATACCGGGTATTCCCAAAGCCAGGACTGTAAAATATATCGCCCCGGTAACCAGCACGGGCAGCTGTTTGAAGCGGGGTATGTCCAGATAGATATCCGCTACCGTCATCACCAGATAAACTGAAAAACCCGCCCAGATGGAAAAGGAGAGCAATACCGGCAGGTAATACTGGACATAGATGCCGCTGATGATAAAGACGATGGTCATGTGGGCTACCGCGCCAATGAGCAGGAAGAGGAGCAACCGGCTGGATGGCCGCAGACGTTTCAGCACAGCCGGATAGAGAAGTGTGATGGCCGGTCCGAAAACCAGGAAAGCATAGGATGGAAAATAGCCTTTTCTGATGACCTCGGTCAACCGCTCCTTCAACTGTTCCTCTCCCGGGATCCTGGTGGCGAAGGTCCCGGTGCTTCGGGCTTCGCTGACGGTTACGAACCGGCACAGGGATGAGACCGAATCCACCGGCTGGTAGCGGACGGACGGGTTCATGAAGCTTCTCAGCGGCAGATAGGCGTAAATAGCAAGTCCCAGCCCGAGCAAAAGCAGGGCGATCAGCATGGGTTTGAGCCTGATGACCTTTCGCCAGGGACCGAGGACGAAAAGACCTGCTGCGAGAACGGGAGTGAAATACAGAAGCGAGGGATGATACGCGAGCCCGGCACCAGTCAGCAACGCCCCGCACCATACCACCCTGACATCACCACGCCTCTGCCATAGAAGCAACATGATCAGCAGTACGGCGATAATCGTCGGAACGGCGTTGTATGGTTGCGCCACCGATGCGTGAGCCCACCATTGTCCCCCCAGTCCCAAAGTCGCCGCCGATATGAGCGCCGGCAACCAGCGGTCGAGCAACATGATGACGAAGATGAAAACCGCCACTACGCCGGCGGCGCCCACCACCGCCGAGACCAGGTTGACCCGCGCCGCTTCCGTGCCAAAGGGGATATGAGTGAATAGCCACGAGATAATGGTATAGAGCGGTGAGCCCGGCGAATGGCTGATACCCAGAGTCGCCCCCGCCGCCTGCCAGTCGCCGGAGTCATGGCCGAGCACATCCGGCGCCAGGGTGAGGCAGTAGAGGCTAAAAAAGCGATGCCGACGACAACGGCCCCGATTTTTCGGGGCCGGGTCAGGATGCCACTGTTCAAAGAGCCTGAGCTGTCCATGAGATATCGTTAATAGAGGTCGTCCCCGGCTGCCGGGCTTTCCCCGTTTTCCTGATCCGAATGGCCGGTCTCCGCGTGTGCCTCAGGCTCCAGGCTTTCCTCGGCCTGCTTCCGCTGCCTCGGCGCCTGGTTCAGAATCCTCTCGAGGTCATCCTCGCCGATCAGAACCCGCCGGGGTTTGCTGCCCTCGTAGCCGCTGATGACACCTCTGCGCTCCAGCATGTCGATGAGCCGTCCGGCACGGGTATAGCCCACGCGCAGGCGGCGCTGAAGAATGGAGACCGAAGCCGAACCGGCCTCGACTACCAGCCGCATGGCGTCGGGAAGCAGCTCATCCTCGTCGGCCGGCAACTTTTCCTCGTTGTCAGCCTCCTTGCCTTCCAGCAGCTCGAAGTCAAAATCAGGCTGTTTCTGGCTCTTGCAACGATCGGTGAGCAGCTTGATCTCCTCCTCGGAGATGTAGGCCCCCTGGACACGCCGGAGCTGTGAAGATCCCAGCGGCCGGAAGAGCATGTCACCCTGTCCCAGCAGGCTCTCGGCGCCGTTGGTGTCGAGGATGACCCGTGAATCGATCTGCGATGAAACCGCGAAGGCGATGCGTGAAGGCACGTTGGCCTTGATCATACCGGTGATGACGTCCACTGATGGCCGTTGGGTCGCCAGTACCAGGTGGATGCCCACGGCGCGGGATTTCTGCGCCAGGCGAATGATGGCGCCCTCGACGTCGGCCGGCGCGACCATCATCAGATCGGCCAGCTCATCGACCACCAGGATTATATAGGGCAACGGCTTCTGATCCCGGCGTCGGCGCACCTTGTTCAGTTCGTCCAGTTGCTTGGCCCGAGCCAGCTGCATCTGGCCGTAACGCGACTCCATCTCCTCGACCAGGTTGGCGAGTACATTGGTCGCGTTCTTCATCACCGTGACAACGGGAGTCAGCAAATGAGGAATGCCCTCGAAATGGCTGAGCTCCACCCGTTTGGGATCGATGAGAATCATGCGAACCTCGTCGGGAGTGCAACGCAAGAGAATCGAGGAGACCATGCAGTTGATGCAGCCGCTCTTGCCCGAACCGGTGGTGCCGGCAACCAGCAGGTGCGGCATTTGCGCAAGATCGGCGTAAACCGGCTTGCCAGCGATATCCTTGCCCAGCCAGGTCATCAGCGGACCAGAGCTTTTGGGGAAATCCTTGTAAATATCGCCAAGGGTCACCATGTTCGGGTTGATGTTTGGTACCTCGACACCGACCGCCGACTTGCCGGGGATGGGAGCCAGGATCCTGATATCCGTTGTCGCCAGGGCATAGGCGATATCGTTCTTGAGGGTGCTAACCTTGTTGACCTTGATGCCCGGCGCCAGCTGCAGCTCATAGCGGGTCACCCGCGGGCCGTTCTCGGTGCCGACAACCCGGGCCTCGATGCCGAAGCTTGCCAGCGTTTCCTCGAGCACTCTGCTTACCCGGTCGCGACTGTCTCCCGACTGCCCCTTGCGCTCAGCGCTCTTCCGCAACAGTTCGCGCTCGGGCAAAACATAGACCGCCGCCTGCTCCTTTTCCTCTTCGGTGATGGGGAAAAGCTCCTCCTGAACCGCTGTGGGCTTTTCGCCGATATCGGCGAATTCATCGATGCCGGTCTCCGGCGTTTCATTGCTGCCGGCCGCTTCTTTTTCGCTTCCCGGTTCCACCAGCGCCAGCGCCGGCTTGCCCTGATATATATCGGGGAAGGTCTGAGCGCCGTCCAGGGGTGCATGTTCAGCACCGGCGCCGCTCATCATCGATTCACCGATGGCCGGACGCCCGGACAGCGCCGCGGGATCGACGCCAAAAGGTGTCGGCCCGGCTGAATCAGCAGCTGCGCCAGCCAGGGCTACCGCACCGCCGCCGCTGGTTTTCCCTTCCCCGGAAGACGCAGGGCGTCTCTCAGTCAAGGTATGCCCCAGCTGCCTGCCTGTCCGCCCCGCACTGAGGGCAGCCTTCTTGGCACGGGAACCGGTCGCCATCAGCACAAGCCTCACCGAGGCGCCAGTAATCAGGAAGAGGGATGAAAGCATCAGGAATATCACCCCTATCGAACTGCCGGCGTCGCCAAGCAGCGACCCGGTCGCCCAGTAGAGCCCGTCGCCCACCAGTCCGCCATGAGCGCTAAAATATTCACTCTGGAAGAATTCTTCGTGGGGAGGTTCGGAGCCCAGAACAGACAGGGTGTTGGCGCCAAAGACGAGAAACAGTCCCGCCAGCAGCAGCCCGACGCCGATCTGAAAACCGCGCGGCCCTTTGGGCGCTTCGGGAAAAATCAGGTAGATTCCAGCCAGTATGCATGCGGGCGGCGCCAGAAAAGCCAGGACGCCGAAGAGATAGCGCAGGGCGTCATCGGTGGCGCTGCCGACTATTCCGCCGGACCAGCCCAGATAAAGCAGCAGCGCCAGAAAGCACCCGGCCAGCGCCAGCGCCAATCCGCCCAACTCCCGCAGATGACGCAGGTCCCGCGCCCCGGCTAAATCCCGGGCCTTGCGCCGGGGAGCCTTTTGCCGCCTGGTCTTCGCGGTGCTCGCCTTTTTTCCCGCTTTTCCTGCCATCCCGTCTCCCCTTGACGATAATGAACTCCAGGCTGCCCAGGAGTCTCCTGCTAGACCTCGACAATGACCGCCATGATCAGGGGCCGTTTCTTGGTATTCTTGTAGAGGTATTTTGCCAGCCGGCTGTGGATATGCTCCTGCAGGATACCCGGGTCAGCAATCCCCTGCCGGGCGCTGTCGCTGAGAATATCCTTGACCAGGTTGGAAACTTCCTTCATCAGCTGCCGCCGGTTGCCCATGTAGACAAAACCCCTAGCGGTGATATCGGGCGTGCCGACCATGGAACCATCCCGCTCGGCGATGGGAGCCACCACGATGAAGGTGCCATCCCGGGACAGCTTCTTGCGGTCGCGCAGGGTGACATCCTGGATGTCCCCCACCTCGAGCCCGTCCACGAAAGTCATGCCGGCGTCAATCTTGTCCACAATTCTAACCTGACCGCCGGACGCCTGAACCACGTCGCCGTTGGAGGCCATGATGATGCGCTTTTTGTCCATCCCGAGCTCCTGAGCCAGCTCCGAATGAAAGTAAAGGTGCCGGTATTCGCCGTGGATCGGCATGAAATACTTTGGCTTGGTCAGGTTGATGATCATCTTGAGCTCCTCGCGAGAGGCGTGCCCCGACACGTGTACTGGCGCCACCCTTTCGTAAACCACCCGAACACCCTGCTTGAACAGGCGGTTAATTACGGTATGTACGCTCACCTCGTTGCCCGGTACCGGCCGGGCCGAGAGGATCACCGTGTCACCCGGTTCCAGCTTTACTTTTTTATGGTCGCCGAAAGCCATGCGGGTCAGCGCCGCCAGCGGCTCACCCTGGCTGCCGCTGGAAAGAATAAGCACACGGGACGGCTTGTGATCTGATATCTCCCCCATGCTGATCAGCATGTCCTCGGGGATGGTAAGGTAGCCAAGCTCCCGGGCGATCTGGCAGTTGCGAACCATCGAGCGGCCGACAATGGCCAGTTTACGCCGATGATGACGCGCCACATCGACAATCTGTTGGATCCGGTGGATGTGTGAGGCGAATGACGCGGCTATGATGCGTCCATGAGCCTGGCTGAAGGTCTCCTCCAGGCTCTTGCGCACCGAGTTCTCCGGGCCTGTCACACCCTCAACCTCAGCATTAGTGCTGTCCGAAAGCAGCAGCAGCACCCCCTCGTTGCCAAGTTCGCCGAACTTGCCCAGATCGGTGCGGCGTTTGTCGATAGGATTGGGGTCAAGCTTGAAATCACCCGTATGCACTATCGTGCCGACCGGCGTTTTTACCGCCACCCCCACCCCGTCGGGGATACTGTGCGTTACGCTGATGAATTCACACTGGAAGGGTCCAATCTTTTGTGGTGTGCCCGCTACGATCTCACGCAGATCGACCAGACCGGCCAGTCCATGTTCCTCCATCTTATTGCCCACCAGTCCCAGGGTCAGCTTCGTGCCATAGACCGGAACGTTGATATCCCGCAAAAAGAAGGGTAATGCCCCAACGTGATCTTCGTGGCCGTGGGTTAGCAGCACCGCTTCGACCTGGTCGGCCCTATCCCTTATATAGCTGAAATCGGGAATGACCAAGTCGATACCCAGCAGCTCGTCCTTGGGAAAGCTGAGCCCGGCATCGATGATCATCATTCGTCCGTCATACTCCATCACCATCATGTTCTTGCCGATCTCGCCGATACCGCCGAGCGGGATTATTTTCAATTTAGGTTTTTCTGAAATAAGAAATCTCCATTTCCGGGACAATTAGTGATATGGGTTCCATGGCAGCATTACCTGTGAGCAGAAATCTGCCCTTTTTAAAGGATTTCGCTTTCCGTGGGTAAAATCCTGCCGGAGGCAGGGTTTAACTAGGCCCGCTGTTGAACCAGCTCAAGCTGGTCCAGCACGCGCCGAAGCTCGGCTTTTTCATCATCGGTGGCCGGCACCAGCGGCAGACGAACGTCGCCGACCTTGTGGCCCATCATGTTGAGAGCCGCCTTGATCATGATCGGGTTGGCGGTGATGAAAAGAACGTCGTAGAGAGGCTTGAGCCGGTGGTCGATGGCTCGCGCCTCCTCGATTTTGCCGGCGCGGAAGAGCTCCACCATCTGTTTCATCTGGGGTCCGACGATATGAGAGGCCACGCAGATGCCTCCCCAGCCGCCCATTTCCAACAGCGGAAAAAGCATATCGTCGTTGCCGGCGTAAAGGCCTATGTTACATAGCTGTGAGAGCCGGCGCGACTCCTCGAGGTCGGGGTTGGCCTGCTTGACGGCGATGATGTTCTCGATCTCGTTTAGTTCGCAGAGTGTTTCCGGGTCGATATTGATGACGCAACGGCCCGGGATGTTGTAAAGGATGACCGGCTTGCCGTCGGCGGCATCCGCCAGCGCCTTGAAATGCTCGATCAGACCCGCCCGCGGCGGCTTGTTGTAGTAAGGCGTTACAGCCAGAATCGCGTCGATGCCCTTCTCGCTGGCGCGCCGGGTGAGTTCGATGCTGTGGGCGGTATCATTTGAACCGGTGCCGGCTACGACCGTGCCGCGCCCGGCGACAGCATCGCATACCACGCGGATCAGGTCGATCTTCTCGTTGTCGGTCAAGGTCGGCGACTCGCCGGTGGTACCGCTTACCACCAGCCCATCCGATCCGTTCTCAACCAGGTGGCTGGCCAGAGCGGCGGTGCCATCGAAGTTCACCGTTCCATCCTTGTGGAACGAGGTAACCATGGCTGTAAGTATGTCTCCAACGGAACTATTCATATTTATCCCCAAAATCGGTTGTGATTTCTCCTTCTGCCGCAGACTTTTCCGGCCTGCGTGAACCATCTATTATTTCAGATTTACATTATCTTCTCCAGCCCGATGACCAGACCGTCTTCCAGATCCGCCACCCGGCGAATCGCCAGAACCACTCCCGGCATGAACGACTCTCGGGAAATCGCGTCATGGCGCAGGGAAAGAGTCTGCCCCTGGCCGCCGAAGATTATCTCCTGGTGCGCCACCAATCCGGGCAGGCGGACACTATGGATCGGTACGCCCTTATGGACGACGCCGCGGGCGGCGTGGCCTTCCGGCCCCGGCGGCTCCGGCGATTCAACGCGCGCTTCGGCGATCAGTTCCGCGGTTCTCAATGCTGTCCCTGAGGGCGCATCCAGCTTCTGATCATGGTGGAGCTCGACGATTTCACAATGGGGCATATAGCGGGCGACGGCCGTGCCGACTTCCATCATCAAAACGGCGCCGATGGCGAAATTCGGCGCCTGAAAACAATTGCGGCCACTGGATCTTGTCTCAGATTCAATAGCGGTCAATTGCGACCCACTCATTCCTGTGGTGCCGACGACGCAGTGGAGGCCGGCTTTCAGACAAGCTATGACATTATCGAAAACGGCGGACGGCTGGGTGAAATCAACGGCGACATCCAGCTCCTCCTTTTCCAGGCATTCCGCCAGGGAAGAGTAGAGGGCTACCCCTTCCATCCTGAAAGCATCCCGGGCGCCGGCATCGGCAAAGGCGATATCGACCGCCGCCGTCAGCTTCAGGTCATCCTCGGCGGCGACGGCGTCGCAGGTGGTGCGGCCCATCTTGCCGAGGGCGCCGTTAACCAGCACTCTTATCATCTGTGCTCCTCCCCGTTATTTTTTACGGTCCGCCGCCATCCCGGCGACCAGCGCCAGCGGCGCGATATCCAGCTCCGCCGATGCGGCCTCAAGCGCTTCGATAGCGCGGGATACCTGTTCGCGGGCCTGCCGTCCGGCCTCATCCAAGGCACCAGTTGCCTGGACCTTGCGGCAAATTGCATCGATCCCGGATTCCGTCAACTCACCGCTGAGCCGTTCAATCAAAGTCGAGTCCCTCGCCAGGGCGATCAATAGAGGCAGTGTTACGGTACCGTCGCGCAGGTCGGCGCCGGCGCGTTTACCCAGCTCGGCGGACTCGCCGCTGAAATCGAGTATATCGTCAGCGATCTGAAAAGCCAGCCCCAGCCGCAGACCAAACTCTTCCATTGCCTTGACGGTCTCCGGCGAACAGCCCGACAGCAGCGCCCCCATCATGCACGCCACGGAAAACAGGCTGGATGTCTTCAGCCGGCAGCGCTCGATGTAACTCGCCGTAGTCACGGCAAAATTGCCTGTCTGCTGCCGCTGGGCCAGCTCGCCCAGGCTCAGGTCGAGGCTTGCCCGCGTCAGCATGGATATGGCCCGGGTTGACCTGGCTCCGGTTAAAATACCGAACGCAGAGGAAAAAAGATAATCGCCGGCGGCCATGCTCGTTCGGGAGCCATATTTCGCCGCCAGCGTCGGCCGGCCGCGTCTGAGCTCGGCGCCGTCGAGGATATCATCATGGACCAGCGTCGCCATATGCACCAGCTCTACCGCCACAGCAGCCGAGTAAAGGTCTTCGCCAATCGTTTCCCCGGACTGTGTCGCCAGGAAAACCAGCAGCGGCCGCAACCGTTTGCCGCCGGCCTCGAGAGTCAGCGAGCAGGCCTCACCAATCTTGCCCCCCGGCTCAGCAGTGGCCAGTGTCAGGCGGCGTTCGCACTCCGCCATCGGTGCGGCATACCTGGCCCAGTGCCGGGCCTTGAAAAGTTCCATCGGAGACTTGGACACGCCCGTGGCCGTGGAGTCTCTTTCCGAATCGGAGACAGCCGGCTGCTCAGGCGTGTTCAAACTGTCCCCCAATGCACGGCGATGATGCTGCCCGCCATGAGCCGGTAGCTTACATCCCTGAGCCCCGCCTGCTCCATGATGCCCTTGAGTACCGGCGCCGGCGGGAAACGCCGGACTGAGGATGGTAAATAGGCGTAGGCGGAGTTATGCCGCCCCACCAGACG
>JAGVMV010000047.1 GCA_020053595.1 Thermoleophilia bacterium | reverse complement strand
CCTGATATCCGTAACCCATGAGGGATCCATGGGCCTGGCGCCAGGGCCGGACTCGCCACCGACGATAACCCAGTCGATCCCCTCCAGATTCAGGCCGGGAATCGGGCCGAGCAGCGGTTCCAGGGAAAGAAACTTCGTGGCCGCGGATGTGGCCCGCAGATGATCGATCCGGTAAGCGTAATCCGCGTTTTCCACACTTACTCCCATCCAGATGTTATCCGGCCAGGGGAGATGGTCGCTTAGCTCCAGTAGCCGTTCGGACCTTTTGGTCAGCACCTGAAAAACATGCCAGTCCGCCTGCCACATGACATTGAAAACGCGCTGGATGAAATCGCCGGAAATGTCCCGATGGAAAAGATCGCTCATGGAGTTCACGAAAACCGTGCGAGGTTTCTTCCAGTGAAGCGGCAGACTCAGCGCATGCTCATGAACGGCCGGTTTGAAACCATTCACGTAGTTGGACTGGCCCATCGCCTGAAGACGGCGAGTCATGCGCTCGGCGTAGCAATGGCGGCATCCTGGGCTTGCCTTGGTGCAACCTGTGACGGGGTTCCAGGTGGCTTGGGTCCATTCGATGGAGGAGTTGGTGGCCATTATCATCCGATCCCACGCCCATGAGCCCTAATCCATTCCATTATATGATCATGTTTCCGGAGTCCGAGTTGATAATGATGCCGCTCTTGAAATTGTTCTGCATCTTTTGAAAAATGTGAAGTAGTAACTAATATTCCTTTATTCGCTTGGTGATCACACAAAGTACCAAAAAGACTGCGAACGACTCCCACTCCAATCGATTTTTCAGGCTGTCTTTGCTTAACTTCTACAAGACATAGCAATCTCCCCAAGTCTGAATTATCTTTTGAGGCAAATATATCCAATCCACCATCTCTCGTTGCAGGAGTTATCTCAACATCCCAACCTCGACCTTCCAAAAGTCTAGCAACAACTTCTTCCAATCTTCGATGATTAATTGAAAATATATTCCCTGGGTGAGACTTTAATAAATCAATCAGATCTTCAGTGGTGTCAAATATTTCTATACGGCTATTATCAATTAACCGTTCTGAACTTGACTCCGGCAGATTTTCAATTGTATACGCGATTTCTTCAATTGACTCCTCGGGCTCTTTTCTTCTAAGAGGTCCCCATGCTTTTTTTAAAAACTTTTTGAATTCTTCTTTATCTTTAGAAGTGAGCGATCCGAGAGATCCTCCTAATGGTAATAACATCCTCATGTTACAAATACCACACCTGCCTGCCGTGAACCATTTTCCGCTTTCCATGCGGAAATTTTGGGAATCTTGCATTTCGCGTTTTTCATGGCACCTTACGCAATATCCAATAGTAGCATCCGCCATTTCCAGCCTTTCAATTCAATCATGGCCAGCCAAACTAGAAGGGAATGTCATCATCTGATGGAGTAAAATCAGAAGCATCTGGCGTCGGGTCACTAACTTCAAGCCTAACCAATTCCGGTTTCCATTCTTCCGGTGTAAAAATCCGAAGACGGCCGTCTTCATCAAAAACATCTTTAGCAATTTTAAATAGCCATTGTTTTTTTCTATGAGTGCTCAGCCATTCCATTACATCGTCTTCATCCCAATGCTCTTCACCAACGCTTTCAAAATTACGAGCTTTAATCCAGGCTTCAAATTCATCAAGATTTGTGAAGAAGATTCTGTATGGGATATCGAGCAATTTACGAATTTGATCGAATATTGGGTGGTTGCTGAGTAATATGTCGCGGATCGCTTGATCGCCTTTTGTTTTTTCTGCACTAAGAAATGTAACTAGCTGCTTTAACGTAGTGGTCATGCTCTCCATGTTTTCAATTAAGCGGTATTCTTTTTGTCGCGATGCTTCTTGGAGGAGACGCTGGAACAAACCAGCCCACTGCTCTTTTAAATATCGAATAACGTCTGCGCTTGTTTCAAAAGGTGCTACAGGATTATTTATTGGGAGAGCAAGGATTTCCCCAAGGAATTGGTAAACTCGTGGGTCGTCAACTGCAACATACTGTATTCCCTCAACATCTTTATTTTTTTCGAATGTCCTGAATTCCGCTAATACATTTTTTTCTACAAAAATGTAAGCGGGTTTTCCAAGCTCTAAAGCAGTTTTTAACTCTTTCTGCGAAATAGAATATGGGGCTTCTTCTGCCGAACTTCCAAAGCGGCCACCTATAATGGATAGCAAAACATCGCAAAGCTCAATTTCCTTATAGCAATATTCTTCAAGCTTCTTCTCGCTTCCGTAAGGAATGTTGCCACGTTCATTAAGGACCGGCTCATAACCACATTCGCGAATGTAGCGCTCTAAATCTGCTCGAACATTTTTTAAATCGTAATAAGTTGAACTTATGAATATTCGTGGCTTTGCCAAAATATTCTCCAATCCCAGTTGGCTTTCGCCATTAACTTATATGTGTATGTCACCAGAAATCAACTGCGGCAGGATTAAGTCACGGGTGCCGCGAAGGTTGTTATTTCTCATGGCCAACAGATAGATGCTTTGGAATAGCGGTCTAACATTTTCAGCAAACTTTGAAAGAGTGTCCAAGGCAGGTTGGGCAAGGAGAAGCTTCTCGAAACATGCTTCTTGAACTCTTTGTCTACCCGTAGCTCCGCTCATGCTCTTAATAGCATTGTTGCGAAACACTTGGGAGCGAGCCATTAAGTATACGTACTCAGGGATCAGAGTCTTTGAGCGCAGGACAATAAATTCAGTTGAGCCAAAGGCCACATCGCCAGTAGAAGGTAGAAACTGAGCATATCCAGTCTTACCATTTTCAAGACAAGGGGTAATTCGGGCAAATAGCGTATCGCCGTTTTTGAATTTCGAGCCACTATTGCCATCGCGAACTTGGATGTCTTTTATGAGCATAGTGTCATTCGACAAACTACCCATGGGAACGAAGGGCTTCTGGCCTTCTTTTGGCACTTTCGTCTTAGGATTTATCCAAACGGAGTCCCCAACTTTTTTTACTTCCCAACCCTCGGGGGTTTTGCCGAGGGAAGAATCGACCAGTTTTACTTTTTCGTGGCCGGGGAAGCGGAAGTGGACGAACCATTCGCGGTAGAGGGACTGGGCCATCTCCTCCAGTATCCTGATGCGGCGGGTGTTGTTTTCGATCAGGTCGTCGTAGGCGGAGAGGATAGAGGCGATTTTTTGTTGCACTTGAAGAGGCGGAGCAGAAATGTCTAATTCTCTTATAGATGACAAGTCAGCGCGTTGACGCCCCGATGCGCCGGACATACTTTTCTCAGCGGGGCCTCGTATTGAGTTGGTTTGTGCCAAATAGTAAACGTATGCCGGATCAGAGATACCATCTTTAGCCCGAAAAACAAAGAATTCGGTTGAGCCAAAGCCAGTTTCATTACTCTGCCCAATGAATTGCGCAATTTTTCCATTTTCAAGACACGGTGTGATTCGCGCAAACAGAGTATCCCCATTCTGAAACTTGGCACCGCCACCTTTATATTCGATGTAGTTTAGAGGCCGCACATAACGGCTGCCTGGAATTACTTGCTCCATTTTGACGTGGAGATATTTATTTCCTTTGACCAATTTGACCTTCGGGTTTATTTCGCAAAAGTCACTTAAGTTCATTGGCTAACACCTCAAAAACCTTCTAACAATTTCGTAACATTCTTTGCTATCCGATCCTCCAGTTCCCGCGCCTCAACATTGAGTAATTCCAGCTCCTCATTCAATTCCTCAAGCCGCTCAGCGAAATCGAAATCATCCCCTGCCCTTTCAGTGACGCCGACATAGCGGCCGGGATTGAGACTCCAGCCTTGGGCTTCAATCTCCTCGATAGACGCAACCTTGCAAAGGCCAGGAACGTCCCGATACTTGCTCTTCGGAAATGACTCGTTCCAGACGGGCGCCACGCCTTCCTTGGCATCTGCTACTTTTTTCTTGACGGCCCTCCGTTTCTCCACCGTCTCCCCCCGATAAAGCCGCACAACATCCGCAATAAACCGAATCATCTCCCCTGTGAAATCCCGATGCGCGCGGTCGAGCTGCCTGTATATATGCCGGGCATCAATGAACAGGACCTTGTCCTTACGATCCGTGCCAACCTTCCCCCTGTCAAAGAACCACAACGTGCACGGCAGCGTCACTGTGTAGAAGAAGTTCGAGCCGATGGCGATGATCACGTCCACACCGCCGGACTCGATCAGCTGCTTCCTGATTTCCAGCTCCGAACTCCGGGCGTCAGCGGCGGAGTTGGCCATGACGAAGCCGGCGCGGCCGTTTTCGTTCAGCGCGCTATGGAATTCCTGTATCCATAGGTAATTGGCATTGTCGGGCTTGGGGAGGCCGAACTGGTAGCGGGGGTCGTCCTTGATCTTGTCCTTGTCCACGCCGTCCACGTTGAACGGCGGATTGGCCATGACGAAGTCGAACCGGCCGACGCACTCATGGACGTTCTCGTAATAGGTGTTGGCCTGCTTGATGTCGCCGGAGAGGCCGTGGACCGCCATGTTCATCTTGCAGAGGCGCACCGTTTCGGCGTTCTTCTCCTGCCCGTAAACGCTGATCTCGGCGCCGGGGTCGCGCTTGTGGCTGGCGACGAAGCGGGCGCTCTGCACGAACATGCCGCCGGAGCCGCAGGCCGGGTCGAAGATGCGCCCTTGGAAGGGCTCGATGACCTCGACGATCAGCTTGACGATCGCGGTCGGGGTGAAGAACTCGCCGCCCTTCTTGCCCTCGCTCATGGCGAACTCGCCCAGGAAGTACTCGTAGATCTTGCCGAAGGCGTCGCCCTCGATATCCATGGGGATAGAGTTGAAGGCCTTGAGCAGGGTGACGAGCAGGTCGTTACTTAGGCGGCCATAGTTGCGGGGGAGGGTGCCCTTGAGATCCTCGTTCCGCGACTCGATGGCCTCCATGGCGGCGTTGATCGCCTCGCCGATGTCGGCGCCCTCGGGTAGGTTAAGCAGGGTTTCGAAGCGCGCCGCCTCTGGCAGGTAGAGAACGCCGCGCGCCTTGTAATCATCCTTGCCGATCTTGCGGCGCGAGCCTTTGCCGGCTTTTGCCTTCAGTTCTTCTTCAGCCTGGGTGAATTTGGCGTCGGCGTAGCGAAGGAACAGGAGGCCGAGGACGGGAACCGAGTATTCCCAGGAGCTTAGCGGCGAGTTGGCCCTTAGCTCGTCGGCGACGCCCCAGAGTCTTTTTTCCAGCTCGATAATGGACGCGGGCACTTTAATTTCTCCTTTATTTACGGGCTGCAGGAAGCAAGTCTATCACCTGAAGCGGATGGTAAAAACGATTGCCGGTGATTAGATTACGGGGAAAGTGGAAAGATTTGATTTGATATACTTGCGGCGTGCCGCGAACACCAGATCGGTTTAGTTGAGATCCTTCGGCGCTACGCGCCTCAGGATGACATTCGGGAGGCTACTCAAAGCTGACATTCGGGAGGCCATCATGGCAGACCATAACTACATAACCTTCCTCAGCGACTTCGGCCTGGCCGACGATTTCGTCGGCACCTGCCACGGGGTCATCAAGATGATCGCCCCCGATGTGGAGATAATCGATATCACCCATGGGGTCAGGCGCCATGACATACTTCAGGGCGCGGTCATCCTTCAGAATTCAATCCCCTATCTGCCCGAGAGCGTCATCCTGGCGGTCGTGGACCCCGGCGTCGGCGGACAGCGCAAGCCGGTGGCCATCCGCACCGCGTCGGGCCGCTACCTGGTCGGGCCGGACAACGGCCTGCTGTCGCTGGCGGCTGATACGCTGGGCGGCCCCGTGACGGCGGTCGAGCTGGCCTGCTCCACCTTCAGCCTCGCGGAGGTCTGCAAGACCTTCGAAGGGCGTGACCTTTTCTCGCCGGCGGCCGCTCACCTCTCCCAGGGTGTGCCCATGGAAAAGCTGGGCGCTCCCGTTCCCGTTTCGGAGCTGGAGCGCATCGAGCTGCCCCGGCCCGAATTCAGTAAGCAGGAAGTCACGGCGACCGTCATCTACATCGACCGCTTCGGTAACGTTCAGCTTAACCTCGACCTCGAAGAACTGGAGCGCACCGGCGCCGCTATCGGCGGCAGGGTAGAGGTCAGACACGGCGAGGAGAGGCTCAAGACTCCTTTCCGGAATTCATTTGCCGACGTGGCTCCCGAGGAGATCCTGATCTACGAGGATTCCTACCACAAGATTTCCTTCGCGGTCAACCAGGGCGACGCCGCCGGCGTCTTCCAGATAACGCCGGGAAGCCAGATGGTCATCCGGGCAATCGACTGATTGTGACTGAATCGGCAATCCTGCTGTTCGATACCACTCACCAGGCCATGGAGGGCGAGTCGGCGATTATCGGCGGTGGTTTCTGGTGCGACATGGTGCCACGCCCTCCGGACGCCATGAAAGCCCTTTGCGGGCTGGCGATCGAGGTTCATGCGTCCGACCTGGAAGATGTCAGGGCCGCGCTCGGCGCCGCCGGAATTCCCTTTGAGCTCTACAAACCAGAAGTGGAGGCGTTTTGAAGCCTGAACAGGGTAAAACCCCAACGGGCCTCGACCGCCGCCTGTTTGTTGCGCTAAGAACACGCTGTCACCAGCGGCCGCTGGAGCTGGCCCTGGTGGCCCTGTCCCAAAGCGGCAACTGGGGTTTACTCTGGATCGGCCTGGCGCTGATCGGCTGGATTATCGGCCTGGTTACGGGCGCCGGGGGCGGACGAGGCATGGCGATCATCATGCCGGCGGCTGTCTGGACCACCCTGGCGGCGAACTACGCCGTCAAGTTGATGATCCGGCGGGAGCGGCCGGTCTCCAGTGAGCCGGGGCTGGAACCGCTGTTGGGGGTACCGGCCAGCACTTCCTTCCCTTCCTCCCACGCAGCCATGTCTTTTGCGGGAGCCACTATCCTTGCCTATTTCCATCCGTCTCTCTGGCCACTTTACTATGTACTGGCTTTTTTAGTGACCTGGACGAGAGTCTACGCCGGCGTTCACTACCCGTCGGACGTGCTGGCCGGCACGGTTGTCGGCCTGGTGATGGGCGGCTTCTGGATGCTGTTTCTCAACTGGATTTGATTTGACGTTTCCTGTTCCCGTAGCAATCGATAGAATCAGTCATCCTGGCCTCATTCGACGCCCCGCGACAGCGGCTGAAGGAGACAATCGATGCATGAGTTAAGGGTGAAGACACGCTCGCGGAACGATCTTGTCGACATCACCGCCGAGGTGCAGAAAGCGGTTGGCGACAGCGGCGTCAGCGACGGCGTCTGCCTGGTCTTCGTACCGCACACGACCGCCGCGGTAACCATCAATGAAGGCGCCGACCCGGCTGTCCGGCAGGATATCGAGGCCGAGCTCGACAAGGTCTTCCCCTGGAGCGACGGTTACAGCCATGCCGAGGGCAACTCGGCGGCGCACATCAAGACATCGCTGGTGGGCTCATCGGAGACGGTTCTGGTCGGAGGCGGCCGCCTCATCCTGGGAACCTGGCAGTCGATCTATTTTTGCGAATTCGACGGTCCCCGGGACCGTAAGGTGTATGTTAGGGTTACCGCATGACAATTACACTTGCCCGCTGATGCGGGTCAGATAAAAACCACCTCATGTCCACCAACCTGACATCACTAGTTCTGGCAGCTCTGGCCGCCAGCTTCACCATCGCCGGCGGCAGCCTGCCGCTGGTCCGCAAGCAGCTGGGCGAACGGGGCATTTCGCTGCTGGTGGCCTTTTCGGCCGGCGTTTTACTTTCCGCCGGCATCAACGACATGTTTCCCGAGAGCTTCAAGCTGGCCAGCGGCACCGCGGCCATCGGCGTCAGCGCCGGCTTTCTCCTGCTCTATCTGATCGAAAAGGTGACCATGGTGCACGCCTGCCGGGAACAGGGTTGCAAGGTCCACCCCTTCGGTTTCTTCGCGCTGGTGGGGATCGGTTTTCACACCATGCTGGACGGCTTCTCCATCGCCGTCAGCGGTGAAGCGCGGGCCACACTGGGCCTGGTGGTCGCCTTCGCGGTGCTGGCCCATAGCTTCCCCAGCGGCGTATCGGTGGCGAGCGTCATGCTCTCCTGCGGCTACAGGCGCTCCAAGGCCTGGTGGGTTCTCATCGTGCTGGCGCTGCAGGCGGTTTTGGGCGCGGTGGTCGGTCTCTTTTTCGCCGGGGCCAGCGACCAGGCGCTCGGCATCGCCATCGGCCTCTCCGCGGGCACCTTTCTATATATATCCACCAGCGACCTGCTGCCCATCGCCCACGAGACCAACTGGCGCGACTACAACGTGCCCGCCGCCTTCACCCTCGGCTTCGGCCTGATGCTGGTGACGGCGCTGATGTTGGGCTGACCGCACTGGCGTTGGGCTGAATGCACTGGCGTTGGGCTAACCGCACCGCCCGACCGGCACTCCGCTTCCCCGTTGCGGCCAAAGCCGCGCCTTTCACCGTAAGTTCACCGCTTTGTCACAATTTGTTCACCACCTTTTAACCTGCGCGTTTAAAAAAACGGCTAGCATCCATGGGGAAGACTCGAACCTATGAGAGGAGGTGAAAGTGAACATCACAACCATTCTTCCGGAAAAAGAAGTCTGCAGCAACGAGGACAGGATCTACGTTCTCTATATGCTGAAAGAGCATGCGGATTTTCCCATCGAAATCGCAACCATCAGCGAGACTCTGCGGATACCGCTCTGGCGAGTCGAGAAAGTCATCAGCGATCTCGAAGGCCGGGTAACCGGTGACGACGGCAAGGAAAGCGCTTACCTGCATAAGGCAAGGTGCTCCAGCAAGGCCGTCTACATCACCTGATGAACGGCCATTTGCGAATGTATCCACTCTGCGTAGGTCCGGGCGGTCATGCCGCCCGTTCACAATTTGTTCACATTTCATTCACGCCTTTGTAACCTGCGCTGATTTTCATTCTGCTACTCTGCGACTGAAACGAACGATAAAAGGAGATCGACACGAATGACAGTTAAAAGTTTGACAAGAGTTTTTGCCACGTTCCTTGCCGCCGGGCTTATGATCGCCCTAGCGTTCGCCGCCATTGGCTGCGGCGACCAGAATTCCACGACCGGGGGCGCAGGCGGCTCCAAGGGTGGCTCCATCCAGGTAAAGGGTTCCGATACCATGGTGAACCTCGCCCAGATGTGGGCCGAGGATTACATGAAGGATAACCCGCAGGTCAACATCGCCGTCACCGGCGGCGGCTCGGGCACCGGCATCACCGCCATCATCAACGGCACCACCGACATCGCCAATTCATCCCGCGAGATGAAGCAGAAAGAAAAGGATGACGCCAAAGCCAAGGGCATCGAGGTTGTCGAGAACAAGGTGGCGCTGGACGGCATCGCCGTGGTTGTTAACAAGGACAACAAGGTCAGCGAGCTCAGCGTCGACCAGCTGGCCGACATCTTCTCCGGCAAGATCACCGACTGGAAGGACGTCGGCGGCGACCCGGGGCAGATCGTCATCCTCTCCCGCGAGAGCAACTCGGGAACGCACGTATTCTTCAAGGAGCATATCCTTAACAAGGGCAAGAGCGACGGCAAGGTAGAATACGCGTCGAGTGCCCTGCTGCTGCCCTCGTCGCAGGCGATCGTCGACGAGGTCAAACAGAACCCGAAGGGCATCGGTTATGTCGGCCTGGGCTACGTCGAGAGCAACATCAAGGCGCTCAAGGTGAAGAAGGACGCAGCATCCACAGGAGTCACGCCCACCGCGGCATCAGTTCAGGACGGCAGTTATCCCGTCTCCCGCCCGCTGTACATGTACACCAAGTCAGGCGCCTCCCAGACGGTGCAGGATTATCTCACCTGGATCACAGGCCCCGAAGGACAGAAGGTCGTCGAGCAACTCGAGTTCGTGCCGCTGAAGAAATAGCAGCGCCGGCGGGAACCGCTATTTCATGATGGTGCATGAAGCACCCCGGGCCACATGGCGCCCGGGGTGCTTCGGCATATTATTAATCGGATGGGAAGATTGAAGACTGCTCAAAAACTGAAAGAGAACCTCATCGGCAAGATCATCCTCGGCTGCGGCGTCCTCTCAGTCGCCGTGGTGGTTCTCATCTTCGCCTTCCTGCTGAGGGACGCCTTCTCTCTGTTCGGCAGCTACTCGCCAGTCGATTTCCTCACCGGTCGCAAATGGTACCCGATTTCAGAGCCGCCGGTCTTCGGTATTCTGCCGCTGGTGCTGGGCTCGCTGCTGGTGACGGTGATCGCCATCCTGCTGGCCATCCCGCTCGGCATCGGCACGGCCATCTATATCGCCGAGATCGCGCCAGGCTGGCTCAAGGAAATCCTCAAGCCCCTGATGGAAATCGTGGCGGCGATCCCCTCCGTGGTGCTGGCTTTCATCGGGCTGACCCTGCTGGCGCCTTTCATTCAGGACCTGCTCAACCTCAACACCGGGCTGACGGCGCTGACCGGCGGCATCATGCTGGCATTCATGGCTTTGCCGACCATCGTCTCCATCGCCGAGGACGCCATCAACGCCGTGCCCCGTTCTTATCGCGAGGGCTCACTGGCCATGGGGGCGACTCGCTGGCAGACCACCGGGCGCGTAGTGGTCCCGGCGGCGATGTCTGGCATCTCCGCCGCCGTGATGCTGGGAATCGGGCGGGCCATCGGCGAGACCATGGTGGTGCTGATGGTCACCGGCAACGCCGCCGTGATGCCCACCTCGGTGGACTCGGCCCTGAAACCGGTCCGGACCCTGACCGGCACCATCGCCCAGGAGATGGGCGAGACCGTCTTCGGCAGCTCCCACTATTTCGCCCTGTTCGCGGTGGGCCTGGTGCTGTTCGTCATAACCTTTGCCGTCAACTGGATCGCCGACCAAATCCTCTACCGCTACCGGGAAAGCGAGTGATCTGAAGGCTCAGCGCAAACAGCTCCTGTTTGAGAAATTAGCGCATTCGTTGCTGGCGCTGATCACCGCCATTGCCGTGGCGCCGGTGATCGCCATCCTCATCTACCTGGTGGTGAAAGGCGGGCCGGCGCTCACCCCGGAGTTCCTGACCTCGATGCCCAAACAGGGCATGAAAGCCGGTGGTATCTTCCCCGCCATCGTCGGAACTTTTTACCTGGTCCTCGGCACCGTCATCTTTTCGGTCCCCATCGGTACCCTGGCAGCCGTTTACCTGACCGAGTACGCCACCCAGGGGCGTCTCACCCGGGCTATCCGGCTGGCCATCGCCAACATGGCGGGAGTGCCCTCCGTGGTCTATGGCCTTTTCGGGCTGGGATTGTTCGTGCTGCTCATGCAGATGGGCACCTCGCTGCTGGCGGGCTCGCTGACGCTGGGCCTGCTAGTGTTACCGGTGGTCATCACCGCCGCCGAGGAAGCCCTGATTGCGGTGCCACAGGCATTCCGCCAGGCCTCGCTGGCCCTGGGAGCCACACGCTGGCAGACGATCAGGCGGGTGGTACTGCCCAACGCCATTCCAGGCATCATCACGGGAACAGTGCTGGCGGTCGGGCGCGCCGCCGGAGAGACAGCGGCAATCATGTTTACGGTGGCTGCTTTCTTCCTGCCGACACTGCCCGATTCGCCATTCAGCCAGGCGATGGCGCTCCCGTACCACCTTTACACCATATCCACCCAGGTGCCGGGCATGCCCGATGAGATAAAATGGGGCACGGCGCTGGTCCTGTTACTGCTGGTGTTGTCGTTCACGCTCACGGCCGCGGTCGTCCGGGCCAGATTCAGGAGGAAGAGAAAATGGTAGCCGTGGAAGCAGCAAGAAGCGTAGTGCAACTCAAGGGGGTTGATTTCTACTACGGGGATTTCAAGGCCCTGGAGGACATCAACCTGGAAATCCGGGAGAACACGGTCACGGCGCTTATCGGGCCATCCGGCTGTGGCAAGTCGACGGTGCTGAGGCTGATGAACCGCATGCACGAGGTCATGGGCAAGACCAGGGTCAAGGGCGAGGTGCTGCTCGACGGCAAGGATATCTATGCGGACGATGTGGATGTCGTCAGCCTCCGGTCCCGGGTCGGCGAGATATTCCAGAAGCCCAATCCCTTCCCCAAGTCCATATATGACAATGTGGCTTATGGCCCCCGCATCCAGGGAAGAAAGAGCAGCGATGAGCTCGATGGCATTGTCGAACAGGCGCTGAAACAGGCCGCCTTGTGGAAAGAGGTAAAAAACAAGCTGAAGACTTCGGCCATGGAACTTTCCGGCGGCCAGCAACAACGGCTCTGCATAGCCAGGACGCTGGCGGTGGAACCTGAGATAATCCTCATGGATGAACCGTGTTCGGCACTGGATCCGGTAGCAACACAGCAGATCGAGGATACGATGGACTCGCTCAAGAAGGACTACACCATCATCATCGTCACCCACAACATGCAGCAGGCGGCCAGGGTCTCCGAATACACCGGCTTCATGCTGATCCAGGAAACAGGGGAGCCGGGCCGGCTCGTGGAATATGGACTCACGAGCAAGATATTCACCATGCCGGACCGCAAGGAAACTGAAAACTACATCACGGGAAGGTTCGGGTAGCCATGACCAGACAGTCGTTTCACGAAGGGCTCAAGCAGTTGAACGAGGAGATCCTGAGGATGGGAAGCCTGGTCGTCGAAGCGGTGGACCTCTCCACCCAGTCCCTATTCAAGGGCGACCGCTCCCTGGCCAACGCGGTCATCGCCGGCGACGACGACATCAACGAACTCAACTTGTGGATCGAGGGCAAGTGCCTGTCACTGCAGGCACAGCAGCAACCGGTAGCCCGGGACCTGCGCCTGCTCCACACCTGCCTGCTGGTCAGCCTGCACCTGGAGCGCATCGGCGACCTGGCAGTCAACATTGCCAAGATAGCCAAGCGGCTGGAGCGGACCGCCGGCGCCGAGCCCTACATGGAGCTTCTCCGCAAAATGTCAGCCCAGGCGCTCGAAGTGATCCGCCAGGGCATCAAGGCTTTCGCCGACCGCGATGTGGAGCTGGCCAAATCGCTGGTGGAAATCGACGAACCCATCGACGAGATGTATAAGGAGATCCTTGGTCGGCTCCTGCACCCGAAGGAGGAAGAGGCGTCATCCGCGGAGTGGGCCACGCACATCGCTCTTGCCAGCCGTTACATCGAGCGCATCGCCGACCAGGTCGTCGACATGGGAGAACGCATCGACTTCCTGGTTACCGGACACCTGGATGGCAAATATTTCGACAACGACCCGGACACGCGTTTTGGCGAATGAGCAGCTAATGGCCACCAGGATATGAGTCCGACCGAAATAATACTGCTGGCAATCAGCGGCGCTCTGCTCGGGGCTTTAGTGGTCAACCTCATGATTCTGCAGAAGTTGCGTAAAGAGCGTGCCTCGATAGCCGAAACCGTCCGGGCAACCGGCGGCACATCTCTCGAAGAGGCGGTCCGCTCCCTCGCATCGCGGGCGGATGAAGCCGCCGCCCTGCCGCTCTTTAAAACCCGCCTGGAAAGAATGCTGCTCGACTCTCCCCTGCCCGTCCTGCTGCTGAACGAACAGCGGCTGATCGTCGATCTGAGCGCGCGCGCCGAGCAGGAGCTGGACCAGCCACGCCGCCGCCGCGGATTGCTGGAAACCATGGGCAGCCACGAGCTGGACGAAGCGGCGCGTTCGGCAATGGCGTCGCTCAAACCGGCCATCGTGACCGTCAGGCTTTACGCCGGTGGCCGCCATACCTACCAGGCGCGACTGATCCCTTACCACTCGGGAGAGGCAGCGGAATGCCTGGTATTTCTGCAGGACGTAGCCGCCACCATGGACTTCGGCGAGCTGCGTTCCCAGTTCGCGGCCACCGTTTCACACGAGTTGCGCACGCCGCTGGCGGGCATCCGGGCGATGGTTGAGGCGCTCCAGGATCCGGCGATTTCTCCCGAGGAAGCCTCCCGGTTTCTCGGCCGGGTCGATCAGGAGACGCAGCGGCTGGGCCAGCTGGTCGACGAGATCCTGTTTTTGTCATCGCTGGAATCCGGCGCCACGGAAGCTATCTCCGGCAAAACCGACACCGCTGAGGTAGTCGAAAAGATCGTCGCAAAGCTGGAATCGCTGGCGCGGCAGTCAGACATCAGCATCGACAATCAGGTCCGGTCGGGACTGGTGTTGCCGCTCTCCGACCGCATGGCCACGACCGTGCTGACCAACCTGCTCGAGAACGCCATCAAATACAGCGGCCGGGGCTCACATGTGGAGCTGAACGCCGAAAGGGTCGGAGGGGGAATAAAGATTGTGGTGCGGGACGATGGCATCGGCATCGATGCCGAGCACCTGCCCCATATCTTCGAGCGCTTCTATCGGGTGGACAAATCACGCAGCCGGCGGATGGGTGGCACCGGCCTGGGTTTGTCCATCGTCAAGCATGTAGTGGAGAGCGGTGGCGGCAAGGTCTCTGCCAAAAGCCGGGAGGGGTTCGGCACCCAGGTCACGCTCAGTTTCCCTGCGCGCTCCTAGCTCAGTTTCCCTGGGCGCCCTTAGTTCAGTTTCCCCCGCGCTCCTAGTCTTCTTTCATCTCAAACTTGTAGCCAAAGCCGTAATGGGTGTGCAGAAACGACACTGAGGGAATCTTCGCCTGCAGTTTCTTCCTTATCCTCCTGACAAAGACATCCACCGAGCGGTCTCCGTGCAGCATCTCGTATCCCCAGACGGAACGGTAGATATCTTCCCTGGACAGGACCATGGGCGCCTGGCTGGCCACCAGATACAGAACGGCGTATTCCTTGGAGGTCAGGCCCAGGGGCTCGCCTTCGGCGAAGGCCTCCTTGCGCCGGGGATCGATGCTGAGGGGGCCCGCCTCGATCCTGTTTCCGGTTGCGGTTCCCGGCGCGGCGCCAGGCCGCTGAACCCGGCGCAGGTGCGCCTCCACCCGGGCAGCCAGCTCGTTCATGCCGAAGGGCTTGGTCAGATAATCGTCCGCCCCCAGCGAAAGCGCCTGGACCTTGTCGAACTCGCTGGTGCGGGCGCTGACGATGATGATCGGCAGGCCGAAGCCTTCTTCCCGCGCCTGCTCGCAAAGCTTCCAGCCGTCCATGCCGGGCAACATCAGGTCGAGCACCATGAGGTCGGGATTCTCCCGCCTGAGCAGCCTCAAGCCTTCAAGGCCATCGGCTGCCGTCAGGCAGGCATATCCCTGCTGCCGGAGCTTGAAGGTGATGGCTTCGGAGATGCTCTCGTCATCCTCGACAATGAGCACCCGAGCGGTAATTTCAGAGGACTTCGCCATAAATGAAATTCTATCAGACAATCCCTGCCGCGCCTTGACAATAAACCTTCGCGGGACTAGTTTAGATATGCAAAGCCGTATCCTCGTTAGGTGAGGCTCCAGCGCGGACACAGGCCGTTGCCCGGAAAGGTCCAAAGACCCCAACGGGTAGAACAGGCATTACCGGCATAAGGTTTTGTCCGAAACGGCTGAGAGCAATGGGTGGCGTGGGTCGTTGCATCCCACGTTTCCAAAGCACTCTACGATGCGCTGTGCCAAAGCTTGTACGAGTTGGGGAAGGCCTTTGCGGGCGTGCTTCTGTGCGCCTGCCTGTTTGCGACGACCGGTTCCACCTGTATGGGTGGCCGGTAGCGCCAGCCTGAGCCTCCCCACGGGAGGTTTTTTTATTCCCGGAAATGGAAAAATTCCCCGGAACGGAAGTTCCCTTCCGAATCGGGTGTCAGTCTGGAATCGAAGGGCAGGTGAGCAGCATGTTTTTCTTGAGCAAGTTACTGGGGCAGCAGGTCAAGGACTCAAGGTCACAAACCGTGGGCACGCTGGACGACATCGTCGTCACCATCAAGCGCAAATACCCCTCGGCCACCAAGCTGGTCGTCAAGAGCGGGCGCCAGAAGATGCTGCTCCCCTGGCAGCTGGTCCGCAATTTCGAGGAATCCCAGACGATGCTGCGCCTGCCGGCGGCCGAGCTTAAGGCCGTAGAGCCCGAAGATGGCGAGATATTCCTGGCCGGCGACATCCTCGACAAACAGATCGTCGATACCGAGGGCCACAAGCTCATCCGTGTCAACGACCTCCAGCTGGCCCGCGCCAACGGCAGCCTGCGGGTGGTCGGTGTGGATATTTCCGGTGGCGCCATCATGAGGAGGCTGGGACTATCGCGTCTGGCCGAGCGGCTTTCACGCCGGGTAGAGCCCCACCTGCTGGACTGGAAGACGGTGGAGCCAGTCGCGGCCGGTGAAAGCAGCGGCATGAAGCTGCAGGTTACCCATGACAAACTGGCGCTTCTGCACCCCGCCGACATCGCCGACATCGCCAACGAACTTTCTCCCGAGGAGCGGGTCGCCGTGGTCGAGGCCCTCGAGGCCGAGATCGCCGCCGACACCGTTGAGGAGATGCACCCCAATTTCCAGGCTACGCTGCTCAACGACATGGACGAGCGGAAGGCCGCCACCATCCTTTCCAACATGGACCCGGACGACGCCGCCGACCTGCTGGCGGACCTGCCCGAGGAAAAAGCGGCGGCGCTGCTGGGAAACATGCGCAAAAAAGAGGCGCGTGACGTTCGCCAGCTCCTGAGTTATGAGGAGGATACCGCCGGTGGCATCATGACCACCGAGTTCGTGGCCGTGCCGCCGGGAATGACCGCCGGCCAGGCCATCGGCCGCCTGCGCGAGCTGGAACCCGACGCCGAGACCATTTATTACATGTATGTCGTCGACGACGACGGCCATCTTGCGGGGGTTATTTCCCTGCGCGGCCTGCTGCTGGCGCGGCGCGACCAGAAGGTCGAGGAGTTCATGGAGCACCACCTGATCAGCATCCGCGACGACGCCAAGCTCGAGGAAGTCGCCCAGGTCGTGGCCAAGTACAACCTTTTGGCAGTGCCGGTTATCGATGAGGAGAACGTCCTGCGCGGCATCGTAACCGTGGACGACGCCATCGACATCATCCTGCCCCTCACCTGGAAGAAACGGCTGCCGAAGATCTTCGGCTAGCCTGGAGCCCGAACCATGCGACGCCGCCTGAAGGCACTCCCGCACATCGGCCGTTCCCGGCTGTCCCAACTACCCAGCCCCCGGTTACCCCGGATGCCACGCATCGGCCGCACCCGCCTGCTGCTCTTCCTCGCCATGATGGGTCCCGGCCTGATCACCGCCAATGCCGATAACGATGCCGGCGGCATCGCCACCTATTCCATGGCCGGCGGCCGTTTCGGCTACAGCATGCTCTGGATGTTACTGCTGATAACCCTCAGCCTGGCGGTTACCCAGGAGATGGGCGCCCGCATGGGGGTGGTGACCGGCCAGGGGCTGGCGGCGCTGATCCGCGAACGCTTCCGCCTGAAGCTGACCCTGTTCGCCATGGCCGCCATGCTGATAGCGAACCTGGGCACGACCATCTCCGAGTTCTCCGGCATCGCCTCCAGCTTCCAGCTCTTTGGCGCCTCGAAGTATTACTCAGTGCCTTTCGTGGCGGTCTTCATCTGGCTGCTCGTGGTACGCGGTTCCTACAAGATCGCCGAGCGGGTCTTCCTGGTCTTCTCCAGTTTCTACCTGACTTATGTAGTCTCGGGATTCATGGCTCACCCGGACTGGGGCGAGGCGCTGCACCGCACCGTGGTGCCATCCTTCCAGATGAACGCCAGCTATATCCTGCTCTTCATCGCCGTCATCGGCACGACGATCACGCCCTGGGGCCAGTTCTTCATCCAGGCCTACGTGGTGGACAAAGGCATTTCCATCAAGCATATCCGCTACACCAAGGCCGAGGTGATCATGGGGGCGGTCGTCACCGATGTGGTGGCGCTGTTCATCATCGTCGCCTGCGCCGCGACCATTTATAAAACCGGCGGCGATATCGAGACCGCCTCCGACGCTGCCCAGGCCCTGGTGCCACTGGCGGGGGAATGGGCCTCGAAGCTTTTCGCCTTCGGGCTGCTGAACGCCTCGGTGCTGGCGGCGGGCATCCTGCCGCTGGCCACCGCCTACGCCATCTGCGAGGCCTTCGGCTTTGAGTCCGGGGTGAACCGCTCCTTCAAGGAGGCGCCGATCTTCCACGGCATCTTCACCGCTTCCATAGTCATCGGGGCGGCGGTGGCGCTGATCCCCAACCTGCCGCTCTTGACCATCATGGTGCTGGCACAGGACGTCAATGGAATTCTGCTGCCTCTGATCCTGATTTTTGTGATGGTAATCGTCAACGACAAGGGGATCATGGGGAAGTATGCCAATAGCCGGCGGCATAATGTCGTCGCCGGGCTGACCACGGCGGCCCTGATCGTGCTGAGCCTGCTGCTGGTGGTGACCAGTTTCTTCGGTTAAACCAGCCGATCGATGTGTTTGTCCCTGCGCCGGCCAGTATCATCGTCTGATATTTTTGCAACCTTTGAGCGAAAACCACGTCTAAATTTCAAAGCTTCAGTAAAGCAGCCATCAAATTTTCAGGAGTGTGCCATGACAGCCCAGGAACGAGACCAGCGGATAGAAAAACTGAAAGAGGAGTTGAGCGAACTGAGAAAGGTCCGCTCCAACCATGGCGCGCATGCCATCGATTTCCAGATGCTGGAGATCGAGGACGAGATCGCCGAGCTACGGAGCGCGGCGGTCGAATAAATTAGCCGAGGCGACTTGGCGGAGCAGCCGAGCTGCGGTGAGTGGTGGATAAATAAGATCTTTTACCAGCATATGCAAGGCCTTTTTCAGGCACATGCGAACAACGAACAAGGGACGCGGGGTTGCGTCCCTTTTTTATTTCCGGCGCAGGGCTATCGTTCCTTTCCCTACGCTTCATGCTTCAGCCTGGGGATAAACTGCACCACAACCAGGGAAATGGCAATGAACGAGATGGCGAAAAAGAAGACGTCGCGAAAGGAAAGCGCGAGTGCCTGATTCACCAGAAAATTGTCGCCAGCGACGCCGCCGCCGCCTGAGGAAGCGCCGTTCGTGATGCTCCCCGCCGGAACGCCCGCAGCGGCCATATGACTGGTGACACGCGAGGAGAGAAAAGAGCCGAAGATGGCGATGGCGAACGAGCCGCCGATAAAACGGCTCATGTTCGGCAGGGACGAGGCAATGCCGCGCTTGTCCGCGGGAGCGTCGTGCACCGCCGCCGTGGTCAGCGGCGCCATGGTCATACCCAGGCCGATGCCCATGACCACGATGGCCATGGCGATCCTGAGCTTCGAGACATCCGCGGATAACTGCGTCGCCAGCAGGAAGAATCCCGTGGCAGCGATGACCAGTCCCGCCGAGGCCGTTTTACGTGGCCCGATCCTGGCGGTCAGCCTGCCACCGATCGGCGCCACCAACACGAACATTAGCGCCAGCGGCGCGATTTCAAAGCCGGTGGCTGAGGAGCTTTCACCCAGCACCGCCTGGAAGAAGTAAGGCAACAGCACCAGCGAGCCGAACATCGCCCCCGATGAAAAGAAACCGGCGATGTTGGCCGTCGCCAGCGACCTGATTCTCAGCAGGGTCAGGTCCAGCATCGGCCGTGCTACCCGATTTTCCCACCAGACAAAGCTGGCAAGCAGTGCCGCCATCAGGGCGAAACAGGCCAGCGTGCGCCCGTCGCTCCAGCCCCAGTTATCTCCCTCGTTCAGCCCCATCAGACCACTGAAAAGACCGGTGGAGAGCAGCGCGCCGCCGAGGACGTCAAAGCCGGTCCGCTCCTGTTTTTCCGATTCCCGGAGCACGAAGAGCGCCGCCGGCACGATAACGGCGCAAAGCGGAATATAAATGAAGAAGACGCTGCGCCAGCCGAACGCCTCCACCAGCAGGCCACCACCGGTGAGGCCGATAACCGGCGCCGCCCCCATGACCCCGCCCATGACGCCCAGCGCCTGGGCCCGGTCCCGCGGCGGAAACGCCTCGAAAACAAAGGCCAGGGCCATCGGCGACAGGGCGCTCGCCCCGACCGCCTGCAGTGCGCGCCCGACGATCAAACTGTAGGGGTTCCAGGCCACGGTGCAGAGGATCGAGGTGGCCGAGAAAATCAGCAGGCCGGTAATGAAAATCCTCTTGTGGCCGTAAAGATCGCCGGCACGCCCCCAGACCGGCATCAGCGTCGCCTGGGTGATCATGAAGATGGTGACCACCCAGGTCATGGTGGTGATGCTGGAGCCGAACTCGGCGGTGATGGTCGGCAGGGCGATGTTGACGATTGACGAGCTCAGAATTGCCATCATCAGGCCGCCGGCCACTGTGACCAGCACCAGCCAGCGGTAGCGCGGGTGCTCCCGCAGCCGCGAACGTGCCCTCAACACTTCCCGCCCCGGTTGGCTATTCAAGACGCCCCGCCTGACTGCTCACGATTGCCGGCTGAAAGTGGAGATGGCGATCAGCAGCATGCCCGCGGAGATCAGTGCCAGCAAACCGATGTCCGTCGTGAACGCGTAACGGCTCGGCACATCGCTGAGCATGATGGCCCGGAGCGCGTCCACGCCATAAGTCAGCGGATCGATTTTGGCCAGCGTATCCATCCAGACGGGCGCATTGGATAGCGGAAACATGGCGCCCGAAAGGAAGAACATGGGCATCATGATGAAGTTCATGATCATCTGGAAGCCCTGCATGCTCTTGAGCCGCGATGCCACCAGCACTCCCAGACCGGTCATCGAAAAAGCTACCAGAAATAGTGTAGGTATCAACTCGACGATGATCAGCGGCGACAGTGAGACGCCGGCGAACGGCGCCAGGATCAGCATCAGGCAGCCCTGAAACGAGGCGATGGTGGCGCCGCTGACTACCTTTCCCAGGGCGATGCTCCAGCTCGGCACCGGTGCTACCAGCATCTCCTTGAGAAAGCCGAACTCCCGGTCCCAGACGATGGACACCGAGGCGAAGACACCGGCGAACAGCACCGTCATCCCCAGGATGCCGGGGAACATGTAAGTCTTGTAGTCGATTGACGCGCCGGCGGCGGACAGGTTGCCGCCGATGGAAGAGCCGAGCCCCTGCCCCAGGATGAAGATGAAGATGATCGGTGTCGCCAGCGAGCCGAAGATGCGAGCGCGGTCGCGGAAATGGCGCTTGAGGTCGCGCAGCCAGATGATGTATACCGCCCGGAACCTTTTCAATGTCCCGCTCCCCTCTGGGACCGGCGTCGGCGCACACGGGCTTTCATCGCGTCCATCTTGTCGACCGATTCCTCACGAATCTGCCGTCCTGTCAAATTGAGGAAGACATCGTCGAGGGTGGGTTCGCGCACGGCGACCGAGAGTATCTCCGTGGTCAAACCCTTCAGTATCTGTGGCAGCAGCGTGCGGCCATTCGGCACCTCTACGTAGATGCGGTCGCCCGCCGGGCCCGAAGTGTCGGCCACCGCCGGTTTCACCAGGGCTTCCAGGTCGAATTTCTCCTTGAGCTCCGCCAGGGTCGTAACCGCGTCCGATGACCGCAGGGTAATGATGTCGCCACCAACGCCGTGTTTCAAAGTGCCGGGCGTATCAAGCGCCACGATCCTGCCTGTGTCGATGATGGCAATGCGATCGCAGTTCTCTGCTTCTTCCATGTAATGGGTGGTCAGGAATACGGTGATGTCATACTCGGCTCTCAATTCATGGACATGCTCCCAGATAGCACTGCGTGTCTGGGGGTCGAGCCCCAGGGTCGGCTCGTCCAGAAACAGCACGTGCGGATAGTGCATGAGGCCACGGGCGATCTCCAGCCGGCGCTTCATGCCGCCCGAGTAGGCCTCCACCCGGTCGCCAGCGCGGTCGGTCAGCCCCACCATTTCCAGCACCCTTCTGGCCCGCTTCTCCCGCTCAGCCGGTGGCACGTTGTAAAGCATGGCGTGGAACTGCAGGTTCTCGCGCGCCGTCAGCTGGTCATCGAGAGTCGGATCCTGGAAGACGATGCCGATGGATTGCCGCACGGCGTCCTGCTGCGAGGCCACATCAAATCCATTAAGTGTGGCTCTGCCGGAAGTGGGCTTGAGCAGCGTACAGAGCATATTGATGGTAGTGGTCTTGCCGGCGCCGTTGGGGCCGAGGAAGCCGAAGATCTCCTTGCGGCCGACAGTGAAACTCACATCATCCACCGCGATGAAGCCATTGAACTTCCGGGTCAGATGCTCGACCTCGATAACCGGGCCATCGCTCGCGGGCGGCAGGCCGTCCGTAGCAGCCCGCTGGGCCGCTACGGCCGCGCCTGCTTTCGCGCGCGCGCTCACTTCTCTTCCTTGCGGGCGATCTCTTCCATCTTGGTCAGCTTGGCCATGGCCCGCGAGACAAACTCGGTGACCTGCTCCGCTTTCATTACATTGAGCGAGCTGCCGTGCATGCCGGAAAAAATGAGCAGTTTGTCGCCTGGCTTGATGTCCAGCTCCTGTCGGGCGTCGGCGGGGATAACGACCTGCCCCCGCTCACCCACTGTGGCCGAGCCCCAGAACTGCGGGTCCGGCAAGGCTTCCTTGGTCATCTGATTCAATCCTTGTTTTGTGTAATAAGTATGATAATTCATATTAATGGTATCGAACTAATAAATCAACGCAATCGATCTATTTAAATCGACACCGGAATTATCACTGTTTAGTTTCCCCCAAACTGGAAATTTAAATAGTAGAAGCTGGTTACTGAAAGAGGAGAGGCAGGTATGTGGAGGGCATTTGGCAAAGGCAGGCTCGCTTAATTGGGATTTGCCTTTTACTTTCCCGAAAGGAGGTGAATGAGATGGCACTCGTCAGGTGGACACCTTACAAAGAGTTGCTGGACATGCCTCGTGAGATGACGAGCCTGTTCGGCCGCCCGTTCAGGTCCCTGCTGGGGGAGCCGTTCTTCGGCCTAGACACAATGCGCGTGCCCATGGACATCTACTCCAAGGGCGAGGACATGTTTGTCAGGCTGGAGCTTCCGGGCATCAAGGCAGAGGACGTGGACATCACACTGGCAGAGCATACCCTGACAATCACTGGTGAGCGGCACGAAGATAAGGAAATCAAGGAGGATGACTTCTATCGCCGGGAGCGCACCTACGGCAGCTTCGAGAGAACCCTGCCACTGCCGGAGACGGTTACCGAGAAGGATATCGAGGCTACTTTCGAGGATGGCGTACTCGAGCTGACGGTCAAGGGCGCGATCACTTCCGTACCAGCCAAGCACATCGAGGTCAAGGCCGGGGGCAAGAGCGCCGGCAGGCGCATCAAGACCAGGAAAGGATAACGGATTGACTAATGCAACGCGATAAATAAAGGCGGTCCCGCCCGTGGGCCGTCTTTAATAATGCTCATGAAGGTCGCGGTGTCTGCAGTTCATGGACGGGATCGACTAAGACTGTGAAGCTATTAATGCTGGCCCGGCAGAATCGTCTTGTCGGTCGAACTAAGAAGCATGAAGACTTTGCTTAAATGCTCAAGCGTCACCATGCCCACCAGCCGGCCACCCTCGACCACCGGCACCGCCTTGATACCGCTGGCATTCATCTTCTCGTAGACCTCTGAAAACGGCGCACTGGCTTCGACCAGCGGAAACTTCCTCTCCATAACCTGGGAAACCATGGCGTCAGGGCCAGCCTTGTGCAAGCCTCCGATCAGGTTCGCCCGGGTTAGCACGCCGACGATTCTGTCACCGTCCAGTACAGGGAAATCCTCCTGGAAAGAGTGGAGCACAATAGTGACCACATCACCCAGCGTTTGCTCGGGCGAAAGCACTTTGGATCCGGCCTCGACCGCCTGCCCCACCGTGAGTCGGGAAAGCACGGTTTTTACCTCGGCGCCGGCGCCTTCCTGCTCCGCGCCCATATAGATGAAAATGGCAATGATCAGCCAGAGCCAGGCGCCCAGCAAAAGCCCGGCAATGCCAAGCATAAAAGCGAATATCTGCCCGGTGGTTACCGCGGCTCGGGTTGCTTTGACATACGACATCCGTTGAGCCAGGATGCTGCGCAGGACCCGGCCGCCGTCCAGCGGAAAGGCCGGCAGCATGTTGAAAACCGCCAGCAGCAGATTGATGATCAGCATGTAGGTGACAAAACCCTGCAGGCTGATGCCAATCATGATGTCGGTGAACTGTTCGGTACTAGCCGCTTCGACCTTGCCGGGAAGCAGGATCAACACTAATCCCAGGATGGCTCCGATGACAATGTTGCTGAAGGGGCCGACCAGGGAAACCCAGAGCTCCTTCTTCGGTTCCTCCGGCATGTTCTTCAGGAGTGAGACGCCGCCGATCGGCAACAAGGTGATGCTGGCCACTTCAGCGCCGTAGTGCTGTGCCATACGTGAGTGGCTGAGTTCGTGTATGACCACGCAGATGAACAGCATCGAGATCAGAAATGCGCCGTATACCGCCCCCGGCCAGCCCTGCTCATAGCCCACGCCCCAGATATAGGCGGCGTACAGAACGATCAGGAAGAAGGTGATATGGACGCGAAGCTCGATGTCGAAGATACGCCCGACTTTGAAAGACCACTTCATGGAGGATAGATACCCGCTGGGAAGGTCGGCAAAACTGCGAAAAACTACGAAGTTATCAAGCCTGGGGGTTAGTCCGGTCCGGGAGCCCACACACTGCATAAAGGGTGTTGAAACTTTTTGGGCGCTCCGCTTTCCCTAAAAGTTGCCTTCCACCCCCCCCTTGGAAAGCTCTTGCTTCTGAGTTAGCCTCCCCGAAGCTTGGCTAGCAGGTTGTGGGCTGCCCGGGCACGGTGACTGATGCGATTTTTCTCATCGGCAGAAATCTCGGCAACCGTTAGCTTTTTATCCAGGGGGATGAAAATGGGGTCGTAACCAAAACCGGTCCTGCCCCTGGGCGCCCCGGCGATCGTTCCCTCGAAATAGCCATGGGCTACCAGCTCCTCTTCCGCCGCCGAAACACAGACGAGCACGCAGACGAAGCGGGCGCCGCGATCGTCCCGCCCTTCGAGCTCGGCCAGCATCCTGGCCACATTGTCGGCGTCAGTTGCGTCCTCGCCGGCGTAACGAGCCGAGTAGATGCCCGGGGCGCCGCCAAAGGCTTCGACCTCGATGCCGGAATCGTCGGCCATCACCCAGACCTTGCCGTTGGGCCATTCACTTATCTGGTCCCGCACAGACCGCGCCTTGAGCCTGGCATTCTCTTCGAAGGTGGTACCGGTTTCCTCCGGCAGAACGATCCCCTCCGGCATCGGCAGAACATTCACGCCGGGCAGAAGGGAAGCGAATTCACGCGCCTTGTTGGGATTCGAGGTAGCGACGATGATTGTGGTTTTTTCCTGGGAAGTCATTTTTCGAAACGGTGCGCTTTTGTTGCTCAACCCGCGATTATTTCCTGAGCGCGGTGACCTTGAGCTGTTCGGCCATGATGTCTTCGATGCCGGAGCTGGCGAGGTCGATCAGCCGATCCAGCGTTTCCCGCGAAAAAGTGTTCTTCTCCGCCGTCGCCTGCAACTCGACGATGCCGCCCGAGCCGGTCATGACCACATTCATGTCCACCTCGGCAGTGCTGTCCTCGGCATAATCCAGATCGAGGACCGGCTCACCTTCCCAGACGCCGACGCTTACCGCGGCCAGCGAATCCGTGAGCGGTATCTCGGCCATGTAATCCTCGTCCACCAGGTGGGCCAGGGCCAGATAGAGCGCCACGTAGGCACCGGAGACCGAGGCGCAGCGAGTGCCGCCATCCGCCTGGATGACGTCACAGTCGAGCCAGATGGTGCGCTCGCCGAGCGCCCGCATGTCGACTATGCTCCTCAGGCTTCGTCCCACCAGCCGCTGGATCTCCAGGGTGCGGCCGCCCTGCTTGCCCCTGACCGCCTCGCGGGAGGTGCGGTCCGGCGTCGATGCCGGCAACAGGCTGTACTCGGCAGTAACCCAGCCATTGCCCCGGCCGCGCATCCAGTTAGGCACACCGTCCTGGATTTTGGCGGCGCAGATGACCTTGGTCTTGCCCGCCTCGATGAGCACCGAACCGTCAGCGTATTCAAGGAAACCGGGCGTCAGCTTCATCGGCCTGATCTGCCCCGGACTGCGGCCGTCTGGTCTTTCGAAGGCCATTAAAGCCTCTGCTCCAACCCGATGATCGCGGGATTCTTCTTCAGCATGACGAAGAGTGGCGCAGCCAGAACCACCATGACACCAAGCTCACCCAGACCGACGGTGAAGGCGGTCGGCCAGAAGAGAACATTGTCCTCGGCGGAGCTGGCCATGGAGATTATAAAAGCTACCCCGAGGGCGTTGAGGCCCGGGGTAACAGTCAGCACTACATACATGGCCGCGATAATCCCGCCGCGAGTGATTGTCTTTAAGTTCAAATCCCACCAATCCTTTCCAGTTCAGATATATCTACATTTTTCACGTTTTCGAAGGGCATCTGCAAAAAGCGCGCGCCCACTTTCACGAAACTTTCGGCTTCGCTGGTGCAAAGGAAGGAATAATTGCCTTCCCGCGCCGGATTGTTGCCGATTCCCTTGCGCTCCAGCACCTCACCCACCTCGCGGGCGATCTCCCTGGCGGAGTTTACCAGCGTTACCTCCCGGCCGAAGACCCGCTGCAGCATCGGTGTCACCAGCGGGTAATGGGTGCAGCCCAGGATAACCGTATCCACTCCCGCCTCCTTCAGCGGCGCCGCATAACTCTTGACCGCTTCCACCATCTCGGGAGAGGAAACGTCGCCACTCTGAATCATCGAGGCCAGCTGCGGACAGGCCTGGGAAAAAATTTCCAGTCCGGCATCCAGGTTGAGCAGTGCCCGCGCGTAACTGCCGCTGGCCACGGTGGCCTCGGTGGCCAGTATTCCTACCCGGCGGTTGCGGGTGGTCTGTACCGCCGCCTCAGCCTCGGGATGCACGGCGCCGATGATCGAAGCCTCCAGCTGCTCCTGCAGCCAGGGCAGCGCCGACGCCGTAGCCGAGTTACAGGCTACCACCAGCAGCTTTACATCGAGAGACAAAAGGTGAGAGGCGATCTGCCAGGCGAAGCTCCTGATCTCCTCGATCCGCCTCGGCCCATAGGGAAAACGCCCGGTATCGCCCAGATAAATAAAATCTTCATTGGGATGGGAGACCAGGCACTCGTGCAGGACGGTAAGCCCGCCGACTCCGGAGTCGAACATGCCTATCGGACGCTGGTCCACGCTAGCGCCTTCTACGGCGCCCGCCCCGGCCACCGCCCCGTCCGCCAAGCCGCCTGGCGGGTTTCTCGTCGGTCTTCTCGCCAGGCTTGGCAGCGGCTTTCTCGCCAGGCTTGCCGGCAGCTTTCTCGCCAGCCTTTTCCGGCCTTTTCCCTCGCGCCGCCTGGCCCGCCCTCATGCCACCGCGCTCCGGCTCGCCGGGCCGCGGTTTCTGCTCCTCGTCGCGTGGCCGCGGATTCTCTTTCTCGCGTTCACCAGCGGCCTTGATCTCTTCCAGTGAAGCCTCTGTCTGGCCGGCCTCGCCCAGATTCACCAGCACCTTCTCCTTGGGCACGAGGTAATCCACTACCCTGCCTTCACCCTGATCGGTCTGGACAATGCAGCCCTTCCCCGGCGCCCGGCACTTGAAGTCCTTGTAGGCTTGCTGCTCATACTTCAGACAACACATCAACCGGCCACAGATTCCTGAGATCTTCATCGGGTTCAGCGGCAGGTTCTGCTCCTTGGCCATCTTGATGGAGACCGGCTGTTGGTCACCGGCGAACATCGTGCAGCACATGCGCCGGCCACAGGGGCCGTATCCGCCGATCAACCGCGCTTCATCGCGGACGCCCACCTGGCGAAACTCGATGCGGGTGCGAAACTTCTTGGCCAGATCCTCGACCAGCTTGCGGAAATCCACCCGCTCTTCGGCAAAGAAGGAGATGATGATCTTGCCGCCGTCGAAAACGACCTCGGTATTGATGAGGCGCATGGCGATGCCATATTCCTCGATTTTTTCCTCGCAAACCTGGGAAACACGCACCGCCAGCTTGTCATTGCGCTCCACGGCCGCCAGATCGCTCTCGGTGGCCTTGCGCACGACTTTCTCAAGGGTGCCTACGATCTCTTCCTGGGGCACCTCGTGATTGGCGACAACTATTTTACCTATCTCAATACCGCGGCTGGTCCGGACGATGACCTGGTCACCGACGCTGATTTCCAGGCCGGCGGCGTCAAAGGAATAGACTTTGCAGCCATTCCTGAATGCAACTTCAACCACTTCCGGCACTTATAAAACCTCCTGCAATTTATAGAACATAGCCTGCAAAGCAAGCTCCAGTTCCACATTATAGCTCAGTTTGGAACGGCTGGCCTCGATGACCTCGAGGGCCTGCCGGTAATTATCGAGCTTCGACTCCAGCGCCTGGTTTTCCAGCTCCAACTCGTAATCCCGGTTGAGAATAGCTTCGCCAGCTCCGGACGCCATCGCCATCATGTCGCGGAACCAGGTCTCGAGGATGTCCAGGGCCAGATTCAGCTCATCCTTCTGCGCGCGCCCGGCACGGCGATGGGCGTCCTGCTCACGGTGCTTCTTCGGCGCCGTCTGAAAACCCTCCGGTACGGTTACATCCTCTTCCTGCCCTGCCGCTTCGCCGGCGTCAACTGCCGCCGACATGATCTCGGCCGCCATCTGGCTGGCGCCGCCCTCCCAGGCGCCACGGCCAAGGTTTTCGCCAATCTGCAGATAACGCTGGCGGCGCTCCGCCAGGCCCGGCTCACCGCAAAGCGCCTTGGCCATTACCAGGTTCCCACGGCTGGCGCGGGCATAGGCCTGCACCACTACCGGGCTTGTCTTGTAGTTTTTTAAAAGATAGGCCTCGATCTCCGCCGCAGGAACCGGGCTGA
This sequence comes from Thermoleophilia bacterium, assembly GCA_020053595.1. Classification (GTDB taxonomy): domain Bacteria; phylum Actinomycetota; class Thermoleophilia; order BMS3ABIN01; family BMS3ABIN01; genus JACRMB01. The sequence goes on along the minus strand of JAGVMV010000047.1, from coordinate 59,045 downwards.
AGCGAACCGGCTGACAGCGGGAAACGATAGTGGCCAGGATACCGTCAAGACGATCAGTCAGAAGCAGAAAATAGACAAACGATGGCGGCTCCTCGAGAGATTTAAGAAAGGCGTTGGCGCTTTCGGCGTTGAACCTGCCGGCGCCCCGGATGATGAAAACCCGCGCCTGGCTCTCGTGTGGCCGCAAATTGAGGTTTCGGTTGATCTCGCGCACCTGGTCGACGGTGATGAAGGCGCCCACGGGAGCAATGACCTCTATGTCGGGATGAACGCCCCGGGCGGCCTTCTCACAAGAAGGGCACTCGCCACAGCCGTCGTTCTCGCAGCAAAGCGCCGCAGCGAACTTCAGCGCGGCTTCATACTTGCCCACGCCTTTGGGCCCGTGGAACAGATAGGCGTGGCTGGGCTCGCCCTGGTTAATAGCCGCGGCGAGAAACCGGAAGGCATGCTCCTGGCCGATGAGGTCGTGCAGGATTGGCGGTGGTGTGGACATAGGATGATTTTGTCATATGGGAGGGGTGGATGGGAATCGGGGGCTTGTTTTTGGGAAATAATCGTCTTTGATGGCCAAGGTTTCAGGGTAGCGTTATCCTTTACACATAAGTACTCCAAGGTCAAGTTGTGTACTGCTTATTTGTGGTTTGTTCTGGAAAGAAAATATTCTTTACAGCTCCAACCCCAGCCGCTCCCCACACGCGGCAACCACATCAGCATGAACCTCTTCCACACTCCGCCCGCCGTCAATCCCCACAATCCGCCCCGGATACATCTCCTCCAGTTTCCGATACCCATCCTCAACCTTCTGATGAAAATCGAGCGGTTCGCCCTCAATGCGATCCTCGGCAGTCCCGCGTCCGGCAAGACGCTCGCGCGATGCGGCCACATCCAGGTGGAAGACGAAGGTGAGGTCCGGCATCAGCCCGCCGGTGGCTCCGAGGTTCAGATCGAGGATGCGATCGACGCCCAGCTCGCGCGCCATGCCCTGATACACAAGCGAAGAATCGATATAGCGGTCGGAGAGGACGATCTTGCCCTGCATGAGCGCCGGCTTAATGACTTCCTTGACCAGCTGCACACGGGCGGCGGCGTAGAGGAGGGCTTCGGTCCAGGCGTCCATAGTGTCGTGTTCGGGGCCGAGGAGCAGCTCGCGGATCTGTTCACCCAGCGGAGTCCCGCCCGGCTCGCGGACGCTCAGGGTGTCGATGCCGGCCTTGGCCGCGGCGGCTGCCAGTAAATCCAGTTGCGTTGATTTCCCGCTTTGATCGATTCCCTCAAAAGTGATGAAGTACATGGAGCTCCCCAGGAAATTCAGCTGATCCGGCTCAAGATTCTACTTATGGTAGCGCTTTACTTGCCGCCAACGTGATCAGGAAGCTTTTTTCTTCTTCCTGACAACCTTCGTCGCCGCAGCTGCTTTTTTCACCTTGGCGGACGGCGTGGCCGCTGCTTCCGCAGCTTTCTCTGCCTTCCGCGCCACAGCCTTCTTCTTGTATTCATCCTTGGTCGGGCAGTCGGGATCGATGCAGAGCTCCCAGGGACGGCGTCCCCGGGTGATGATCTTGACCTTGGGCGTATGGCACGAAGGGCATTCCACATGCATGGGGATGAGCCTGCCCATCTGCGGCAGCGGATAGGTGCTATCGCAATCCGGGTAGCCGTCGCAACCGATGAAGCGCTTCTTGGTCTTCTTGGAGCGGATGATCTTCAGCGGCTTGCCGCACTTGGGGCAGGTGCCGACGACCTTGTCCTCCTGGATGCCCTTGACGATGATGCCGGCCAGCTCTTCCTTGTGCTCCTCCAGCGAGGCGTACGCCAGATGCAGCAGTTCACGCGAGCGCTTGACCACTTCGTCCTTGGTCATTGCCTGCTCGGCGATGGAGTTCATCTCCTCCTCCAACTCCGCTGTCATCTGTGGCTTGGTGATGCGGTCGGCATAGGTATTGAGCGCCTCGACCATGCCGATGCCGGTCTCGGTCGGCTCCACCGGGGTGTTCTTGATATAGCCCCGGTCATAGAGGTTCTGGATTATGCTGTGGCGGGTGGCCTTGGTGCCAAGGCCGTTCTGCTCCATCAACTCGATCAGACGGCCCTGGCCGTAACGGCCCGGCGGCTGGGTTTCCTTCTGCTCGTCGTAGACCCGCTCCACTTGTACCTCTTCGCCCTCTTGCAGGCGCGGAACCTCGACGTCCTTGCTGCGTCCGTAGGGATAGACTCCCAGCCAGCCGTCCTTGACGATACGCGAACCCTTGACGGCGAAAGGCTCCTCGCCGATCTCCAGGTCGACGCGGTTACTCTCGGATATGGCCTCGTCGCTGAGTGTCGCCAGAAAACGCCGCGCCACCAGGAACCAGACCTTCCAGTGGGCATCGTCCATTTTATCGCCGGCTCCGGGAACGCCGACGGGGTAGATCGGCGGGTGGTCCGTAGTCTGTTTCTTGCCGCGCGTCGGCGTGAGTTCAGGCCGTGCCAGCAGCTCGCCGGCCGCCGCGCCCAGCTCGGAGCTCTTCTTCAGCTCTCCAAGGATCTCGCGCAGATCCAGTGAGAGCGGGTACACGGTATTGTCGGTTCTGGGATAACTGATGAAACCACCCAGGTAAAGATCCTCCGCCAGGCGTATGGCCCGTGCAGCTGAAAAGCCCAGCGCCGTTGCCGCCTTGGTGTAGGCGGTGGTATTGAACGGCGCCGGTGGCTGCAGTTTCTTCTGAGTGGATTTGACCGAGGTCACCTTGCCGGTCGTGGCGGCTCCGGCCTTGGCCAGAGCGGCGTCGGATTCGGTCTTGTCCAGGAAACGGTCGGTCTTGTGCTGGGCGGTAAAATCCCCCTGGGACGATTTGACGTCCGCGAAAATCTGCCAGTACGGAACCGCGATGAAAGCCCGCCGTTCCAGCTCGCGCTCGACGATCAGAGCCAGGGTCGGGCTTTGTACCCTTCCCACGGAAAGGAACTGGTTGCCCAGCCGCGAGGTAGCCAGTGATATAAACCGGGTGAGTGTGGCGCCCCAGATAAGGTCTATGTCCTGACGGGCCTCGCCAGCCTGGGCCAGGGGAATCGAAAGTTCGGTAGTCTCGGAGAAAGCCCGGTTGATCTCTTCGGCAATCAGGGCTGAGTAGCGCGCCCGGCGTACGCCCTGAGACAGCGCCGGGTTGGCCTCGACAACCTGCTCCAGCGCCTCCAGGCCGATGAGTTCGCCTTCGCGGTCGAAGTCGGTGGCGATGATAACGCTGTCACAATCCTTGGCTGTTTTTTTAAGCGCGTTCACCACTGATTTGGCCGAAGGAGACTTGATCAGCTCGGCATCGATGAGCGCTTTGGGCTCCACCTTGCGCCAGTCAGAAAACTCCTCCGGATACTCCAGTTGCACGATGTGGCCCTTGAGCCCGACACAGGCGTAGTCCTGGCCGTCTGCTGTAAAAGTGTAAATAGGGATCTTCTGGTATGACCCCGTCGTGACCTTGCCACCGGCCAGAATGTTTGAGATTTTCTTGGCCGCCGTGTCTTTTTCCGTGATTATCAGTTTCAAAGAAGCACCTCTGTAAAGTATGAGCCCCTAAAACAGTCCTTGTATCGACCGCAGGCAAGGATGGTTTATAGCACATCCGGAGAGTGGATGTCGATACTCAGGGCCTTCAGCGCCCGGTAACTGCTATGAAGTCGGTGTCAGCGGAATCGAGGTTCCGGGGCTTCCCGGCACCATCGTTGTCGGCTGCGTCGATACAGGCGGCAGAGCGACAAGCTTGGCGATCTCGTCCTTGATCAGCTGGACGTTCGGGTCGTTCGGGTTTAACTCGAGATATTTGGTCCAGGAAAGGATGGCGACCTGGTTCTGGCCACTATTTTTGGCCGCCTCGCCTAGCTTGAAGTAAGCAAAAGCGTTGGTCGGCGCCACCTGGGTCACCTCGGTATATGCCTTGATCGCGCCCTCCGCGTCGCCCTTATCCATGCTGGCCTTGCCGATCAGCATGAGAATATCCGGATTTTTCGGAGACAGCACCAGATACTGGTTATAGTAATTGATGGCGTCGTCGTAGCGGCCGACAGTTGGGTCCGCATAGAGATTTGCCAGCGCCAGCATGGAATCCTTGTCCTGGGGATTCTGCTTGATCTGGTCTTCAAAGAATGCCACGCGCTCTTCAAAGGTACTGCTGGCTGACAGCGAACCCGGCGTGCTGCTCTTTGAGCAGCCGGAGAACAGGTTGCCGGTCGAAGAACCTACGCCCAGGAATACCGTACCCAGCGCAAATGCGGCCGCCATGATGATGGCGAACCAGCGGGTCCAGCGATTGATTCTTTTACGATTCATTAACATAATAATTTTCTGTTTGGGGAATTGAAGCCCGGAATATTATAGCGGAAGCGGCGCTGCTAGCATAGAAACTGAAATGAACTGTTCCGGGATCATGCGGAATGACTCTGGAGCAGCCTGGGATCTGGAATGAAAAAGGAGCCCCGAAGGGCCCCTTGATTTGCTTTCCATATTTCTGTCCTTACCGGGCGCCAGCCATGCTGCGAGTCGGGCGCTTGCGGCCGCGCTTGCGTTTACCGGACAGGGCGCCACCATTGTAAACTAGCTTCCGCACCTTGGTTGCCTCACGGTCGGGGCTGGGCACGACACGGTAGTCGTAATCAAAGCCCTCTACGTCCTCACACCTGAGCGTCGTACCGATCAATCCCTCGATCTCGCGCAGCGAGGAGGCTTCTTCTGACGCCAGGAAACTCAGCGCCGTGCCGTCGTTGCCGGCACGAGCCGTACGGCCGATGCGATGGACGTAGTCCTCGGCCTTGTTGGGAAGATCGAAGTTGATGACGTGCGAGATGTTATCCACGTCAATGCCGCGGGCGACGATGTCAGTGGCGACCAGTACACGGTACTTGCCGCTCTTGAAGCCGTCGAGCGCCTGCTGACGCTGGGACTGGGTGCGGTTGGAGTGGATGGCCACGCCATTGATGCCCTTGCGGGACAGGGTGCGGCAGACACGGTCGGCGCGATGCTTGGTGCGGGTGAAGACCAGCACTCGGTCAAGGTCGCGCTCCTCAAGCAGGCGTACCAGCAGGTCACCTTTCTGGGTGCTGCCAACGGGATAAACCGCCTGGTCGATGGCCTCGATCGGCGTGGCGCTCGGCGCCACATCGATGCGGACGGGATTGTTCAGAGTGGAACCGACGACTCCCAATACCTGATGGGACATGGTCGCCGAGAAGAGCAGGTTCTGGCGCTTTGCCGGCATCAGGTTGATGATACGCTTGACGTCGGGCCAGAAGCCCATGTCGAGCATACGGTCAGCTTCGTCCAGGACGAGAACCTCGACCTTGCTCAGGTCGACATCGCCGCGGCTCTGGAGATCCAGCAGCCGGCCGGGTGTTGCCACCAATAGATCGACGCCGCGCCGCAGTTTGTCTTTCTGCGGCTGATAACCGACGCCGCCGTAAACCGCGGTTACCTTCTGCCCGGTGAAGCGTGTGCACTCACGGGCGACATCCTCGATCTGACCCGCCAGCTCGCGGGTCGGTGTTACTACCAGCGCCTTGACTCCGCGCTGTGTGCCCATACGCTGCAACAGCGGCAGGATGAAGGCGGCGGTCTTGCCGGTGCCCGTCTGGGCGCAGCCGACGATATCCTTGCCTTCGAGCGCTACGGGGATTGCCTTTTCCTGGATGGGGGTGGGCGTGGTATAGCCCATAGCTTTAACGCCCTTGAGCAGGCGCTCTTCCAAACCTAGATTTTCGAACAAAACTGAACTCCTTTTCTGTGCGCCCATTGGGGGATCGCACTGCATGTAGCAGACGCAGTTGATCCTATGGGTTCAGAAAAGGAACAGGGGGACAACCGAGTCTTCCGTGGATATACAAGGTGGATTATACGTTACATTCGGCGGAAAAGCGAATATCCCTGCCGTGACGGCAATATGGATCTAGCGCCAGAGCTTCTCCTTGGCATCCAGAGCGTCCGCGGTGATCTTCTCATCATCGAGAGTCAGCAGCACCTTCCTGGTGTACAACGGGCGGCCGGCGACCATGGTGAAGAAGACATCCTCCTGATTGGCGCCATATACCAGTGCCGAGTATGGGTCGTGGATGGGAGTGAAGTGGCTGTACTCCATGTCGATGGCCACGAAATCCGCCTGCTTGCCGGGCTCCAGTGATCCTATCTGGTCCTCCATACCCAGGGCCCTGGCGCCACCCAGGGTCGCCATCTGCACGCATTCGGCGGCGCTGAGGACGTTGACGTCACGCTCGGAGCCGCGATGCAGAAAGATGGCGGTGCGCATCTCGCCGAACATGTCCATGATGTTGCTGCTGGCCGGACTGTCGGTGCCAAAACCCACGCGAATGCCCGCCCGCAGGAATGCCGGCAGCGGAGCGATGCCACAACCCAGCTTGGCGTTACTCTTGGGACAATGGGCGATAGCCACGTCATATCTGGCCAGCGCCTCGATGTCCGCTGGCCCCGCGTACACGCAATGGACAGCCATGAAGTCGGAGCTGAAGACATTCCACTGCTGCAGGTATTTGATCGGGGTCACGCCGAAAGGTTCGTGGCTCAGGTAGTCCCAGCCCACCTTCTCACGCAGGTCGAGAGCAAGAACACCGGAGCCGGAGCGTATGTAGACCGATTCCTCTTTGCTCTCGGCCAGGTGCGTCGCGATTTTCATGCCCCTCTGCCGGCCCAATTCGGCAATCGCCCGATAGAGGCTGGCGCTTACCGTATAGGTCGCGTGGGGAAAGATGCCGATCTCAATCAGCTCTCCCGACTCCTGCTCGAGTTCATCCAGGGTATCGGTGAGCATCGAGATGGTTTCGTCGATCTTGTTGTCATCGAGCCCAAAAACTTCCTGGTAGGCGCGAGCCCTCAGCCCCGCCTGCCTCATGGCCGCCAGGCTGGCGCCCGAATACATGGACTCACCAACGGTAGTGACACCGGAAGAGACACACTCTGAGGCGCCCAGAAGGGAGCTGACCTCATAATCAGCCCTGGAAAGCTTGGCCTTTTGATCGATGAATTCGAGCATCCAGGGACCAAAGTTCTTGTTATCCAGCAACCCCCGAAAAACGGCGTATTCCAGATGGCTGTGACAGTTTACAAAACCTGGTGTGATGATCGCGTGGTGGAAATCAGTGACTTCGGCGCCCGGATAGGCCTCGGTCAGGGCGTTCAGGGTGCCGACCTGTATGATTTTGTCGCCCGCGACTGCCACGGCGCCTTTATGAAGAGGATCGGAAACGATGGGCAGCACCCAGGTGGCGCTGAAAATCCTGATACCGTCGCCACTGTCGGCGGAGGCCCCGACCGTTCCCTCTCTGTCAGTCATTAAATTCATCCTCCTGTCGCAGGAATTGGCTGACGGCGTTTATCGGCAGCCAACGAGCGTAAGTATAGAGTAAGCTCGTTCAAGTACAAAACAGGGATAGTTGCCAGTCGGCCCGTCCTCGCTCACATTCACCGCTGCCATGACAAAGGAATGAATGCCATCGCTTGCTGGCGCCTTGAGCATTTCAGCTTCTTTCTATAAGATATTGCGGTTAAAGAGAATATCCTTCCCGGCAGCTCTGCAAAAGCCTGTCCACCCACCTGGCAGATCAACCCGAAAATATGAGATACCCGATAACAGCTCAGCAGAAAATCAAAGACCTCTGGCGGGTCCGAAGCGCCAACCCGTTGCCCGCGCTGCTTTTATCGGGATCGGTCTGCCTGCTTGGCTTCACGCTTTTCGCCCTTGTCGCCTTCTTCATTCCGAACACCGACCGCAGTTTTTTTCCACCATATCTGGCGTTGCCGGAGAGCGGCTTCGAGCTTTCCAATTATTATATCCTCTATGGGGTCATCAGCCTGAATGCCCTGATACTGTTCGGATTCTATCTCCTGGCGCTCAGGGCTGTCGGCGCGGGAGACAGCGCGGATTCGGAATCAACAGGAGACCTGGCGGGGGAGCGTGGTGAGCAGGCGGATCTGACAGACGGTTCCGATGAGAAGCGACGACCGGGCATCTGGTCTGACCGCAACAATCGTATCATCTTCGCCTTTTCCATTGTTTTTCATCTGCTGATGTTCATCACGCCGTTCCTGCTTTCGACAGATGTCTTTGACTACATCCGGCACGGCCGAATCTTTGCCTTCTACGGGGAGAATCCACTGGTGGTGCCGGCGACATATTTCCCGCAGGACCCATTTTTCAGCCTCGGTGGCTGGGTCGGCACCGGTTCTGTATATGGCTCACTGCATGTATATGTCACCGCCCTGCTGGCGCGAATCGCCGGGGACGGCGTGGCCGCCAACCTGCTGCTCTTCCGGGGCTTTTTTATCAGCCTGAATCTTGTGAACCTGGTACTGATCTGGAAGATCGCCTCCCGGATCAAACCCGGCCTTGAGCGCAAGGCACTGGTCTTTTACGGCTGGAACCCGTTTATCCTGACGCTGGTGGTAGCCAACGCCCACAACGATATCCTGATGCTGGCACTGGTCCTGGCCGGCCTGCTCTGTTACCTGGACAAACGCTATCTGATCGGCGTCTTCTGTTTTACCCTGGCCACCCTGGTCAAGTTCGTCACCCTGCCGATGCTGCTGGTCTATGTGGCCCTGGTTATCCGGAAGCAACGGGGCAGGGGCAAGCAAATCGCTGTTGCCGCCAGTTCGCTGGCCCTGGCCGTGGTCGTCACCACCTTGAGCTATCTGCCACTCTGGGTGGGCAAAGATACTTTCCTCTACCTGTTTACGGTCGGGCAGAAGACAAACAACACGATTTCAGCGCTGATCCGTGATACTGCCGCCGGGCACCTTCAGCTTTCAGTATCAAACATCATCGTCCAGGTGACCCTGGCGGCGATCCTGGTTGCTTATCTGGTCTGGCATCTGATCGGCGTGAAGGATTTTAACGGGCTGGTTTCGGCTTCTGCCGGGCTGGCATTGCTGACACCTCTGGCGCTTTTCTGGTTCCAGCCCTGGTACCTGACCCTGGGGTTGGGTCTCGTGGCCCTGAGACCCTGGCGCTACATGTACATCGCCGCACTGGCATTCTCCTTCAGCGTCATGTTCTTTGACAGTTTCTGGTGGCATACACCGGTATCGATGGAAATTCAGAAACCGCTGCGGGTACTGGTGGTTTTCGGGCCACCGGTCGTGTTATTGGCGATATTGAAGGCGCGCGAGGCCGGCCCGGAGGCCTGGCGATGGCTGGTCAACTGGTCCCTCGCCGGATCCGCACAATCGTTGCCGGACAGCTCCAGGCACCCTGGCCTGAACGCCGGCCGCGGCGACCGGCAAAACCGGAGCCCCGGAGCGGCGGCAATTGTGGCCGACCCTTCTCCAGTCAGGCTGGTAGTGGAGATTGCCGTCCTGCTGGTCGCGGCCGCCGTGCCAATGGCGGCTGTGATTTCGACCTCTCCCCAGCTTAAATCGCTGGCCAGCCTGATCGCGGTAAAGTTCCGGCTGCTGGTGAATGTCTAGGATGTTAACCTGGCGATATCATCTTCTCTCACTGGTGGCTGTCTTCCTGGCCCTCGGCCTGGGCGTGCTGGTGGGAATCAGCCTTTCCGACAATGGTCTGGTCGACACGAGCCAGGATGTCCTCGTCGAAGATATCCAGCGCAATATCGACGATCTCCAGACCCAGAACAACCAGCTCGGCCGGGAGCGTGCCACCAACCTGCGCTATCAGGATGATACGTTTCCCTTCATCGTCGGCGGCCGCATCCAGGGCAAGCGCATCGCCATAGTCGCTTCCAGCACTGCTGGTGATGAACTACAGCGGAAATTGACCTCGGCTATTCACGGCGCCGGTGGCCAGGTGGTGAGCAACACGGTACTCAACGCTCGCTTCGATCTGCCGGCGGTTACCGCCAAAATCAAGGCGGAATTGAAGAACGATGCCCAGTTCGCGACAATTGATGATTCCACCCTTATAACAGTCGTGGGGCGCGAGCTGGCACGCGAAATCGGCCGAAGCGGCGGCACCAAACTGCTCACCACTTTGCAGGGAACAATGGTCGATTCGATAAACGGCAGCTACGACGTCCCGGTGGACGCGGTTGTAATAATCACCCGTTCGGAAAGCGACCAGGCGCCGGCGTATTCCGACCTGGAGAAACAGTTTTTGCTAAATCTCAAGGAACTCGGCGTGTTTTCGGCCGGCGCGGAACCCACGGACGCTCCCCGTTCGGAAATACCATTATTCCAGGGCGTCGATGTTTCCTCGGTCGATAACCTCGACAGTCGCATCGGCCAGGTGTCCCTCGTCTACGTGCTTTATGGAGAAAAGGGATCCTTCGGGGTTAAACCAACGGCCGACCTGCTCATCCCGATCCTGAGGTCGCTCAAGCCGTCTGCTACCGCCACGGCACCTTCGTCTACGCCCACGACATCAGTGACTCCCGTGACATGATGGATCTCCAGTGGTTTTTTAAGAAGGGTGGAATTGAAAACCGGTTAGCTGTGACCCGATACTGGTTTTTATCCCTAGCCCTGTTTGTTTTAGCTGTCTATGTCACCACGGCTGTGGCCGGGTGTGGGTCATCGGCGGACAGCAGCCCGGCTGTCATCACCGATGCGGGTTCAGCCGACGCTGAAGGCGCCGTCTGCCATACTGCGGCTCCAGCGGATACGGCCACCACGGCCGAGAGCAAACCGGTTTTTGAAACGCTCAGCTTTCCCGCTTCTTTGCCAAGTCCGGCGCGAACCGTCAAACTGCCGATCCTGATGTTCCACCACACTGGTGAGCCTCCGGACGGCGCCGACGATATACGGCACAATCTCACTGTCTCAACCGCCGACTTCGAAGCCCAGATCAGCTACCTCAAGCAGGCTGGCTATCAACCTGTGAGCGAGACGCAGCTTTTCAAGGCTCTTTACAGCAGCACACCATTGCCGCCCAAGGCGGTGATGCTGACCTTTGACGACGGCTACCTGGACAACTACCAGGTGGCAGCGCCAATCCTGGAAAAGTACGGCTTTCCCGCGACCTTCTACATAATCACGGAAAAAGTGGGAACCCCGGAATACATGGACTGGGAGCAGGTGGCTGATCTCGACCGCCGCCTGATGGACATCGGCTCCCATACGGCAACCCACCGGGATCTGACGATCCTCTCGGGAGCCGATTTGAAGCAGGAGCTTTCGGGAGCGGCGGAGACGTTCAAGTCCCGGCTCGGGCATCCGGTTTACTGGCTCTGCTACCCGGCGGGCAAGTACGATTCCGATGTCATAAAATATTCTCGTGATGCGGGTTATCTGCTTGCTACGACGACAGAACCCGGAGAAGAACAAAGCAGCGACGACCCATTCGGCCTTTTACGATACCGGGTGCGATCTGATACCGGACTGGAAGGGTTCAAGGAGCTTGTGCGCTAGAGCACGGCCAGTCGCCTGATACAGCGGTCGGTCTAATTTTTTTTCTGAGCTTCCCTGCCGATTTCGCGAACCCGCCGGCGGATTTCCAGAAGCTCGCCGATCATCCGCAAGGGATCGCTGGTGAGATTGATTTTCGAATCTGACGAGTCCACCAGCAATCGTACCGGTAACTCGGTGATGCTATAGCCGAAAAGCCGCGCCAGCGCCAACACCTCCACATCGAACGAGAAGCCGTTGATGCTGCAGTTGCTGAAGATGTCGTGGGCCGCCTGGGCGCGGAAGCCCTTGAAACCACACTGTGTGTCGCTGAAACCCCTGATTACCAGTCCCCGTACGACGGCCTTGAATACCGGCCCCGCCAGACGGCGCAACAGTGGCGGCGTGATCTCGATGTCGGAACCCGGCAGATTCCGGGAGCCAACAGCGACATCATGGCTGGCAAGCGCCTCGATACACATGCCGATTGTTTCAACCGGGTAGGAGAGGTCAGCGTCGGTGAAAACGATCAGGTCGCCACGGGCCGCCAGCATTCCCCTGCGCACAGCCGCTCCCTTGCCGTTGTTCTGCCGCTCGCGGATCAGCCGCACGCTGCCGGCTACAGCGGAATGCTCCCTGACCAGCGTCGGGCTGCCGTCATGACTGCCATCATCAGAGATGATGACCTCATAACTCATTCCCTGCTGGCTCAGATAGGCCTCAAGCAGCGTAATCGTATTGATAATACGCTCTTCCTCGTTATAGACGGGTACTACAACCGACAGATCCAGGGTCCGCGACGCCAGCGCATCCTCCTGCTCAAACTCATCCGGGTTTTTGCCGAAATTCGCACCCGCCTCAACCTCGCAATCCGCGTTGCCGGCCGCTGCGATATTATCGTCCAGGACAGGGCTCATCTAACCCGCCGCCTCGCCCTCGGGGCCATCATCGGTCACATCGACCGCCTCTTTCTTTTTTTCCGGTCGCTTGATGAAGCGGGCAAGGATCAGGCTGACCTCGAACAGCAGCACAAAGGGGATGGCCATGGCCAGCATGGAGAACAGGTCCTGCCCGGGAGTCAGGGCGGCGCTGGCAACCGTACCGATCAGGATGGCGTATTTACGGTTTTTCCGTAAGGTAGGCACATCCACGACGCCAACCCGCACCAGGGTCAGGATCATCGCCGGCAATTCAAAGATCAGGCCGAACCCCAGCAGGGAAAAGGCCACGAAGGTGAAGTACTTCGATGCCTGTACCTGCTGATTGAAGACCTCGTTCTCGTAATTCAACAGGAAATTGAGCCCCCGGGGCAAAACCAGGTACCAGGCAAAAGCGATGCCGCAGAGGAAAAGGATCGTGGTGAAGACCGTCGAGAACATAACCACCCGTTTTTCCTTGGTCTTCAGGCCGGGAGCCACAAAAGCCCAGATCTGGTAAATAATGACCGGCGAGGCAATTATCATGCCCGCGTAGCCGGCCACCTTGAAAACAGTCATGAAGGATTCGGTGGGCGAAAGCGTGATCAGCTTTCTATCGCCCAGCGGCGTGATCATAAACTGCAGCAGCCAGCTCTTGAAGATGAAGCAGAGCGCCATGCCCACGCCAAGGGCGATGACGGAGATGATGATGCGTTTACGCAGTTCCTCGAGATGACCAATCAGCGATAAAACCCGATCGTCGGTTAGAATGCGGTCGTCAGAAGAATCGGTCACTGCCGAGAAGAGTCAGGCCGCGGGGGCGCTGTCAGGAGGTCTTGGTTTCGGGGTTCTTGGGCTCGGGAGCAGCTTCGGGCTCGGGAGCAGCTTCGGGCTTGGAAGCAACTTCGGGCTCGGGAGCAACTTTGGGTTCAGGAGCAGCTTCGGGTTGAGTGGTAGCTGCAGGTTCGCTCGCACTCTCAACCGTCTCCGCCTTCTCAACCTTGGGAGCTTCAGGTTCTTCCTTGGTGATGTGCTCCTGCAGCTCGGTGGTTGATTTCTTGAATTCCTTGATGCCCTTGCCCAGCGATTTCCCAATCTCTGGCAGCCGCTTGGGACCAAAGATCACCAGTACGATTACCAATATGGCTATGATTTCTGGCCATCCTAAAGACCCCAATATGGTCAACTCCTTAAATCAGCGATGTTTACTAATCAAGATTTTAAACTGTCTATCATTCTAGGTTACGTGGCAGGGCATGTCAAAAATCCGCATCCCGCACGCGGCATCTGCCCTGCCGGGCAAACGGCAAGCCGAGTTGGTTGCTCATTCAAGGAAAATACTATGATCCTGAAGGCAATTACGATTCCTGAACCACCACTGCTTCAGCTTTTTCAGCCACAACGGTGCCAGTTTTCACCTGAGTTAACTGTTCCTGGATCTCACCGGTGGATTTTCTGAATTCCCGGATGCCCTTGCCCATTGAGCGACCCATCTCCGGGAGTCGCTTGGGTCCGAAAATAACCAGCACTAAAAAAAGGACTATGACTAATTCCTGCCAGCCGATTGAAGGCATGACTTACATCTCCTTGGATGATTTTTGATTTCTTGCAAAGGTTTTCTCTGCAGAACTTTGATTATTCAGCATCCGCCTTTTTAATACGTATTTAGCACAGGGGGGGGTGGCCCCGTTCGGGGCCACCCCCCTGCTGTGTCGTTCGCTAATTCCAGCCTATGCCGGCGGCGGCGGAACCACTACGCTGCACTGCCAGTTCGGGCACTCGAAGGTGATTTCCCTCAAGTTATCATGTATCAACAGCTCGGGCTTCACATACGTTTCCCGACTGTGGTTCTGTGTATCGAACACGGCATCCTCCTCTCGGGATCAATTACAGGTTCATCCATCCAGCAGCGCCGTCCTTACGGTGTAGGCATCGGGCCTGGATAATCATAGGAGTTGCCACATTGATCCTTGGTCGTCGCGTAGACCCTGGTGTTGAAAGCGCCAACCCCGGGGGGCACGTTGTACTTGACGGTGACCAGCTCACATTCACCGGCGGAGACCATGTTGATGTCCCGCCCATTGTTAATGGAGCTTACTCCGCCCGTGTTGCTGGTTCCTACTATCTGCAGGTTGTGAGCGTTGGCGTAGTTATCTGACAAATTGCTCACGTCGTAATCAACCGACAGGGTCCTGGCTTCATAAGCAGCAAAGCTGCCCCAATATATATTTTCCTGGGTCAGGCTCAGCACCGGTTGCGTGCAGTAACACGAATACTCGCCTACTGCCGCGTTGCCGATGGCGCCGATACCCTGTACTAACACCAGGGCTATCAGGCAGACCGTTACCACCACAAGACCCAGTTTCTGTATTAACTTCATTTCCTTCTCCTCCTGGTTGTTTGCGAAGTTATTCTGGGTTTATGGTTAGATGGTATGACAGTCCACGCAGTCTTTCTGTGCAGGTGATCCACCGGGGTTGCCTACGCCAGCGCCGCCCCAGGCACCAGAGGTATAAGAGCTGGCCTTGAAGGCGTTGAGCAGCTCTACTGTTTTGTAGGCCATGGTTCCCGCCAGCCTCGCGCACCTTTCTTTCCTTTCGATGCTGCCGCTGACAATCGAGGTTGGATCTGCCGTACCGCCATATGCGAATGTCGGCAGGCCGCATGCCGTATTGGCCGCGAACATCCATTTGTTAGTCGATACGTGGCACAGCGGTGAATCGGCGACTGAGGTCGGGAATGTTCCGCCTGGCAGGAATTGCGGCTTGGTGCCGCCGCGTGCCTCGTATTCCGGTGCGGTTGGAACATAAGCCGGCATCGAAGTCGCCGCATAGTACGCTAACAGGTCATTGGACATGGCGCTTCCCTTATCAACCCCACCGACAGCGCCAACGATGATGTTGGTAACAAGCGCGGCTCCCAGCGCTGTACCACAGAGAGTACCCCAACCATTGACGCCGGCTGCACCGAATTTGAAGGCCATCAGGTCGAGGTTGGTATACGGAGACCCCAGCGTATCCTGCATCGTGCCCAGAACACCGTCAACTACAGCCCAACAGCAGAAATTCACATAAAATCCATGATATGCCCGCTCGGCACAAACAGCCGGATCCAGGGTCTCATAGCCCCAGGTGCCCCGGGGATGCTTGACGGTACCGGGAACGGTCGCGCAGGTTGGCGGTGTTGTTGCTGCTCCCGCTATCGAACCCAGTAATCCCAGACCCCCGGTAGCGGCGACAGTGGCCCCCGCGGCCCCAACTGTCAATGCTCCGACGC
The DNA here is from genome assembly GCA_020053595.1 of Thermoleophilia bacterium. GTDB lineage: Bacteria > Actinomycetota > Thermoleophilia > BMS3ABIN01 > BMS3ABIN01 > JACRMB01. The sequence goes on along the minus strand of JAGVMV010000047.1, from coordinate 43,538 downwards.
TGAGGAACTTCCGCCTGGATATGGATTTGGCTGGTTTTTCCAGCTGATCCGAACAGGCTTCCATGCAGCCATTACAGTTATCCAATTCATCCTTCATTTTCTCTCCTTCTTTTCTATTGCGTTCACGATAGGTCAAAACTCATGCCATCTTTTTCATCTCTCGCAAACCACCTCCAAGAAAGACCTCGTCATTTTGTGGCTTCTCTCGTGGGGTAAAACCGAGCGAGAAACGGGTCATTTAGTTCTAAAGGGAAATTGTCTTCGCCCAATCACCCCGAATCACCGTAATCACCGTCACCCTTTCCCTACACCCTTTGTTGAAGAGAGCCCGCACCTTCATGCTCCATATATGTAACTCCGGCCTGTATGCTGGTGCCGGTAATTTTTTTGGGCTCCGGTGACCAGCCGGAGCCGCAGAAGAAGCGAACTTTTGACCCAGACCGATGTGAAGGGAACAAATAGTCGCTCTCGCAACGCTATACTTGCAAGAACTGTGCCAACCTGGAGAAAAAAAGTAAAAAAACTCTACCCTGTTATCTAAAAACCTGACTAAACTGGTCATTTTGTATAAGGAATCTGAAACGAACTGATTAGTTTTTTGAAAGGCGAAGCCATAAAGTCGTAAGCCGCGCGACAGCCGTTGCCCTCAATTTTTTCATTTAATGCCACACCTTGTGTGGGATATGCCACGGAAGCCGGTTTATATGGCTTGGTTTTTCGGCCATGTCTGGTTGGCTGGAACGGCTAAGGCAGGGGGCTCTTTGTGATTGTTTCCTGTCAGCTGTGGAATTCGCGATTGTTGGCACGGAATTCGCTAAGCTATATTGATAGGAATTGATTGGTATCAACCTCGGGCAATTAAAACTAGTCACATGGATAGTTGGCAGGATGAACTTTAAAAACAGCAGACATGTTACCGATCGCGCAGTCGTAGTGATTATTGGAATAATGGCTGTGCTGGCTCTGGCGTTGATGGCCTTCGGATGTGGATTCGACAAGGCCTCAACCGGTGACGGCATGACGGTTCGCAATAATTTCGTGACCCCCTTGCTCACCCAGGAAGGTCTGCAGGAAGTTGTTGGGCGAAGCCTCGGCGAAACCGCCCAGGTGCGATTCGCAATTCTCTCTGGTGATAAAACCAGTCTGGAAATCAATATTGCAGTGGACCGTCCGGCCACCTGTGAAGATGGTTTTGTCGAGGCGACCATGTCATCATTGTCCCGGAAGATCGTACCGACTCTCTTCGAGTATCCCGAGGTGTCCAGCGTATCGATGACCATGTACGGCGTTACGCAGGGCACGAAGAGCGACGAAATAGCGTCAAAGGTTTTTGTAAACCGGGTGACCGCGCAGGATATCGACTGGTCCATGTTCGGTCCGATGACCATGTCCTCCATGGTTACCGAGTATTATATCCACCCCAAAATCCTGGAAAACTCCAATGTCACGAACAGCGGTTTCGGTGGCATGTATAACTGACCCGGAGCGATCGGACTACTCCTGACCGGCACTGTTTTCCGGCCGCTCGCCGGTCATTCACCTCCCAGGACCAGCACTGCCTCTTTTCCCTGCGGTTTTTCTCCTGCTATGCTGGGCTCGCAGTAACCATGAACCTCTCAAAAAGGATCGATGATCTGTCGCCATGAAAAAACCCGTTAAAACACAGGAACTCGACCTCTCAATTGCCAGCCTTGCCTTCGGTGGTCGAGGGGTAGCGCGCCAGGATGGCTTTGTCATCTTTGTCGAAGGCGCCGTACCAGGTGACCGGGTGCGGGCGGTTGTGACACACGCCCGGCGCTCCTATGCCGAAGCCCGGGTCAAGGAGCTGCTGAACTCCTCGGCGGAGCGCGTGGAACCAAAGTGCCGCCATTTCGGCGTCTGTGGCGGCTGCTCCTGGCAGACGCTTTCTTACGACGCCCAGCTCAGATACAAGCAAAGCCAGGTCACGGAATGCCTCGGGCATATCGGCGGGATTCGCGGTTTCGAGGTCGACGAGCCCTTGGCGGCGGAACCTCTCTGGCGCTACCGGAACAAGGTTGAGTTCTCATTTTCGGCAGGAGATCGGGGGGCGGCTGATAGTGTTAAGGCGATCGGTAGAAGCGACGCTTCGGACGCCGCTATCGGAACTGGTCTCGACCTGGGCTTCCATCTGCCCGGCGATTGGCGCCGCGTGGTGAATATCCAGGATTGCCTTTTACACTCCGAGACAACCAATGCCATCCGCAACGCCGTGCGCGACTTTGCCCGCGGCACCGGACTTGCCGCCTGGGAGCAGCAAAGCGAGACCGGATTCTGGCGGCATCTGGTCCTGCGCGAAGGAATCAATACCGGCGAGATCATGGTCAACATCGTCACTGGCCCCGGGGACTTCCCCGACGCCGAAGGCTTTACGAAAAATCTGACGGCGGCATTTCCCGGCATCGCCTCGTTGGTCTGGAGCATCAACGACACCCGGGCCTCGGTGGCAACCGGCTTCCCCTTTACCGTTCTGGCCGGCCGCGACCATATCTTCGAAGAGATCTGTGGCCTCCGGTTCAAGGTTTCGCCCCAGACCTTTCTCCAGACCAACACGCTGATGGCCGAGCGGCTCTACCGTAAAGCGCTGGAATACGCCGGGCTTGAAGGCCACGAGTTCGTCTTTGACCTCTACTCCGGCATCGGCTCCATCGCTCTCCTGATGGCGAAATCCTGCTCGGAGATCCTCGGCATAGAGATCGTGGAAGACGCCGTGCGCCTGGCCCGGGAAAACGCCCTGGCCAACAGCGTCACCAACAGCCGCTTTATCTCCGGCAAGGTCAGGGCGGCGCTCAAGAACATCGAGCTCGACCGCCGGCCCGACCTCGTCGTCCTCGACCCGCCACGAGCCGGCGCCAGCAAGAAAGAGATACAGCGCGTCATCGAACTGGGCGCGCCCCGGATCGTCTACGTCTCCTGCAATGCCTCGACCCTGGCGGGAAACGCTGCCCGGCTGGCGGAAGGTGGCTACCAGCTGATCAGGACCGGAGCCGTCGACATGTTCCCCCATACTCCGCATATCGAGGTCGTATCACTGTTCGAGCGCAGCTGAGTTCACCTCTTAAAGGATTTGTCCAACTGGCGGCTAATAACTAATAGCTTGCGGGTGGAAAAGATGCCGCTTTAGAGGCTCTTCTGACCGGAAAACACGGGCTGCCGCTTCCATTCTTCACAAGAGGTACAATTGCCGAGTCCTGAAGATATTCACGACAAACATCTGACCAGGGCCATCGCGGATATCAACGAGCTCTGCCGGGAGCTCACACATTGCGAAAAGTGCGCGCATGGGCGTGCCGTGCCGGTCATCGGCTCCGGGCATCCATTAGCGGATATCTTCCTCATCAAGTACAAGACGCTGCCCAGCGAAGCGTCCGAAGGAGTCGCCTTCTATGGCCGCGCCGGCGAGGCGATCATGAAGGGTTGCCAGAAACTGGGAATAGACTCGCTGTTGCTCTATGGAACCAACGTGATCAAATGCGCGACGGCCGGTGAGGAGGAGGCTGTTGAGAATTGCCCGCAATATCTGGTGCGGGAACTGATGGTGATCCAGCCGAAGCTGCTGGTAATCATGGGCGAGCAGGCCCTGGCGGCGGTTAACCGGATGGACTTTCCGCTGGCGCAGGAGCTTACATATAAACCAGGCGAGATCCAGACTTTCACGCCTACCACAGAAGCTCTCATCACCCCTGAGATCGATACGTCCCTCAATGACCAAAGACGAAAAACCCGTTTCTGGAAATCCTTCAAGGTCCTTGGCGACTGGTACGAATCATTACCGCCATACTAGGGTAGAACAAAGCCGCGTAGCCCGGCTCTACCGCGGCAAAGATCTGAAAGGAATTCCAATACGGACGCCCAGCCTCAACTTTAGCGTCGAACTCAGGACGGCGTTGATCTTCGCTGGCATTTTCATCGCCGGGGTCGCTGTATTGGCGGCTCTGCTCTTCACTGAATCCATAAACCCGGAATCCAGCGCCCGGCTGGGCGTTTCCTTCGCACTGGGGCTAATAGCCGTCTGCGCAATTTCTTCCACCCTCTCCTTCCTGATAAATATACGGCATTGGTTGTTGTTGCTGGCCCTGATGGCCGGGCTAGCCGCCGCCACTGCCATTTGGCAGGGATGGGGACCCGTTGAAAGCCTGGCCAAGATCGTCTTCGCAACCAGCGCCGGCCTCTGGATCGCCCTGATGCTGACATCGATAAGTCAGGTGTTGCTGATTTGCGCGCTCATTATTGGCGTGGATATATGGAGTGTATTTTTGGGCCCGACGAAAAAAATGGTGGAAAGCGGCGGTCCCTGGATTGACTATTTCACCATAAATCTGCCGGTATTTGGCGCCGACGCCGTCTCGCGGCTCGGTGTCAGCGACATTATTTTCTTCTCGCTGTTCGTCGGCTGCACTCTCTTGTGGCGCCTGCGCCGAACTCTGACAGCGCTGGCGCTGGCGCTGTCATTTGTATCCACAATGCTGGTCGGCGTCAGCCTGGAAATCGGCGTTCCCGCACTACCGCTTTTATCCATCTTCTTCCTGCTGGCAAACGCGGACCTTCTCTACCTGCGCTTTCTCGCTGAGCCGGACGAGAACCGCCGCGGCCGTGGTGATGGCCGTGGACAAAAACCATAGGCGAACCGGCAAGAGCTGACCATGCGGATATTACTTTTTTTCTATACGCTGCTGATGATCGCCGGAAGCGTTTTCACACTGTCGCTGGCGCCAAGGGCTTTTCGTGACCTTGGCCAGAAGAGGCAGCGCTTACAGGAGGAACTGCCAGGAATTGAGTTCGAAATGATGGTCGAGGCCGGTTATCGTCTGAATGTCCTTGTGTTGCTGGTGGAAATCTTTTATTACTACCTGCTATTGCGATATGCGGGGCCAGAGTGGCAGTTCTTCTACGGGGGCTTCGCCTTCGGGATATTTCACATCTTCTACCTGGTTTCGGGACGACTGGAAAAACGCAGGCTTTCAAAAGGGTCCGTCGGCACCCGCTTTGCCAGATTCCTGCTCTGGCTTGCCACCCTTTTGACCACCATAGAGGTCTTTTTTCTCGTCCTGGTCTGCTACCTGCTGCTGCAACCAGTAGCAGAAAACGCCTAGCCCTCCAGAGGACGCACCATCTCGATGCTACCCAGGTTCACCGCCAGGTAGGGAGTGGAATACGCCGGCTCTTCCATGTCATCCAGCCTGTAAACGGCCGCGTCGGTGACCGAGAGAAAGGTCGCTTCCTTCTGGTTGAGCAGGTCGGAAAGCCGGCTGCGATAAGATATTGCCGGAGTATGAACGGTACCCACGATAGTGCAGCTGCCGGTCTCGATGCTCACACGGATCTTCTCGGTCTTGGGTTTTGGCGCTTTTTCTTGCATGTCCAAGCTAATACCCCTTTTCGCTCATAATCATACTTTCCGGGAATCAACGAAGCTGATCGTGCGCATTGAAAAAACTTTTTCGGCCAATCCATCGGCTGCGAAGTGTTCTCGCCCCTGCTCCTATGAAGCCGCGAGCCGGCGCCTGGGGGGCGCGACGCTGACGCGGTTGCGGCCTTTGCGCTTGGAGGCATAAAGAAGCTGGTCGACCTTGTCCAGCAGCTCTTCCTTGGACGCGGCGCCATTGGGGTAACAGGCCACTCCGGCGCTCACCGTGATCTCAGTCGTGGCGCCACCGCCTACCGGAACGCGAATCTGGGAAATCGCCTTGCGCATGCGTCTGGCTGTTTCGACGCCCGATGCTTCTTTCCCGGGAAAGAGCAGGACAAACTCCTCGCCGCCAAAGCGAGCCACGATATCCGATTCGCGTTTTTGTTTTCTGAGCATGGCGGCCACGATCCTGAGCGCCTCGTTTCCAGCCTGGTGGCCAAAGCGATCGTTAAACATCTTGAAGTGATCGATGTCGAACATCACCAAAGTGACCGCGCCCCCGTATCGGTCCACACGCCGCATCTCACGGTCGAGGCATTCCATAAAGGAACCAAAATTGTATAGCCCCGTGAGGGAGTCGGTGAGCGACGACCTCAAGACGTGCCGGTGAAGCCGCCGCTGCCGTCGCTGCCCCCAGCCCAGCATGACTCCTATAACCCCGAAAGTGGCCACGGCTATGAGGATGGCGCCATTCTTTTCGAAGGAGGTCTGAACCAGAAGAATACCGGTCACGATAACAGTCGCCACAGCCCCAACCTCATAAAAGAACCATGCCGAAACAAGAATGGGGGCCGCAAGCAGTGGCCAGAAATCCGCCTGGGCGAAAACCGTGAGGGCGAGCCAAAGGAAAAAGAAGTTCATGCAAACGAGGGCCAGGATAATCAGCCGCTGCTTGGTCCGGCGGTTGTCCACCCTTAGAGGAAGAAGCTTGCGCGGTTTGCGCGACACCGCCGGGCGCCGCTTGGCGCCGGCTCGCTTATCGCCCCGCAGGGGCCGCGATTCCTGACCAGAAGTCATAAGTTATATTTACGCACTCAAACCACAACTTCCTGCCGGTGAGGTAGTTACCAGTTGCCTATCCGCTGCAAAAAACATCTAACCGTATCTAGCCACATTTGGAAAACCCACAAAAGCGGCAGAAGACGCAGCCCTCACCAAACTCTACCATGCCACCACATTCCGGACACTCGGGACAGGCGCTGATCTGCGCAGATGATGGCAGCACGGTGCTGGTTCCATCTTCCGACAGGTGCGGAGCCCGTTCCATATGTTCGATCACAGCCTGGGCGATTGCATCCGGACAGGACGCGGCCCCGCCCAGCGCCGGGGACGGACAGCGGATGCCCTTGATCGACTTGAGAATGGCGCCGGTGTCGACACCCGACCGCAGTGCCAGCGAAATGAGCCGGCTGACCGCCTCGGACTGGGCCGCCTTGCAGGCACCCGCCCGGCCCATGGAGGAAAAAACCTCACAAAGACCGTGCTCGTCCTCATTGATCGTTACATACAGGCTGCCGCATCCGGTGTTCACCTTGGCCGTCGCCCCGGTGGTCACGTCGGGACGCGGTCGCGGCTTGACCTGGCCGGGAGCGATTACCGCTTCGGCTTCCGCCCTCTTGACGCCGCCGATATTCAGAACCTGCGCCTCGCGGCTGCCGTCGCGGTAAATTGTCACGCCCTTGCAACCCGTCTTGTAAGCGAGCATATAAACCTGCTCGACATCGGCGACGGTCGCGTCATGAGAGAAGTTGACCGTTTTGGAAACTGCGTTATCGGTATATTTCTGGAACGCCGCCTGCATGCGGACGTGCCACTCCGGAACCACATCGTGAGCAGTCGCAAAGATCAGTTTGAGCGTGTCGGGAACCTCCGGCAGATCGGCCACGGTTCCCTTCTTGGCGATCTCTTTCATCAACTCCTCGCTGTAGAAACCGCCGTCCTTGGCCATCTGCTCAAATATCTTGTGGGTCTCCACCATCTCGGTGTTGTCGAGTACGTTACGGATATAGGAGAGGGCGAACAGCGGCTCGATGCCACTGGAGCAGTTGGCAAGGATACTCAGGGTGCCGGTGGGCGCGATGGTGGTCGTCGTGGCATTGCGTACCCTGGTGCCACCTTCGGTGTCATAGACGCTGCCCGCAAAATTGGGGAAGACACCTCGCTCTTCAGCAAGCTTTGAAGAATAGCTGAGGCTGCGCTCCTGAATGAAGGACATTATTTCTTCGGCTACGGCAACCGCTTCATCCGAATTGTAAGGGATACCCATCTCGATCAGCATGTCGGCAAAACCCATGACCCCAAGGCCGATCTTGCGGTTGCCCTTGGTCATATCCTCGATCTCCGGCAGGGGATAATTGTTGACGTCGATGACGTTATCCAGGAAATGGACGGCGCTGTCGACCACACGCCCCAGCTGTTCGTAATCGATGCCGCCATTCGGCCCGGCAACCCGGGAAAGGTTAATCGAACCCAGATTGCATGACTCGTATGGCAACAGTGGCTGTTCGCCGCAGGGATTGGTGCTCTCTATTTCGCCGATGTGGGGGGTGGGATTATCACGGTTGATGCGGTCGAGGAAGATAATGCCCGGGTCGCCGTTTTTCCAGGCCAGATTAACGACCATGTCGAAGACCCGCCGGGCGTCCAGGCTCTTGACTATTTTACCGGTCCTTGGGTTGATGATATCGTATTCGCCGCCGCTCTCCACTGCTTCCATGAACTCCTCTGTTAGAGCCACGGAGATATTGAAATTATTGAGCTTGTCATTGCTCTGCTTGCAGACGATAAAATCCAGAATGTCGGGATGGTCCACCCTGAGGATGCCCATGTTCGCGCCTCGCCTGGTGCCACCCTGTTTGATCGTCTCGGTAGCGGCGTCAAATACGGTCATGAAGGAAATCGGGCCGCTGGAAACACCCTTGGTGGAAAGGACCACGTCGCTGCTGGGCCGGACCCGGGAGAAAGAGAAGCCGGTGCCGCCGCCACTTTTGTGGATCAGTGCCGTGTTCTTAATGGCGTCGAAGATGCTCTCCATGGAGTCGCCGACCGGTAATACAAAACAGGCGGACAGCTGGCCGAGCTCGCGGCCTGCATTCATCAGCGTCGGGGAGTTGGGGAGGAACTCGAGCCGCGCCATCATCCGGTAAAACTCTTCTTCCACGGCGTCAATATCAGCCTCGGGATTGTGAAGCAGATCGGCGCTGGCGATAGTACGGGCTACGCGCCGAAACATTTCAACCGGAGTCTCAACCGGGTTTCCTTCCTCATCCTTTTTCAGATAGCGCTTTTCAAGCACCTTCATGGCATTGGGAGAAAGCTGTGGCTGTAAAGGATGGGCTGTAACCCGGGAACCCTTTTCGGTGATCTCGTGAGACTGGTTGGCTAGCATGCTGGTTTTCCCCTTTCTTGCAAATCCTGCTCGTTTCCAGATTGTAGAATGCCCGCCGGACGGAAAGACGAACCATAATCCATCCCGCGAACCGCCTTATACTGGGTCCCCACAAACCCGCAATCCTGGCGGAGCCGGCTAAAGCTTGGCCAGCACCCGCTGAAACTCTTCCACATCCTCAAACTGACGGTAGACCGAGGCAAAGCGAACATAAGCCACCTTGTCCAGGCCTTTAAGTTTGGCCAGTGCCCGTTCGCCGATCTCCGCCGAGGGCACTTCCGTCTTGAACTCATTGCGCAGCTCGGCTTCGATCTCTTCGATGAGCTGCTCCAGTGTCGCCGTCTCGATGGAGCGCTTCTCACACGCCCGCAGCAATCCATTGAGAAGCTTCGAGCGAGAGAACAACTCTCGCTCTCCCGCCCTCTTGATCACTGTCAGAGGTGTTTCCTCAACCCGCTCGTATGTCGTAAAGCGTCGCTGGCAAATCAGGCACTCACGCCGGCGGCGAATTGCGTCCCGCGATTCCGTATCGCGGGAATCCACCACTTTTATTTCGGTGGAATTACAAAAAGGGCACTTCAAGGAAAAATCCTGTCATTACTAGGTATTGTTGCTGATTTGGCACCGATACACAACATTTCGTGGTTGTGCGCCAAATTCCTGCCTCTAGATAGCTATCATAGCCACCCTGCCTGGACTGGTAAAGGGGGCAACGAAAAAGTTTATTCCGCAAATTGCACACATTTGTTTTTTATCATCATAAGCCTGAGGTTTAGCTTGAGTGTTTGCCCCGAGCACCGTCTGGTTGACAAGTTACTCTATTTATTTTTCGTCCAGCTGCCGCTGGGATGTTTATCTATAATGAAGATCCTATCGCCTCAGCTCTCGTATGAGCCCGGCCACCCATCTCTGAAAGACCACCTTTTCTGATAGTGCTTTTAAGCGGCGGCGGCTATACAATTTCCCGTGCCTGCTTCAAAACCGGATTGATACTCTTCTATCAAGGGAGCAAACTTTTGAAATTCTACCGTTGCCTGATCTGTGGTGATCCTTGCATGGGAACCGAAAAACCCAGTAACTGCCCGTTCTGTGGCGCCTCCGAGTCCTACCTCGTACCCGCGGCGGACTGGGTGGATGAGAACGAGGCCCTGGGTGAAATCAGCGAAATCTCCCGCACCAACCTGCAAAGGGCGCTCCAGCTCGAAGTCAACAATGCTCCCTTCTACCGTGACGCGATGGCGCGTACCCGAAATATCGAACTGCAGTGTATTTTCAAGAACCTGGCCAAGATTGAGGCCGAACACGCCTCCACGATAAAAAAGATACTGAAGGTCGAATTGCCCGAACCGGGAGCGGGCGAAGATGTCGCCACCGACGACGACCATGAGAATATCGTGGCCGCCCACGAACGCGAAATCGCCGCGGCGGCTTTCTACGGGCAGGCTGCAGACGAAGCTGTCGAAGAGCGGATCAAGCGGGTGTTCATGGTGCTGACCTCCATCGAGACAGACCACATCGACCTGGAACAGGCGCTGCTCGATCGGGGGATCTGATCATCTGGGCAAATCCTCGTACCAGAAAGATGCGCGGCCTGCCGCTAGATCGCACGGTTCAGGGCCCAGTTGAATTCCTGAAACTGGACCTTGAGTTTGCCGGCCCGGGAACGCAGGCAGCCGGCATCGTCCGGTGATTCAAGATGGTCGGCGATGAAGCGCATCACTCCCTGATCTCCACCAAAATCCCGGGAATAGTCGCGAAAGATGCGTGATACGGACATCGTCCCTTTCTCCCTGTCGATAATAACGCCACCGTTTCCGATGAAATCCACCGCGGCCCGGTGCAGTTGCCCCTCTATCTGCTCCGCCTGGCAGAAGCGGAGGGGAGGACTGGAGCGAGCGGCCCGCACCAGCGCAAAACCGACGCGCGGCTCGGGCGGATCCAGAGACAGGCGCACCCGTGGGTCCCATTTTCGAAACTGTTTCCAGACACGGTTGGGCTTGCGGATGTTACCCCTGAGGATGCCATATTCGATGTCGTTGAGCGAGTAGGCAAGCCCACCGATGCTACAGGCCTGGTGATCGAAGAAACCGTTCTCTTCCGAGACGCTGCTGCTGACCCCCAGAAGCTCAACGCAGTGAATAGCCAGGATGTTGTAAAGATTGATCCAGAACGCCAGTTGCGCCTCGCGTGAATCCAGCGTCGCGGGATCGAAGCCAGCCAGCTGCTGTGACTCGAGAATATAGTTCTGGAATTCCATCGTCGCGCTGAGAGAAGCGTAATCCACGCTGAGCCCGTCATCCGAGATGGCCTTCTCATAAACGCTTCCAATCAGCGCCTGAAGCTCGGGGATAAACTCCCGGCCATGGGTTTTCTCCTGCGCCGGGTTGCCATGCTCTTCTTTCAGCGCACTCTCCCTGCCTCGAGCCTGCCCGGCAACTCTTCCGGGTCAGTCACTGGCGGCTGGCAGCTGGCGCCAATGCAGATGTAGGCGATCGGCTGTCCGGCATACCCATAACCCGCTGCTTCAAGATCCTCGTTATGGTGCGCCGGGTTGAGAATCTCCAGGGAGCGAAATGGTATGCGTGCCAGGTGCGCAGCCCTGATCATTTTGATGGTTTCAGGGTCATCCGGCGGCCCGACGATCGTCACCCGGACGGGGGGATCGATCAGCCGCTCTACCGCCAGGGCATAATCGGCGGCAAACAGTCCGCTCTCCTTGTAGCTGCCGGAGAAATAATTTATTGTCCGCTCGGCGGATTCACCGAAGCGAGGCTGGCCGCTGTTTTGGGCCAGCCGGATAAGGGCGGATGCGGCAATGGAGTTTTCTACCAGTGGAAAAGCGCGCTCGGCCGACAATCCTTCGGTACCCGGGGTTTCCCGGCAATCGTGGAAGCCGCCGGTTTTTTCGTTTTCAAGGTTCTTTTGCAGCCATTGTGCGATTTTCAGAGCCCGGTCGAGCCAGACTTCGCCGACGCCGCTTTCATATGCGTCGAGACAGGCGGTAAGCATCCTGGCCGTGTCCCCCAGCATCCCCGGCAAGTAGGCTTGGCCATCGTAGTAATAATGGTTCAGGCCCCGGTCCGCGTCCCACATATGCTCCCAGACAAAGTCGAGAGCCCCTGAGGCACGGTCTCGCATTTCAACGTCGCCCATGACCTGGAAAGCCCGCAGTAATGCCGAGGCAGCCAGCGCATTCCAGCCGGCGAATACCGTGGGATCGATATAAGGCGCCCTGGTCTCTTTTCTGGCGGCCAGATCGAGCCGGTAATAATCTTCGTCAGCATCCTGGCTGCCGCGAAAGACCCCTGACCCGGGCTCCAGAAGGACTGTTGTCAGATATCGATAGATATCGCGGGCTACTGTTTCGTATTCCTTGCTGCCGGTGATGCGGACAGCCTCGGCGTAGACTGATAGCAGGGCGACGTTGTCTTCAAGCATCTTTTCAAAATGGGGGATCGTCCACTCGCGGTTCGTGGAATAGCGGAAGAACCCGCCCTCGACCCGGTCGTACATGCCACCCCCGGCCATGGCGTCCAGCGTTTTGGTCAGCATTGCCTCGAGCTCGCTTATGGAAGCTTCGGAGAGGATCATCATGACCAGAGAAAGCACGTTGGTGTACGGAAATTTTGTCAAACTCCCAAAACCGCCGAACTCTTTGTCATAGACGTCGCCGGCAACCTCGAGAACGGACGCCGCCACCGCCGGGCCGGGAGCCGGTCCCTCCGGAAGCTGTTTGGCCTGAGCTTCCCGCTGCTCGCGAATATTTTCCACCGCCGCCTGAATCTCCTGACGATTGCTGCTGTAGAGGTCCCGAACATCGGCGAGCAACCGGCGCAGCTGATCCGGTGGAATGTATGTGGTGCCGGAAATCACCTCACCATCCATGGTTAGAAAAGCCAGGGTCGGCCAGCCTCCCTGGTTGTAACGAAAGTTGATGTCCGGCCGCTGATCGCTGTCTACCCTGACCGGGATGAAGCTCTCATTTATCAGGGAAATGACTCCATTGTCCGAATAGCTGGTCTCGTCCATGACATGGCACCAGTGGCACCAGACCGCCGAGATCGCCAGCAGGACCGGCTTGTTTTCCTTCCCGGACTGCTGAAAGATACTTTCATCCCATGGCCGCCATTTTATCTGGCCGGCGCGGTTCGGCCGTGGCGAAAAACGAAAGCTGCCGCTTGGGGCCGGTGCGGGAATAGCTTCTTCGTTACTTTCTGTGACCATCTCTATTCCTTTTCTTTTCAGGCTGCCAGGAGGCCGCTCACATAAATCGCTGGCGCCGGTTGAATTCTTCCCGCCTGCTTTGGCCAGCATATTCTACCTTTTCTGGCTTTTCCGTGTTAGCGCTGAAGCTTCATCCTTGGTCCGAACAAACCCCACGGCTCCCGCCGCTGATATAATACGCGTCATGCATCAGGTCCCGACAATAGCCGCCATATCCACGCCACTTGGCGTTGGTGCTATCGGCATCGTGCGAATGACCGGCCCCGAGGCGATATCCATTTGCGCGCAGGTTTTTCGATCGGCCAGCGGCAGCCCGCTGGACCGGGCGGCGACCCACCGCCTCTGCTACGGCGCCGTACAGGATCCAGCCAGCGGCAATCTCGTCGACGAAGTGCTGGTGGGTATCATGCGAGCGCCCCAGACCTATACTCGCGAGGATATCGTTGAAGTGAACTGCCACGGCGGCCCCGTGGCTCAGCAGAAGATTCTTTCACTCTTCCTGGAGCGGGGAGCACAGCTGGCTTCACCGGGTGAATTCACACGCCGGGCATTTCTCAATGGGCGTATAGATCTCGCCCAGGCGGAGAGTGTCGTACAGATTATTTCAGCGAAAACCGAGGCGGGGCTGCGAGTCGCACTGGCCCAGCTTGATGGATCACTCTCAGGGGAGATCGGGGAGCTGCGCCAAACAATTCTGCGTGAAATGGCCGCCATGGAGGCGGACATCGATTTCTCGGACGAGGACATCGAAGAGCTGGACCGCGGCCAGACCGGCGAAAGGCTGGAGCAGATCCGGAGCCGCCTCGAGGAGCTGATCGACTCCGCTTTCGTTGGACGAGTGCTCAGCCAGGGAGTGCGCACAGCGATTGTCGGAAAACCCAACGTCGGCAAATCGAGCCTGCTGAACTCCCTGCTCATGCGGGAAAGGGCGATTGTAACCGAGATCCCGGGTACCACGCGGGATACAATCGAAGAAATCATCAATGTGAAGGGCATCCCCCTGCAACTCATCGATACGGCGGGGCTACGGCCGGCGACTGATGAAGTCGAGCAGGTCGGCGTGGAGCGCAGCCGCCGCGCCATGCAGGAGGCCGACTTGATCCTCTGCCTGTTCGACGGCAGCGAGCCTGAGGACGACCACGATCGGGCACTGCTGACTTCGCTGCCAAAAGATCGGGCTATTTTCGTCATCAACAAGTGTGACCGGTTCCGGGGCCAGTCCCCCCGTTTCAACCGGGGGCTGCTGCCGTCGGAACCGGTGATCATCTCGGCCATGACCAGGCAGGGATTGAATAAACTGAAGGAAAAAATTACCGGGGTCGTCCTGGGCGGCTCACTGCCTCCGCTTGAAGGTCCCATTGTCACACACGAACGGCACCGGCTGCTGCTGGAGAGTGCGCGTGAATCACTAAGCCGCGCCTGCCAGGGCCTGCGGGTCGGACTCGGCGAGGAACTGATAGCCGAGGAGCTGCGTGCCGCTCTGGCCGCGCTCGGTGAAATCACCGGCGAGGAAAACGTCGACGACCTGCTGGAAACCATTTTCCGCGAATTCTGCATAGGCAAGTAGCACTATCTGCCGGTGTGCTCAAACATGGAAAAGGAAACCGAAGAAATCATCGCTGCAGATTATGCCGTCATCGTTGTCGGTGCCGGACCGTCCGGCTGCGAGGCAGCGCTGGCGGCTGCTCGTGCCGGCGCGCAAACACTTTGCCTGAGCATTAACCTCGATATGGTCGGCTACCCGACCGCGACGCCGGTACTGGTGGATGACAGTGAGGATCGCCGGCATGCCCTGATGGCGGAACTGGACGGTTTCGGCGCAGAGCTGCCGGGTCTGCTGCCGACCGATGGCATTTCGGGCACGGACAGCGTTGCCGGCAGAGTCCTGGTCGACCGGCGGCGTCTGGGCCTGGCCTGGAAGCAACAGCTTGAATCGGAAGACGGGCTAGCCCTGCGGCAGGCGCTGGTAACCAGTCTGATCCCCGGCAAGTCCGGTTGGAAGCTCGAGACCAAATTGAGAGAGCATTTTACGGCGCGAGCGGTCGTTGTGGCCGCCGGCACCTTTTTAAACGGCCGTGTCGTCGACGCCGGCGAAACATCGCCGGGGGGGCGCTGGGCTGAGATACCAGCCAATTCTCTGGCTAAATGCCTGCAAATGCAGGATATTAAACTGGTCGATATCTGGGCCAGGACTTCACCACGCCTGTCATCGCGCGGCATTGATGAAGAACTCCTGGAGGATCCGCGCTTGAGACGCGATGGCGAGCAACTTGGCGAAGTGCTTGCCTTCACGCTGGAAGCGGACGGCAACCGGACGAGCCAGCTTCAGGCACTGAGGCAGAACAAAGACCTTTCCCAGGCCTGGATCACCCGCCCTTCATACACCGTCCTCCACCTGGGCCTGGCAGCGGAGCAGGCCGGCAAGAACCTCGAAGTCATCGGTAAACCCGGGCTTTTCTTCGCCGGGCGGGCCGCCGGCAGCTGTAACTATACCGAGGCGGCCGCTCTCGGTTTTGTCGCAGGAATCAATGCGGCACATCGCGCTGGTCATGGTGCCGCAAACCAGTCATTGTCATTTAGTAATACTCTTGTTGGTAAGCTTCTCGATCGCGTCGCTCATCAGGATATAAGGCCCGTGACTGTCAGGATCGATGACGAAAGCGGCTGTTAATAGCAACTGTGTGCACTATATCAACATCATTTCGATAGCCGGTGACTGCCGTAGTGGGAATATTTTCTTCATTCGCGGGAATTCTTCATGAACGCTGACAACTCCTTTGACATTATCGTCGTCGGTGGCGGCCATGCCGGTTGTGAAGCTGCGCTGGCGAGTGCGCGAATGGGATGTAACACACTTTTACTAACTATCAACCTGGAGAAGATCGCACTCATGCCCTGTAACCCGGCCATAGGCGGTGTGGGCAAGGGGCAGTTGACTCGCGAAATCGACGCACTCGGCGGTGAGCAGGGGCGAAACACCGACCGTTCTTTCATCCAGATGAAGATGCTTAACACCAGCAAAGGGCCTGCCGTGCGCGCCTTGAGAGCTCAAGCTGACAAGAAGCTCTATGAGGACAATATGAAAATGGCTTTGATGGCGGAGCCAAACCTGAAAATCCTGGAAGGGATTGCAGCCAGCGTTGATGTTTCACGTGAAACAATTGCCGGAGTAAGGCTCACCGATGGCAGCTACATTGGCGCTAAGGTGGTCGTCCTTGCCTGCGGCACCTTTCTCAGGGGAAACATCGTGGTCGGGGATCTCCGGTTTCCGGCGGGTCGCATGGGAGAACCGCCTGCCAGAGACCTCTCTGAAAGCCTGGAGGCCAACTCTCTCGAGCTTGGGCGTTTCCAGTCAGCAACTCCCCCCAGAATCGACGCCCGCTCCATCAATCCGGCCAGGATGGCTCTGGAGCCCGGCGACCCTGATCCCCCCTCCTTCTCGCCCTTTTCCCGGGTTAAGGCTCGAGAGCAAATCCCCTGTTATCTGACATATACCACTGCGGAGACCCATGATGTGGTCAGAAAATATCTCCACCTGTCTCCTATCAAAACTGGCGCTATCAGCGGCAAGGGCCCCCGTTATTGCCCTTCTATTGATCGCAAGGTAATGAATTTTCCTGACCGCGCCCGGCATCCGGTATTCGTGGAACCTGAAGGGCGGCATACCAGGGAACTCTATCTCCAGGGCCTTACCACCAGCATGCCGGTCTGGGTGCAGGAAAAAGTTATTCGGGCCACGCCCGGGCTCGAAGAAGCCAGGCTGATGCGGCCTGGTTACGCTGTCGAATATGATTACATCGTACCGAGCCAATTAAAGCTGACACTGGAAACCAAGCCAGTTTGCCGCCTGTTCCTTGCTGGACAGATAAACGGCACCAGTGGCTATGAAGAGGCGGCAGCCCAGGGGCTGATGGCGGGAATCAATGCCTCCCTCGCCGTCAAAGGGGAAGAGCAACTCGTTCTGAAACGCAGCGATGCCTATATCGGCGTGCTGATTGATGACCTGGTTACAAAGGGCGTCGATGAGCCGTATCGAATGTTTACCTCTCGAGCTGAATACAGGCTGTTATTACGCCATGACAACGCGCATGACAGGCTCTCTCCGTCTGGGAACAGGCTCGGCCTGGTATCAGATACAGACCTGGAGGCGGTTCTTGATCGCCGCCGGGAGCTGACGGCGCTTCTCGAATTGCTTCACGAGAGTCGTGTACGCCCGGATGAAGCCACAAACTCTTATCTGTCGAGCCTCGGAAGCTCCCCGATTGTCGAGGTCCAATCCGCTGCCCGTTTGCTGAAAAGACCCGAGCTCACTGTTTCGGAGCTTCTTCCTTACCTCAACATCGATACTTCCACCCATTCATCCAAGGAAACGATCGAGCGCGCGGATATTGAAATCAAGTACGAAGGCTATATATCTCGACAGCTTGAACAGATAAATCGCCAGCTTCGCCTTGAAAAAACCGCGATTCCTGACAATTTTTCCTATGTTGAACTCACAGGCATAACTACCGAGGCCCGAGAGCGGCTCTCCCGCCTGCGCCCGTCTTCCCTTGGGCAAGCCTCTCGCATCGCCGGCGTCTCTCCCGCGGACATTACGGTGTTGTCAATATACCTGCACGCAAAGAACCATTGAGCTGGCAAGAAAAAATAAGTTTTGATTTCGGCATTTCTTCTTCGCAGGTCGCCCTTCTCGAGAAACTATTGGAGCTTCTGACGGGCATTTCAGACCGAAACCTTACCGCAGTGACCGCTGGAGACCTGATAGTGAACGTGCATTTCCGTGACAGTCTCAGCCTTTTATCTTTCGATCAGCTTCAAACTGCTGACTCGGTCGTCGATATCGGCAGCGGGGCCGGTTTTCCCGGACTGCCTCTGGCAATCGCCTGTCCGGATAAGTCATTTTCACTTCTGGAAGCCAATGGCAAGAAGTGCGAATTCCTCGCTGCCACTATTAAAGCGCTGTGTCTGACCAATGTTGAGATAGCCCCTTTGAGGGCGGAAGACGCGGGTCGCTCAACGATGCGCGATCATTTTGATCTGGCCCTGGCGCGTGCGGTCGGGCCGCTAGCCGTGGTTCTTGAATATACTCTGCCTTTGCTTACAGTTGGTGGTACGGCGCTCCTGCAGCGTGGAGCCCGGGAACAGGGTGACGAGCAAGCCTCCACAGAGATAGCGGTTATCCTGGGTGGTGAACTGGTATCTGTTTCACCCGTAAAACCATACCCGGGATCCAGGAATCTTCATGTCTGGCGATTCTTGAAGACTTTACCAACTCCGGAACGATTTCCCCGTCGACCAGGTATGGCAAAAAAACGGCCATTGAAACCCTGACTTCACACTATATTTCACACTACATAAGTATAAAATAACCCATTAGACCCATTTCTTCTGGTCTCGATCCGGAGCATCTGTTACAATTTCATCGTCAAGGCAGGTTACTCTTCTTCAGGCAGGCTCATTTTGGGTAAGACCTACGTTGTGGCAAACCAGAAGGGTGGCGTGGGGAAAACCACCACCTGCGTCAACACTGCGGTCTGCCTGGCTGAAGCCGGCGCCACTGTTCTCCTCATCGATATCGATCCCCAGTGCAACGCCACTCACGGGTTAGGCATGCACAATGTCGAAGGTCCCAATTCTTATGATGTCTTTTCCGGCGATTCACCGGCTGCTGCCGCAGTTATACCAACCAGTATTCAAAATCTTTACCTGATACCATCGACCCGTGATCTGGCCGGTACTTCTGTCGAGCTTCCCGGCCGTGAGCGTAGAGAGTATATTTTGTCTGACGCGCTGGCTGAGATCGCCGGCAACTTTGACTACGTCTTTATCGATTGTCCACCATCTCTCGGCCTTCTTACACTGAACGCACTTGTGGCGGCTGATAAAATAATTGTCCCGGTTCAGTGTGAATACTACGCCCTCGAGGGCCTCGGCCAGCTTATGCAGACGGTCGAGGCGATCCGTGCCGGCCTCAACCCGCGTCTCCAGGTCGCCGGTCTGCTGATGACCATGTATGACCCGCGGACCCGTCTTTCTACCCAGGTGGTTCAGGAGGTCCGCTCACATTTCCCCGAGCTGACCTATACAACCGTCATTCCGCGTAATGTCCGTTTGAGTGAGGCTCCGAGTTTTGGTATGCCGATATCACATTATGATCCCACCTGCGCGGGTTCAGACGCATATTTTGATTTAGCCACGGAGGTGGTTGAACGTGAGTAACGCCAAGGGAAACAAGGGCTTGGGGCGGGGCCTGGCGGCCCTGATAGGAGACACCATAGATAACTCTGTTAGTCAAGCTGGTACCACAGATACCGGAAGCCCGCCTCCGGACACAGACTACCAGTTTTTGTCTGTAGGTCAAATTGCCGGCAACCCCAAACAACCGCGCACTGTCTTCGACGATGCCGCACTGGAAGAACTGGCGGAGTCAATCAGGGCGGTCGGGCTGGTACAACCCGTGGTAGTTCGCCGCCGTGGTGAGAGTTATGAGCTAGTCGCCGGTGAGCGGCGCTGGCGGGCGGCACAACTGGCCGGGCTTGAAAAGATACCGGCTATCATTCGCAAGGCCGGCGACGCGGAATCGCTGGAGCTGGCGCTTATCGAGAACCTCAGCCGTGAGGATTTGAACCCGATCGATACTGCCCGAGCTTACGCGATACTTCAGGAGGACTTCGGCGCAACCCAGGAGGAGCTGGCTGGCAAGCTGGGCCGCAGCCGTTCCGCTGTCGCCAATACGCTGCGGTTGCTTGACTTGCCGGACGAGGTTCAAAGTTTGATCGAGCAGGGGCAGCTTTCCGAGGGCCACGGTCGTGCCCTGCTGGCTTTGTCCGACCGTCCCAAGCAGCGCAAGCTGGCGGCCCGCGTGGCCAAGAAAGGGCTCTCCGTGCGCCAGACGGAGGAGCTTGCCAGGAAAGAGGGGAACAGTTCGCGGCGCCAGAGGGAACATATCAATATCCCAGTAGGCCAGGAGCTTATGGACGAGACCACCGACGCTCTTTACTCTGCCTTTCGCCTGCCGGTCAAAGTACGCTGGGTTGCCAAGGGAGGGCGTGTTGAGCTGGAGTTCGAGAACGAAGAGCAGCTCAGCCGGATCATCGACGTTCTCGATAATATCTAGAAAGTCCGCCCCGTGGATGGCACACCACAATCAATGAATGACATCGTCGCTCCGTACCTGGAAGTAGAGGGTATCAGGGCGGCGGCTCTGGTTTCCGCTCAAGGATTGCTGGTGGCTTCCGTTGGCGCCATCGATTTGAACCTGGAGGCGCTCGCGGCCTACGTAGCTACAATCATGTCTTCAGCTACATCGCTGGCTAACGAACTAAATGCCGGATCACTGAAATCTGTTTCCCTGAAGCTTCCCGAGTGCGTCCTTTTCCTGGCCCTGGTCAGCGATGACCTTTTCCTGGTTCTGGTCGGCGACGATGCCGGCGTTCTGGCCCAGGGCAAAGCGCTGCCGGTTTGATCTCCAGAGGCGCTTCCGACGCCAGGGAATAAGCGGCTGGCAGCAACGGTTACCGGAATGTTCGTCTCTACTGCTGGTCGTTTCTGTTATTGCTGTTGTTGCCCGGGCTTGTGGTCGTCCGGCCGGTGTTTCCATAGGCATCATCGTGCGTTGATGGCGCATCGCCACCCGAGTACAGGACAAACTTGCCGGTCAATTTCTTGAAATCCGGCTTCTCCTTCGGCTCGGGAAATTCCTTCTTCGGCTTCTCTTTCAATGACTCCGACATGAAGTCTTTCCAGATGGTAGCGGGAAAACCGCCGCCCCATACCTGGCCTCCATGGACATCGGTCATTGGCAACTGTTCGTCGGGATAACCGATCCAGACAGAAGTGGAAAGTTCTGGCGTATAGCCCACGAACCAGGCATCCTGCAAGTTCTCCGTGGAACCGGTCTTGCCGGCGGCCGGGCGTCCGATATTGGCTTTGGACGAGGTCCCTTTCTCGATATCTGCCTTCAGCACTTTGGTCACTTCGTAGGCGACGCCGTCCTTGACCACTTTACGGGGCTGGGGATTTGCCTGATAGTCGATAGTGCCATCGGGCATTTCAACCCGTGTTATGGCAATAGGCTCGGAGTACATGCCATTCGCGGATAGAGTCGCGTAGGCTGAAGACATTTCCAGCGGCGAGACACCCTGGCCAAGGCCGCCCAGTGCAATCGACGGGTTGGTTGCCATCGGACTCTTGATGCCGAGTCGTTCGGCTGCGTCACGCGCTTTTTCCGGGCCGACATCCATCACCAGCTGGGCGTATACGGTGTTGTCGGAATGCAGCATGGCTGTTTCGAGACTAGAGGCGCCATAATATTTGTTGTCGTAGGTGGCGACATGCCAGGGGGGGCCGCCCCCCGCCATGGGGATGTCGATCTGCTTTGACATGTAGTAGGTTTTTTTTGGATCGGCGCCCTGCTCTACCGCGGCCGTCAGGACAAATGGCTTGAAACAGGAGCCAGGCTGCCGTCTTGCTTGTACGGCCAGATTGAACTGCGACGTTTTGAAATCCTGGCTGCTGACCATGGCCTTGATGTAACCGTTCGAGGGATCGATGGAAACCAGGGCCGCCGCGGGGTCTCCCTCTTCATTAAGAGTGTTTTTGATCGCCTCGAGCCCCGCCGCCTGCATGGTCGGCTCAATGGTGGTCTGGACCTTGAGACCGCCCTCGAAGACCTTCTTCGCGCCATATTTATCTATCAGCTGCTGCTTGACATATTCAACGAAATAAGGTTCATTGACCACCCCGGATGACTGCTGCAGATTTATCGGCAGCGATGCGGCGCCGTGCGCCGCTGCCTGGTTTATATAGCCCAGGTCAGCCATCTTTTGTAATACCGTGTTGCGCCTTTCCGTAGCCCCTGCCATGTCCTGCATGGGCGAATAGGCGGACGGCGCCTGTGGCAAGCCGGCCAAAAGGGTGCATTCAGACAAGTCCAGCTGGGTGACGCTCTTGCCAAAATAGGTCTGTGCCGCAGCTTCTACGCCGTAGGCGTTCTCGCCATAGTAAATCGTGTTCAGGTAACGCTCCAGTATTGTGTCTTTGCTCGCCGTTCGCTCAAGCTGCGTGGCCAGTACCGCCTCGACGATCTTGCGGGTGATGCTCTGTTCGTCGGACAGGTAAACCTTTTTGACCAGTTGCTGGGTAATGGTACTGCCACCCTCGGCAAACTTGCCCCGGCTGACATCGGTCAGGGCCGCACGGCCGATGGCTTCGTAGTCGACTCCCCCGTGTTCATAGAAACGTTCGTCTTCGATTGCGATGGTTCCCTGCAGGAGATATGGCGGAATTGACTTCAGGGGGATCACGGTCCGGTTTTCGGTGCCGTAGATTTCCGCGAGCAGCGAGCCGTCGGCTGCGTAGATCCTGGAAGTCTGACCCAGAGAGAGGAAGTTCTCCTCCTCGAGCTTGGGCAGATCGTGCACCAGTGCCATTACTGTCTGAATGCCTGCGAGGAGAGCGAAAATCAGGCAAAGGAGAAAAAACCCAATACCAATTAGCAGGTAGGAGCGGCGACCTTTTTTTCGCCTGTTTAACTTACGCCGACGAGGCATCGGGGATTGCCACCTTAAGTGAGATCATAACGGAGCATACTGGGTCCGGTTGCAGCCACCGGATGAGGCGTTCATTTCACGTGCTGGATGTACTTCATGAAAATTTCAAAAGCTTCTTCCACAGCCACATCGTCCAGGCCCATCTCTTCAGAGCTATGCTTGAGACATTCCTTCATGCGGTGGCTAATCAAGTATACACCAACCCTGTCCAGAGCCGCTCGGGTAGCTGCCAGCTGCGTCAAGACATCCTCACAGCGCTTGTCTTCGGAAATCATACGCTGAAGACCGCGAACCTGGCCTTCAATACGACGAAGTCTGTTTAAAACCTTCTCTATGTCTGTCTTCGCAGCCGTCATGATCACCTTGCCTTGTGGAAGTGAAACCGTCCTTCGGGTCGACTCAGGCAGAAAATGGGGGCCCCGGGGAAGCTTACCCCTGTGGGTATCGGGTATTATCCCATGCAATTTCGGAAAGTGTCAAGAAAAGTCTGCTCGTTTGAAATAACGCTGATTCACCGCGTCCTGTTGCGGGTAAATTCATAATGAGGGTATCGGATCGATTAAGGAGGCGCTATGCAAGGTAATTTAAACATGGAGCCTCAGCCGGTATGACGCTCCAGCAATAATATGAATAGACACCGCTCCCGGGAGCGGTGTCTGTACTTTGGCTACTAATTTTCACTAAGAATCGCCCTGGCGTATTGCAGACTCAAATGGCCAGGCGTAGGAAAAACTCACGGCGGCACCAGGCGGAGTCCTGGATGCCATCGGGTTCCAGTTCAGGAATCCCTGGAAAAAAACAGAACCCTGGTGAGGATCCCAAGCAGCACGGTGATGAAGCCAAAAATGAAAAGCGCCGTTCCTTTGGACTGGTCGCTGATAACCAGAGCACTGAAAAAAATCGCAATTCCGAAAACAACCTGGATCGTGGCCATTATCGTGGCGCGGTCACGCTTGCCGCTATCGGCTACCATCAATACCTCCCTTTGTTTCCCGCCGGGAACTGCATTCTTTCTTGCTTTCCAGCCGGCTTGATGTCTCTCTTTGCTTTTTGACGTATTTCGCGGCGCTGCTCTTTTTCCTGCCGGCAGCGGGAAAAATAATTGCCTTCCGGTCTTTGGTTGCATAACTGGTCGCAAAAATGGGCATATGATTACGGTCATGTCATGAGAACAACCCCCGGCAATGCGGACGCGACGGCATGTTGCATAGCCGGTCGCGTAAATGGGCATGTGATTTCGGTCATGTGTTCGGGCGTGCCGTTACAACCTCCAGAAGTGGAGAGCAGTGGACGAAACCGAATCAGGAACATCGGCCAGTGATCTGGCTTCCGGATATTATGCGCATCCGGACCTCGGACGATGGCTGCTCGAACTGGCTGCCGATTACCGCGTGCTCGTACCCGCGGAAAAGGGCGGCAACCGTATCTTCCAGGAAGTCGGCACGACCGATGCGCTGTGCTTCGGCCTGGCCCAGGACCGGACGGTGCTGCCGGCAAAGAAAGCATTTCTGCCACCTGAGGAGGTGCTCTTTGAATTCAGCGCTGGCCGGATCCTGCCGGCAATGCCACTGGATGACACCATTGTCTTCGGTCTGCACGTCTGTGAACTCTCCGCTGACCGCCTGCTAACCGCCAACATGACACATGACCGGCCTGACTTTCACTATCTTGTGCGCAGAAACGGCGGCATAATCGCCGGCGTCTCCTGCCGGCGAACCCCCGGCTGTTTTTGTGAAAAGACCGGCCACGACCAGATAGTGCCCGGGGATTTCGACCTTTTTCTGGATCTGGATGGGTGTTCCGGCTGGGACTCCGCCGGCACTGGCGAACAATGCGGCGGGAAGGCAAAGACCAGCGTTGCCCAACCGCGGCTGATTGCCGGCAGCGCGGCGGGCAGAAATCTTGCCGCCAGCGCGCCCTTCCCGCTGGAAAATGCCACAGGGGCGATAAGGGCGCCGGAGGCCTCAGCCGGTTCGAAGACCTGGCCTCTCGATGAGTTGCCAGCCCGGATCCGTGACTCATTCGGAGCTGCCATCTGGGATGATCTGGCCGTGCGATGTCTGGGCTGCGGCAACTGCACGATCGTCTGCCCGCTCTGCTATTGCTTCTATACCCGTGACGAGACTGGGCTGGCTCCGGAGACAGGCCGGCGTTTGCGGCTCTGGGATTCCTGCCAGCTGCTGGCTTTTGCCCGCGTTGCCGGTGGCCATAATTTCCGCGAGTCGCGCTCTGAGCGTATCTGGTACCGCTTCTCGCACAAGTTCATGCGCATGCAGGAAACCCTCGGACATGCCGGCTGCTCGGGTTGCGGCGCCTGCTTCCATTTCTGCCCCGCGGACATCGACCCGCAACAGGTTATAGCGGATGTGCTGGGGGTGACGGACGGTGCCTGATAAAACCAGGCAAAAAGAGGCACCGCTGCGAAATGAGTATCTTCCCGACCAGGCGCTGGTGCTGGAGGTACGAGAGCTCGCGCCCGGGATTCGCCATTTTTTACTCGAGTTTGTCGACCCTGTTTTGCGGGAAAATTTTTCCTTCTGCAGCGGTCAGTTCCTGCAAGTGTCACTGCTTGGCATCGGCGAGTCGCCCATTTCCATCTGCTCTCCGCCGACACAAAAAGGCAGTTTAGAGCTTTGTGTGCGCGAGGCCGGCAATCTCACCCAGGCCCTGCATCGCTTGCAGCCAGGCGATTCACTTTGGGTCAGGGGACCTTATGGACAGGGTTTCCCGCTGGTGGAAATGGCCGGCCAGGACCTGATCTTTATAGCCGGCGGCATCGGTCTGGCGCCGTTGCGAAGCGCCATCGATTGTGCCGTCTGCCTGAACGACGAGTTCGGCGAGCTGACTGTCCTTCATGGAGCGCGAAGCCCGGATTTTCTCCTGTTTACCGATGAATATGAAACCTGGCGGCAATCCGGCCGGGTCGAGACCATAGTCGATGAGGCTCCACCGGATTGGCGCGGGCAGATCGGCGTGATCACCGCGCTTCTTGATCTCGTCAATCCGGCGCCGGAAAATACCTCGGTGCTGATTTGCGGTCCTCCGGTGATGTTCAGTTTTGTGCTCGGCCGCCTCAAGGAGCTGGGCTTCGATGATTCGAGGATATTTATCTCACTGGAACGCCACATGCGTTGCGGAGTCGGCAAGTGTGAGCACTGTGTGGTAGAAAGTTTTTATACCTGCCGCCAGGGTCCGGTGCTTTCCATCGAGCAGATCAGGGGGATTTCATCAGCTCTGAGATAAAGGAAAATTCCGGAATGGGAAACCTGTCGCCGGCCTCCGGGGAAAGGTTGCGGATCGGGATATTTTCGCTTACCTCCGACGCCGGCTGTCAGCTTGAATTCCTCAATCTCGCGGACGATCTGCTGGCTCTCGTCAGGGCAGTCGACATCGTGCACTTTCCCATGGCCCGCACCTTCAACCAGAACGGCCCCTTCGACATAGCCTTCGTCGATGGCGTGCCGGCCCGGCCCGATGAGCTCGATCTGCTGCAAGAAGTTCGCCGCAGCACGAAAGTCCTGGCGGCCCTGGGAAGCTGTTCGTCATTTGGCGGTGTGCCGGCAGCCCAGCACTTCCATGATCTGGGCGACCTGAAAAAGTATGTATACCGGGGTATGGAGGATCTGGACACGCTGGAGGTATTTCCAATTTCTCGATACGTGCGGGTTGATCTGCAGCTTCGTGGCTGTCCGGCCAGCAAGTGGGAAATCATGGAGACAGTGACGGCGCTGATCGCCGGACGCCTGCCGCAACTCAAGGCCTATCCCCAATGCGTGGACTGCAAAATACTCGAGAACCGCTGCCTGCTGCTGGAAGGGCTTCCCTGCCTTGGCCCGATCACCCGCGCCGGTTGTGGTGTTGTCTGCCCTTCGGTCGGTGTGCCCTGCGACGGCTGTCGTGGCCCGACTGAAGAGCCCAACCTGACATCGGCTATCGAGATCCTGACGCGGGGAACTACCTATCCGGACCTGATTCGTAAATTCCAGAAGTTCTGCTCGCTGGCTCCTGAGTACCAGGAGATGTTCGATCGCTGGCGTGGTCTGGTGTGATAGTATCTGCGCCATGAGTGACACACAACATCTTTTAGACAGGCTCCGCCAGCTACTGGTGGAAAAAGCCTACCTCAAGGGAGATTTCATCCTCACTTCGGGAAAGCGCAGCGACCATTATTTCGATTGCAAGCGGGTGACACTGGACGCCGAAGGGCTGGCTGTGGCTTCTGAGCTGTTGGTCGAAAAGCTGCGCGCCGCGGAGATCGGCGCCATCGGCGGGCTCGCCATCGGGGCCGACCCCATCGTAGCCGGAGTAGTAGCCTTGAGCTGGCGACTGGGATATCCAGTACAGGGATTCATCGTTCGCAAGGAGCCCAAGACCCATGGCACCAGCAAGTGGATCGAAGGATCAATCCAGCGTGGCGCCCGAGTTGCCATCGTCGATGATGTGGTAACCAGCGGCGGTTCAATCATCAAGGCCATCAACAGCGCCAGGGTCGAGGGGCTGGAGCCGGCGATCGCCTATACCATAGTCGATCGCGAAGAGGGCGGAGCGGAGAATATCGAGCGCGAGGGGCATCTGCCATTCGAGCCACTGGTACGATACGGCGAACTTTTCAGCTGATCGTCGATCCGGACCGCCGGCTACCTGCCTGCCGAATACGCTTGTTCCTCCCCTGCTGATGAACCGGCAGTGCCATCTTTTTTCAGGCTGGCGGTTTTGAATGGCTGCAAAGAGGCAAGAAGTCTGGAAATGACCGCCGCCGCAATTTGAAAATCAAACTCGAACACGTCACCCGTATCGAGGGACACGCCTCGCTCACCGTAATGCTGACTGAAGGTAAAGTGCATTCAGTCCGGTTGAAGTACGAAGAGGGGGCACGTCTGTTCGAAGGCCTGCTGCGCGGCCGCAATTTCTTCGACGCCCCCACCATAGCCTCACGCATCTGCGGCGTCTGCCCGTCCGTGCACAACATCACCGCGATCAAGGCGATGGAGCAGGCGCTCAGCGTCAACGTCGATCCCGTCACTGATAAGCTGAGACGGCTGATGATTCTGGCCCAGTGGATACAGAGCCATACACTGCACGCTTTTTTCCTGGCTCTGCCGGACTATCTCGGCGCGGAGAGCGCAATCTCCATGGCCAGCGAACATCCCGATGAAGTAGAGATAGCGCTGGCCCTGAAAAAGTTGGGGAATGACATGGTTTATGTCATCGGCGGACGTGCGGTCCACCCGATAACCTCACGGGTGGGAGGCTTCAGCCACGTGCCACCCGTAACCCGGCTGGCCGATCTGAGGCATCGACTCGAGGAAGCGTTGCCGCCGGCCATGCGCCTCGCGCGCCTCACCGGCGAGCTCGATATACCTGATTTCTCGCGAAAGACGACTTACCTCGCGCTCGTAGACCCCGATGAGTACGCGTATTACACCGGCGAAGTCTGTTCCAGCGAGGGATATTGTTCCACCCCTGATGATTTCTGCTCAACGCTGCGCGAAGTAGTTAGGCCGGACTCGACCGCCAAGGCTGGCCTGCACGAGGGCAGGGGCTTTTTCACGGGCGCGCTCGCCCGCATCAATCTGAGCCATGAACTCCTGACCGGGAGCGCCGGGACCATCCTCCGGGACTCTCCGCATTCATTCCCGAACTACAACACTTTCCTGAACACTTTCTGCCAGACAGTGGAGCTGGTATATGCCATGACCGAATCGGTGAGACTGATCGACGAGCTGCTGGCGGGCGATTTGGTGACCAAAACACCGGAGATAACGGTACGGGCGGGCTCAGGCGTCGCGGCAACCGAAGCGCCGCGAGGCACCCTGTACCATGCCTATACGCTTGATGACGAGGGACTCATCGTTGATGACAACATCATTACACCCACGGCTCAAAACCTGACCAACCTCGAAGACGACATCGATCAGTTTGTCGGGCAGCGGCACGACTGGGAGGCTGCGCGGCTCATCGAGGGCATCGAGCGACTGGTGCGCTCATATGACCCCTGCGTATCCTGCGCCACACATTGAAGCCTGCCAGTGACCCCCGCGACTCCCGCACCAGGAACATAAACGCGCCTCGTGTTTGTTTAACCGTCCGGCAAAGAGGAAATTAACAGACCATATGGACTACACCATTAAAATCGGTGGCCAGGCGGGGCAGGGACTCCAGACAATTGGAGCGGTACTCGCGAAGCTGTTCGCCCGCTCGGGCTTCCATGTTTTCACCCACCAGGACTATATGTCACGCATCCGCGGCGGGCACAATTTTTACCAGGTAAGGTTCGCCGACCGTGAGATCAGCGCATCCCGCAAAGTAGTTGATATCCTGGTGGCTCTTGATAAAAACACCGTGGCGGAGCATCTCGGCGAGCTGAGCCCCGTCGGCCTGGTCGTTTACGACTCCGAAACAGTCCGGGAAAAGTACGATGGTGAAAACCTCCTCGATATTCCGTTCCGGCAGATCGCCATGGATGCGGCCGGCAACCGCATCATGGAAAACACGGTAGCCGTCGGCGCGATGCTGGGCATGCTGGGCATGGACCTGGAAACCCTTGATGAGCTGCTCACTGAGACTTTTGCCCGAAAGGGCCGCGAAGTGGTAGACCAGAACCTGGCCGCCGCAAAAGCCGGAGCCGACTTCGCGCGGGGAAATTGCGGACAGTGCAATTTCTCTGTCAACATTCCAGGCCTCACCGCTGCACAGGAAAAGGAGGCGGCGGCTGGCGTTTCCCGAGCTGCACCGAAACGGATGCTTATGGACGGCACCTCGGCCGTCGGGCTCGGCGCGCTCGCCGGTGGCTGCCGCTTCTATGCGGCCTATCCCATGACGCCCTCCACCGGCGTCATGAATTTCATGGCGGCGCAGAGCGGGAGGCACAGCCTGATCGTGGAGCAGGCGGAGGACGAAATCGCCGCTATCAACATGGCAATCGGCGCCTCTTATGCCGGTGTGCGCTCGATGACCGGCACCGCCGGCGGCGGTTTCGCGCTGATGGTGGAAGGGCTTTCGCTGGCGGGCATGACCGAGACGCCGGTGGTTATCTTTGTCGGTCAGCGTCCGGCGCCGGCCACCGGCTTCCCCACCCGCACGGAACAGGCCGACCTTTTGTACATCCTCCACGCCGCCCACGGCGAGTTCCCCCGGGTGATCATGGCGCCGGGCAATCCCGAACAGGCCTACTACCTGACCGGCAAAGCCTTCGACCTGGCAGAGAAATACCAGGTGCCCGCCTTCATCATCTCCGACCAGTACCTGGCTGATACCGAGTGGACGCTGGACGCTCTCGACCCAGCCAAAATCATTTATCAGGATTACCGCCTGCGAGCCGGGGAACTGGCAAAGCTCGCCGATTACCAGCGCCACGCCTATACCGACACCGGCGTTTCACCGCTGGCCGAGCCGGGGGCTTCACATCATCTGGTGGTAACAGACAGCGACGAACATGATGAGGATGGCCACCTGGTGGAAGATGCCGAAACCAGGGTCCGCATGGTGGAAAAGCGCCTGCTGAAGAAGCAGCCGCTGATCCGTGACCAGATTTCACCGCCACTGCTGCATGGCGATAAAAAGCCCGAAACGGTCATCGTCGGCTGGGGCTCAACCTATGGCGTCATCAAAGAAGCTGTGGATCGTCTGGGCGAGAAACACAGCATCGCCATGCTGCACTTCAGTGAGATATATCCCTTCCCGGGAACAGGGAAATTCGATTATCTCGAGGTTCTGCGGCAGGCAAAGTTCACGGTTTGCGTTGAAAATAACGCCACCTCCCAGTTCGCCCGGCTGATGCGGGCGGAAACCGGCTTCGTCTTCAGCAAGCTTGTCACCAAGTTCGATGGCCGGCCCTACCTGCTGGAAGAGTTGCTTGACGAACTGGGCGAACACGATGTCTGAGCTGGAAAGCTTCCGCGGCCAGAATCCCGCCTGGTGCCCGGGTTGTGGCAACCTGCAGATACTGAGAGCCTTCAAGATGGCCATGGTGGAGCTGGGCCTGGAGCCCCACGAACTCACCATCGTCTCCGGCATCGGCCAGGCGGGGAAATTCCCCCACTATACCCGCTGCAACACTTTCAACGGGCTGCATGGGAGAACTCTGCCTGTCGCACAAGCCATCCGTCTTGCCAATCATGAGATGCGCGTTCTGGCAGTGGCGGGCGACGGCGATTGCTACGGTGAAGGCGGCAACCACTTTCTCAACGCCATGCGGCGCAACCTAAATATCACTCTTTTTGTGCATGACAACCAGGTCTATGGCCTCACCAAGGGTCAGGCGTCGCCGACCACCGATGAGGGCATGATCACCGGCGCGCAGCCTTTCGGTGTCCTCTACGAACCGCTCAACCCGATAGCGCTGGCGGTGGCCATGGACGCCAGTTTTGTCGCCCGTGGTTTCTCGGGAGACCAGGACCAGCTTCGCGGGTTGATGCAGTCGGCCCTCGAGCACAAGGGCTTCGCTTTCCTCGACATTCTCCAGCCCTGCGTCAGCTACAATAAAATCAATACTTTTCAGTGGTATCGCGAGAGATGCTATCCCGTAGGGCCGGAACACGATCCCGGTGACCGCGTAGCGGCCTTCCAGCGGGCGCTCGAATTCGGCGAACGAATACCGACTGGTATCATCTACCGCTCGGAACGGCAGACGCTGGAAGAGAGAATACCGGTTATCGCCAATCGCGAACCGCTGGTGAAACAACCGTTTTTGCCTGAAGATATGGCCGGTGAACTGCAAAGGTTCTTCTAGAAAACCGCCGGCTCTCAAACGGAAATATTCTCAGAGATTTATCCTGCCTGTACAGGGATGGCAAAATCCCGGCCCTTTTCGGTCTGTGTCCTGGATGCTGGTTGAAAAATGCATGATGCAGTCCTGGCGGTCACAATGCGCCAGCCCGAAGATATGACCCAGTTCATGGATCGCCTCCTTGAGAGCCCGTTGCCTGAATAATCGCGGGTCAGGATCTCCACCGTGGAATTCAGGGCGCAGCCGGCAGAGGGATATCACCGCGACGGCTAACCCGGCATCAGCCATTCCGAAAACAAAGTTGAGCCGTGGCGCAAACAGGTCGAGGCCGGTAATACCCAGCAACACGGCAGTAGGTGGACCCATCGGTGCGACACGCGACCGGGCAGCTGCCGTCAGCAATCCCGCCGCGGAGTATTGATGACGCCGCCGGTCGAAAGCCTCCGCCGGAATCGGCAGCGAGGCTGCGACCGCCCCATCGAGACCGAAAACCGCGGCGACATCGCTGGCTAGCTCCCGAAGAGGAAGCAAGCCGTCATCCAGATCAGCAAAAGGAATCAGAAACAGGTTTCTCCGCGCGGCTTCCATCCGGTTACCAGGTCAGTGTTTGCGCCCGAGGTCGGGCAACAGGCGCGCCAGCCAGCCGGGCAGCCACCAGTTCCACTTGCCCAGCAGCTTCATGGTTGCCGGCACCAGTATGATCCTGACAATCGTGGCATCCAGGAAGATCGATACCGCCAGCCCGACGCCAAACTCCTTGATGATGATGGAATCGGTGAAGGCGAATGCGCCAAAAACCGCAATCATGATCAGGGCCGCCGAGGTGATTATCCTGCCGGTCTTCTCCAGACCGAAGGCGACCGCCTCCTCGTTGTCGCCGGTGCGCTCGTATTCTTCCTTCATCCGGGACAACAGGAATACCTCGTAATCCATGCTGAGTCCGAACAGCACTGAAAAGAGGATGACCGGCACGAAGGGGATGATGCCGCCCGGCGCGGTAAAGCCGAGCAGGCCTTCGCCCCAACCGTCCTGGAAAAACAGCACCAGCACACCAAAAGCAGCTGACACCGAGAGCAGGTTCATGAAGATCGCCTTGAGGGGAAGTATCAGCGAACGGAACATTAACAGGAGTACAAAGTAGGTGATGATCAGCACGGCCGCCATCAAAAAGGGGAATGAGCGTGCCAGCATGTCGGTGAAGTCGACTGCCTCGGCCTGCCCGCCACCGACCAGCGCCTCGACGCCGGACGGGAAACTGATGTCAGGCAGTATATCGGCACGCAGGTCCCGTACAAGTTGCTTGGTCTCGTGCGCCCTGGGCTCGGAGGTCGCGATTACCCGCATCATGGTGATGTTGCTGCCGCTATCCACATTAACCATGCTTATTGCCTGTGCGGCATTCACCGGGTTAGCCCGGGCAAGTGCTTCCAGCTGACGGGGATCACTGGGAAGCTCTCGTGGCAATCCCAGTTCGGCGATGGATTCCACCCGGGCAACCCGCGGATCATTCTTGAGCTGCTGTCCCAGTTCGGCGAGGGCGTCCCGGAAATCGGACCGCCAGACGGAATTGTTGCCGGACTGAATCACCACGTAGATTGGCGAGATCTCGCCGGCTCCCCACTGATCGGCAAAAAGCTCAAGCCCGATCCGGGAATCGCTGGTTGGCGACAGATTGTCTATCCCCGGCGCTCCCGCCCTCATGCCTTGAACCGGCCAGGACAGCGAAAGCAGAACCGCCATCGAGGCAACCAGATAAAGGATCGGGTGCCGCATCACCTGCCGGCTCCAGGCATGCCAGAAACGACCACCTCCCGCCAGCAGGTACCGGGCCGGTATGACGCGGGCTGAATTAACCCTTTTGCCGATTATTGACAGCAACGCCGGCAGCAGGGTGATGGCCAGTAAAACCGAGACTGCGGCAACCAGCATTCCGCCGATACCCAATGATCGCATAAAGACGAAACTGAACAGGGTGAGCATGGCCAGACCGACCACAACGGCGGCGCCTGAGAAGACGACCGCCCGGCCAGCGGTGTCCAGGGTTCCCTCGAGTGCCTCCTGTACGGAGCCCCGGATGGCCAGCTCCTCGCGAAAACGGCTGACGATAAACAGACAGTAATCGACTCCCAGCCCCAGCCCTATCATAGTGACGATGTTACGCGAGAAAACCGAAAGCGGTATCCAGTGCCCCAGCAGAAACAGCAGCGCCAGAACCACGCCTACGCTGGCAATACCGAGGACGAGCGGCAGTGAGGCAGCCACAACGGTACCAAAGACGAGTAGAAGGATGATCAGGATGAGTGGCAGGCTGTAGGTTTCCGCCGTCAGCAGATCGGACTCGCTGGTCTTCTCCATGTCATAGTCCACGGCGGGGCCGCCGATGACATGGGTCTCCAGCTCTCCGTCCTGCATCGCCAGCTCACGGATCCGGGGAACAAGTGGCTGGATCTTCTCTTCGCTGCCCGAGTAACTTAAAAGCGCGTAGGTGGCGGAACCGTCGGCGCTCACCATATTAGGCAGGCCGCTCTCGTAATAAGTGATCCTGTTGGTCGCCCCGGTGCCAGCCGCGGCCCGGTCCAGGGACTTGAGCAGCATTTCGCGATATCGGGGGTCGGATACCTTGAGCATCGGATGTCGATAAACCACCTGGACCGTGCGGCGGTAGCCCCGGCCAAACTGCGATTGCAGGATGTCGGCTGCCCGCCATGATTCGCTTTCGGGCAGATCGAAACCGCCGCCGCTGGTGACCTCCGACAGCCGGGGAGCAAAGAAAGCGCTGGCTACCAGCATCACAAGCCAGGCCATGATGAACCACCAGCGCCGGCGATAGACGCTGCCAGCCAGTAATGTGATCGATAGTCGCATAACCCCGTGAATCCTAACCGAGCCGGGAGCTTCTTTCTAGCAACAGCCATGAAGAAGGGAATCTCCGACTGCCTGCTATTGTTTTAAATGCCAGCCGATTGCCGCGAAAATGCCAGCTGATTGCCGCGATTCCGCAGCCCCCCTGCCTGAAACTGTCCGTCCGACCGCCCTGTTATTATCTTGTCCCGTGACTGACCGGGACCGGAAAGGTCAGGCTGCAGATGCGCCGCCCGGCGGCGCGAAGGAGTTGATGTAAATGGGCATCGGTGACTGGTTGTTCCTTTTGCTTGTGTGTATATCGCCAATCCCCCTGGTGGGTCTACTGATGCGCGAATTTATTTATTCTTTCCACCCTCCGGCTGATATGGAGCCTCTGCGATAAAACTGCGGTTTCTGTAGCCGCGGCGGCGGATAAACAATAGAATGCTACCGTTCCTTTAATATCCGATGCCCAAGGAGAGGCCTGATGCCGGAAAAGCTCCAGCCCCTGGCCGCGGTTCATTATTATTACCTCCTGAAGGATGATGACCAGGACCTTCAGCGCCTCTGGTCGACGCTGACCACGGGAGCGGATGATCTTGACTCCAGCCAGACTTTCCCCTCTCTCGGATTGATCTCGCCCGCCGGGGAGACTGGTGACCGTTGCCGGATCGTTCACCGCGCCAAACGCGCCGGGTCTCTTTTTTGCCTCTGCATGCTCACAGACATGTCTGTGATTGAAGTCACTTATCCGCGACAGGAAAGCGGGCTGGAATCAGAATGGCGGCGGGTCATGGAAGCCGTCGAAAGCGACCGCGACCGCCTGCTTTCCGCCGTGAACGGAGTGTTCGGCGAAACGACCGTCCTGGCGGCGCCCACCGGGACCAGCGCCGAAACCATGTTGAAAGCGGCCGGCGTCACGACTGAACGGGCTCTTGCAACCCGGCTGAATCCGGAAGCCGCCGGGGAGGAGCAGGCCTATCTGGTGCATTTCCCCGACCTGACGGATGGTGGACGTGATTATTACGCGATCGCGGCGGTTGACCCGCAAACATTCACCGCCACCATATTCCCCGAGATGGACTCCCTGATTAAAAAACTGGGCCGGACTGCCCGTTATTTTGAGCAGCAGCGACAGACCATCGTCAGCGAACGGGCTGATGTGGACCGCGAGGTCGGCGCCCTGCTTCACCGGCAGGTCGTTACAGACACGACCGGAGCCATCGGGGCAGGATTGCTCGAGGATCAGATCGTCAGCCTGTCTCGCATGTTCGGTATGCTGGCAACAGATTCACTGCTCGTGCGTCAGTCTTCCGAGGGAATTTCGCGGTACATCAAACAGCTTAATCGAGAGCTGAAGGCGATCACGGCGCCAGGATCATCGGATGAGATCGGCGCCCATTACATCAACCGCTTCAGCCTCGATCTGGCCGAGACCCACGCCGAAAGCCACAATCTGGATTTTTCACGCCAGAACGCCCAGGCAGCCATCGAAGTAGTCCGTACACAGGTGGAGATCATGCGGGCCGGAGAGGAGGCCGCCATACAACAGCAGAGCCAGGAGATTCTTTCCCGCAGCCTGGTGCTGCAAAAGGAGCGGCTGGCGCTGCAGGTTGCCGCCGGCTTTGTCGAGTTTGTTCTGGTGTTTTACTATGTGCTGAAGTCCTGGGAGAGCGTGGTCGGGCAGGAAATCGTGGAACACATCCCACCTTTATGGCGGCTGGCCGTAATTAGCGGCTTCTCGGCGGCGGCGGCCCTGGGGACCCATTTCCTGGCCCAGGCGCTGCAACATCAATCCTGGAAGAACCGGGGTTTATGGCTTTCGGTGTCATTGCTGGTTTTATCGCTGGCGACTATGGTAATGCTGACAGTAGCCAATGAATAAGAAATGGAGGCGCGGTCTTGGATGTGATCAAGCTGATGGAAAAGGCGATTGAAAACGAGCGTCGGGCTCGGGACATGTACCACGAAGGAGCGGCTGCGGCGGAGGATCCGGAAACGCGTTCGATTTTCGAACAACTCGCCCGGTGGGAAGAGGATCACGAGCGTATTTTGCGGGATCGCCTGGCGACGCTCAGGTTGATCAAGGGCCAGCAGTAATCAGGGTCCGGCTGTGGCTGGCGGGGCTGCCTCGATCCGCGACACAACCAGGCTGCCGGCCTTCCAGACATATATTGTGCGCTTCGATGCCGAGGGGCAGCAGTCCGGATCGCCGGTACTATAGATCCCCTCTGACTCCACGAGCATCGGTCCCTGTACAGAAACCTCACCCTGCACCACCCGGGAGCGCTCAAAAAGAACTGTTGCCGCGTTGCTGTTTTGCATTCCGTATAGCCGCCAGTCAAGCGGCCGGTTTTCGCCTTCACCCCGGATCATCACCAGTGCCTCCTCGGTGCCATCGCTGTTGATATCCAGGTAAAGGACGGTCTCCAGAACCTGCGAGCCCGTGAGTTCATCGCCAGCCAGCCCCTTGAAATCCACCTGTCTGATTGACAACCCGCCCGATGTGGCGCTACCGTTTGCCGCCGGCGGACTGCCACCTCCGGTCACAGCCTGGCCCGGCTGGCCATGCGCGCCCGCCGGAGGATAGGCGGAGTCGCCCACCGATGGCCCGTTACTATCCGAGATCAGCCAGAGAAAAACCACTACCGCTACGGCGAAAGCGATGACGATAACCGTCGCCAGCTTCTGGTGATTCTGCAGAAAATCAGTCAATACTCATTCCTTCCGGTCTCGGCCACGTATGGCCAGGATGACAACTGGCGCCGCCCAGACTATCAACCAGAACAGGGCGGTAACCGCGACGGCCGCAGCGCTGTATTGAGGCTCGTTGGTGATCCTCGGCCCATATACCTGGAAAAGGAATATCCCCAGCCCCGAGGCACAGGCCACGCTCCAGACAATGATGATATATTGATAAATTTTTGGCAAGGCGTTTTGCATGTTTAAAGGGGCGGCCCGCAGGGCCGCCCCTAGATGATACCGGAAAAATGACGCCCCGGGAATCTGCCGGGCTAAACCGCCACCCTAGAAATAACCCAGGTCGCGCAGCTGGCCCATGATCTCCTCTTTTTCCTGTGAGCGGCCTTCACGCTCAGGACCGTCACCGCGGGGGCGGGTGCTCTTCTGGGTACACGGTTTGCAGCCAAGGCTGCGATAGCCCTGGTCATAGAGTTCGCAATAGGGCAGGTCGTACTTTTCGATATAGGCCCAGATGTCCAGTTCACTGAAATGGAGGATGGGCTGTACGCGTGTGTGTTCAGGCCGTTCGGAGAAATACTCCTCATTGATCCTGGCCGGCTGTTCGTCCCAACGTACTGCCGTGGCCAGCGCCGTCCAACCGTGCTCCTCAACCGCCATGTTGATGGCCTCCGCCTTCATTACCAGGCAACACTGCTCGTGGTCCTCGGCAAGCTTGATGGTCTTGAGGCCCTCGGTGTTAGTGGTAATGATCAGGTCGAGGCCCCAGTCGCGGGCGATGCGATCGCGGAAATCCAGCGCTTCCTTGAATTTCACTGTGGTGTCAAGATTGAGAACCGGCACCGGCACCTTGCCATCGCCAGCCCTCTTGAACAGGTGCAGCATCACCAGTGAGTCCTTGCCGCCGGTAAAAGTCGTCGCCAGCTTGCCGTCGAATCGCTGCAGGGCTTCGCCGATGATCTCCAGGCTTTTTTCTTCCTTCTGCTCGAGCGTCCAGTTCTTCGTGTCTGCGCTGCCCATTTTTTCCCCTAGTGATTGTGGACCAGAGTCGGATCAGGCTGCTTGTCAGCCATGCAAATCGGCCCGGTTTGCATATTTTGCATATAAAAGTATTTTACCTTAATTACGCCGGTATTTCCGGCCCGCTTTATGCGTAACCGATACTGCATGTTCCGGTCATTATCGGCCTGACCCTTTTTACCTTGACCTGAATTTACCCCAGATATTCAGAGCCTGACAGTAAAGCTGCGCAAGCGGTTGAGCATGGCGGCCAGCTCGAAGCGGCGGGGCAGGGCGTAGTCTCCCGGATGCGGGCCTCCAGCCAAGTCGTCGCCTGTCAGATCCGTGCATTCAAAGTCTTCGCCACCCTGCCTGTGCGGCGAAATAACATCCAGTCCACCAGCTCCGACATCCGCAAGCAACCTGTCGAGCACCCGTGTCAGCGTTGATTCGCCATCAAAGTAACCCTGTCGCAGGCCGTACCAGACCATGTCGCCAATAGCGCGGGTCTGGCTCCGGTCTATCAGTTGCTCGACGCAGGCCAGGTCTGCCATCTCCCTGCCGAACAGGATCGTCCTCAGGCCCTTGGCGGCAACCTTGTCCTTACGCCCGCGCCGCGGGTTCAGTCCTCGCGCCAGCGGCACTCTCGGCCGCAGCGGCCCAAATCTGCCGCCGCCTTCACGACGCCGGGTACTCTTGCGGGCCGCCGCGATTTCCCGCGCCCGCCCGGTGACTACCCTCGGCTGATAATTCTCCATGGCTATGACCGTATCGGCGACCTCGAAGTATTCGCCGGATCCGCCCATCACCAGAACCGTTGACACACCATGCTCTCTGTAAAGGTTTCTCACCTGATCGATGAAGGGGGTGATTGGTTCTTTTTCGCGGGCGATGAGCTGCTGCATCAACTCGTCCCGAATCATGAAGTTGGTCGCCGAGGTGTCCTCGTCGACCAGCAGCAGCCGTGAGCCAACCTCCAGCGCCTCGGCTATATTTGCGGCCTGCGATGTGCTGCCGCTGGCATTTTCAGTGCAAAATGACACCGTGTCTGTTCCGAAGGGCAGGTTGTTTATGAAGGGGCTGGTGTCCACCTTCTCCACCCGCCGGCCGTCTTCAGCCCTGATTTTGACCGCGTCATCACGGCAGGCCACCAGCTCGCGGCCATCACCAGGAATGTGGCTGTAGACACCGCGCTCCAGGGCTGAAAGCAGTGTGGATTTACCGTGGTAGCCGCCGCCGACGATCAGGGAGACTCCCTCGGGGATGCCCATGCCGCGCACGCGACCGCGATTGGGCAGCTGTAATTCAAATCGCAACTCAGGCGGTGACTGGAAGCTGACCACATTTCCAGCAGCCAGAGGCCGGTCGCGGATACCGCTCTCCCGGGGCAGGATGGAGCCGTCGGCCAGGAAAGCGACCAGATGTTTCTCCTGGAGTTGTCCCCGCAGACATTCCTGATCCTCGGCAGCCTCGACGTGTCCATACACGGCGCCCGAATCCAGCGCCTCCAGGAAAAGTGATGCGTCCACCAGCCGCGGCAACTCGTCCAGCAACATGGCCACAGCCCCGCGGCCCAGACAGCGCCGGCCATCGGCGGGCAACCCCGCCACGAAGCGCACCTCCACGAATCTGTCCGTGACCAGGGCGGCCGTCCGTTCCAGTATCTCCTGGCCACCCCGATCCACACCCATCAAGCCGGACTTGCCCGTACCTCGATTTCCCTGGACTATTCGGCCGATCGCCGCTGAAAAGGCGCGGGCAATAAAGTCCTCGAGAGCCACACGCCGCGCCTGGTTTTCAAAAAGCCTGGCATCAAACCCGGCATCGGCTTGTGCCACCCGCACACGCAGTCGCGAGGGGGTGGCGAAGGGGTCTCCCTGAACATAATCGACGAAGAGCATGAAGCGCGGAAACCGGTAAGCGCCCCGGATCTGCCCGTAGGTTTTGTAGCCACGGCCGTCGATTTGCATCAACTTTTGCTGCAGGCTCGCTGAGTCCATGTGCACCTCCGCTATATTCTACTTCCACTGGCGCAGTCTGTCGCCCTGCAAACATAGCAGGACGCACGGACGGAAAATCCGTCACCCGGTTTCATTCCTTTCCCTGGTGGAGAGAAAAAAAATATGACACGCATGAAATAGTGTTATAGAGTTTGTCTTGCTCCTCACCGGAGCGCACTTACATAGCCGCCCGAAGAATCGGACGGCGCGAATAGAGGGAGGTCGAGGAACCTTGGAACACGAAGAGATGTCCCTGTTTCCCGGGTTATCGCGAAGAGATTTCCTCAAGAGCTGTGGCGCGCTGGCCGGCCTGATCGGCGTCAGCGGACCCATGGCGGTGCCGAGGGTCGCTCAGGCCCTCGAGCAAATGGCCAAGCGCCCCGCCATCGTCTGGTCGTGCTTCCAGGAATGCCTGGGCTGCTCGGTGAATCTCCTCCAGTCGCGCAAGCCTGCCCCTGCCAACCTGATCCTGCAGCAGATCTCTCTCAACTACCACGAGGCCATCATGGCCCCCGCCGGCTCCCAGGCGAAAAAGAGTTTCCACGAAACCGTTGACTCCAAGGATTTCTATTATGTAGTGGAGGGCGGCATAGCCACCGGCATTCCTGATGCCTGCACGATTGGCGGCATGACATCGATGGAGATGTGCAAGGATGCCTACCAGAAGGCCAAGGCGACCATCGCCATCGGCACCTGCGCCTGCTATGGAGGCATCCAGGCGGCAGCTCCCAACCCGAGCGGTTCCAAGGGCGTCACCGACTTTCTCAAAGAAGATGCAGGTATCAGTAATCCAACGGTCATCAACTCCCCTCGCTGCCCCGGCAACGCTGACGACACCGTAGCCATCCTGCTCTATGCAATCGTCAAAGGTAAGCTGCCCGAGCTGGACAGCCTGGGCCGGCCCAAGTTCCTTTTCGGCCAGCTGGTCCACGACAACTGCGAGCGCCGCGGCCACTTCGACGCCGGCGAATTCGTGGAGAAGTTCGGCGACGAGGGCTCGGATAACGGCTGGTGCCTTTACAAGGTCGGCTGCAAGGGACCGGTTGCCTATGCCCCCTGCCCCAAGACCCGCTGGAACGCCAACAACGGCTGGCCGGTATCAGCCGGCGGCCCCTGTATCGGTTGCTCCGAGCCGGATTTCTGGGACAAGCAGTCACCGTTCTATGAAAAAGCGCCGGGCATCAAGCTGCCGGGTGACATCACGCCCACACAGATTGGCGTCGGCCTCGGTGCTCTCACCGCGGTTGGCATCGGCGCCCACTTCGTCGGTCAGGCGGCAACAGGCCGGCTGTTCAAGGGAGCCCCGGTGGAAGGCATGGAAGACAAAGGCTCCGAAGAAGGAGGTAAGTAGATGACCAAAGTAGTCATCGATCCCATCACCCGGATTGAAGGCCACCTGCGCATCACCTGCGTGGTCGAAAACGGGAAGGTCACGGACGCCTGGAACACGGCGACCATGTTCCGCGGTTTTGAGATTTTCATGAAAGGCCGCGACCCCAAGGGCATCTGGCAGTTCGCCCAGCGCATCTGCGGCGTCTGCCCGACCCCGCACGCTTTCAATTCAGTGCGCGCCGTGGAAAACGCCATGGGGATGAAGACGGTTCCCGACAGCGTCCGCCTCATACGCAACATGATGGAGGCGACACAGCTGGGCTACGACCACATCCTCTGGTTCTATCACCTGAACGGTTTCGACTACGTCAACGTGCCCAACACGCTGAACGCGAAGCCGGGGACGCCAGGGCTCAAGGCGGTGCAGGACCAGGTCAAGGCAGTCGTCGACTCCGGCCAGCTCGGGCCCTTTGCCAACATGTATTGGGACCATCCGGGCTATAAGCTGCCGGCTGACCTCGACCTGGAGATAACCGCCCACTACCTGCAGGCGCTCGAGATCCAGCAGAGAGCCTGCGATGCCAGTGCCGTCCTTGGCGGCCGCTATCCGATGATCAACAACTACGTGCCGGGCGGCGTCACCCAGATGCCCAGCATCGAGGATATCGAGTTCTACATCTCGCAGATGGGTGTGGTCAAGGACTTCATCGACACCGTGATGGTGCCGGACCTGCTGGCCATCGCGCCCTACTATCTCGACCTGGCCTCCTACGGCCAGGGTGTCGGCAACTTCCTCAGCTGGGGCGTGCTGGACGAGAAAAGCCAGGACCCCTATGACCGGCTCTTCCCGAGAGGCGGTATCTTCGACGGCAAGCTGGCGCTGGAGAAGGTCGACCTCTCCGAGGCTCGCAAATACACCAAGACCTCCTGGTACGACGACGGAGTCGGTGGTGGCAAGCATCCACTCGAGGTTGGCCAGGAGCCAATTAATTTCACCAAGATGCCGCCGATCGAGGGCGACGCCCTGCCGGCCGGCAAGTACGACTGGACCCAGGCGGTTCGCTACGGCAAGGAGAACCGCGCGATGGAGGTCGGCCCGTTGGCACAGGTGCTTATTGCCTACCTGGCCGGCCGGCCCGAAGCCAAGAAGCTCGTGAACGACACCCTCGCTGCGGTAGGCCACGCCGGCGATCCCACGGTTCTGCTTTCCAATCTGGGCCGTGTCGCCGCCCGCGTCATCAAGGCCAAGATCAATTCCGACAACGCCATCCGCTGGGCCAACGAGCTGCTGGCCAATATCGGTTCAGGTGAGACCAAGATCTATGAGGAGCTGGACTTCAGCAAGGACGGCACCGGTGAAAGCGGCTGGGACGCTCCCCGTGGAGCCCTGGCCCATTACGCCAAGATCAAGGACAGCAAGATCGACACTTACGCGGCGGTACCGCCGTCAAACTGGAACCTCTCGCCGCGGGATGACAATGGCAAGCGTGGGCCCGTCGAGGAAGCGCTGGTCGGGACACCGGTGCTCGATCCGGAGAAACCGCTGGAGATATTGCGAACCGTTCACACATTCGATCCATGAATGGCCTGCGCGGTTCACGTGATTGAACCGGAATCCAACAAAGTCCTCAAGTTCCAGGTACGGTAGGCGATCTGTTATGGGTCATCTGCCGCCAACAAGAGAAGAGCATCCGCTACCGGCGGTCATCATGCACGCCGTTCATATGGTTTCGCTGGTCCTGCTGGTATTCACCGGGTTTTATATTCACAGCCCGTTCTTCAGCGGTTTCATGGGCTACGCGCTGTCCATCCACCAGGTGGCCATGTGGACCTTCGTCTTCACCACGGTCATCAGATTGTACTGGTCCTTCTTCGGCGCCGGATCGGCGCCTCCCGGCAGGCGGACCAAGCGGCGCGATTTTCACTGGTTCAGCCCGATAAGGCACGAGGGTGAAGGTAATTTCAGGGATACGCTCAAGTATTACCTTTTCCTGCGCAAGACCTACCCCTCGGTCTACAAGTTCAACCCGCTGCAGAAGGGTATGTATCTCTTCTGGGCTTTTGTACTGATACCGTTGACGCTGCTCACGGGGCTTTGCCTCTGGACGCCGACGCAGTCGTTCTTTGAATCATTCACCTACTGGGCCGGTGGCCTGGTGGCCATGCGCAGTTATCACTACCTGCTCATGTGGGTCTTCATCGTCACCGCCGGCATTCACCTCTATATGGTCGTGGCGGAGGTCGCCAGGGAGCTGCCTCTGATGTTCGCCTGGAAAGAGGGCAAGAATGCGCCGCCAAAACGTACGTAGTCAGATAATTGGCGGACTTGACTGAAGCTGACGGG
>JAGVMV010000043.1 GCA_020053595.1 Thermoleophilia bacterium | reverse complement strand
CCCCCTGCTTTTTCAACTTTTCAGCCGGCTGTTAAAACCCGGCCGGTCTTTATGTATGTACGCCCCCGGCGCTAATACGAGCTTGTGTTCTGGCTGGAGGTGCTGGAACGGGTACTGGTCCCGCCGGTGGTGCTGGTGCTTGTACCATCGCCGCCCATGTCGAATTCATCCAGGCTGCCACTACTGCTGCCGCCCAGGATGCTGCCCAGGCCGCTGCTGCCGCCGAACAGGTCTTCCAGCTTCAGGATGTTGCCTTCAGGCTTGCTGATGTTCATGTCCTTGTTGATATCGGAAATGGTCAGCTTCATGGATATGGCGATCGACTCCAGTCCCGATGCTGAGCTGGTGTCGGCTCCGGAAAGGGCACCGGCGGTTTCACTGATGGCCGCCGGATCCAGCTCTATGTCTACCTTGACCTGGACCAGGTTGGCGTCCTTATCGATCCACATCTCGATGCTCTTGGACTTGAACATCTTGTTCAGCTCGCTCTTGCCGGCCTCCAGGCCGCCGGCGCTTTCAGCGTCGCCACAATCACGCAGGATATTGGCCATTTCCGTCAAAGTCTTGTCGAGATCCAGGTTGGCCTTCAAATGACGCGTGTCCGTGCCATTTATCTTCTCCTCGCCAACTTCCTGGATGTCGATCATGATCTTGCCAGCCCCGAACTTGTTGGGGTCCTGAACGGCACTTCG
Source organism: Thermoleophilia bacterium (assembly GCA_020053595.1). Lineage (GTDB taxonomy): Bacteria > Actinomycetota > Thermoleophilia > BMS3ABIN01 > BMS3ABIN01 > JACRMB01. The sequence goes on along the minus strand of JAGVMV010000043.1, from coordinate 15,691 downwards.
TATACAGTTCTGATCTAAGTCGGAAGTGCCCGAGGTGAGCCCGCCCATGCCCGTGGCACTACCGGCGGAAGCGGCGTCCGTCTCATACCAGGAGCCTCCCATTTTGATATACATTTTTTCGTCCAGCAGGATGAACTCCATGTCGGATAGCGAGCTGCCGATCATGTCGATTCCCCGCGTAGTCTGGGCGTCGAGACCACCCTGGGCGCCTGCCAGCCCCTGGAAGACCTTGTCGAGACCTTCGAACTTGATATTTCCCTGGGCCTTGGTCTTGTCGGAACGGTCATCTATATCCACGCCGCCCTTGATGCCCAGGCTGAATGGCAACATTCCCTCCAGCTCCGGTCCTAAAGCAGAAGCATCGCCCTTGATATCGAGTTTGACATCGTAATCAACGTGCATCGTCTTGTTGTCTTTTGACTTCTGCATCGATTTGTCTATCAGCTCCGCCGGCGACTCCTTGCTGCCACAACCGACAGCAGCCAGCATCGAGAACAACAACGCCGCCATCAGAACGGCTCCCAGAGCCAGAGCAACGACTTTCTTCATGGTCTCACCTCTCTGTAGCTTATTTTGAGGACATCATATAATTCGTTGCCATCATGTGGCAATGGGCACGATTGCCCCGCAGCCGCACGGTGCCAATCGACAAAAGAGTGAAAACGCCTTGCGATAAGGCAAAAGATTTGGATACAGTAGCTTGACCTCTACACCCGGCTCCTGCATCCCCGCCGGGCCGTACCTATCGCATGAATGGGCGCCTATGAAAATTCTTCAGGTCGTACGCCAATATCTACCCAGCACCGGGGGAATGGAAACTTACGTCTCCAGCCTTTGCCGGCAACTGGCGGAACGCGGCCATCGCCCGGATGTGGCTACCCTCGATTACCTTTTCAAGACAAACGAGCCACTTCCCCATTACAGTCAGATTGAAGGCATCGACGTCATCCGTCTGCCTTCCACCGGCACGGCCAGGTATTTTTTTGCGCCACGTCTGATGGAGCTGGCCCCACGCTACGACCTGATACATGTGCACGGTGTAGATTTTTTCGTCGACATACTGGGCTCCTGCAAGAAGTTGCATGGGCGGCCGGTGGTCCTGTCCACCCATGGGGGCTTCTTCCACACACCCTGGTTTCCGGCTCTCAAGCTGGCCTGGTTCCATTCCGTCAGCCGCCTGGCCCTGCGGGGCGTCGACCGGGTAATCGCCTCGAGCCCCAAGGACGAGGCGCTCTTCTCTCAGGTCAGCCCCAGGGTAACCCTGGTGGAGAACGGCATCGACTATGCAACTTTCGCCAAGGTGGTAAAACAGAATGGTCCCGCTGGGGAAACCCTGGTGTTCATCGGCCGCATTTCCAGGAACAAGCGCGTCGACCGGCTGCTGGAAACCCTGGCGCTGGTTCGACAGCAGCGTCCCGGCGTTTCCCTCATGGTTGTCGGTCCCGACTGGGAGGGGCTGCGGGCGGACCTGGAACGGCAGGCGCTGAATCTCGGTCTTTCTGACGCAGTAGAGTTCACCGGCGTTCTGCCCCAGGATAAAATGCTGGATATACTGGCCGCTGCAAGATTATTCGTCTCGGCTTCCGAATACGAGGCTTTCGGCCTGTCCACGGTGGAAGCGATGGCAACCGGCACCGTGCCGGTTGTAAACCAGATACCAGCCTTTGAGGGGCTGGTGGACGACGCTGAAACCGGATACCTTACCGATTTCAGCGATCCGGGCCGAGCGGCCGCGGCAGTGCTCAAGGCGCTGGAACTGCCCGCGGGGCAGCTTGAGAAAATGGGCGCCGCGGCCAGGCGGGCGTCATCCCGCTACGACTGGAGCGGGGTCGCGGAAGAAATTATCCATATATATGAAGAGGTGCTTGCCAGCCATGGCAGCCATTGAAAATCCTCTAAAAACCGGCGGTCTCGAGGTGCTCGGCGTCCGGGTGGACCGGGTCGACGCGCTGCAGGCGCTCAACGCGATCAACAGTTTTTTCGACACGACGGGTTGTAAGCAGGTGGTGACACTGAACCCCGAATATGTCATGCAGGCCGACAGGGACCCGGTGCTGAAACGTCTGATTAACAAAAGCGAACTCGTGGTTGCCGACGGCATGGGCATCGTCTGGGCTTCCCGGATACTGGGAAAGCCCCTCAAGGGCCGGGTCACAGGAACCGGCCTCCTTCCCGAGATAGGCAGGCTCTGCGCCGCCCGCAAAACCAGCCTCTTCCTGCTGGGCGGGCAACCAGGCATAGCCGAATTGACTGCCACGAAACTCCGTGAACAGATCGAGGATCTGGAGATAGCCGGCATCAGCTGCAACGATCCCGGCAAGGCGACCGATACGCGGACGATTGAAATGATTAATGAATCAGGCGCCGGTGTCCTGGCGGTGGCCTATGGTTGCCCCAAGCAGGATTACTGGATCGGCAGGAACCGGGACCGGCTCACCGGCATCAGGGTAGCCATCGGCGTCGGCGGCGCCTTCGATTTCATTTCGGGGCAGACGCCGAGAGCGCCGAGGATTTTCCGGAAGGCCGGCCTGGAATGGCTCTTCCGGCTTTGGCTGGAACCGTCGCGGGCACGGCGTATGCTGGCGCTGCCGAAGTTCGGCTTAAAAGTGCTGGGGTCAAGACTGGGGAAAAAATAACGTGATAAGCGAGTGGAACAATACTCGTTAAATATTTTGCTCTAAACCGCTAGGAAAGTTAAGGTCCTCTGGAACCCATCTGGGCCCGTATTTATTCTCAAGCGCTTTCATCTCATTCTGCACGTTATCTATAATTTCTGTTTCCTTATTTACTTCGGTATCCCATTCTTTATCAAATTGCTCTTTCCAAAGCTTCTCAGAACTCGGAACATTATATTTATTCTCCCAGGTGCTAAATTTATTTTCCATAAGTTCTAACTTTTCTATGTCTAAGTCTTTCATCGCCTGGAGTGTTTCATCCATAAGAGTTTTTCCTTCTACGAGCATCGATGTCAAACTTGCATGCATGCTTAAAAATCCTGCAGGGACTTTAAGTTTATCAAGTTCCTTCTTTGCACTATCAAGACTCAAACTCATGTTATTTAACATGTTATTGAGTTGTTCAAGCGTAGCGCCTTCTGGTATCACACTGGAATCGTTAATCGATTTATCCAAGTTAGCAGACACAGATATCAGCCCATCAAAATATATAAAATAGCTTACCGCTTCAGGTATTTTCTCAACATAAAACTCATTTAGCTCCACGACGCTTTGTTTAAGGTTTTCCGTCTCGCTCGAAGAGTCTAATTTATTGACATCGCTGAGTAAATTTTCATAATCACTTTTTGCAGAATCAAGCCTCCTGGAAACTTCACGTACTTGTTGCTGTAATTTAAGGTAGTTTGGCTCTTTGTTCGTTGAAGAGATTGATTCAAAATAAAAATTATCTATGTAATCATTTAATTCGTTGCTCAGTTTAATGTCTTGACTAATAATTGGTGAAATATCGCCAGTAAATGACTTCACCCGAAGCCTGGGTGACAGATAATATACATAACCCAGTGTTCCAATAATGATAAATGAGAGCAGCAAACCCGCAACAATGATCACAAATTTTCTAGACAAATACTTCACCTCTTGGTCGCCATTAGTTGCATGGGGGGCGTTAAATTTACTAAAACGGTCAAGCAATTAGCATTGTCGCGCCTGATTGTATTCATTTAGTCTCCCTCAATCAAATAAATCAGAAATGCTTTTCTAGATTACCGGATCAGATGAAGCATGTTTTAGCTTAAGCTGATTTGTCGTTAAGTCCTACGCAAACAAGTAACCATCCTTTGTTTCCTCTGAGTTAGGCTCAGCAGCATAAAGACAGTAACTATCCGTTTATCCGTTCCACTAAGGGTGGAGTCCATATGATGCTTAAATCGCAGGCCTGGAATGGCTCTTCCGCCTCTGGCTGGAACCATCCCGGGCACGCCGCATGCTGGCATTGCCGAAGTTCGGCTTTAAAGTGCTGGGGTCCAGGCTGAGAAAAAGATAGAGCAACAGGGGACGTGCTTTCCCTGACGTCTTACTCGAAAGAGAGTTCTGGAGCAGCTTGAACTTGGGAGGCAGGCCCAGAAATAAGGCCCAGAAATAATTCCAGCAGATACGGATATCTGCTTAAGAGGTCATCGATCCTGGTTTTGGGGTCACCTCCATGAAAATTATTGTTCCCCACCAGGGGGCTGGTTTTATTTTTTTAGTCAGCCATGCGTGACCCCTGTCACAAAGGTGCGTGACATGAATCGAATATTCACCAGGTATTTCGGGTATGAAAATTACACGAGCATTATGGCTACCCGATCGAGGTGATTAACATGGCTGAAAAAACCATGGAAAAAGAGACCGTGTTGGACGTGCGGGAGATGCCGCCCTGGGAAAGACACCCGCTGATATATTCAACATGCCACAGCGGGTAATACTGCCCAAGGAACACGGCGCATGGGCCATTTTGCTGGCGCCCTATCTCATCGGCACGGCGATCGCCGGGTTTTCAGTTCGCGCCTTGCCGGGCCTCGCCGGCGTACTCCTGCTATTTTTCAGCCGCCCGCCGTTGGCGCTTCTCTTGAAACGAAAAACCAGGGAAGGCTCATGCGGCTCCGATAGCGTCCTGCTGTGGATCAACTTCGCGGTTCCATCGGCATTGGCGGCCGGGTTATTTGGATGGATGATCTTCGTGTATCGTCTGTGGTGGCTGCTGGCCATAGGCCTGGCCGGAGTGGTGCTTTTTTCTTTGCATTCCCTGATGGTCTGGAGGCGAAAAGAGCGCTCCGTCACCAGCGAGCTGATTGGCATCGCTATGCTGACGCTGACCGCTCCTTTGTCGGTTTATCTGGCACGGGCACAGGCCACGTCACAGAGTGCCTGGCAAGCGGCGCTGCTTTGGTTTTTGTGCGCCGGTTACTTCGGCGCCAGCATTTTTTATGTCAAGATGAGGCTGTCGGCTGCGGCGCCAGCACGCCGGTCGGGCCGGTGGGGCGGGAAGCTTTGGCTAGCGCGTGGCAGCCTGATCTATTCATCGGTCCTGGTGGCCATGGTCTCAGCGCTGGTGGTTGCCGGTCGGGCGCCGCGCCTGGTCCCCGCAGCGTACATGCCTATGCTCCTTTACCTGGGGTGGAATGTGGCGAGGCCCAAAGCAGAGTTGCGGATCAAAAGTGAGGGTGTTGCGCTGACCGTGTTGTCAGCCTGTTTCGCAGGACTGATGATTCTGGCTTACAGACTGTCTTCGTAGGTATCCACCAACAGGTTTGCAGGCATTTAATACTTGGAGCGGATGACGGGATTCGAACCCGCGATCTTCGGCTTGGGAAGCCGACGCGTTACCAACTACGCCACATCCGCCCGCGGCGCTGCATTCCTTAAGAGGCGTTTTTCCTTAAGCAGCGTCCTGCTTCTGCCAGCCTAGAAGGTGCCCTCTTCCTTGAAGTATTCGCTGAACCAGTCCAGCGTCCGCCTCAACCCGTCTTCCACCGTGATCGTCGGCTCCCAGCCGGTCAGCTTTGTCGCCAGGCTGATATCCGGCCGCCTTCGCCGGGGATCGTCGGTCGGCAACGCCTGATAGATAATCTCGCTCTTGCTGGCGGTCATCTCGATAATCATCTCAGCCAGCTGTTTGACGGTGTACTCGGAGGGATTACCCAGGTTCACCGGCCCGTGGTAGTCAGACATCATCACACCGTAAATGCCCTCGATCAGGTCGGAGACGAAACAGAAGCTGCGGGTCTGGCTGCCGTCGCCGAAGACTGTCAGGTGCTTGTCTTCGAGCGCCTGGCGGATAAAAGTCGGCACGGCGCGCCCGTCATAAGGGCGCATGCGCGGGCCGTAGGTGTTGAAAAGCCGGACGATGCGCGTGTCCACTCCCTGCTGCCGGTGATAGGCCATGGTCGTGGTCTCGGCGTAGCGCTTGGCTTCGTCATAGACGCTGCGCGGCCCGATCGGGTTGACGTTGCCCCAGTAATCCTCGGTCTGGGGATGGACCTCGGGGTCGCCGTATATCTCGGAGGTTGAAGTCAGCAGGAACCTCGCCCGCTTGAACTTGGCCAGCCCAAGGGCGTTTCGCGTGCCGACCGCGCCCACCTTCAGCGTATGCAGCGGGATCTGCAGATAATCAATGGGGCTGGCCGGGCAGGCCAGATGATAGACAAAGTCGACCTCACCGGGGATATCGATGTAAGTGGTGATATCCAGGTTCATATAGACGAAATCATCGGAATCGATATGCTCCAGATTGCGCAATGTGCCGGTGTTGAGATTATCCAGCCCGATGACCCGCTGCCCTTTCGCCAGCAGGTAATCGCATAAATGGGAGCCGATAAAACCGGCGGCGCCGGTTACAACTGAGACTTTCTGGCGTTCCTTGGCCAATTCTTCCTCCTGCAAAATTTGTTTTTTCCTACCAGGCACTTTCTCGAATCGCCGTATCACTGCCCCACTTTTTCCTTTAGAATGTTCTCACATTTTAAAAGCCTTTACGAGCTGCAACGCATATGCCGGCTGTTTGTCCGGGTTCGCTCTCTTAATCAGAAGATCGCTTAAAGTCCACGGAGGTAGTAAGTTGAGCAGGATTCAAATAATCGCCCTGGCCGTCTCCATTTTGTCGGCCCTGGTGCTTTTTCAGCTGATCCGCAAGAAGAGGCTGAAAGAACAATACTCGCTCCTGTGGTTCCTGACCGATATGGTGATTTTTGTTTTCGCGGTCTGGGAGTCGCTACTGACCCGGATATCCGAAGCCCTCGGCATTCAGGTCCCTTCAAATGCTCTTTTTCTGCTGGCGCTGATGTTTCTCTTTGCCATAGTTCTTCACTTCTCTCTGATCGCCTCCCGGCTGACCGACCAGAGCAAGATGCTGGCCCAGAAGCTGGCCCTGCTGGATCATGAATTAAGGAAAGAGCGGGAAAAAGCCGATCAGCCTGCCCGGTCGGAAGCAATCGATGACACCCTCTAGGCAGGCTACATTCCGCCGGATCGGCAGCCTTTTTCAATCCAGACTGCTGAGAGCCGCCATCAGCGCCCTGTTGCTGTTGCTCTTGATTACCCGGCTGAACCTGAGCGAGCTGGCTTCCACTTTAAGCCAGGTTATTCCCAGCCTGCTGTTGTTGGGCATCCTGTTATTTGTGGCTGCCAGCCTGATAAGTGTATTCAAGTGGCAGCTCATCCTCAAAGCCCAGGGTATCCACGCGCCTTTTTTTTACCTGGTCTCGCTCTTTTACATCGGCTTCTTCTTCAGCAATTTCCTGCCGACCAACTTTGGCGGCGATGTCGTCAAGATCTTCAAACTTTCCCAGACCACGGGCCAGCCCGTTGAGGCCGCCAGCTCGGTGTTCATGGACCGGGCGAGTTCCACCTTCGCCCTGCTTTTAATTGCCATTGTGCCCGCCATCATCGAGTTGCGAATGTTGGGGACCAGGGTATCGGCGGCCATCCTGTCTTTATTCGTCATCGCCACGGTCATGATCGTCCTGGGGAGCAACGCCAGCTTTGTCCGCCGTTTAAGCAAATTGCCCCTGCTGCGGAGCGATCCCATGGGGCTGCGCCGCCATGCCCGTAGCTTTTACTTTTCGCTCCACGATTTTCGCCATAAAAAAGCCACCCTGGTGGCCATGATGTCGATCTCCCTTGCTTACCAGATAGTACAGATCTTCGCGATTTATTTACTGGCCCTGTCTCTGGGAATAGAACTGTCGGTGTTATATTATTTTATTTTCATCCCGGTAATTATGACGGTGAGCATGATTCCGATTTCTCTCAATGGGCTCGGCGTGCGAGAGGTGAGCTGGGTATTCCTGTTCGAACAGGCAGGCGTCTCCAGAACCGCAGCATTTTCCATGAGCATCTTAATGTTGCTGGTGATGACCGCCACGAGCCTGTTCGGCGGCGTATTCTATCTTTTCGATCGCATTCTGCCCGAACCGCAAACCAAACCTGATCATGGACAATCCTAAAGTCTTAATCATCATACCGGCGCACAATGAGGCGGCCAGCATCGCCGGGGTCATCGGCGATATCCACACCCATTACCCGAGCGCGGATATATTGGTGGTGGATGACGGCTCCAGCGACAACACTGGTGAGATCGCGGAAAAGAATGGCGCGGAACTGGTGCGGATGCCCTTCAACCTCGGCATCGGCAGCACTGTGCAGACCGGCTTTAAATTCGCCCAGAAGGAAGGCTATGACGTCGCCGTCCAGGTCGACGGCGACGGCCAGCACGACGCCAGCCATCTGCCGGCGTTGCTCGCGCCGATCATCGCCGACGAAAGCGACCTGGTGATGGGTTCGCGCTACCTGACCAAAACTGACTACGTCGGTTCAGCCAGCCGCCGTACCGGCACCGCCATTTTCTCCAAAATCCTGTCCCTGATGCTTGGCCAGAAGGTTACCGATGCCACCTCTGGCTTCCGCGCCCTCAACCGCAAGCTGATTAATCTCTTTGCCGATGATTATCCCCGCGACTATCCGGAAGTCGAAGCCCTGCTGCTGGCTCATGTGGCCCGGCTGCGTATCAAGGAGATCCCGGTGGACATGCGGCAGAGATCCGGCGGCAGTTCATCGATCAACTATTTCCGCTCCATCTACTACATGGTAAAAGTGTTCCTGGCGCTTCTGGTGGGAGTGTCCCGCCGGCGGGCGCCGAAAATCCTCTAACGCCGAAGGCGCCAGCGCCCCGCGCTCGTAAAAAGCACCTTCAATAGTTACCACCCCACTCTACCTGCGTCAGGCCTCGTCAAAAATAAAGCTGTAAAGCCTGTCTAAATTCATGTCCCTCTCAAAATGGCTGAAATGATACTCCCTGCCCTTTTTCCCCATGCTTTCCCGCTGCTCTTTTGGCAGGTAATAAAGTTTCTTGATGTTTTCATATAGTGCAGCGCTGTCACTCGAATCGCCGGCAAACCCGCAACCGACTTCGTTGACCAGACGCTGCGCTTCACCATCCATCGCCAGCAGCAGCGGTCTGCCCGCCGCCAGGTAAGACATGACTTTTGCCGGTATCGTGCAGTCGAGCAAGTCACTTTTTACCAGGCACGCCAGCAGGGCATCGGCAATCGTGTGATATTTGGGCATGTCCGAGACCGGCCTGAATCCCTCGAAGAAGAAATTGTTCTTGAGACCCTCCGTCGTAACTTTATCCTCAAGCCATTTGCGCGACATGCCATCGCCGACGATTATCCAGTTGATGTCGTCAATGCCATCCCTTTTCAGCTGCTTGGCCGCATCGACAACCGTCTCAAAAGACTGTGCCGGACTTATGTTGCCGGCAAATACGATATTGAATCCCGAGCCGTATTTCCGGCTTAAATCATCATCATGAATATCGCTTTCATACAGCTTTTCGCAGCATTGAGGGACGAAGATGATTTTCTCATCTGGTAGCCCGGTTATTTCGTGCATCTGCTCTTTCATTTTTTGAGAGATGGTGACGATCTTGTCGACATTGCGGTAATGCCAGTGGGAGACCCGTTTGGCCAGGTTTCTCAAAAACCTGTTTTTGACCTCGATCACCGAATAGAGATTTTCCGGCCAGAGATCGAGGACATACATGGTTGTCTCAACTTTCTTGGCCCTGCCAACAATTATGCCGGCAAGAGACATCATCACCGGCGAAAGCTGGTAGAGGAAAATTTTGTCGTATTTTTTGGTAAGCAGCCTGGGGACATGGCTTAAGCTGGAAAGAGGAAAGGATACGTAATTCAGAAAAATCCGTAGATTGGTGTTGCTTCCCCGGGGAATCTCGAAGGCACGCCTGATATGCATGCCCTGGTGCTCCTGCCTTCTGTTTCTTAAGTAAGAATAACCCTCAAAAAATTTTCCTTGGGGATAATTGGGGATGCCGCACAGAACATCAATCTCACAATCATTCTCTACCAGGTAATCACAGATGTCATTGATTCTGAATGATTCTGGCCAAAAGTGCTGGCAGACAACTAAAACTCTTTTTTGGGAGTTTTTTTTTATCCTTTGCGCCATATAAACTGATCAACAATCTTTGTATAACTTTGAATTATTTTTACAACTTTTACCGACACATTTCCGTCTTTATAGTCCTCAGCCAAAGGACTCTGACCCTGGATATCCTTCATGCTCCCTGAAAGTTCAATTGCCTGCTCTATGTCTTTGGTCGTGATTCCGCCAATAATGAAAGATCCCTTATCCAGTACTTCTGGCCTCTCGGTTGATGTTCTGATCGAAACACCGATAAAACCCAACAATGCACTTTCTTCCGCCAGGGTTCCGCTATCCGAAAGCACACAGAACGAATTAAGTTGCAGCTTGTTGTAATCAAAAAACCCGAAAGGCTTCAGCTTCTTGATCAGTGGATGAAGTTTAAACCTGTTTTCTTTTATCTTGTTCCAGGAACGCGGATGTGTTGAATAGATCAGGGGCATCCCATATTTCTCCGCTATCTCGTTGAGGGCATTCATCAATGAGAGAAAGTTTTCCTTATTGTCGATATTTTCTTCTCGATGAGCGGAAACAAGAATGTAAGCATTTTTTTTCAGCTTGAGCTTTTTTAAGATGTCACTTTTTTCAATATTTTCCTTATGCTCGTTCAACACCTCTGTCATCGGAGATCCCGTAACAAAAATGTGCTCTTTCCTTATCCCTTCCGACAGCAGGTATCTTCGGGCATGTTCTGTATAGGGAAGGTTGATATCACTGATATGGTCTACAATCCTTCGGTTGATTTCTTCGGGCAGATTCTCGTCAAAACATCTGTTGCCGGCTTCCATGTGAAAAATCGGTATTTTCAGCCTCTTCGCGGAAATCGCACACAGGGCAGAGTTGGTGTCTCCTAAAACCAGTAAGGCATCAGGTGCTTCTTTTGCCAGGAGTTCATAGCTTTTGGCGATAATATTCCCAATTGTTTCGCCTAAATTTTTGCCTACGCTATCCAGATAATGATCCGGCTCCCGCAAGCCAAGCTCTTCAAAAAAAACCTGGTTAAGGGTGTAGTCCCAATTTTGTCCTGTGTGTACCAGCTCGTGCTCAAAATATTTATCACAAGCCCTTATTACTTCTGCAAGTTTTATGATCTCAGGGCGCGTCCCCAGGATTGTCATCAGCTTTAGCTTTTTTGTATTCATTTCTTTCATGCTTTAGTTGTAGTGTTTATACAAAGTTTTATGTGAATCAATCCATTCTTTCATCTCTTCTACCATTTTCCTGTAGTCAGAGACTTCGAAGTCAAAATCTTTTCTGGTATTAATCAGGGTTTTATCTATTTCCGGCATATCTTTCGGCTTTATGATGATGCCCTCTCTTCTGAAAACTTCCTTAAACAGGTTCAACAAATCAAACTTGGAAATATTTTCCCTGGGAACAAGGTGGTAAATTCCCGTCAAATTTTGTTTTATCGCGGCATCGATACCTCTTGCAAGCTCTAGAGTGGTAACACCGGTCCAGATAGCCCTGGTGTAGCCAGAAACCTCTCCTTTTTGATGATAAAACCAGTTGAAAAGCCCGACACCGTTTTCATTTATTTCCGGCCCGATGATAGACATTCTAAATGTAAGGTCTTTATTATTTTTAATCTCGCCAATAGCCTTGGTTCTATCATAAAAAAGTTCGCCATCATAAGGTGAGTCTTCCTTGTAGGGGGCATTTTTCCCGGAAAAAACACAATCCGTGCTTAAATGGATTACTTTTGTATCTGTTTCCTCATGGAAGTGTTCCAGGAAATGAGGCAGGAAAGAGTTCAGATAAGTAGACAGGTCTTTTCTTTCTTCGCTTTTTTGGACAAGAATTCCAATACAGTTCACAATGACATCGTACTTTTCTGACTTTAAAAATTCTTCAAACCGTTCACTTTTCATGACATCAAGCTTTATTGTTTTTTTGTCCAGAGTCCGGCTGCCGGAAAGATTATCCAGCTCGTATCCTTTTTCTGTTAAATATGTGGTAACCAGGTGTCCGGCCATACCGGTTGAACCCAGGACTAATATTCTCATAGGTCTTGTCTCCTAAAACTTTTTTGAGGCTAATTAAGTTGTTCTTTTATATAGTCAAGCTTTAAGAGCGTTTCTTTAACCTGTTCCTTGTTCAGCCTCTCGGTATTGTGCGAAGTGTATTCCTCGGCTATTGAGATCTCATTGTCACCCTCGACAAAGTATTTGTCGTAGTTCAAATCTCTTGTGTCCGCCGGCACCCTGAAATAATTTTCCATGTCTATGCTCTTGACCTTTTCTTCTTTGGTCAGCAGGGTTTCGTAGACTTTTTCTCCATGACGCGTGCCGATGATCTTGATTTCATTGTCAGCACCGAATAACTCCCTTATCGCCTCGGCGAGCACTTCGATAGTGGAGGCCGGTGATTTTTGCACAAACAGATCGCCCTGCTCGGCGTTGGAAAAAGCAAACAGCACCAAATCCACGGCCTCGTCCAGGCTCATTAAAAACCTGGTCATTTTGGGATTCGTCACCGTGATCGCCTGACCGGTTTTTATCTGGTCAACAAAAAGCGGGATGACCGACCCCCGGGATGCCATCACATTGCCGTAGCGTGTGCAGCTGATGGTGGTTTTTTCGGGATTCACCGAACGCGATTTGGCAACAATTACCTTTTCCATCATCGCTTTTGAGATGCCCATGGCATTGATGGGATATGCTGCCTTGTCAGTGGAGAGGCAAACTACTTTTTTAACTCCGGCGTCAATGGCGCCGTTTAAGACATTGTCAGTTCCGATAATATTTGTCTTGACAGCCTCCAGGGGGAAAAATTCACAGGACGGCACCTGCTTCAGGGCCGCGGCATTAAAAACGTAGTCAACTCCATACATAACGTCCTTAACGCTTTCCTTGTTTCTGACATCGCCAATATAAAACTTCACCTTATTGTTTCTCAGGGCTTTCCTCATATCGTCCTGCTTTTTTTCATCACGGGAGAAAATTCGGATCTCGCCGATGTCGGTATCCAGAAAACGCTGCAAAACAGCATTCCCGAAAGAACCTGTTCCACCCGTAATTAACAGGGTTTTACCTTTAAACATCAGAAATTCTCCTTCGCTAGATGCAAGAACAGCGCCAGTCCACCCGGAAGCTTCGACTTTTACTGTAACTGGCCGTGATTGAGCAGCCCGCGACACCCGGCCAGTATAACTTTATCACAGGCATTCTTCGTTAATGAAAGGTTACACGCCTGAGGTCGCTATCCCTTCCGTCTGGATTCCTCGATTGGTCCTTGATACGGTCTTTAGAGATATGTTGTCACCTAATATTTTGAACATTGCTTAACCTGCGCCTAACTTGATTTAGCTTGCGTTAAAGGGTACCTTTAATGAGCATGGTTAATCGTAAAAGTATTGTAAGAAACGGGTTTTAGCGCGGGTAGCGGCTTTAGAGCAATGTGGGTATTTCCGATGCAATTACAGGAGAAACAAGGTTATTTCCCCAGGCAATTCCTGTGCTGAATCACTAATGAATCACTAATTATTCACTAAGGGGTATTCATGAAGAAGAGATTGCTGACTTTACAGTTTTTCGCGGTACTGGTTTTGCTTATTATCATCGCGGTGGCGCCGGCCAGCTCATGGGGGCTGGCAACGGGTGATGGAACCTGGCAATGGGTGAATCCGTCGGTCCAGGGTAACACCATCAGGTCACTTTCCTTTGTAAACGCCAATACCGGCTGGGCCGCTGGCGATGGCGGCACTATCCTCAAAACCACGGATGGCGGCGCCAGCTGGAGCGCGCAGATTCCCTCGCCAAATTCCTGCGCCGGCGTAACTCCTTACGGCAATGGCTGTAACCTCAAGGGCATCTCCTTTATCGATGCCAATAACGGCTGGGCTGTCGGAGCTTTTGGAACCATCTGGAAAACTGGGAACGGCGGAACTTCCTGGACGGCGCAAGCACTGCCAGTCGCCACACAATACGCAAACCTTTATGGAGTACATTTCATAAATTCCTCGGTGGGTATCGCTGTCGGCCCCAGCTATGCTTTTGGCACGGTGGACGGCGGCACCACCTGGACGCAGGTCACCGGCATCAACACCGGTCACAGCCTCAACGCGGTACAACTGCTGAACAGCAGTAACGCCGTTGCCGTCGGAGACAACGGCGTTGTCTACAAGATCACCGTGAGCGGCAGCGCCTGGGCCGCGACACAACAGACGAACATCACCCCGGCTGGCTCGCAAAGCCTCACTGGCCTGTATTTTGCTGATGCAAACAACGGCTTCGCCGTCGGCGGAGGCCGCTTATGGAAGACCACCAATGGCGGTACGAGCTGGACTCAGAACACCACCCCTCGCACCGAGAATTTAAAAGCGATCACCAAGACGGGCAATACTCTGGTCGTAACCGGCGGCATTGAGGTTTTTGGTGAATATACCGGCAGTAGTGTGATCCTCAAGCGGACCGCCGCCACCAACTGGACCGACTCTGTCGACACCGTGGCAACGGGTCTTTCCGCTGCCAGTACAGGCACTACCGATCAGTTACTGACGGTAGCCTTCCCGGGCGGCTCCAGCACCGGTTTTGCGGCCGGCGAGGCTGGCGGGATCGTCAAAACCACCGACACCGGCGGCAACTGGACCCTCAAGGCCGGCGGCAACGGTAAAAAATTTACCGATTCCAGTTTTATCAATGACACCACCGGCTGGATGGTGGCGATGGACGGCTCGGTGATTAAAACCACCAACGCCGGCGGCACCTGGACCAGCGACGCCAGTGGCATCGCCGCCGGCACCAAGCTGCGGGGGGTTTCTTTCCTGGACGCCTCAACCGGATTCGCCGTTGGTTATTCCGGTCTGCTCGGCAATGGCACTAATGCCGGTGTGGCCTACAAATATGTTAGCGGCACCTGGTCAGCCATGACCGTGCCGGCCGGCGTGGCCACCCTGGAGGCCGTCCACATGACCGGCGCCACCAGCGGCTGGGCCGTGGGTCGGGCGCCGGGCGATACCGGTGTCGGCGCTGGAGTGGCCCTTAAAACCACCGATGGCGCGAACTGGGTCTTTGACAGCAGCGGTATCGATGGCAACATCAGGTTATACGGGGTCGACGCCACCAGCGCCAGCAACGGCTGGGCAGTGGGCGAGAATAACACCTCAGGCAAAGCTGTTGTGCTCAAATACACTGCCGGGGCGCCGGGTTCGTGGGCCGTCACGGAAAAGACCGACTCCCAGGGCTTCCTCAGCATCGACATGTTTGATGGCAGCACCGGTTACGCTGTCGGTTATGTGTCCCCCTCATCAACAAACCCTGCCTATAATCAGGAAGGCAGGATTTACAAGACAACTGACGGCGGCGCCACCTGGAATAATATTTCACCATCCAACACGCAATACAGGTTCCTGGTGGGCGTTTCCTTCCTTGATGCGAATACGGGCTATGTCGTAGCCAGCGAGGGTGGCAGGATACTCAAGACCACCGATGGCGGCGCCACCTGGACGCCGGAAAGCGCCGGCGTCGGTTCTAATATGAACACTGTTGCCGTAGTGCCGTCCACCTGGTCCGCTCTGGGCTATGCCGCATTTGCCGCGGGCGATAACGCCTCGATCCTGCGTTCTCCGTCTATCGGCGAAACAAAGATCAACGCCAAATGGAATACCCTCGGCGGAGCTCCCGGCGCTGCCACTGGCGTGGTAACACCGGTAACCGGCGGCTCGTATCAGAACTTCAGCAACGGCAGGCTGTACTGGAACCAGTCCGTGGACCAGGTCTTCTGGGTCCACGGCGCCATCCTGCCCAAGT
>JAGVMV010000018.1 GCA_020053595.1 Thermoleophilia bacterium | reverse complement strand
TTATCTCCCGGTCGATTCTCATATCTCCTATTATTGCAAGCACTTGTTCCTTTTGAGTACTAATAATAAAGAGATCAATATCGCTTTCGGCTGTGTCAGCTCCTTTGGCGGCACTACCGAAAAGGATAACCCTTTGAACCTAATGAATTCTAAACCGACAGTCAATGGTCATTTACCGCAGTGCTGAGATCAGAAGACGCTCACGGAGAACCACCACATTAATTCTGCGGGATGAAGGGTTTTATAATAATCTGCTGTGTAACCTGGACTAAATCATAACGTCGGTATTTGTAATTAACTACCGACGTTTTGTATAATGAGTTCCATGATGAATAAAGAATCAGATGAGCAGATACTTGAAACAATCCGGCGCCTGGGTATTGTCCGCGTGGCCGAACTGGAAGCTCAGGGAGTTCCCCGGAACCGGCTGTACCGTCTGGTAAGACAGGGCCTGGTGGAGCGCCAGGCCAGAGGCCTTTATGTGGCAAGCGATCACGCCTACACCGCTGAGCATACTCTGGCCGAAGTCGCCAAACGGGTGCCGGCCGGCGTTTTCTGTCTGCTCACCGCACTACGCTTCCATGAACTGACTACGCAGAGCCCGCACGAGGTATGGATAGCCCTGCCCATGAAAGCCCGTAAGCCAAAACTCGACTATCCGCGCCTGCGTGTAGTGCGTTTCTCAGAGGCAGCCCTCACGGAAGGGGTGGAAACACACAGCATCGAGGGCGTCGATGTTCGCGTTTATTCGGCGGCAAAGACGGTTGCCGACTGCTTCAAGTATCGTAACAAAATCGGGATTGATGTTGCCGTGGAGGCTCTGCGTGACTTCAGCCGCCGTTTCCGTGGCGGTGCGAATGATCTGGCGCATTTTGCGCGCATCTGTCGTGTTACGCGCGTGATGCAGCCATACCTGGACTCCATAGCATGAAGGATAAAAAGCGTAACCTTCCGGCCTCCGTCACAGCAAGGCTTCTAAACCGCGCCAGGCAAACCGGCACGGATTATCAGATCTTGCTCACAAATTTCTGCTTCGAGCGTTTCCTCTACCGGCTCGGTGAGTCCCAGGCCAGGGATCGCTTTGTCCTCAAAGGGGCTATGCTTCTGCGCGTTTTTTCGGACCAGCCGTACCGGGCAACGCGGGATCTGGACCTGCTGCGTAGAGGCGCGGGTTCCGAAAAGGCAATCCGGGAGGACATCAGCATGATCTGCACCACAGAGGTAGAGCCAGATGCGGTTCGGTTTGAACATACCTCTATCCGGATCGAGTCCCTCCGTCCCGAAGACGAATATGCGGGCACTCGTGTTATCCTGCCGGCCCATTGCGGCACTGCGCGTCTTCGGCTGCAGATCGACCTGGGTCTTGGAGATTCAGTCTGGCCGCAGCTGCAGATGAGCGCCTATCCATCGCTGCTGGAATTTCCAGCGCCCAGTATACTGACATATCCGCCAGAAGCGATCATTGCTGAAAAGCTTGAAGCAATCGCCGTCCTTGGCGACCGCAACAGCCGCATCAAGGATTTCTTTGACCTTAAATATCTCGCAAGCAGCTTTGAGTTTGACCGGCCAACCCTGGTAGAGGTTGTTCGCCGGACGCTGGAACGACGCCACACCCCAATTCCCGCGGAAGAGCCGGTCGGACTCACGACGGTTTATTGGGACAATCCATCACGTGCAGCGCAGGTGCGCGCGTTTGCACGGCGGGCTGGCCTGCCAGTCATTGCTGATCCAGGTCCGGAAATCCTGGAAGCTCTGCGGCCTTTTCTTCTGCCCATCCTCGACGACCTTCGCATGGGTGTTGAACGACCCGGAACTTGGAAGGCAGGCGGTCCTTGGCAGCCAGAGAGTGCGGGCCTTTAGGTCCATGGGCTAATGACCTCTAAGCTGGGCTCCCCCCTCTTTCCCTGCTTCTCTCCCGGCATCGAGGCAGTCTCTCCGACTTGCTTCACCATCGACTTTATCGTCGGTAGTGTCAATGCCGTCATTGTTCCCGTTCGGACGTGCGAGGGCCGGGGGGCTCAGCGAAGCAGAGGCGGAGCCAGATGGCGAGTGAACCATTCGGTGGCCAGCCGTGATACCGCTTCCAGCGTGCCGGGCTCGGCGAACAGGTGGGTGGCTCCGGGAATGATGCGCATCTGCTTTTCCGACTGCAGCTGGTCGAGGGCCATCTCGTTGAGTGCGATCACCTGGGTGTCGTTACCGCCCACGATCAGCAGGGTCGGCGCGTGCACCAGAGGTAGCGCCTCACCTGCCATGTCGGGGCGCCCGCCCCGCGAAACGATGGCGTTCACGGCTTTGGGCCGCTCGGTGGAGGCCACCAGCGCCGCGGCGGCGCCGGTGCTGGCTCCGAAATAGCCTATCTTCAGGAAACTGGTGGACTCGTTTTCCAGCAGCCAGTCGGTGGCGGCTGTCAGTCGGCGCGCCAGCAGCGGGATGTTGAACCGCAGCTCGGCGGTGCGCAGGTCGACTTCCTCTTCATCCGAGGTGAGCAGATCGATGAGCAGAGTGGCCAGCCGCGCCTGGTTGAGCACTCCCGCCACATAGCGGTTACGGGGGCTGTGGCGGCTGCTGCCACTGCCGTGCGCGAAGAGCACCACGCCCTCGGCGCCGCCGGGGATGGTCAGGTTCCCCTCGAGGGTCACCGGACCGGCGTTGATGCTTACCAGGGTCTCGGATGAGGTGGTGCTGTTTTGCATGGCTGCCCCTTGCCGGTGTGAGCTTAACCGGGTTTGCTGGTTCGTTCGGGTATATCTTTCCCATAGGAAGCGGTTTGTAACTCGGGGGTTTGCCGGACGGGGGTGGCGCACCCCAGGATAGCGCCTTAGACCTTGTAACTGCGTCTTGTCGCCAAGTAAAACCGATAATCCCGAATTAGGGGATCGGGATGATGGTTTTCGTGCTGTTAGAGTCTTCGTGGTTACTTGTCTCTACATAGGCAACTCCAGGCTACAATCGGCTTGATCCTCTGCTCCGAGAGAAATGAGGCTGCTCTTGACCTGCTATGTCTGGTGGCGGAGACCCGGCACTATGAGAAGAAAACAAACGCAAGGTCGATCGCGATCGCCACGAGTGAGAAGATAAAGATTATCAGGTAGTTGAGGTGCTCGGGCGATTTCTCGATCGAATTAAGCAGGTAGACCAGCACTTCACGATCACCTTCCAACAGGGAATTCATCTCTTCCACTTTTTCAATCAACCGATGATCCCTGACTGCTTTTTTGCGTTTCTCTGTTATCTGATACCGGTAATAAAAGAACAGGAAGTTCCCCAGTACGGCAAAATACCAGGCCGGGCGGACCCAGCCGGGCTGAACATGCTCGAGAACGATGATCGCCCTGAGGGCGATTGCCGTCGAGATTCCGAGGACGAAAGCGCCGTATATCTTGTAACGCGGGGAAAGTGTGATGGACTTATCGGACATGAAGACATTATATAACCCCAATCCATCGCCGGTGCGGAATGGAATCGGGATCAAGGCCAAGCTTTTCCACATTCTTGCGGGCCCCTGGTAATCTTCCTCATCAACATATCAGGGAATCCCCCTGAATCCCCGCAGCCCTTCCCTCCGTCAAAACTCATGATAGCGCGGGTTATGTCGAACCAATTAAAGCATCCCCAAAAGCCCGTGTCGGCAAAAATTTGAAAAGGAGTGGTATTGATGCAAAGAACTGTCAAGTACACAAGCGAGGCGCCCACCGCCGTTTGTAAGGAGAAGCTGCCCGGCTGCGACGTGAATTCGGGAACCGTTCACGTCTGTTTTGAGGACGGTGGGGGCATCACCGTCTGCAGGAACTGTTTTGATAGCCACCTGAACGAGGGCGAATGGACCACGGACAGCTGCGTCACGATTAAGGCTGCCTGATTCCTGAACAATTTGCCGTAAAGGCTTTGTTGCCGGCCGGCGCGGAATAGAATTGAGCTCCAACTTGGGCCTCGCGGCGACGCGAGGCCTTTAATTTTGCGCTACCCGCGGCGCCTGTGCAGATCTCATTGGCGGTACCTGACGAAGACGCTATTCATATGCTTCGGGCAGCGGACAGACAACAGCCTGACATCTTCCGGATACCCCCTTGTATTTTTAAAAGTGCTTTAAAGAGAGATGTGAGATAGCTTCCTCTTTGAAGTAGTCCGGGGAGGGAGAGTTATATCATGTGGCAGGTTACCGCCAGCTCGTATCCAAGATAATCATGCCGCGGATAACCATCGGGGGGACTTATGCAGCCTTCGTCGACCCGGAAGATCCGAACAGCCTGTACATCAACTGGCAGTAGGCTAGGAGCCGACCCGCAGCACCAGCCCCGCCAGAGCCACCAGGGTCGCCACTGCCGCCCCGATCAGCCAGATCGATTTTGGTTTCTGCTCCATGGCGCTCCAGAGGAAGCCACCCACACAAAAGAGTCCCGCTATCAAGCAAATTGAGAATATCAGGAACACCATGTCAGTTCAGCTTTCACTACCATTGTGATTATAATTGTTGACCGCTACAGCCGTATTGGCTATTCTTAATTTATACATGAAACCCACGACTTGTCCATATTGCAACGAAAATATCGAAAAGCCAGCGCCAGAACGCTTCATGGCTTGCCCCCTTTGTGGTTATAAATCCGCCCGCGTCGGGTCCGAGCCCGACGGTTATCTGGTTATAGACAGCAGCCTGCCCAACCTGATCGACAAGTTCCAGCAGTTGCTGCGATCAGGGCCGGAAGACTCTATCCTGATCGACCGGCGGGTTGGCCAGATGCCTATCGCTGGTACCGAACGCCGCCGCTAGAAAATCCTGCCGTTTTGAACTTTATTCTCAGCAGCGGCGTTTATCCCTCTATTCGATTAAGACCCGCGGCATAAGAAAATGAAGATCTGGTCCGGTAATATGAATACATGTCCCGACTGGTTCATCGGTGACTCCTGCATCGTCGCGCTCAAGGAGGAATACCTGCGTCATTCCTGTCGCGTCTGCTCCCTCGCCACCAAATGCTGGCCAGGAATTCATGAGGGCTCCATCCATTCGATGCAGAGCGGACAGTCGGTCGTCCGCAAGGAAAAGAAACAGGCCTGAAAAAGCCCGCCCAAAGCGTCTCCCGGCGCTTAATCTCGATTAATACCCCCTTAACCTCAGCTTAACTTTCGTCTGGTACTATCTTAATTGGCTGTTGACCTTCAGCCTCCCCAAGCAGGAAGGTCTGTGAAAGTAAAGTTGGCTCAAGTGGTTTTCACAGGCCTTCCTGCGCCCGCTTTTTTGTTAGGTCCGGAACGGTTCTTCTACCTTCTACCAACCGGCACGGATCCGGCGCCCAGAGCAGCCCGCAGAGCGGCTTTGGGCGCATTTTTGTCAGCGGAAATCATCAGTGTACCTTTTGCGAAACCCTGATCTTCTTCGTGCGATACCATGATTATGTAACCTTTTCCTCAAGTTCCGTATTTTCGGGTCGATAATTTCCTCACTTGACTGGTCCTGACTGGTCCGCCGGACAGGCTGGCGGGCCCAGAAGGATGAGATGGAGGTCAGTGTGGGATATTGTAACGCGTGTCAATCAGCTGGTTCCGTCAACAAATACGGCTATTGCGAGATTTGTAACACGGTGCACCAGACCACGGCAACCGTCCGGCAAGCCAATCTTTCCGAAGTGATTAATAACCAGAAGGTCTACGAAGTTTCCACGAACAGCTAGAATAACCGTCAACAGGGGGACGGCCGGCCGCCATGACAAGGCCGCCATTCTCCTTTTGGGGGGATAAAGCAGGGGGCGCACGAAGTGCGCCCCCTGTGTTTGTTCTGATTCAGTTTTCCTTTGTTTCGCCGCGCGCTTCTTCTACCTTCTAGCGGCTGGCGATCCCGCCTCTAATTCACGATCCTGCGTGCCTGCTTTCTACAGGATTGACAGGTAGCGGTCCATCTCCCACTGGGTCAGCTGCACCCGGTAATCGTTCCATTCCTTCTTCTTGATCTCCAGCAAACGGCCGTAGATGTGGTCGCCCAGCGCCTTCTTCATCAGCTCGCTGCCTTCGGCATTTTTGATAGCGTCGCCCAGGCTCTCGGGCAGTGTTTCGATGCCCATCTCGGAACGTTCGGTGTCGGAGAGGTCATAGAGGTTCATCTCCATCGGATCTTCGATCTTGTAGCCCTTCTCAATGCCATCGAGTCCGGCGTGCAGCATCACCGCGAAGGTCAGGTACGGGTTGCAGGCCGGGTCGGGGCTGCGGAACTCGCAGCGGGTAGCTTTCTCCATGCCTGGATGGTACATGGGCACACGGATAAGCGCCGAACGGTTGCGGCGGGACCAGGCTTTGTAGACCGGGGCCTCATAACCGGGCACCAGGCGCTTGTAGGAGTTGACCCATTGGGCGAAGACGACGCTCATCTCACTCGCGTGCTTGAGCAGCCCGGCGATGTAGCCCTTGGCCGTGTCACTGAGGAAGAACTTGTCATTTCCGTCGAAGAAGGCATTGTCATCACCGCTGAAGAGTGACTGGTGCGTATGCATGCCGCTGCCATTCTCGCCGAAGAGCGGCTTCGGCATGAAGGTGGCGTAGACACCGTACTTCTCGGCGATCTCCTTGACGACCAGCCGGTAGGTCATGGCGTCGTCAGCGATCTTGAGGGCGTCGTTATAGCGGATGTCGATCTCGTGCTGGCTGGGGCCGACCTCGTGGTGGCTATACTCCACGTCGATGCCCATCTCTTCGAGGGCCATGACCGTGTCGCGCCTCAGGTCGCTGGCGACATCCAGCGGAGTAAGGTCAAAGTAACCGCCCTTGTCCAGTACCTCGGTGCCCTTGGAATCCTTGAAATAGAAGAACTCCAGTTCCGGCCCGACGTAGAAGTGATCATAGCCCATGTCCGCCGCCCGCTTGAGAGCGCGCTTGAGCTGGTAGCGCGGGTCACCTTCGTAAGGGGCTCCGTCCGGAGTAAGCACGTCGCAGATCATGCGGCCAACCTTGTGCTCCTCGCCACGCCACGGCAGGATCTTGAAAGTCGACGGGTCCGGCATGGCGATCATGTCACTCTCTTCGATATCCTGATAGCCGGTGATTGACGAACCGTCGAAACCCATGCCGTTGTTGAGCGCGGTTTCGATCTCCGACGCCGTTACCGCAAAACTCTTGAGAGTCCCCACAACATCCGTGAACCACAGACGGATGAACCTTACGTCATCGTCCTTTACTGCCTTGATTACCTGATCCTTGTCCATATTTGCTTGATCCTCCCTGGTTTGATAAACATACAAACAATACAAGACCTGGAGCCTTGATGAAATATGGCCCATTGTACAAAGCGTGAAACCATTATTGATTATCCAAGTGGATACAATAATGGTCTAATTGATTATCCATTCGTATAAATAAACTATGAATATCAGACAAAGTGCGGCATCAGACGCTCGGCGCGTCTGAAACTAGATGGCCTGTATCCCCCTTTCGCCGGTTCTGACGCGGATGGCGTCCGCCACCGGAATCAGAAAAATCTTGCCATCGCCGATGTCGCCGGTACGCGCGGCGTCGAGAAGAGATTGCACTATAATCTCGACTTCATTCTCCAGCACAACTATCTCCAGCATCAGCTTGGGCAGCAGGTTCACCTTGGTCTCCAGACCGCGGTAATGCTCGATGTGCCCCATCTGGCGCCCATGGCCTTTAACCTCCCAGATGGTCATGCCCACGATGTCGATATCTTCCATCGCCTTCTGCACGTCGAAAAGACGCTCGCCCTTGAAGACGCACTGGATCATGGTCATCTTGCCGGTTTCCATCTAGATCAGCTCCTCGGGGTAGGCCTTGCCGGCATGTATGGAGAGGTCGGAGCCGAGCAGCTCCTCTTGCGGCGTCAACCGGATGCCGTAGAACTTCTTGATCAAACCATAGGTGGCGCCGGAAAAGACCAGGGCGATACCGATACAGACGAGGGTCCCGATCAACTGGGAGAAGAAACTCACGCCACCCATTCCACCCAGGGACTCGTAGCCGAAGATACCCGCGGCGATGCCACCCCAGGCGCCACAGAGGCCGTGAAGCGGCCAGACGCCGAGCACGTCATCGATGCGCAGACGCTCGTTGGCCCAGAGAAAACCCATGACGAAGATCAGGCCCGCGACCGCGCCGACGGCAAGCGCCGCCAGCGGGTGCATGATGTTGGAGCCGGCGCAGACCGCGACCAGACCGGCGAGGGCGCCGTTGTAAACGAAGACGCTGTCACGCTTTGAAACAAGTACCGCCGCCAGCAACCCGCCGACCATCGCCAGCAGCGAGTTGACCGCCACCAGGCCGGAGATCTGCGGCAGAGTCGCCGCCGAAGCGACGTTGAAGCCGAACCAGCCCACCATCAAGAGCCAGCTGCCCAGGGCAACGTAAGGAACGCTATGAATCTGCAGCGGCCGGCTGTCTCCGTTGACATAGCGGCCCATGCGGGGTTTGAGAAGAAGGATGCCCGGGAGCGCCAGCCAGCCGCCCATGGCGTGGACGACGACCGAGCCGGCGTAGTCATGAAAGCCGGCGCCGAAGATTCCCGCCAGCCAGCCATCGGAGGCGCCCAGCACGTTGAAACGGCCCCAGACCAGTCCTTCAAAAAGCGGATAAGCCAGAGCAACGAAGATGGCGCCGGCCAGCACCTGCGGGCCGAACTTCATCCTTTCGGCCACACCGCCGCTGATGATCGCCGGAATGACCGCGGCGAAACAGAGCAGGAAAAAGAAGTGCGCCAGGTCGAACCCGGAATTCTGCCCCATCAGGCTCGTTGCGCTGCCGAAGAAAGTGATGCCGTAGGCCAACGGAAAACCAATCAGAAAATAGATGATTGTGGAAACGGCCCAGTCGGTGGGGATCTTGGTCAACGCATTTACAATATTCTTTTTTCTAACACTGCCGGCCTCCAGAAAAGCAAAGCCGGCGTGCATGGAAAAAATGAGCACCGCACCCCAGAGCAGGAAAAATACGTTTCCGGCACTGACTATTTCCGTTAGACCTGATGGCGCATTCATGGGCTGCTCCGTTTCCACGATCCCGGCAACCGGTCTGGTTTGATCCATTCCGGCGTTGTTTATTGTGCAAAGTATGGTCAATTGTATAAACGGCCGCGCCAACTTTGCTTGTCCATGTGGATACAATCACGCCAGATGCTGTTAGCCGAATGGACAACCAGGCAATTGATGAAAACAGCGATTTCATGCGCGAACATCAGTGAACGGACCACCCGCATGCAGTCCGATGAATTTCTGTCTGCCTGAAAGTTGAAGGCCGGGACGCAATCGATGAACGTCCCGGCCTTCTGCCATGTGCCGAATGCAATTGTTATTTTCAGGTTTTTCCTTGCTCAGGCCTGTACCGGTGCTGAGACAGGTGCCGGCATGACGTCGCCGATGCGATCCGCCACCGCCGTTCCCGCGGTGCCATCGTCCGGACCCAGGATATGCTCTGGATAACCCCACATGCCGTGCTCGGCGAAGTCTGAACCGGCGAGCTCCTGCTCAGGTGAGAGCCGGATACCAACGGTCAGCTTGAGGCCGTAAAAGACTATCCCGGAAGCAACCAATACAAAGGCGAACACAGCCGCGATGCCCAGCGCCTGAACTCCAAGCTGGTCGAAGCCGCCGCCGTAGAACAACCCTGGCTTGCCTATCTTGAGACTCTCCACCAGGCGTGGCGAAGCGAACAGACCGGCACTCAAAGTTCCCCAGATGCCGGAGAGGCCGTGGCAGGAGAGGGCGCCAATGGGATCATCGATACCGATGCGGTCTATGGCCAGTACTGCCAGAACCATAATCGAGCCGGCCACGCCACCGATCACCAGGGCCGCCCAAGGCTCGACGAAAGCGCAAGGGGCGGTGATTGCCACCAGCGCGGCAATAGCGCCGTTGCCGGTCATGCCGATGTCCGGCTTGCCCATGGTCAACCAGGCAGTCATCATGGCGCCGAGCACACCAGCCGCCGCGGCCAGGTTGGTCGTCAACGCCACATCGGTGAAGCTCAGATTCATGGCGCCGAGCGTGCTGCCCGGATTGAAGCCGAACCAGCCGAACCAGAGGATGATGACACCCAGGAACGCCAGCGGCATACTGTGGCCGGGGATCGGCTTGATCGAGCCGTCCCGCCCGTACTTGCCAAGGCGCGGACCCAGCGCTATGGCGCCCACCAGAGCGGCGGTCGCACCTACAAGGTGTACCACGGTCGAGCCGGCAAAATCCTGCATACCCAGGTCGAACAGCCAGCCGCCGCCCCAGATCCAGTGGCCGACAACCGGGTAGATGAAAGCGGCAAATACAATACCGAAGACGAAGTAGACCACCATCTTTGTGCGTTCCAGCAACGCACCCCAGACGATCGCCAGGGATACCGCGGCGAAGGCGAACTCGAAGAGGTACTTGAGAGAGATCGGCACGCTACTGAAGGCGAGAGAGCTGAAGACGTCATTCGCCTCAGAGGGTGTCACATTCATGAACCAGCCGCTGGAGCCGGCAAATCCTGAACCGGTGCCAAAGGCGACGGCGAAGCCGACAGACCAGAAGACGATAGCGGAGATAGCCAGGTTCACCAAGTTCTTCCAAGCGATATGGCCAGCGTTCTTGGCGCGGCAGAAACCCGCCTCCAGCGTGGCAAAACCTGCCTGCATGAAGAAGACCAGCAACGCCGCCACCATCACCCAGACGGTGTCAATGGCCACAGCTTCGGGCGTGGGCGACTCTACCTCCTGGGCCAGCGCCAGCGCCGGTGCCAGCATCGAAAAGAATGCACCGGCGAGGCTGGCGATTCCCGCATATTTCATTATGTTTTTTAAATTTTTCATAAAATCACTCCTGAAATTACTCAAATATCCTGTGCGGTTCTCTTCCTGATCAGCCTTGGGAAATAGCCGACGGTATTTGATATTCAAAGTACACGGGAACCGGTCTCACCGGTCCGTATGCGCATGGCAAACTCGACCGGCGTTATGAAGATCTTACCGTCGCCGATCTCACCCGTCTTTGCCGCCTCATACAGGGTGGCGACCACCTTGTCCACCGCCGCGTCATCGACGACGGTCTCGACCTTGATCTTGGGGCGCAGGTGGATGGTCATGCGGGCACCGCGATAGGTCTCTGTGTAGCCCTTCTGGCGGCCGCAGCCCTTAATCTCGGTGAAGCTCATTCCCTCGACGCCGATGGAGTCCAGGGCGTCCCGCACCTCTTCCACTTTTTCATGGCGGATAAATGCCTCGATTTTTTTCATGCCGCTCACCTCCTCAGGTGTCGCCGAACTTGATCCGGACAAATCCTGGCGTTTGTTATCCCGAAGTTTAGAGATGAGGTGGTTGCGGTTCTTTGGCCCGATGGCGCGAATGGACCGGGAGGTTTTGTACAACGGTCTTTATACCGGATGACAAGTCGGGATAAGTCTGATTTAGCCAGAAGGAGGGTCCAGCACAAACATGGAAGAAGTCAGTCGAAGGAGGTTACTGTCTGCCAGGCGTGACTGGTATCAGTCGAAGGCTGTTACTGTCTGCCAGGCGTGACTGGTATCAGTCGAACGCCGCCGGGCGGCACTCGTCATCGAGGTGCGCCCTCACCTCGGCCAGGTGCTTCTCGTTGGTGCGCTGCCAGGAAAGCTCCGGCAACTCGTCAAAGCTGAAGAAGCCGACATCCATGGTCTCGTCGCTGGGCCTTGCCTCGCCGCCGGTGATTTCACAGAGAAAGATGATCTTGTAGGCGTGGAAGAATTCCAGCGGGGTGCCGCCGCGATTGGCGTCATAGACAGCCAACACCTTGCGGGGGACGACTTCAAAGCCGCTCTCCTCCCAGACCTCGCGGGCCACCATTTCAGACGGGATATCCCCCACGTCGGCCCAGCCGCCGGGCATGCACCATTTCTGGTCGCGGCGCTCCTGCACCAGTAAGATTCTGCCGTCGCGAACCATGGCGCCGCGCACATCGATCTTCGCCGTGGCGTAACCGGGCTGGGCGGAAAAGTTCTCGACCAGCGCTTCCCGGGTCTCATTCGTCTGGCTGGCGACGATCTCGGCGGCGATCTCGTTCAGTCTCGTATACCGCTGCGTCTCGTAGCCGGTGCTGGCAAAAGTAAGCCCGGTCTGGCAGAGGCCCTGTATCTCCCGGGCCCATTCCAGCCATTGCGGCATTTTTTCCTGGTTCAATTCAAAACCTTTCC
>JAGVMV010000009.1 GCA_020053595.1 Thermoleophilia bacterium | reverse complement strand
GGCGCCGAAGGCGCCGCCCGCTGACTAAGCTTCACGACTGGCAAGTCCAGACATGGCAACGTTCGCAACACCGGCAGCGGCCGTAGCCCGAGCGGACGACAGAATGAACGGTTTATGCCGGGTTATCATTGAACCGGCAGCGCGACGGGAGTAGAATCTTTCGTCGTGAGGTTAAGGGAGAACTTTTGAGTGAGTCATACGCCAATCCTGTTGGCGCTGAACCGGCACCCCCGCCGGGGTCAGGATTTGTCCACCTCCACGTCCACAGTGAATATTCAGTGCTCGATGGCGCTGTCCGCATAGTCCCACTGCTTGAACGCTGCCGGGAGCTTGGCATGAGCGCCGTGGCCATCACCGACCATGGCGTCCTTTCCGCAGCAGTGGAGTTCTATCGCGAGGCGACCAAACGCGGGATCAAGCCGATCATCGGGTTTGAAGCCTACGTGGCGCCCGACCGGTTCGAGAAGAAATCAATGGACTGGAATCATTTGACCCTGCTGGCCGAGAACAATACCGGCTATCAGAATCTGGTGCGCATCAGCTCCAAAGGCTTTCTCGAGGGTTTCTATTACAAACCGCGCGTGGATAAGCAGGTGTTGCGGGAACATTCGGAGGGCATCATCGCCCTCACCGGCTGCCTCAGCGGCCGCCTCTCCAAATTGCTCAAGTCGGGGGATAAAGAGGCCGCTATCGCAGAAGTCCAAGATTTGCAGGATATTTTCGGGTCTGAAAATGTTTACATCGAGATCCAAAACCAGGGCATCGACGAGCAGAAGGCCATCAATCCGCTGGTGATGGAGGTGGCAGCCGAGACCGGCCGGCCGCTGGTCGCTACCAACGATGTCCATTATCTGGGCGAAGAGGATTTCTCCGCCCATGAGGCGTTGCTTTGTATACAGACGGGCAGCTCACTGGATGACAAGGGCATGGCGCTGCCCAGCAACGATTTCTTTCTCAAGAGCGTCTCTGAAATGGCAGAGAAATTTTCATACGCGCCAGAAGCGCTGACAAGCACCGCCGAGATTGCCGACCGCTGCAATGTCACAATGGACTTTGACAAGCTACTGATTCCCGGCTTCGAGACTGCTGACGGGAGCGATGGCTACGCGTACCTGCGGCGTCTGTGCGAAGAGGGGCTTGCCTGGCGCTATCCCGGGGGAGCGTCGACCGAAGTCAGGGAGCGGCTGGAGTTCGAACTGGCGACCATCGGCGAGATGGACTTCGCCTCCTACTTCCTCATAGTCTGGGATTTTGTCAAGTTCGCCCGGGACAACGACATAGCTGTCGGCCCGGGCCGTGGCTCGGCGGCGGGCAGCCTGGTTGCCTACTGCCTAGGCATCACTGACATCGATCCGTTGAAGTACGACCTCCTCTTCGAGCGCTTCCTCAACCCCGGCCGCAAGAGCATGCCCGATATCGACATCGATTTTTCGCCGATAGACAGGGAGAAAGTACTGGCGTACGTGGCTGAACGCTACGGCCGCGAGAACGTTGCCCAGATAATCACTTTTGGCACCATGGCAGCGCGACAGGCGACCAGGGATGCCGGCCGTGTCATGGGCATACCCTACGGCGATGTCGACCGGATCGTGAAGTTTATACCCGAGGGCCCCGGCATTAAACTTGCGCATTGCCTCAAGCCCGGGCAGGAATTAAAGCAGGCTTATGACGACGAACCTTTGACAAAGCAGATCATTGACCTGGCGCTGCCCCTCGAAGGGTTGATCAGGCAGGATTCCATCCACGCGGCTGGCGTGGTCATTTCGGACCGGCCGCTGACCGAGTACGTGCCGCTGCAGCAGAAGGGTGAGGACGCTGAGGTCATCACCCAGTTCACGATGAACCATGTCGAAGCGCTAGGCCTCCTGAAGATGGACTTCCTGGGCCTGAGAAACCTGGACATCCTCAAGGCGGCAGTCAGGCTCATCAGTGATAGTAAGGGAGAGGAAATCGATCTCTCAAAGCTGCCGCTGGACGACGAGAAGACCTACGAGATGCTGCGCCAAGGCCAGAGCGACGGTGTCTTCCAGCTCGAAAGTTCGGGCATGAAGGAAGCAATCCGCGACGTCGGCCCGACCTGCTTCGAGGACATCATTGCGCTGGTCGCCCTGTATCGGCCGGGGCCGATGGAACATATTCCCACATACGCGCGCAACAAGAAATATCCCGAAGGCGTCAAGTATATTGACGTGCGGCTTAAGGAGATACTCGAACCTACATACGGGGTCGCGATATATCAGGAACAGCTGATGGAGATAGCCAAGAAGGCCGGCGGGCTGACCCCGGCAGAGGCGGATGACCTGCGAAAATCGATCGGCAAGAAGAAACCGGAGCTGCTAGCGACTCTCAAGAGCAAATTTGCGGAAGGTTGCAAGGAGAACCAGGTAGATACGGTTGCCATCGAGAAGCTGTGGAAGTTGATGGAGGCGGCCGCCGGTTACTCATTTAACAAATCCCACGCTGCCGCGTACGCGCTTGTGGCCTACCAGACCGCCTGGCTAAAGGCCAACTATCCCGTGGAATACATGGCTGCGACTATCTCCAGCGTCATGAGTACCAAGGACAAAGTGCCTTTCTACGTCAACGTTTGCTCGCGCATGGGCATCGAGGTGCTGCCGCCGGATGTGAACGAGAGCGGCAGCGACTTTAGAGTCGTTGGCGAACGCATCCGCTTCGGCCTCACCGCGGTGAAGAACGTGGGGGGCAAGGCGATCGACTCCATTATCGCGACCCGTGAACTGGACGGGCCTTTTACCTCCGTGTTCGACTTCTGTCGCCGCGTGGAATCACAGCAGCTGAAAAAGAATGCCCTGGAAAGCCTGATAAAATGCGGCGCTCTCGACTCCACCGGCGCCAGCCGTAAGGGAATGATGGCGGTGATGGAGCAGGCCCTTAACATGGGCTCCCAGAGCCAGCAGGACAGCCTGCTGGGGCAGGGTTCGATATTCGACCTGGTGGATGACGGCGCCGCACAGGATGTCCATGACCCCGAGATCCCTGCCGGAGAATACGGTTCGAGGGAGCTCTCCAGGCTGGAGAAGGAGAGACTGGGCATCTTCGTCTCCGGCCATCCGCTCATAGGTCTGGAAGACGAGATCGCGGCTACCGGCGCTATCACAGTTGCACAGTTGCAAGAAGTGCGCGACAAGACGAAGGTCAAGGTCATCGGCATGGTCGGCAAGGTGAAGCGGCTGACCACAAAGAGCGGTGACCCTATGGCCTTCTTCAACCTTGAGGACCTGGAAGACAGCACAGAGGTCGTCGTCTTCAACAAGCTTTATAACAAGTGCAATGCTCTTCTGGAGGAGGATGAGGTGGTGGTGGTCAAGGGCCGCGCCGACCTCAAGGGCATCGACGATGACGGCAGACGTGAAGTGAAGATAGTGGCTAACGAGATCAGCGATTTTGTCCGTCGCGGCGAGGGTAGTGAAGGGGGAGATACCAAACTAAACAGCATCGGTGACAGTGGCCGTCAGGCACGAATGGCCGATGAGGGAAGCGTCGGCGGTGAGGGAGATCAGTCGGCCAGAGGAAAAGATGCGGGTGAAATAGATGATGCCGCTCAGAAAGACGAAGGCATCCAGGTCGCCCAGGTCGTGCAACTCTCACTGGATCAGGATGATTTCGATCCGGGGATTCTCAACGAAATGCGCGACCTGTTTCAGAGCTATCCAGGCCGCGCGCCGGTAATAGTCAGCATGATGACCGACGATGGCATTCGCAAGCTGAAGCTGGGCCACCAGGTAGATCCGGCGGCGGAATTCATCTCCCGCATGGAGGGTTTCGTAGGTGTCCGTGACGTGAGCGTGAGCCGCCCGGCTGATATGCAGGGTGGGGCCGCCGCCTGATGGAGTGTGGTTGTGGTGCGGCTGCTGGCGCTGGTAAAGACCGGTATATGGAAAACGTCTTTCTTGTCTCGTGCTTCGTGTTATGATAGCTTCCCCTCTTACTGAACAGCGTCTGGTATAAGGAGAACCATGCCGACTGCCAAGGAAGCCATACAGGAACTGCTGGAAATGTCCACCAGCATTCGCCATGCCGTGCTGGTGCGCGGTGAAAACGAAGTGATGGCCAGCACCCTAGCCAACAGCCAGTCCGAGGGAACGATGGTGGCGATGGCGCGAAGGATGCTGGAAGAAGCCCGCAGGTCGGCGAAAGAGATGGACCGTCCGGCACTCACGCAGGTGTTTGTCGAGGCCAAGTCGGGCTGCGTTTTTATAGTCACTGGCGAGAAGGACACCTGGCTGGCCGCATCTACCGGCACCGACCCGACCGTGGGCCTGGTGCTCTATGACGTTAATACCGCCCTGCGGACCGCCCTCGAGGGCGAAGCCGACGAGGGCGACTACGGAAAGTAGGGGAAAATGGCCCGGGGAAGATTTTTCTTTGGATTCCTGCTCTCGATTGCGTCAACGTTAGGGATAACCTGGCTGCTTCGGCAAATCCGCCGCCAGTCGCGGGTCGAGCTCTACTTTGACGATGGCTCCATGCTGGCCATCAACAACAAAAGCTCGGAGTTGTCACAAAAGCTCACCGCAATGGGTAATGAACTGGTTAAAAAAGCCCTCTAGAACGCCAGGCGCCCAGTTCCTTTGTTTTTAGTTTGAAAATTACCTTTTCTACCAGCTTCCGCGCCTGAGAGTCCGAGGGCTCGGGCAGACTGACCTTCTGGTAGCGTATCTGTTCAACCATTTCCGAAAGTTCTACAAATTCACGGGAATCAAGGAAGTCTGATACTCGCTCGGCAAATTCCCTGATCGTCTCATCCGGGCGCCGTACCAGGCCTCGCTGCTGCAGGCGTATGGACAGCTTCAGATAGTCCCTGAGAACCTTCTCGCTGGAATAGTCCGGACCCAGGCTTTTGATCAAAAACCGGCGCCGCCGCCGCTTCATCAGCAGGGGCCGCGAGGCTTTCTGCCCGATCCACACAAGGACGGTCATCCCCAAAACGATGCCTGCTATCAGGCCGAGCGGTAGCGTCAGTGCAAAAGCGAGGACTCCCGTGATGGCTCCACTCGCGGTAGCCAGAACTCCACCGATAGCGCTTCCGCCCAGAACATCTCCCAGATAGGAAAAGATCTTACCCGCGATCCATGGGCTTTGGCCCTGGTTCTGGCCGGCTGGGACCTCGAATCCTGGTGTCGGGTCGAACGGCGCCCAACCGGCGGAGCCAAAGTAGATCTCCACCCAGGCATGGGCATCGCTTTGTTTAATCTCCCAAAGTGCCGTGAACGGGTTGTAGCTTCCGCCGCTATACCCGGTCACCACCCGGGCCGGTATGCCGGCGCTGCGGGCCATGACTGCCATCGCTGAAGCAAAATGCTCGCAGTAACCGCGTTTTTCGTCGAACAGGAAGTAGGCAACGGCGTCCTTATTCTCCATTAACGGCGGTATATCGAGATCGTAGGCGTAGTTTTCCTTGAGGTACTTTTCAATTGCCCGCACTTTGTCGTAGCGATTGCTGTAAGGCGCAGTGATCTCGTGCGACAGGCTGGCAACTACCTGCATGTCATCACTCTCGAGCAGACTGGTATATTGAAAATCGGCCGGCGGGTCAGATGTACGCGGATAGCGTCGAAGTGTGCTGGCGCTGAATATCGGCTCTTCAGAAATGACCGAATAGACCGTATCCTCGGTAAGCTGGTAAGGACTCCGGATGCTGCCGTAATCATCCACTTTGATCTTGCTGGCCGGGAAGAACAGCTGTTGCGGTTTCCAGGCAGCGAAGATGATGTTGGGCATTTCCGTTTGTACGTAAAAACTCTGCAGCCTGGACTTGACCGGGATCACCGGATATTCGGAATCGCTGAGCGTGAATGGCGGTGAGTCCGTCGTGATATCAGTGGTTGTCTCAGAGGAAATCTCCCATCCTTTGCCGTTGTAGCGGTCAAAGACGACACCACGATAAAAATCGTAGTTGTCAGAACGCACCTTGAGGACGACGTCGTCGCTCAAGTTCCCCCGTGAGCGCAGGTCCATGTACGGATTGAACCCATAATAAGACTCGGGACTGAACTGTGGCGGGTGATCGAAGGGATTACCGCCACTGGAATAAGAGGGATTGACCACTTCCGCAGTGAAGTCCCCCAGTATTTTCTGCAGATTGGAAACAGGCTGAGCGTGCAAACGGGCCTGGCTACTCTGGGGCATAATCAATAGCAGCGGCACTGCAATGGCTATACCGGCCAGCCAGGCGAACGCCCCGTAGGCGATGACCTGGACAGGTCGCGCTTCCAGGACCCGGTCGGCCTGTTGCGATGCCTCAGAGATATAAAGGAAGATGAGCGCTATCACGGCGGTGATGGTAAAGGGCGCCAGCCCCAGGATGTAGACCATGCCAGTTGACATCACGGCGGCGGAGGCCAGCAGGATCAGACCACTGGCCAGGGAAAACTTGAGGTCGCGGCGGGCAGGCAAATCAAAGGAATGGAGCACCTGCAGCCAGAGGAGTAACTTGATCAGTGGCAGACGCGTATCATAAATATTGATAGTCAGTTCCCGCGTGAAGAGGACAGCAACCGCGATAACCAGCATCGAGAGGACGAATTTCATCAGCAGGTTGCGCCGCTGCCGGTACTTCCAGCTGTAGGCAAACCCGGCTGTGGTGAGCGTGGGCACTCCCAGCACGCTCAGCGTATCGTAATAGCCCATGGAGAGGATGGCTATCTCGGCCGTGAGGATGGCGGCCAGCACGCTGAGCCTGAGACCCAGGCTGTTTTCCGGCACCCGCCTGGGGTTGATCCGGCTGTAGATGTTTATAAATCGTTCAAACACAGAGGTACCTCGTCCGGGGAAGTCACCAGCAGGAACTCGGCGCCCATGCTATCCAGCCGCTCGGCGAGCTGATCGAGGGCTGTGTCATCCATCAACGGCGTCCGCGGTCGGGCGCCTTTCTCAAACTCCCTGCCATCCAGCATGATGATGATGGAGTGGGGAAAATCCTCAAGGAGGGTGGACTGGTCCAGCCTGGCATAGGCCGGATGACTGGTTAAAAGCAGAACCGGAGTGATTTCCGGCCAGGGCAGCGCTTTAATCTGGAGATCCATGGGCGCGTCACTGGTTGCGTTCACCCCGGCAAGCCAGAACATGGATTCTTCAGCGGAGTGGCTGAGGCCACTGGCAGCCGCATCTTCGGGTGAGAAACCGATAGCGAAACGGCGTTTGTGGATCGCCTCACGTTGCGCCAGCGAGGCGGCTATTGTTACGGCGGTCTCAAAAGTGGAAGCCATGCCCTTGCCCCGGTCGGCCTCGGAAAAAGTATCGATCAGGAAGACGGGCGTCATGGCAGATTGACGCGCGTATTCGATTACCTCCAGGCTGCCGGTGCGGGCGGACGTGCGCCAGTGAATGGAACGGGGGTTGTCTCCAGGCCGGTAGTCGCGTACACCCAGGTATTCACTTGCGGTATTGCGGGTGGGGATGGCGCTGGCAACCATGTAGCCGGTGTTTTTATAACCCGACGCCCAGTCACCTGCCAGCTGGTACCGTCGAGGGTAGACCACAATCGGACTATTTGTTTCCAGCCGTCTGCGACTGCGGGCAAGGCCAACAGGGGCGGCGCTGGAAATTTTGACATCAGCACCGGAATATATGCCCCGCCGCGGTTGATCGAAAACATGTGATATACGGCGAGATTCCCTGGGCCCCAAAAGCGGCAGAAAAAGTCTTTGCCGGGAGCCGGCGTACCTGCAGTCCAGATCAAGGAAGAAGCGTGGCCAATAAGAGGGATTTATAATCTCCAGCGTAGCCGGGAGCATTTCACCGTCAGTCACCGAGGGCGGCACCTCCAGACCGGGCTTGATGCGCCTGGTGTTTATCCGGCTGAGAATGAGTGAGGCGAGCGGGAAAGCGGTGAGCAGCACGGTTAAAACATAAAGCCACCCCGATCCCACGTTCCAGGCGATCAGATAGAGGAGAACGGCGGCGAGGAGCCAGTAGAGTGTTTTACGTGTCGGCATGGCTTCGCGGCTGGCGGCGGCTGTCTAGACCGGCACCCGGCGTGAAGCGACGATGCTGTCGATGATGCCGGCCGCGTCTTCCCCTCTTAGAGATGATCTGCGTTTCAGGACTATGCGATGTGCCAGAACAGGCACCGCGGCTTTTTGCATGTCGTCAGGGATGACGTAAGAGCGGCCCTGGGCGAAGGCAAGCCCCTGGCAGGTGTGTACCAGGGCGACGCTCGCCCGCGGCGAGGCGCCCAGTGAGATATCGGCGTGATTGCGGGTGGCGTCGACGATATCCAGCGCGTAGTTAAGGATGCTGTCGGCGACCTTGATCTCACGGACGGCCGCCTGCAGGTCGACGATCTGGGCGGCATCCACCACCGGTTTCAGTTGGTCCAGTGGATGGCGTACAAGCTGGTCGCGCACGAGCTGGTGCTCGCTGGAACGATCGGGCAACCCGATGGATAGGGAGACCAGAAACCGGTCAGTCTGCCCCTCGGGTAGCGGGAAGGTGCCATGCACCTCGAAGGGGTTCTGAGTGGCGATGACAAAAAACGGATCGGGCAGCGGATGAGTGGTGCGGTCAACGGTGACCTGCTGTTCTTCCATGGCCTCGAGCAGGGCAGCCTGGGTGCGTGGGCTTGTACGGTTGATCTCGTCCGCCAGCACGATGTTGGCGAAGAGAGGTCCCGGTGACCAGAAGAAGCGTTCTTCCTTGGGCGAGTAGATCGTGCTGCCGGTAATGTCCGACGGCAACAAATCAGGCGTGAACTGGATGCGGGCGTAGTCGGCTGATATCGAACGGGCGATGCTTTTGGCCAGAGTGGTCTTGCCGACTCCCGGAATATCCTGCAGCAGCACATGTCCCCTGCTGACCAGAGCCGCCAGCACCAGCGATACGACGTTTTCCTTGCCGACAATGACCTTGTAGATGTTTTCCTGAAGCTGGGCGAATATGCCGGTCAGTTCGGCAAAGGAACGTAAGGGATTTTCGGGTTCTTTACCCGAATCGCCTCGCAGGTTGCGCGCCAGATTGTCTCCCCAATGGCTTTCTGTCATAACCGCCCCAAAAATAGTAAATTAAGTCAACTGGCAAAAGCGCTTTCACGCAGGGATATTGCGCAGAATTAACGCTCTTAAAAGTGTATCGGAAAAGGGGCAGATGGCATTAGGAAAATGGCTTTGGAAACGCCACAAACAGGTAAATCCGGACCCATCTCGCATTCGGATTATCTATCTTTTTCGTAATGGGCTTGTTATAAGATAGGCAATGCTGGTCAGAACAGGGTCATGGTGCATCGCCGCTGCGGGCGAAGCGGGATTTTTCTTGAAAGGATTACATTGCTGCTGGATCAGGACCTGGCACAGAAGGTTATCGGGGAGGCGCTGAAGCGGGGTGGCGACTTTGCCGAAATCTACGCCGAACGGAGCCGCTCCAACACGCTTAGCCTGGAAGATAGCCGTATTGAGCGAAGCGCCACCGGCCTGGACGCGGGAGCATCGATCCGCGTGACCCGCGGCCGCGCTATTTCTTTCGTATCGACCGACAGCCTCGAGGAAGGCTCGCTGCTGGAAGCGGCGCGTCTGGCGGGAGATGGTCTTGCCGGAGGCGGAGTTGTCATGAGCCAGCTGTCTCTGATCGAACATCCTTCGCCACACATCATCGAGGTTGCTCCCGTCAAAGTGGCGGCTCTCGACAAGGCGGCGATGCTGCTCGCTGCTGACGAGGCGGCTCGCGGCGCCGGGTCGGAAATAGTCCAGGTCTCCGTCAGTTTCAGCGACGATGTCAGTGAGATCATGATCGCCAACTCCGAGGGAACGCTGGCCGGCGAGGAGAGGACCCGCGTGAGATTGAGCGCCCGGGCGGTCGGCTCTCGCGAAGGCATCATTCAGACCGGTTCCGACAGTATGGGCGCGCATCGCGGCATGGAACTGTTCCGGGACCGGAAACCGGAGGACGTGGGGCTGGTGGCGGCGCAAAAAGCGCTGACCATGCTTGACTCCAAGCCGTCACCCAGTGGCAAGATGACAGTGATCATGCACCGCGGTTTCGGCGGTGTACTGTTTCACGAAGCCTGTGGCCACGGTCTCGAAGCCGATTCAATCGAGAAGGGGGCCAGTGTATTTGCCGGACGGATCGGCGAGCAGGTGGCCTCCAGCCTGGTGACCCTGGTGGACGATGGCAGCATTCCGGGGGAATGGGGATCCAACGCGTTTGACGACGAGGGCGTGCCGACGCAACGCACCCTGCTGATCGAAGAGGGCCGGCTGGCCGGTTTCATGTACGACGGCCTCAGGGCCCGCAACCTGGGAGCGGTATCAACCGGGAACGGCCGACGCCAGTCTTTCCGCCATCCTCCGATTCCCCGCATGACCAACACCTTCATTATCGCCGGCACGAGTAAGCCCGAGGAGATAATCGCTGCCACCAGGCATGGATTCTACGCCAAGACTCTTTCGGGCGGTCAGGTGGAACCGGCTTCCGGGGACTTCGTTTTTGGTGTCTCCGAGGGTTATCTTATCGAAAACGGCCGGGTAACCTCGCCGTTGCGGGGGGCTACGCTGATCGGAAATGGTTTGACGGCTCTGAACAATATTGACATGGTAGCCGACGATTTTGAGATGCACATCGGTGTTTGCGGCAAGGACGGCCAGGGGGTTCCGGCGGGCAGTGGCCAGCCGACGCTCCGGATGCTGGATATGACGGTGGGTGGCACCGAAGTATGAACGTTCCCGGAGATCAGGTAAGACACCCAGGCAATCCAAAGCTCGCCGCTCCATTAGCGCGTAAACACCGGGAAGGATCCCGAGATGCTTGAAATAGCCAGGAAAGCCCTTGACCACGCCGCCGCCACGGGAGCCGACCAGGCGGAAGCTTTTGCCAATAACACACGGTCTACCAGGATCAGGGTCTACCGGCAGGAAGTCGAGGAACTGGCCAGTTCTACGGGAAGCGGTGTCGGAATCCGCGTTTTTCGCGGTGATACGGCAGGCTTCGCTTACACCAGTGATCTCTCGGACAGCGCGCTGGCCGCTACCGCCCGGGCTGCTTCAGATAATGCAGCGATCAATGCGGGAGACCGCTTTATGGGCCTGCCACGGCCGTCAGAATCCTTTCCCGAACTGGATCTATACTCGGAAAAGCTGGGCGCCACGCCGCTTGCCGGCAAGATCGAACTGGTGAAAAAACTGGAAAAGACCGCGCTGGATCGCGATTCGCGCATCTCACAGGTGGATTCGGCTACCTACGCCGAGGGCGAGGGAGAGGTGGGAATCGCCAATTCTCTGGGATTTTCGCGCCAGTTTAAAGAAAATACCTGCTATGCTTTTTTACAGGCGATCGCCGAGGCTGACGGGCAGATGCAGACCGGCATGTCTTTCACCACGGGAAGGGATCCAGATCAACTGGAAGCAGCCGCTTGTGGACGAGAGGCCGCCGACCGGGCACTTGCATTGCTGGGCGGGGCCCAATGCGAGAGCATGAACTGCGCGGTCGTCATGGACCCGTTTGTGGCCTCCAGTCTCATCGGCGTAATCGGCTCAGTGCTTACCGGCGAGTCGGTGCAGAAAAAGCGGTCGATGTTCGCGGGGCTCGTGGGGCAACAGGTCGCCAACGGCATATTCACGCTGACCGACGATGGCATCCACCCCGATGGGCTGGCCAGCGCTCCCTTTGACGGCGAGGGCGTGCCGATGGGCGAGACGGCGCTGATAAAAGGTGGGGTTTTGCAGGGATATTTATATGACACCTACACGGCGCGCAAGGATGGTTGCGAGTCTACCGGCAACGGTGTCAGGGGTTCATATCGGTCCCAGCCCCACGTGGGAGCGACCAATCTCAGGCTGCTCGGCGGCGCCACGCCGCCGGTGGAGATGATCGCCTCGGTGGACAAGGGTTTTTACGTGATGGAAGTCAGCGGCATTCATTCCGGCGCCAATCCCGTGTCCGGGGACTTCTCGGTGGGTGCCAGTGGACTTTTAATACGTGGCGGACAATTGGCCGAGCCGGTCCGGGAGGTTGTCATCGCCGGCAACCTTATGACAATTCTGAAGAATATCAACATGGTGGGTGACGACAAGCGCTGGGTTCCTTTCGGAGGAAGCATCCAGGCTCCATCGCTGCTGATTGGCGAGATGACGGTCAGCGGAAAATGAAATACCCAGTTTTTGCCTTGTAATGGGCATTTCCATCTGATAGTGTCCATAACCGCCAGCTTCTGAAACCCTTAAAAACCAGGAGGTATGGAAGTGGGAAAATCTGAATTCGTAAGTGCAGTCGCAGACAAGTCTGATCTTAACAAGACGCAGGCCGCTGCCGCCGTTGATGCGTTCATCGACGTCGTCACCGAATCGCTGAAGAACGGTGAAGAGGTTCAGTTCA
Organism: Thermoleophilia bacterium; assembly: GCA_020053595.1. Lineage (GTDB taxonomy): Bacteria > Actinomycetota > Thermoleophilia > BMS3ABIN01 > BMS3ABIN01 > JACRMB01. The sequence continues at coordinate 24,615 of JAGVMV010000009.1, read as the reverse complement.
CTGGATTCGGCAAGTTCAGCGTTCAGGATCGCGCCGCTCGCGAGGGCATCAACCCGCAGACCAAGGAAAAAATCCAGATCAAGGCCAGCAAGGTGCCGAAGTTCAGCGCCGGCAGCGCCCTGAAGGCTGCTGTCAAGAAATAAGCAGCTATACACTGGTTTGAATGCGCAGGGGCGCGGGCTTTTAGCCCGCGCCCCTTTCTCTACCCCCGGAGCGGTTCCCTTTTACAGATTCCGTAACCTTTTTGAGTGAATCCTTTGATCAGCGAACCACTGAACAGTAATATCCAGCAAACCCATTCCCCGATTTTCCCTGGCAGAGCTACTGCTAAGCCGAAGTTTAAAACCCCCACCGGCAGGATAAAAGTGCTGCATGGATAATCTTTAGGTAAGGCCCGCAAAGGATAGGGAGAGGAATGGCCTGCAATCCAAATAACATCGGCAGAATCAATCTCGACCTGTTAAGCCGCGCCATACCGCCGGTACAGGTCCGCCGGATGGAAAAAAACAGCCGATTTTTGTTCCATCAGGTTTCCTGGCGAAACCTGGCCAGGGTCGAGTTGCCAATGCTGGCCTTGCTCACGCTGATGTTTGCCGTCTCCGCACTTGTTTCCCCTGACTTCGAACTCAAAGTCACCGGCTGGAGTCTTTCTCCGCTGTATACTTGCCCCTTCTTTTTCCTGACCGGCGTGCCCTGTCTGCTATGCGGTATGACACGGTCGTTTCTGGCCATGGGAAGCCTTGATGCAGGCCAGGCTTTCATCTTCCATCCGTTGGGACCCATTATTTTTGTCCTGCTGGCGGGGCTGGCGGTATTTCTCGTGGCATCCGTCGCGAGCCGCCGGCGGATCAGCCTTTCGATCAGCCACGAGCTGCGCCACCAGCTGATTGTCTGGGGAACCCTGGTCGTGCTCGCGGCCTGGGTCGTCAAAATTATCGTCTGGAACAAAACCGGTTTGATCTAGCAAAGAGCCTCTGTCCCTAACCAATAATAGAAAAGGTGAGAAATGGATAACATGACGAGTCTTGAATCTGATATGCGGCAGCGGACTGAGACCGACTGGCAAACGGAGTTCTGGCCTGCGTTCCTCCTCTCGATAGTGACCTGCGGAATCTACATGTTTTTCATCCTCTTCAAGCTGCTGGAGCGACGTGAGCAACACTTCGAGCGGATGGTCAACTTGCGGACGCATCTCATGGATGTGCTGAAGGAAAAGGCGGAAGCGGCAGGCAAGACCGCTGATCTGGAAGAGGATATGAAACAGCTGGAGGGGCTGGATTACGATGCGACGAACCGTGATCGTAAAGGCGACAAATCACCTGTGATGTGGCTGGTGCTCAGCATAGTAGCCAGCCCGGTCGTTTATTATGTCTACTACTTCCTTAACGACGATTTCCGCGCTCATGAGTCCAACGAGCGCCAGTTCATGCTCAGGGCCAGCGAGATCATGAACAAGTTAAATATCTCAGAAAATCAGATCGAGCCGCAGCTGATGGTTCCCGAGCGGAACTTTGTCACCTTTCTGGTGCTTTCCATTGTCACCTGCGGCATTTACGGGATTTACTGGCTGTATACGATCATCAACGATCCCAATATGCACTTTGACGATCACGGGGTCTGGGAAGCGCAGCTGCTGGAGCAGATCCAGTCATAAAAGAGCGCGCCTGTTAGCAGGGACTCTAAATAAGAGCTGAGAATAGAAAAAGTAATGGATTCATCAAACGGCGAAGCAGGCAGATGGAGGTTGAATGAAAGATTTTTTAACATTCCGAAGGATGTTAATGCCAATTGTTATCCAGATTCTGTTCTGGATCGGGGTGGCAAGCGTTGTTATCGCTGGTGTCATCGTTCTGGTGAATGGAAAGGGTAATGATAGATACGGCGGGCTTGCCATGATTGTCCTTGGTCCATTAGGTGTCAGGTTCTATGCGGAAATGCTCATAGTTATCTTCCGCATGAATGATACATTGACGGATATAAAAAATAATACCGCGAAGTGAAGTCTCTGGCGCGGCTTCCTTTTATGCAATTATTTTGTTTTTCCCTGTGCTAGAATCACGCACGTGAACAACGATTTCATTACAACCTACCAGCTGGCTCCGTCGATCCTTTCGGCTGACTTCTCACGCTTGGGCGAGGATATCAAGCGGGTGATGGACGCAGGCGTCAGGGTCATCCACGTGGATGTCATGGACGGTCAGTTCGTTCCCAATATCACCATCGGGCCAGTTGTCATCGAGGGTATCCGCGACCTGGTCCACGAAGCGGGGGGCGTTCTCGACGTGCACCTGATGATCGATGCTCCCGAGCACTATATCGACGATTTCGCCAGGGCGGGCTCCGACTGGATCTGCGTGCATGCCGAAGCCTGTACGCACCTGCATATGACGCTGTCGCAGATCCGGGCAACCGGCTGCAAGGCGGGAGTTTCGCTGAACCCGGCGACGCCGCTGGCGATGTTGCAGGAGGTTACCGGTGACATCGATTTTGCTCTGATGATGACGGTCAATCCGGGGTTCAGCGGCCAGAAGTTCATAGCTTCGGTACTTCCGAAGATAGCGCGGGCGCGGCAGCTGTTGCCGCCGGAGGTTGGCCTTGAGGTGGACGGGGGGGTTGCCGCCGACACTATCGAAGCCGTGCTCGACACCGGCGCCAACCTGTTCGTGGCCGGCTCCGCGGTCTTTGGCGCGACCGATCCGGGCGAGGCGGCGCGAGGGCTGATGGCTGCCATGGCGGCGCGGGCCTGAGGGAAGACGATGGCTCTTCGCTCAGGATGACGATTGTGGTATTATTTTAATGTGTGGGCCAATGGGCTGCGCGCGAAAATTGAATAGCTGTTTAACAGCAATGTCTTCGGGGCGGGGTGAAATCCCCCACCGGCGGTTATAGCCCGCGACCCTCCAAAAGAGGCTGACCAGGTGCAAGCCCTGGGCCGACAGTTAAAGTCTGGATGGAAGAAGACTCGTGTTTCAAATTGCCCCCGGGATGATGGCTGTCCGGGGTATTTTTTTTGGGCGGCATCCCGGAAGCGGATAGAAACATGCGCCGAATTTCCTCTCCCGACTTCCCCGAAGAACACTGACTGCAGAATCCAGACAACATTCGTTTCGAAAGCGCGGCCTAAAGGACTCAACGGGCGCGGCGATAAAGGAAGACGTTTTCATCATGGTTTCCGGACTCGACATAAGTTTCATGCAGCAGGCGCTTAACCTGGCCGACCTGGCCCGGGGAAAGACCAGTCCTAACCCCACCGTGGGCGCGGTAATCGTGCGCGGTGAGGATGTCATCGGCGAGGGCTATCACCAGCGCGCCGGCGAGGACCACGCCGAAGTGGCCGCCATCAAATCGGTGAAGGGCGACGTCCGTGGCGCGACCATCTACGTCACCCTGGAGCCCTGCTGCCACACCGGCCGCACCGGCCCCTGCACCCAGGCGCTGATCGAGGCTGGCATCACGCGAGTCGTGGTCGCTTCGCTGGACCCGTCGGCGAAGGTGAACGGCAAAGGCCTGGCGGACCTGCGAGATGCCGGTTTGGAGATCGAGGTACTGGACGGTCTGCTCGCCGCCCGGGCGCGGGCCCAGAACGAGGCTTTCCGCAAGCACGCCGTTACCGGCCTTCCCTTTGTCACTTTCAAGAGCGCCATGAGCCTGGACGGCAAGATCGCCACTTACACAGGCGACTCAAAGTGGATCTCCGGGGAGGAGAGCCGGGCGCTGGTACACGCTCTGCGCGGCGAGGTGGACTCCATCGCCTGCGGCAGCGGCACGGCCGACATCGATGACCCGATGCTCACCTGCCGTATTCCCGGCGATTACAGCCAGCCGCTCCGGATTATTTTTGATTCGAAGGCTGGTCTATCGCTCGAGAGCCAGCTGGCGCGGACCGCTGGGGAGTTGGCGACACTTGTGTTTGTCACCGAAGCCGCTCCCGCCGAGAAGATCATGGCGCTACAGAGCGCCAGCATTGAGGTCGTGGTTACCGGAACGATGGATGGGCAGGTGGATGTGGGAGAGGCGCTCCTTCATCTGGGTTCGCGTGAACCGGCGGCCCTCAGCCTGCTCCTGGAGGGCGGACCGACACTGGCGGCGTCCTTCGTGGAGTCCGGCACCATCGACAAGGTAATGACTTTTATAGCCCCCAAATTTATCGGTGGCAAGGAAGCGCGCACCCCGGTCGAGGGACGCGGTTTTCGGCTCGTGGGCGAGGCGGCGCCGCTTTACCGGGTGAGGCACAAGGCGGTGGGCGATGACGTGTTGATAACCGCCTATACGAACCAGGAGGAATGGTAGATGTTTATCGCCAGCGACCAGCGGGAGGAATATTAAGTGTTCACCGGCATCGTTGAAGAACTCGGAAAACTGGTCAGCCTGGAGATGGGCTCCGACTCGGGGGTCATCACTGTAGAGGCGAACAAGGTTCTGGAAGGTTGCCAGCTCGGCGACTCGATCGCCGTCAACGGCGTCTGCCTGACGGCCAGGTCTTTCGGCGGCGGCACTTTTTCAGCCGACGTCATGCCGGAGACCATCCGGAAGACCAACCTGGGGAACCTAAAGCGGGGGAGCATGGTCAACCTGGAGCGGGCGCTGACGCTGTCGGCGCGGCTCGGTGGGCATCTGATGCTCGGTCATGTCGACGCCACCGGCAAGATAGTTTCCATCCGGTCGGAGGGCAACGCGATTTTTTACACCTTCACCGCTCCCGAGGAGATCCGTCGCTACCTGTTGCCGCAGGGATCCATCGGCATCGACGGGATCAGCCTGACCATAGCGAGGCTCGAACGCGAACAATTCAGCGTCTCGCTCATTCCCCACACGGTGAAGGTGACGACCCTGGGACACAACGGGGTAGGATACCAGGCAAACCTTGAAGCCGATGTGCTGGGCAAGTATGTGGCAAAAATCATGGCGGGCGGACTTCCCGGCGGACAGGGGGAAGGCGGTCTGACGCTGGAAAAGCTGGCCGAGGGAGGCTTTTTATAGAAGGGCGTCCCGGTCGGCGTTTAATACCGGAAAACCGGGGCTGCGGCCCCGTAATATAGCAATAAACAGCCAAGGCATCAATTAACCGACAGTTGGGAAGGAAAAATGGGAGACCAGGAACAGGAAACCAAAGCGGCGGATTCGCCGTTCAGCAGCATCGAGGAAGCGATCGAGGACATCAAGGCGGGCAAGATCGTCGTGGTCTGCGACGACGAGGACCGCGAGAACGAGGGCGACCTTACCATGGCGGCCCAGTTCGCTACCCCCGACGCCATCAACTTCATGGCCATGTACGGCCGCGGGCTTATCTGCATGACGCTGACCCCGGAGAAGTGCATTGAGCTCGACCTGCCGCAGATGGTCCATAACAACGAGGCCACTTTCAGCACTGCTTTTACGGTATCCGTGGAAGCGCGCAACGGCGTTACCACCGGCATCTCCGCAGCCGACCGGGCACACACTATCCAGACGGCGATCAAGCCGGGCGCCAAGCCGACCGACCTGGTCCAGCCGGGCCACGTCTTCCCGCTTAGGGCCAAACCGGGCGGGGTGCTGGAGCGCACCGGCCAGACCGAGGCCGGCGTCGACCTGGCTCGTCTCGCGGGCCTGGAGCCCGCGGGTGTCATCTGCGAGATCATGAACGAGGACGGCACTATGTCGCGCGTCCCTGATCTCACCCCCTACTGCAAGAAGCATAACCTGAAGATGATTACCGTCGCCGACCTGATCAAGTACCGGCGCAGGAACGAGAAGCTGGTGCAGCGGGTCGCCGACGCGCGGCTCCCGACGAGGTTCGGCGACTTCCGCGCCATCGGCTACCGGAGCCTGCTTGATAACGAGGAGCACGTAGCCCTGGTCAAGGGCGACGTCGACGGGGCGGAGAACGTGCTTATTCGGGTGCACTCTGAGTGCCTGACCGGCGACGTTTTCGGTTCAATGCGGTGCGACTGCGGCGAGCAGCTTTACCACGCCATGCGCATGATCGAGGAGGAAGGCATGGGCGTGATCCTGTATATGTCGCAGGAGGGGCGCGGTATCGGCATCCTCAACAAGCTGCGTGCCTATGAGCTGCAGGAGCAGGGCATGGATACCGTCGAGGCCAACGAGGAGCTGGGGTTCCCGGCTGACTTGCGAGATTATGGCATCGGCGCCCAGATCCTGGTGGACCTGGGACTCACCACCATCCGCCAGATGACCAACAATCCCAAGAAGGTCAAAGGACTGGAAGGATATGGGCTAAAGATTGTGGAAAGAGTGCCCATCGAGATGCCGCCCCAGTGCGAGAACGTCGCCTACCTGTCGACTAAAAAGGCGAAGATGGGGCACATCCTGCATCATCAGGACCTGAGGTTCGAGGGGGAAGAAGAAAAAAAGATCACCGAGTGAAAACGGGTGTCGTCCCAATGGCAAACATGAAAGAAAGGATCAGCTGATGGCAGAAAAATACAAGAGCTACGAGGGTATGCTGGACGCCAAGGGTCTCAAGTTCGGCATCGTTATCGCCCGGTTCAATGAGTTCATCTCCCTGCGGCTGCTGGACGGAGCCGTGGACTGCATTATCAGGCATGGTTCCGGCAAGGGCGCCATCGAAGTGGCCTGGGTCCCCGGAGCCTTCGAGATTCCGCTGGTGGCTTCCAAGATGGCCGAGAGCGGCAAATACGACGCTATTATCGCCCTGGGCGCGGTCATCCGCGGCGGCACGCCGCATTTCGACTACGTCGCCGGCGAGGTGTCAAAAGGCATCGCCAAGATAGCGCTGGACACCAAGGTGCCGGTAGCCATGGGCGTGCTGACGACAGACTCAATTGAGCAGGCCGTCGAGCGCGCCGGCACGAAGGCCGGCAACAAGGGCTGGCAGGCGGCCGCCGGCGCTATCGAGATGGCTCAGCTGGTTAAGACGCTGTAACAGTTTGCGCCAGAGGAAAGAATGTCCCTGAGTTGAACCTACGCAAAACCCCCGTGAGGGGGTTTTGTTATTTCATATTGCTCAGCTTTCCCGACATCGAGACTTTGCTCTAACTCACTTTTACGCTGTAGTTGAAATTAGTGTCCGAGGGAGTGTTCGACGGACTCTGATAATTCATTTTAAGGCTGGTCTCTCCCGGCGCCATCGCCTTAAAAGTGAACCTTTCCTTACCCCGGCCCCGATCAGGCCCTGCGGGTTCGGGTTTGATTTGTAGACCGGGTCACCCGTCTGCTGCAAAATGCCCTGGTTCAGGGAGGTGACAATCCAGTGATAGCCGGTAGTGGCGTTGCTGGTCAGTATGACCTCGAGCGTATCGCCTGGGTTAAGAGTTACCGACCCGTCAGAATCCGCTTCCGTGACCTGAACGGTGACCGCTGCCGGTTGGGTGGCCGTTGACGACGCGGTGTCTCCACCGCATCCGAGGGAAACGAAAACAATCATGAAAACAAGGAACAGCCGGACAAGTGTGGATATGATTACCGCTTCTTAAGGTACCAGTTTCATCAAAATCGATATTTTCAACTATTCCCTGATAGGGGGATAATCAATCTGTTCCGCGAAAACCTCCGGCAATTACGACTTCAGGCTGAATGGCGGGTATTTGTCCGTGATCAAAAGATTGGTATAAGCCTGTACCCGCAGGTTCCAGCGCAGGACACCGACGACAAAATTGAAGAAGGCTTTCGGATAGCGATCGAAGATCATCACGGAAAACCAGGCGATAATCGTCAGCACGCCGACAGCTATCATCAGGATTGCCAGCACAATGAAGTGCGGGATGGCCAGCAGCCACTTGATCAGCGGCAATCCTCGGCTCAGTGTGCCGTTTTCGGGATATTCCATCTCGATGTGGACAGACTGCTCCTCGTCCGTGTTCGGGTAATCGTGTGTCAGTAAGTATACGTAGGCATTAATCCGATAACTGAACCGTGTCATGTTGAGATTCCATTCGAACCACCAGCGGGGATATTTCTTTTTGAAAAGGATCATCAACACAACGGGCGCCACCAGGACACCGCGGATCATTATCATGATTATCATAATCGGGAACAAGAGGATCGGGCGGAAAAACGTCGTGAACCGGTTGGCCTTGGGGATATAATCGATTTCCAGGCTGGCTGGATATGACATTGCACTGGCTTCCATGACAGTCGCTCCTTTTAAGGTTTGAACAATGTGTAAAATATTTCTACAGGTTCGGGCTGAAAAGCTTCTCTGACATCCTCTTACTATTCGCAGCTGCAAACGATTTACCTGCTACTTTTCCCGCGGAGAAAGATTGGCATGAGTGATTCGGAGCTGGCTTTTGTGAACGGGTGACTGGAAATAAAAAAGCCCCCTGTCGGGGGCTTTGATTTCATTTGATGGTGGCGCTACCTGTGTTGGTTTTGCCTGGTCTGATCGGGGCTCAGGCTATTTCAGATACTTTTTCTATCCCGGCCTGCTGCATCTTCCCGGTGGCGACCTTCTGGACTTTGCCGGCGCTGATGCACTTGGTGCAGACGTAGGCGCGAACGGGTGCGCCGTTCTGGACGACGCGTATTTTCTGCAGGTTCGGGTTGAACCGGCGGCGGGTGGCGCGGTTTGAGTGGCTGCGGTTGTTGCCGTAGCCAGGTTTCTTGCCACATACTGTGCAAACTCTTGACATCGTTATTCCTTGCTTTTAAGGTGCCGGCGCCGACTGGCGCACCCTGCGCTCCTTGCTTTTTACACAAGGCGACATTATGCTATAGCCGCTCCGGAATTGCAAGAAGGAGAGGCCATGATCAAAGCCCGGTGCCTTACTCTATTCGCCGGGTCAGCACTTCTCCGGAGCACTAAACTCCCCCGAACTTCCAAATCATCATTGAACCCCCGAGAGCTCGATTATCCGCTGACGGAACTGCCTGGCGTGGGCCCGGCGCTGTCCGGGGAAGCCGGCAAGCTGGGACTCGCCAGCCTGGGTGATCTGCTGTGCTACTTTCCCTGTCGCCACGAGGACTTTACCACGCAGAAGCAAATCGGCGAACTCAAGTGGGGGGAGGAGGCCACAGTTCGCTGCAAGGTCGAAAAAGTATCCCTGCAGCGCACCCGGCGACGTAATCTGCGGCTGGTCAAGGCGATGGTCGGCGATGAGACCGGCTACATGGAGGCTGTCTGGTACAACCAGGATTACCTGGTCGACCAGCTGACGGCAGGCGATGAGCTGCTTCTGCGGGGGGTCTACGAGGGTGGCGGCAAGACGATCTATAAGGTGCGGAGCCATGAAATCCTGGGGAAGCGGGAGGCCGGGCTTCACACTATCGGCTTTGTGCCGGTCTATCCGACCACGGAAAAGATATCCGTCAGAAGATTGCGCGGCTGGCTGGCGAAAGTCCGGCCACTGGCGGCGCGGCTAGCCGATCCGCTGCCGCCGTCGCTGCGGGCGGAGCTGATGCTGCCGTGGCGGTCCGACGCCATCGATTCGATGCACTTTCCGCGGACGCTGGCCGACTTCAAACTGGCGGAGCGCCGTCTCATCTTCGAGGAGCTCTACCTGATGCAGGTAGGCCTGTTATCGCAGCGCCGCCATTTCGGTAAGGTGCGGCGTGGCATGGCGCTGGGTCCGGTCGCCGGGCTGACCCGAGATTTCATCCATGGCCTGCCATTCAGGCTGACGCCGGATCAGAAGCTGGTCTGCAGCGAGATCTCCGCTGACATGCAGCGTCCCCAACCGATGCAGCGACTCCTGCAGGGAGATGTCGGTTCGGGTAAGACCGTGGTCGCTGTCTACGCCATGCTGAGGGCGGTCGAGGACGGCCGGCAGGCGGCGCTGATGGCCCCGACCGAGGTTCTCGCGGAACAGCATTTTCTTAACCTCGAACGGATGCTTTCCGGGATGGGCTTGAGGCTGGCCCTGCTTTCCGGCAGGCTTAAGGCTGCCGAGCGCAAGGCTCTGCTTGCCGATATCGCCGCAGGCGTCATTGACATCGCCGTGGGAACGCACGCGCTTATCCAGAAGGATGTGGATTTCAAAAGGCTGGCGGTAGTGGTCGTCGACGAGCAGCATCGCTTCGGTGTCGAGCAGCGTGAGCAGCTGGCTGACAAGGCGACTCGCGGCGGCGTCACGCCCCATGTGCTGCACATGACGGCAACGCCGATTCCGCGGACTTTGGCGCTGACGCTTTACGGCGACCTCGATATTAGCACCATCAAGGCGATGCCGGCCGGACGACGCCCGGTCAGGACCTGGCTGGTGCCTGAGTTCAAGCGGTCAGGCGCTTACGGGTTCATCCGTGATCAGCTGGACGCCGGACGGCAATGCTATGTCGTCTGTCCGCTGATCGAGGAATCCGAGGCGATCGAGGCGCGGGCGGCGGAGAGCGAGGCCGAGCGCCTGGCAGCCGGAGAGTTCGCCCGCTATCGCGTGGCTGTTCTGCACGGCCAGATGCCCGGGCCGGACAAGCAGGAGACAATGCGGCGCTTCGCCGCGGGAGAGATTCAGGTGCTTGTGGCCACTACGGTCATCGAGGTCGGCGTGGACGTGCCCAACGCCACCGTGATGATGATCGAGGAAACGGACCGCTTCGGTCTGGCGCAGCTGCACCAGCTGCGCGGCCGTGTCGGCCGTGGTGAGCATGAATCCTGCTGCCTGCTCTTCGGTGATCCGAAGACTGAGCCGGCCGAACGGCGGCTTGCGGCCATGACCACGACAACTGACGGCTTCAGGCTGGCCGACATCGATCTGGAGATCCGCGGTGAGGGCCAGCTATTTGGCACCAGGCAGTCAGGGTTGCCGGACCTGAAGCTGGCCCGGCTCACGCGCGACCTGGATGTGTTGAAGCTGGCGCGCCGGAAGGCCGCCGAATTGGTGGCGGCCGACCCGGAGCTGCGACGCCCGGAAAATGTGCTGCTGAGAGAGGAAATCGAGCGGGTTTTTGGGGATACTGTCGAGTGGCTGCACCGTGTTTGAGGACGATCCTTTCCGAACAGGAAAAAGCTGCTTCCCGTTGATGGGGTCGGTTCAGATGGTTAACCAACATCATCTCTGGTCATGCGGATAATCGCGGGCAAATGCAAAGGCACCATTATCGCCGCCCCGAAGGGGAGCCGCACGCGGCCGACGGCCGACAAAGTGCGCGGCGCCATCTTCAACATGCTGGGGGATATAACCGGTCTCATCGCGCTCGACCTGTTCGCGGGAAGCGGCGCCCTCGGGCTCGAAGCTTTGAGCCGTGGCGCGGCCCGGGCGCTGCTTGTGGACAACCGCGCCGAGGCCCTTGCCACCATCCGCAGGAACATCACAAAGCTGAAGATTGAAAACGCCCGGGCGGTACGCCGCGACTACCGGGCAATCCTGAAGCAAGCAGCCAAAAAGGGCGAGCGCTATGATTTGATTTTCGTTGACCCTCCCTATAGAATGCACCGCGTTATCGAGCCGGAGCTTAGCCGCTGGCTGCCGCGAATGATCGCGGCCGGGGGGCGGGTGATCGTCGAGAGCGATTGCCGCGAGCAGGTTTCCCTGCCACTGGAGCTGGTCACCGATAAAATCTATGGCGACACCAGGATTCACATTTTTGCCGCGGCTGGCGGGGCTGATGATGAGATTGTCGAGGATGAGGCTATTTGACTGATCACACCAACACCACCGCTGTTTGCCCCGGTACCTATGACCCGGTCACCGAAGGGCACCTGGACATCATTCGGCGTGCCTCGGAGCTGTTCGAGCGGGTGATAGTGGGCGTCGTGGCCTCGTCGCCCCGAAAAGACACCATGTTCAGCGCCGAGGAGCGGGTTTCTTTCCTAAAAGATTCGCTTCCCGGGGAAACGGGTAATATCGAGGTCGTGCTTTTTGATACACTGCTGGTGGATTTCGCCCACAAGTGGGGGGCTAAAGCGCTGGTGAAGGGATTAAGGGCCATCAGTGACTTCGAATATGAGTTTCAGATGGCTCAGCTGAACAGGAAACTGGCCCCGGACCTAGAAACTGTTTACTTGATGGCGTCGGCGGAATACAGCTTTCTCAGCTCCAGCGGCGTGAAAGAGGTGGCGAGATTCGGCGGCAAGGTGGACGACCTGGTGCCTGCGATGGTGGCCAGGCGCTTTGCCGAGTTATTGAAATAGACCACGATAACCAGGAAACCTGGAGGCAAAAGTGGACGTACTGGTACTGATAGACAAACTCGATGAGATCGTGAACAACGCCCGGCCGATGCCGATGACCGACAAGGTGATGATCGACCGCGAGGAGATCTACGACATCCTCGATCAGATGCGGACCACCATCCCCGAGGAGATCAAGCAGGCACGCTGGATAGTCAAGGAACGCCAGGAGATGCTCGCCGAGGCCAAAACCGAGAGCGACCGCATCATCAAGGAAGCCAACGACCAGGCCGAGCGGCTGGTCTCCGAGCAGGAAGTCGTCAAGATGGCTGAGCGCAACGCCGCCTCGATCATGGAAGACGCGCGGGCGCGCGAACGGGAGATCCGTTTGGGCGCCGAGGATTATGCCGACGAGGTGCTGGAGACCCTGGAGACCAACCTGGGCAAGTTTCTGGCGGCGGTGCAGCGTGGGCGCGAGCGGCTGCAGGGCAAGAGCGAGCTGGAAGAGGCCGCTGAAGAGGTCCGCACCGAGGACTAATAAGTTTTTGATGCCGCAGTGGCCGCAGGCTGGATGATGCCCGCGATGGGCTGAGTCTGATTGATCGCCCGAGTTTCCCCGTAATCTCGCCCGGCCACGGCCGGTTTTCACTGGAGCTTCCCTTGTCTGACTATACCCTGACTACCCTCGATCTGTCGGCGCTTCCCCTCGAACCGGGCGATCCGCTGATTATTGAGCAGGAAGTCCGGCTGCCGCCCATGCGGCTGGCCGGACAGGACTACGGTTTCGTTCCCGATATGGTGACGGCGGTTCTCAAGGTGATCGACGTGGGGCGTGGTTATACCGTGAACATGTCCTTCTCCTGCCGGCTGGAGGGCGCCTGCTGGCGCTGTCTGGAGGGGACTGATCTTGACCTCGACGTGACCGTCGAGGACTTCTTCGAAGCTGAACTGCCGCCTGTCGAGGAACTGGGCGAGGAAGATGAGCCGACGCTCTGGTACAAAGAGGACGGTATGCTGAACCTGTCGGACTGGGCGCGGGACGCGGTGGCTGAGCAGCTGCCGCCGAAGATCTTATGCCAGCCGGCCTGTAGGGGGCTCTGCCCCCAGTGCGGTGGCAACCGGAACCTGGTGGAATGCGGCTGTGAGCCGCCTCGGGACTTCAGGTGGGAGAAGCTCAAGGACTGGAAACCAGAAGAGGATTAGGGCGCCCGTAGGCGATTTTGCCCGCCCACCGGGCCAGAAGTGTTGCCGTTTCCGTTTTACTTTGGCCGCTGGTTCCGCTATCCTAAATCTTTGGTAAAACGAAAGAGGTAATCATCATGGCGGTACCCAAAAGAAAAACTTCAAAAGCGCGGCGGGATCAGAGAAGGGCTCATGACAGCCTGACTGCTCCGACCATCAACACCTGCCCGCAGTGCCATAGCCCCAAGCAGCCGCACCGGATCTGTCCGGTCTGCGGTACGTACAAGGGGCGGGAAGTAATCGCTTTCGAAGAATAAGCAGGTGGGGCTTTTCCGGTCCCGATTTTTAGCAAAAAAATACTGGTTCAAATTTATTGGAGCCGCCCTCGGGTGGCTCCAATCGTTTAAAAACCAAGGCATGCTAATCGGTATAGACAGCGTAAACACAAAAAAAAGAGCCGCCCTTTCGGGCGGCTCGAAAAACATTTGCTCGCACGTCCACCTGTGGAGGGCGGGATTCACAGACGAAGACATTTTACGGCACATGGCTGTCGATCTGAGCTGGTCTCTCTTACCCGCACGAGCAAATCAGGAAGACAGAAAACGGCTCGTAGCTGAATTCCGCTTCAATAAATAAATCAACCTCAGGGAAGGTGCGCTTTACCCTTCAGTGAGGTTCCAATACAACTATTGTACGCACATATACCTACATTGCAATACCCTGCTGGTTTGCAAGCTATTCGATTAGATGAAAGTGCCTATAATGAAATCTTATAAATATGGTCATGTATTGGTTTGATGATACGGTCTGTAAGAGGGAACAGCCGTATAATGGAGAATATTCCCAGGGACTCAGATTATGAGGAGACGATGAGCGAGGAACCACAAAACCGATCTACAAGCCGGCGGTACCCCTGCCACTGTTGCCATAAGAAGACCACTGTAGGCTGGTCGGAGAAACGGCAGTGCTTTATCTGTGAGAACTGCCTGAAGACCTTCGACGCTGCTGTCATTGCCAGGCGCAATGGCATGACGGCCGAGCAGCTGACTCTCTGTTAAGCGTATCCGGCCGATCGGCCGGCGCCTCCCCGCCGGACTGCATTTTTAAAGCAGCATCGCGCCCGGGTTTCGTTCGAACCTCCCAGACGATATTATTCCCTGTGTCAATCACTGGTTAGTTCCGCGGGGCTGCGGGACATAATCTCTAGCAGGTTAACCCAATTAATATGATGGAGGTTGTCTGATGGCAAAGAAGGTAGCTATTCTCACCGGTGGCGGCGACTGCCCGGGACTCAACGCGGTAATCCGCGCAGTCACCCTCAAGCTTACGCGGGCCGGTTACGAGATGGTCGGCGTGCGCGGTGGCTGGCGCGGGCTCATGGAAAACGATTACATGCCGCTGGATATTAAATCCATATCCGGTATTTTGCACCGCGGCGGCACTATCCTGGGCACTTCGCGCACCAATCCGATGAAGACCGAGGGCGGCGTCGAGCTGCTGGTGGACAACCTGAGGCAGAAAGAGATCTGGGCGACTATCGCTATCGGTGGCGACGACACCCTGGGCGTGGCCAACCAGCTTCACGGCAAGTACGCTCTCAACATGGTGGGCGTGCCCAAGACCATCGACAACGATCTGTCGGGCACCGACTACACTTTCGGTTTTGATACCGCCGTTCAGATCGCCACCGAGAACATCGACCGCTTGCATACCACCGCCGAATCCCACGACCGTGTAATCGTGGTGGAGATCATGGGCCGGCACACCGGCTGGATCACCATCATGGCGGGCATCGCCGGCGGCGCCGACGTTATCCTGATCCCCGAGTATGATATTTCCGTCGAGGAGACCTGTGACATCATCCGACGCCGCCAGTCCGGTGACAAGAGTTTCAGCATCGTGGCTGTGAGTGAAGGCGCCAAGCTGGTCACCAGGGAAGGCGAGGAGCAGATGGTGACCCAGTCAGACGAGGTCGACGCTTTCGGTAACGTCAAGCTGGGCGGCGTCGCCAGCCTGCTGGCCAAGGAGATCGAGCGGCGCACCGGTTTCGAGACCCGGGCGACAGTGCTGGGGCATATCCAGCGCGGTGGCACGCCGACGGCCCACGACCGGATTCTGGCGACCCGTTACGGCGCCAAAGCCGCTGAAATGGTGCAGAACGAGGAGTTCGGCCTGATGGCGGCGCTCCAGGGCGACGCAATCGTGGCCGTGCCTCTGCAGGTCGCGGTCGGCGAGCGCAAGGTCGTGCGGCAGGAGTTCTGGGACCTGGCACAGACGTTTTTCGCCTAGAGGTTTGGCGTAAAATCGGGGACGTTCGTTTCCTATGTTTCCTGATTTATAAAACCGTAGTTTGTATATCCGCGGAGCACGGATAGCTGCTGGTTATTTGTTTGCCGGTCAATTCTGCTGAAATCGGGTATATCAGGTGAAGTTTAGCCTGATCTGAAAAGATAGGAAACATAGGAAACGTACGTCCCTGTGAATATACCGGAAGTCATAGTAACGCATGCCAATACGGACTTTGACGGCTTTGCCGCGTCGGTGGCGGCCGCGAAGCTCTACCCCGAGGCGAAGATCTGCTTCCCGGGATCCTTGAACCGCAACGTACGCGAGTTCTTTAACCTGCACGCCGACGAGATCGACACTGTCGATGTCTCCATGGTGGATTTCGGGAAGGTGCGGCGCCTGATCGTCGTCGATACCATCCATTGCGGGCGGCTGGGGGAGTTCGAGCCCGTTTGCCCGTCACCCGAGGTCGAGGTCATCGTCTTTGATCACCACCGGCTGGGGTCGCCGTCGGAGAAACCCGACTTTGTCTCCGACGAGAATTACGTTCTCTCGCGGGATGGTTCGCTGGTCACCACCATGCTGAAGATCATCCATGACCGCCAGATGGAGGTCTCGCCGCTGGAGGCGACGATCTTCGCCCTGGGCATACATGAGGATACCGGCTCACTGACCTTCCCTACTACGACTCCCCGGGACGCCGAGGCGCTTGCCATCTGCATGCGTCTGGGCGCCGACCAGGGCATGATCGGCAAATACCTTCACAACCCATTGAGCGAGGAGCAACGTGATCTGATGCTCCTGCTGATCGACGAGCTGGAGCCGACAATGGTCGGCGACGTGGAGGTCTTCATCGCAGCCGTGATCAGCCCGCGGTACGTGGATGGCCTCAGCGTCGTCGCCCACAAGATCATGGATGTGACCGACTGTCAGGCGCTGATTGTCATGGTTGAGATGGAGCAGCGCGTCTTCGTCGTCGGCCGCAGCAAGAGCCGTCTGCTGGACGTCGCCCGGGCGCTGGCCCTGGTCGGCGGCGGTGGCCACAGCGCGGCCGCCTCGGCCATCGTCAAGGGCAAGAGCCTGGAGGATACGCGGCGCATCCTTCTGGATAGCCTGCCAGATGTATTGGAGGAGCCGGTCAGGGCGAGGGATATCATGTCGCACCCGGTCTATTTTGTCGAGGCGCACACGACTATCGGCGAGGCGCTGCTGATCTGCCAGCGTTACGGGCATAGCGGTGTCTGCGTCAAGGACAGGGAGATGCTGGTGGGAATTGTCTCACGCAAGGATCTGGACAAGGCCGTGGGCCACAGGCTCAAGCATGCTCCGGTGAAGGGCATCATGTCCCGGGGCGTCAGAACGGTGTCGGAGGTGACCACCGTCCACGAGCTGCGCCGCATGATGGCGGAAAGCGATGTGGGCCGGTTGCCCGTGGTGGTATCGGGCCTGGAGGGCCGGCGCGAGGTACCCTTTGACCAGGTGACGGGAATTGTTACCCGCACCGACGTGCTCAGGACGCTGCACAGCTCGATGATCGAGGAGGGAGTGGGGGAGGCGGTTTTGCATGAGGCCGACTTTCGCGACCGGCTGGCGGCGATCCCCAATATCACTCCGGTCTTCGACGCGGTGCAGAAACTGAGCACCGATTACCGCGGCGTCTACCTGGTGGGCGGCTTCGTGCGCGACATGATCCTGCACCAGCCCAACTATGACATCGACATCGCCATCGAGGGCGACGGCATCGATTTTGCTGAACATCTGGGGCAGGAGCTGGGCGGCCGGGTGCGGGCGCACCAGAAGTTTCACACCGCCGTGGTCATCCTCGACCAGCTGAAGCCGGAGTTGCGTGTCGACGTGGCCACGACCCGTGCCGAATTCTATGATTACCCGGCGGCGCTGCCGACGGTCGAGCATTCATCGATCAAGCATGATCTCTACCGGCGTGACTTCACCATCAACGCCATGGCAGTCTCGCTGGCAGCTCACGACTTCGGGCGTCTGCTGGATTTCTTCGGCGGACTACGTGACATCGAGCAAAAGGTCATCCGGGTGTTGCACAACCTCAGCTTCATCGAGGACCCCACGCGCATCTTCCGGGCCATTCGTTACGAGAACCGGCTCGGCTTTCACATGAACTCGCACACGTTGGGGCTGGCCCGGGGCTGCGTGGAGATGAACCTGGTTGGCGATCTCTCATCGGCGCGGCTGCGTGACGAGCTGATCTGGCTGCTGTCGGAGCCCAAGGTCGAGCATACGATCCAGAGGATCGGCGAACTGGGCATCGCTCCTTCGATTCACCCGGCCCTGGCCGCCGACCAGGAGACCGCGGAGCTGGTGACTAGCGCCGACCGGGCAGTCAGGGAGCTTCATATGCGCGAAGAGGTCCGGTTATGGCGGTTGCGGCTGATCTGCATGGCCCGCGCGCTGGATCCGGAGCAACTGGTCGGCTGGACCGAACGGTTAAAGCTGCGCAATACCGATGCGCAGGTCATTGCCGGCGGAGTGGTTCTGGCGCGCAAGGTGCTTGAGCGTATGGCAGGCGCCGAGATGTCGCGCCCGGCGCTTTACGAGCTGCTGGCGCGGCTTCCCGCCGAGGGGCTGCTGCTGGCCTGGGCGGAAGCCGGCGAGGGGAGCGCGCGCGAGGCAATCGAGCTCTTCGTCAAGGAACTTCGTTATACTTCACTGAGCATCAGCGGCAAGGATCTGCTGGAGCTCGGCCTGCAGGAATCACCGGAAGTGGGGCGGGTGCTGACCCAGGTCAAGCTGCTGAAGCTGGAAGGCAAGGTCGACGGGCGCGATTCGGAGATGAGCGCCGCTCAACAGATACTGAGTCGGATGAAAAAAAATAATAATTTCGGGAGCGCCGGCTGACCGGGGCGAACCGATGCGACTGACAGAGGTAATTCGTGAATGACCTGTTACTGCAGCTGGCGGTGACTGCGCCGGTACTGCTTTTTTCCATGACCCTCCACGAGGTGTCACACGGCTACATGGCTTACCGGTTGGGGGACAAGACGGCGGCGAGCCAGAAACGGTTGTCGCTCAACCCGTTGCGTCATCTGGACCCTTTCGGCACACTGCTATTGGTGATGACGTTCATCTTTTCTTCCGGGCGCATGATGTTCGGCTGGGCCAAGCCGGTGCCGGTGAATCCCGGCAACTTCAAGTCCCACCAGCGGGGCATGGCCTGGGTGGGCATTGCCGGACCGTCGGCGAACCTGCTGCTGGCAGGGGTTTCGGCGCTCGTCCTGAACATTTTCTACCCGGACTTCGGCGACGGGTTACTGCCGATTTCCATCTTCCGCATTTTTCAGCTGAATGTCATCCTGATGGTCTTTAACCTGATACCGGTGCCGCCGCTCGATGGTTCACGCGTCGTTGGCGCCTTTCTCACACCCCGGTCATATATCAAGTGGATCAAACTGGACCAGTATGGACAGTTTTTTATCATGGCGTTGCTCCTGATAATGCTTAACTTCGGTAACGTCCTCTATAGCATTATTCTGCCGATTTACCAGTTGTTCCTGCCCGGGTACGGGTTTTAAGGAGTGAGCTCAGTGTCTTCATTCATCGCGCGGGGTCTGCGCATGATCAGGGGAGTCGGATGAAACGCATAGCGGTGGTGACCAGCGGCGGCGACGCGCCGGGGATGAACGCGGCGGTGAGGGCTATTGTGCGCGTGGGCACCGACATGGGGATGGAGATGTGCGGCGTCCGCAATGGCTACGAAGGCCTGATCGCGGGCGATATTCTACCGCTGCTCAACCGCGACGTTGGGGAGATACTACACCTGGGCGGCACCTTCTTGGGCACGGCGCGCAGCCGTGAGTTTCGCGATAGTATAGATGCCCGGCGGCAGTCGGTGGAGAAAATGCGCGGCGAGGGCATCGATGGCCTTATCGTCATCGGCGGCAACGGTTCCCAGACCGGCTCCTGGGAACTGACCAGGCTGGGTTTTCCCGTGATCGGTGTCGCTTCAACGGTGGACAATGATCTTTATGGCTCCGATGTCTCCATCGGTGTTGACACTGCGCTCGACATCATCATCGAATCCATCGACCGGATCCGCACGACCGCGGAGTCTCACCACCGCGCTTTCCTGATTGAGGTGATGGGCAAGACCTGTGGATACCTGGCCCTGGCGGCCGGCCTCGCCGGCGGCGCCGACGTGATCGTCACGCCTGAGTTTGACATCGAGCCCGCCGAGGTGGAGCAGCAGTTGGCGGCGGCGCATGCACGGGGCAAGCGCTACGCCCTGGCCGTGGTCACCGATGGCGCCAAAAATAATGCGCAGCGTTGCCTGGAGCATTTCAGGGCGCGTGAGGACGAGATCGGCTATGAGTTAAGGGTGACCATACTGGGGCATGTTCAGAGGGGCGGGGCGCCTTCCACATTTGACCGGATTCTCGCGAGCAGGCTGGGTGCGGCGGCGGTGGAGCTGCTGGCCGGCGGCGGCAGCGGCCAGCTGGCCGGATGGGTCGACGGCGCCGTTGCCTTTACACCGCTGGAGGAAGTGGCCGTCAACAAGAAGCAGCTCGATCTGGATCTCTGGCGGCTTCTCGGGGTGCTGGCTAAGTAGCCGACGGGATTGATCAGGATGTCCACCTGGACAATAAAAAAGGACGGCCAGCGGCCGTCCTTCGATGTTTCCGCTGTAATGGTCTATGAAGCTTTACGCACCTGTGCCGCTCCCAGGCTTTCGAATTCCTGGATCAGTTTCGAGTAGGGCACATCCCACATGGGAACCAGCTTGCCATCCATTCTGATCGATCCTGGTTCCAGGTCGCGGCTCTCGACGACTCGATGGTAAACATCGGGGTATTCCGCCAGCTCTTCTGAGTCGAAGTCCACATAGCGCAGGCGGGCAATGCCGCCAAAGTCCTCTTTCAGTTGCCGGTTGATGGTGACGGTGATCTCTTCCAGAGACCAGCTCGGGCCTCAGCCGCCCGCGCAGGAATCCAGGTAACGAGACCCGAAGACGGGTATTTCGATATATTCGCTGAATGACAACTTGCCGACCTCCTGAGTAATTTGCGCTCCGCCACGAGAAAAACCAATACTTGTTTCGGAGCGCCAGTGCTATTACCTTAGATGGCAGCAGAGGTAATAAGGATTCTTGGCGCTATTCCCGGATGAGGGAGTCGGCCAGGCGCCAGCCGTCGGCGGGGGAGACTTCGAGGGTCTGAGGTGCACCTTTTGCGGGAACCGGCCACCAGGAAACAGTCACAAGCTCCGCCTCGCGCCCCTGCCCGTAGCGGGCGGTGAGCGCCGCTGCTTCGCGCAGGGTCGTATCTCCGATACCCGTACCCTTGATCACCGTGGTTGGGCCCATGTGGCCATCGGCGCTCATCAGCAGGTCGCCGGGCCGGGCCAGCGCCACCAGGCGTTTGGTTTCCTCATCATTACGCGGAATCATGATCCGCTTGCCTTCGGATGAAAAGATCAACCGCCCCAGCCGGAGCGCCTGGATCTCGGCGATGGCAGGATGGTGGTCATCGGCCAGCAGGTGCCTGAGCCGGGCGGCAAAATTCCGGTCACAAAGCAGGCAGCCGCCGGCGGGGCAGGGGTAATCATTGACACCCAGCTCGGCCGCGAGCTGCATCTGTGGTTTGCGGGACCGGCCCTCGATGGCCATCATCTTCTCCCGGTCGATCCAGCCCTCGCGTTCGGGGATGGTGAGCTCGAACAGGTGGGCCGAGAGCGGGCGCACGATCAGCCCGGCAAGGCCAGACTCTTTTTCGATGGTCCTGAGAGCGTCGGGCCGCTGGGACATGGGGCGTTCGCCCCAGACCTCGCCGGTCACCAGAAAGTCGGCGCCGGTTTCCTCCATGTACCTGCCGGCGCGGCGGAACATGCTGATGCGGCAGTCAAGACAGGGATTGAGGCCGCGGCCGAAGCCATGCTTCGGGTCGCGTATGGCATCAAGGATTTCCTCGGTGGCGTTCAGCGTCTTGAGCGGGATGCCGTATTCCTCGGCAGCTTTCCTCGCCTCTGATTTACAGCTGCTCCTGGCGGTACAGGTGCAAAAAACGGTCACGAAGTTGAGCGCCTCGATCTCGATGCCCTGTTCCAGCATCATTTTTACCGCCAGGCGGCTGTCGAGGCCGCCCGAGAGCAGCGCTATTGCTTTGCGTTTTTTTGTCATAAGGATGGTTTTTGCGGGACCGGCAACCCTGGGACAACGCCGGAATGTCGCTATAGCAAAATAGCAGATAAACGCCGGTATTGAAATTTTATCTGGTAACAGGCTTATACTGTTTGTTATAATTCATCTATTCTGAACGGGTCTGGCGGTTCTCTCATCGCCGCCGCGCCCGGTGAAGGGATACGTACCCCGGCGGCGCGGTTTTATGCGGACTCCCCCCGGGTATCGTATGTATATGTCAGAACTATAAACTCGGGAAGACTACAGGACGGTCAAGCTGGGCAGGGAAGCAGCCAAGGAATTAACGGCGCCGCGGATCAAGCAGTTGGCGTCACGCATAAAACTCGCGGTCATTATTGTTGGCGCGGCAGTAGCGCTGGCGGTTGTGGCGACGATGTTGCTCGTGGTGGTTATGCCGCCGCGTATTTCCGTAAGCCCAGGTGACGGTGCTTCCGAGATCAGGCCGGACGGGGAATGGCTGGAGATCAACACGAGCCGCTGGGGCGCCAGCCTGTCCACGGTGGCCGTCAAGGAGGCAAGGGTGGCTCCCGACGGTACGCGTGAAAACGAACGCCTGCTCAGCGGCCATATTCAGGATGGCCGGTTTGTTCGGGACGACGGCTCCAATCCACTGGTTTCCGACGCTGAATACACGGTCACCGTGACTGGTACCGTCAAGGAGTTCGGCCTTTCCGGCATCAATGACCTCGCCTCCGAGCAGACCCACACTTTCACCACTGTAACCACGCCCATGCCGATAGTCCCCAAGGATGGCCTGAAGGTCAAGTACGGCGAGGATCTCAGGGTGGAGTGGAATATCCCTGTCAGCAATTTCGAATACCAGCTCGAGGGAATCCAGAGCACTTCCAGGCTGGACGAGGACGGCCGTGTCGCCCGCATCACCCTCGCCAAGTTCGAGCAGGGCAAGGAGTATACGCTCAAGATTACCAGCGCTACCTCGAACAACGGGCGTGAGCTGAAGACTCCGGTGATCGCCAAGGCGGCCACCGCGGCGGCGTTGACGGCGACCTTCGACCCTGCCGACGGAACCCTCAGCGCCAGCATCGAGGCTCATCCGACGATAATCTTCAGCGAGCCGGTTTCCAATCCCGACCTGGCGAAGACGCTGGTGACGGTGGAGCCGAAGGTGGAAGGCACTTTCAAGTGGCCGGAACCCAACAAGCTCGAGTTCGTACCGACTGCCGCCTGGGATCACCTGCAGGATGTAACTATAAGGCTCAAGGCCGGGCCGGCGGCGCTGCGCGGTATCGGCGGCGGTTTTGTCGAGGCCGACTCCTCCAGCACTTTCACCACGGCGCCGGCAAAGTCCATCGATGTCAATGTAACCGAGCAGACTGTGACCCTGTTTGAGAACGGTGTAGCGGTGGACAGCTTTTTTTGCTCGACCGGCTCCTCTGGCACCGACACTCCAATAGGTGACTACACGATTTATGCCAAGATGCCCACGATCGATATGAGGGGCCCAGGATATTTCGCCCCCAAGGTCCCCTGGGTCATGGTTTTCAAGGGTGACTATACGATGCACGGCAATTACTGGGCGACTTCTTTCGGGCGCCGTTCCAGCCACGGCTGCGTCGGCCTGCCGGTGGAGACGGCCAGGCGTGTTTATGACTGGACCCCGATCGGAACATCGATACACATTCACGAGTAGGGCCTCTGGCCCGAGATGCCGGTAGTCATGGAGGCGCACAACAGAGTATGACCAGTTAGGCCCGGCGACAGTCGGGCTTGTTTGTATCCCGTCAATCCCTCGCCAACGGGCGGTGATGTTTTGCAGGCCAAGGTATGCCAATCAAAGGAAGCGGGCGTCCAAACCGTCTCCCTGGAAGAGGCCGTTGCCCTGGTGGGCAAGGGGCAGGGGCTGGTATGGCTCGACATCGCCGGCCCCCTGACCGCGGAGCAGAGAGAACTGCTGGGAAAGCCTCCCTTCAATTTTCATGAGCTGGCGCTGGAGGATGCATCCAAGCCGGACGGTCAGCGGGCGAAGGTGGAGCCGTACGACGATCATTTCTTCCTGGTGATGCACTCGGTTTCCCCGGCTGCCGGCGACGGCGGGCTGGTGCTCGAATGGAACGAGATTGACCTTTTCGTCGGAGAGGGTTACCTGGTGTCCATCCACCGCGGCGACCCGCCCGAGATCAGCCAGGTCTGGCGAGACGCCGACCGCAGGCCGCGTATCATGGGTAGTGGCTCCGACATGCTGGCCTACTTCCTGCTCGATACGGTGGTCGACGGTTATATCGATACCATAGACGGGATTGAGGACGAGCTCGATTCCCTCGAGGATGCCGTGGTCGATCCCAAAGCTGACGAGGCGACGGTGCACCGCATCTTCGATTTCAAACGCGAGCTGATCCATTTCCGCAAAAAGGCCGGTCCGCTGCGGGAAGCGATCAACGAGATGACCTCGCGGGACTTCCCCCTGGTGACCAGCGGCACGCTGCCATACCTGCGCGATGTCTATGATCACCTGATCCGGTTATCGGACATGCTCGATTCTTATCGCGACATTCTGACCGGCGCCCTGGACGTTCACCTCTCGGCGGTGTCCAACCGGCTCAACGAGATCATGAAGCGGTTGACGCTGGTGGCCACTATTTTCATGCCACTCACTTTTATTACCGGGTTCTGGGGGATGAACTTCGCTGAACTGCCGGTGGGTAGCCGGATATGGATGTGGGGTAGCCTGCTGTTCATGGCGGTAGTTTCAATGGTGATGATCATCATTTTCCAGACGCGGAAATATAAGTAGCAACTTTGAATCATTCACTGGAACAGGCGGCCCTGGCGTCGCCAGGAATGAATGAAAGTCGGGATTTATTGAAATGTTGTCCGTGCGCGTAAAGATCTGTGGCCTGACCAGGACGGAAGACGCGGCCCTGGCCCTGGAGCTGGGTGCCTGGGCGCTTGGAGTCATTTTTGCGCCCGGGAGCCCGCGGCGGCTGGATCTGCAGCGGGCGGCCGAGGTGCTGGC
>JAGVMV010000001.1 GCA_020053595.1 Thermoleophilia bacterium | reverse complement strand
GCGTCGGCAACACGCTGATGGGTGACGACGGCTTCGGCATCTTCGTTGTCGATGGCCTGGACGCCGAAGCTCTCGGCCCCGGGGTCAGCGTTATCGCCGGCGACACCGCCGGCATGGCCCTTCTAAAGCATTTCCTCGAGTCCGACGTGGTCATCGTCGTCGACGCCTTGGCCGCCAAAGCCGAGCCCGGCGCCATCTTCCGCTTTGACCCTGACGAAGCCGGTATAATGAACCTGCGCTCCAACAACATCCACGGCATGGGCGTTCCTCACCTGGTGACCAACGCCCGGCTCATGGGAGCCAACCCCCAAGTCACGGTCTTTGCCGTGCAGATCGGCAGCGTCCAGCCCCGCAACCTCGAGCTCACCCCGCCAGTAGCGTCTGCAGTTGAGCGGGTCAGAGAGTTGATAGCGGCCGAAGTTTCTCAGCTGCTCGGGAATTGAAACGGCTTGCCGTCCGGAAATATTTTGCCTTTTTTCTTTTTGCCCCTGTATGCACTGGCTCACTTCAATGAGTTTCTATTTGTAATTCTCCCTCTTCCGGGTACAGAATGATGCCATGTTTTTGATCCTGCTCGCCGTTTTTATCATCGTGCCGTTGGCGGAGCTCATGGTCATTTTTGAGATAGGCTCCCGCCTCGGCTATTTAGAAACAATCCTGACGCTGGTGCTCATCAGCTTCGCCGGCGCGGCGCTGGCCAAACGGCAGGGTTACGCCGTGGTGGCGCGCATCCAGCAGGACCTCAGTCTGGGAAAAATGCCGGGTGACTCGTTAATCGATGGAGCCCTGATCCTGACCGGGGCGCTCCTGCTGCTCACTCCCGGCTACATCACCGACACCGCCGGCTTGCTGCTCCTGCTGCCTCCGGTGCGAAAACTGGTTCGCTCGTATGCAAAACGCCGCCTGCAGCGAGCTATAGAGCGGCGCACCATACATGTATATGGTCCCGGCGGGGCCGGCGGACCGGACAGCGGGGCCAGCGGACGCCCCGGCCCCGGCTACCACGAAACACCCCCGGAACCCGAGCAGCGCCGCAAGGAGCTGGAAGACTAGATGCCACGGCCCCTGCTTTACCTCATCGTGCTCGCATCCGGTATGACGACCATGGCCACGGAGATGAGCGGCTCGAGGTTGATCGCCCCCTACTTCGGCAACTCGTTGTTCATCTGGGCAAACCTCATCGGCCTGATCCTCATCTACCTCACCGCCGGTTATTACCTCGGCGGACGCCTGGCCGACCGCCGGCCGGAGCCACGCCTGCTCTGCTGGCTGACCATGGTGGCGGCCACGTCCATCGCGGCGTTGCCTTTCGTCGCCCGGCCGGTCATGGGGCTCGCCATCAAGGGTCTCGAAACAATTTCAGCCGGCGCCTTCCTCGGGTCTTTTACCGTCACCGTCCTGCTCTTTGCCGTGCCGGTGACCATCCTTGGCATGGTGCCGCCTTTTGCCATCCGCCTGCGCATGACCGGAGTCGAGTCGGCGGGAAACGTCTCCGGCAGCCTTTACGCCCTCTCCACCGTGGGCAGCATCATCGGCACCTTCCTGCCGGTGCTGGTGCTCATCCCCTGGATCGGCACCCGTGACACCATGCTGCTCTTCGCCGGAATGCTTGCCGCGGTTTCAGCGGCAGGGCTCGGCCGGAGGCTCTGGGTGGGGGCGCCGCTGATTATCCTGGTCGGGCTCGCCGTCCCCCAGGGCGCCATCAAGCCCGATCCCGACAGCATCTTCGAAACCGAATCGCCTTATCAGTACATCCAGGTGGTGGATAATGGCGGCACGAAATACCTGAAGCTGAACGAAGGCTGGGCGGTCCACTCCGTCTATAACCCCGACCGCCTGCTCACCGGCGGGTACTGGGATTATTTTTCCCTCGCACCCTGGTTCGCCGCTGACGCCGCTCCGGAAAACGTGCTGGTAATCGGCAACGCCGCCGGCTCCATTCCCCGGCTGCTGACAGCCTTCTACCCCAACGTCCAGGTGGACGGAGTCGAAATCGACCCCGACGTGGTTGACGCCGGCCGCAAATATTTCGATATGAACGAGCCCAACCTGACCGTCCACGTGGCCGACGGCAGACCCTTCATCAAAACCAGCGATAAAAGCTGGGATCTGATTGCCATGGACGCTTTCCGCCAGCCTTACATACCCTTCTACCTGACAACCCGGGAGTTTTTCGAAGAGACCCGGGAGCGCCTCACCGAGCAGGGCGTGGTCATGATAAACGTGGGCAAGACCCCCGGCGACAGCGCCGTGGCCAACGCCATCGCCGCCACCATGCGCGACGTCTACCCGTCGGTCTACACTTTCAACACCGGTCAGTTCAACCAGCTGGTTGTGGCGACCAGGCAGCCGGGCGGCATCGGCGACCTGCGGTCACGTACAAGCGCCATGCCGCCTCGAGTGGCGGAGCTGGCGCGAGAGGTGTTGCTCAAACTCGTCGAGGTGCAGCCGGGCGGCACCATTCTCACCGACGACAAGGCGCCCGTGGAGTGGCTCACCGACCAGATGATCATTGATTACGCCACGGCAAGACAGGACTAGGATACTCTTGCCCGGGAACCTCTGCGGGGTAGAACCAGGATTTTCTTGACCAGGAAGTTGCATGAGGAAAGCAGCCAGCACATGTTGAATTATCTGGTAATCGGACTGGGCGGTTTCGCCGGCGCCAGCGTCTTCCGTGGGGTCAGCGGCTACGGCGCCGACATGGTACTGCATTCCTCCAAAATGCTGGACCTGTCCACGAACCTGCCACTCAAAATCGAAGCGGTGGACTCGGAGGCGAAGATAGACTCGGTACTGCCGGAAATCTGCGAGGTGGTGGAGAAGGGGCTGGTGGAAGTCTCCGACACCCTCGTGATCAGATGTGATGCAAATCGTCAGGCCGGCCATTGAGAGCACTGGTTATATCCGACATCCACGCCAACATCGACGCGCTCCGGGCCATTGATGAGCCCTGCGACGCCGTCGTCTGTCTGGGCGACATCGTCGATTACGGTCCCGAGCCGGCTGCCTGCATCGATTACCTCAGGAACCTCACCGTGCCGCTCCTTCGCGTGCGTGGCAACCATGACAACGCCGTGGCCTTCCGGGTCGATTGCGCCTGCGGCGAGGCTTTCAAGCACCTTTCCATTCTGACCCGCGAGTACATGTGGCAGGTGTTGGACCGGGAGCAGCTGGAATGGATCGGCGAACCCGGAACCAGCCTGATGCTCGAGTCCGGCGGCAGCAGTATCTATGCCACCCATGCAGCTCCATCCGATAACCTCTTCCGCTACCTCACTCCGGAAACCGGCGACGAAGACCTCGCGTCAGAGCTGAAAACAGCTGGTGCCGACATCGTCCTCACCGGCCACACTCACAGACCGTTCATCAGGGAGATCGACGGCAAAGTAATGGTCAACGTGGGCAGCGTCGGCCAGCCGCGCGATGGCATCGCCCGTGCAAGCTACGCCATCATCGAAGGCGGACAGGTTGAGTTGAAGCGCGTCGATTACGACGTGGCCGCCGCGGTGGCCAAGCTCCGTGCTTTGCCTCTGGACCCGGCGGCCATCGGGGAGCTTGTGTACATACTCGAACACGCGGACACGCCACCGAAGAACCAGGGGGATGATTTTCTGCCCCAGTGCAAATGCATCTAGAACCTCCGGGCAAGCGTGAACCCACCAAGCCAGGCGGGAGTTTTTCCAGACCCGATGATAATCTCTCCCAGCCTGTTGAGGGCAAGTCCGAGCCCGGCTCCCCCGTCCGCGGCATCAGCCGCAATGTCTTCATCCTGGGAATCACCAGTTTTCTCACCGACCTCTCAAGCGAGATCGTCTATCCCCTGGTGCCGCTCTTCCTGACCAGCGTGCTTGGAGCCCCTTATAGTGTGGTAGGCCTTATCGAGGGCATCGCCGAGAGTACAGCCAGTGTCCTCAAGGTGTTTTCCGGCTGGCTTTCGGACCGCTGGCGGAAGCGGCGGCCGCTGACCATTCTGGGGTACGGAATCTCTTCGCTGGCCAAGCCGATGATGGCGGCGGCTACCGGCTGGCCCCTGGTGCTGGCCCTGCGCTTCGGTGACCGCCTCGGCAAAGGAATCAGGGTGGCGCCCCGCGACGCCCTGATCGCCGACTCGTCCGAGCCGGCCAACCGGGGCCGCGTATTC
>JAGVMV010000029.1 GCA_020053595.1 Thermoleophilia bacterium | reverse complement strand
GTGGCCGCGGCCGACGCGCCTGCGCGCGTGCTTCGATCCCGGCTCCGGCTTGAGGTTATGGAGACCTATGTATTGGGCCTGCTCCGCGCCCTTCTCTTCCTCGCTCACTTCTTGCTCCCTTTGACTTCCTCGACCTCGACCATGTAACGCACCTGGTGGATCATTCCCCGGATCTGCGGGCTGTCATCATGGATGACAGTATGGTTGATCCGGTGCAGGCCGAGGGCACGTATGGTGCGGCGATGGTCAGCACGCCGGCCGATAATGCTCTTTGTCTGTGTCACCTTGATCTGGCTCATGCTTCAGTTGCCTTCTTTGCCGGTTTTGCCTTGGCGGCCGGTTTTGCCTTGGCGGCCGGTTTTGCCTTTTCGGCCGGTTTTGCCTTGGCTGCCTGGGCGGTCTGTGGCGCTTCGGGCGTCGCTTCGGGCTTCGCGGCCTTTTTTGTCTTTTCGATTCCCAGGACTTCCGCCACGGTCTTGCCGCGCAGCATTGCCACCTCACGGGGGTCCTTGAGTGATTTCAGTCCTTCGACGCTGGCCCGCACCATGTTGATGGGGTTGGTCGTCCCCAGGCATTTGGCCAGTACGTCGCGAATTCCCGCAAGCTCCATTACCGCGCGCACGCCGCCGCCAGCGATGATGCCGGTACCAGGCGAGGCGGGTTTCATCATCACGCGACCGGCGCCGTAGCGACCGACTATCTTGTGCGTGATCGTGTTCTTGTGCTTGGGAACACGGAACAAATTCTTTTTAGCGTCCTCGACCGCTTTCTGGATGGCGAGGGGGACTTCCTTGGCCTTGCCGTAACCGACACCCACCTGGTTGACGGTGTCACCCACGACTACCAGCGCCGTGAATGAGAACCTGCGACCACCCTTGACCACCTTGGCGACGCGGTTGATGGCGACAACCTTCTCCTGCAGTTCGGGCGCCCGCTTTCCTAGCTCGATTTTCTCGTATGCGTCTGCCATGTCAGAACTTTATTCCTCCCTTGCGTGCTCCATCGGCCAACGCCTTGACGCGGCCGTGGTAGAGGTAGCTGCCGCGATCGAAAACGACCTTTGCTATATTGTTTTCCTTGGCCCTGGCGGCCAGCAGTTCGCCGACTTTCTCCGCCATCTGGGTCTTATTGATGCCTGACTCCTTGACCTCCAGACTCGATGCCGCGACGATAGTCCTGCCGTTCAGATCATCGATTACCTGGACGGAGATACCGCGGTTAGAGCGGAACACAGTCATCCTCGGGCGCTCGGGCATGCCCGTCACCTTCAGCCGCACACGGTTATGGCGCCGCGCGCGCGTTTTCTGCCTGGCTATAATTTCAGTATTGGTTTTGGCCATGATTTATGCCCTCTTGCCAACCTTTCTGCGTATATGCTCTTCTATATATTTGATGCCCTTGCCCTTGTAGGGTTCCGGCGGACGAATCGAGCGAATGGTGGCAGCGAGCTGCCCCACGACCTGCTTGTCGATGCCGTGCACGATGACCTGAGTCTGCTTGGGCACTTCGAAGGAGGTGTCCTTCATCGGCTGGATGATCACCGGATGGGAAAGCCCGACCAGGATCTCCAGATCCTTGCCCTTCAGGGTGGCCCGGTAGCCGACACCGTTAATTTCCAGCTCGCGCTTGAAACCGGTGGTGACGCCCTCGACCATGTTGGCGACCAAAGTCCTGGTCAGCCCGTGCAGCGAACGGTGATCCTTGCGGTCAGACGGCCGCTTCACCAGGATGGTGCCGTTCTCCCGAACGATCTCCATCTCCGGCGAGAACCTGCCCGAGAGTTCACCTTTCGGTCCCTTGACCCTGACGTCGCTGCCGTCGATCGTGACCTCGACCCCGTCGGGTACTGCTATTGGCGCTCTTCCGATTCTTGACACTTTATATTTCTCCCGGCTCTTGCCGTTGACGCTTGCCTTTACTTACCAGATGAAGCAGATGACTTCGCCGCCGATGCCGTTTTTCTGGGCTTCGCGGCCGGTCATCATACCTTTCGAAGTGGATATCAGGGCTGTGCCCAGTCCACCCAGCACTTTGGGAATCGCTTCTTTGGGTGCATAAACCCGGCGGCCCGGTTTGCTGATGCGCCTGAGGTCGGAAATAACTTTCTGCCGGTCCTTGCCGTATTTGAGATCGACGACAATATTGTCGAAGGCCTCCCCGCGTAACAGGGCATAGTCCGTAATATAGCCCTCCTCCTTGAGGAGCCTGGCGATCTCGACTTTCACCTTGGATGCCGGCATCTCAACGTTATCCTTGAAGCCATTGTTGGCGTTCCGGATACGGGTCAGCATGTCGGCGATTGGATCGTTGACGGTCATATTAACAGCCCCCTACCAGCTGGACTTGGTCATACCGGGGATAACTCCCCGATGGGCCAGCTCGCGCAGACAAATGCGGCAGAGGCCGAATTTACGGAAATAGCCCCGTGGGCGGCCGCAGCGGCGGCAACGATGATATGCCCGTACCGGATATTTCGGCGTACGGCTGGCTTTGACCTGTAGTGATTTCTTAGCCATTCAATCTCCTTAACGCTCGCGGAACGGCATGCCGAGCTTCTTCAGCAGCGCGCGTCCCTCGTCGTCGTTGCGGGCGGACGTGGTGATAGTTATGTCAAGCCCCCTGGTCGTGGTGATCGAATCGTAATCGATCTCCGGAAAAATCAGCTGCTCCTTGATGCCCAGCGACATGTTGCCGCGGCCATCCAAAGATTTCGGTTTCAGTCCGCGGAAGTCCCGGATGCGCGGCAGGGCGACGGAGATCAGCCGGTCCAGAAACTCGTACATGCGGGCGCCTCGCAGAGTCACAGTGCAGCCGACCGCCATGCCCTCACGCAACTTGAAGTTGGCGATGGACTTGCGGGCCCGGGTGATCTTGGGCTTCTGGCCGGTGATGATGGTCATCTCGGCGACGGCGTCATCCAGCAGCTTGGCGTCGGTCTTGGCCTCACCAACACCCATGTTCACACAGATCTTGGAGACCCGGGGGACCTCCATGGAATTTTTCAGCCCCAGCTCTTCCTTGAGCTGGGCGACGAATTCCTTTTCAAATTGTTCCTTGAGTCTTGCCATGTTACCTGTCAGCCTCTAATCAATCGAATTCAGAGCCGCAGCTCTTGCAGACGCGAAGGCGTCCGTTGTCAGTACGCTTGGCTCCCAGCTTCACGCCATCGCTGCAGCGGGAGCAGTAGAACATCACGTTGGAAACGTGGATCGGCGATTCTTTCTCGATCATGCCCTGGGGGTTCTGTGGCGATGGGCGGCGGTGACGCTTGATCATGTTCAGCCGCTCGATCACGACACGTTCCTTCTCGGGCTCGACCCTCAGCACTTTGCCGGTCTTGCCGCGCGCCTTGCCGGCGATAACCAGTACCGTGTCGCCCTTCTTTATTTTCATTTTACTGGACATTTCAGCTATCTCCTCGAGTGCCCGGCGTCAAAGGACTTCAGGCGCCAGTGATACGATCTTCATAAAATTCTTGTCGCGCAGCTCCCGGGCCACGGGGCCGAAGATGCGAGTGCCGCGCGGGTTCTTGGCCGCGTCGATCAGCACTGCAGCGTTCTCATCGAAAGCGATATAGGTGCCGTCCTTGCGGCCCAGCTCCTTTTTGCAGCGGACCACTACGGCGGTGACGACTTCGCCCTTCTTCACGGCGCCGCCCGGGCTGGCCGCCTTGACCGTGCCGACGATGGTGTCGCCGACGCGCGCGTAGCGCCGGTGCGAGCCGCCTTTGACCCTGATGCACAACAGCTCTTTCGCGCCGGTGTTGTCAGCAATCTTTAGTCTTGTTTCTTGCTGTATCACTAATTGTCCGTTCCTGGTTCCCTGTTGAAAGAACTATTTTGCTTTTACCATGATCTCCGCCAGGCGCCAGCGCTTGTTCTTGGACAGCGGCCTGGTCTCGATGACCCTCACGGTGTCGCCGATGCCTGCTTCGTTGTTCTCGTCGTGTACCGCCAGCTTGCGCGACCGCCGTACGGTCTTGCCGTAAAGCCGGTGCGCCTTGGCGGTGTCGATCCGCACCGTGATGGTTTTATCCATCTTGTCGCTGGTCACAATGCCGCGGCGTTCCTTGCGGTTGCCGCTGCTCAAAGTCTTTGTCTCGCTTGCCTTGGCGCTCATTTAAGCCTCCTGGTCCCCGGCTCCGGAAGCGCTACGTTCGCGCTCTCCCTGGACCGTCATTATTCGGGCGATGTCCTGCCGGACCACCCTCAGTTTCCGGGGGTTGTCCAGCTGGCCTGTGGCGTGCTGGAACCGCAGGTTGAAGAGCTGCTTGCGCGTCTCGCGCATGCGTTCTATGAGCTCGGTGTCCGAAAGATCGCGCAGCTCGTTAGCCTTCAAAGAGATCACCCTCGCGTGTCACGAATTTACACTTGATCGGCAGCTTGTGAGCCGCCAGCCGCATCGCTTCCTTGGCGACCGGCTCCGCCACACCGGAAAGCTCGAACATTACCCGGCCCGGTTTGACCACGGCCACCCATTGTTCCGGGGATCCCTTGCCGCCACCCATGCGGGTTTCGGCAGGTTTCTCGGTCACCGGCTTGTGCGGGAAGATATTGATCCAGACCTTGCCGCCACGCTTGATGTAGCGGGTCATTGCCACACGGGCAGCTTCTATCTGGCGGTTCGTGATCCAGCCCGGCTCCATCGCTTTAAGACCGAACTCGCCATGTTCCACGCGGAAGCCGCCCTTGGTGGCCCCGCGCATGCGGCCCCTGTGCTGTTTGCGATGTTTTGTTTTCCTGGGTAAAAGCATATCCGTTACCTTGGCTGTGCCTTGCGGCTACTTACGCCTCTGGGCGTCAACCTCGCCCAGCCGGCGGTCGGCTTTCATTTTGTCCATGTTGAAACCCTCGGGCATGATCTCGCCCTTGTTGATCCAGACCTTCACGCCGATACGGCCGAAAGTCGTGCGAGCCTCGGTGAAACCGTAATCAATGTCAGCGCGCAACGTGTGCAGCGGCACCCGTCCCTCGCTATAACCCTCGGTGCGGGCCATTTCCGCGCCTCCCAGACGGCCGGCGCAGGCAACCTTGATACCCTCGGCGCCGGAGCGCACAGCCGATGTGATAGCGCGCTTCATCGCCCGGCGGAATGCCACCCGCCCCTCCAGCTGCTCGGCGATGGACTGGGCCACGAGATTGGCGTCCAGCTCCGGGCGCTTGACCTCGATGATGTTGGCGTGCACGGCCTTGCCGGTCATGTCGTGGATCTCCCGACGCAGCGCGTCCACCTCGGCGCCGCTCTTGCCGATGACGATACCCGGCCTGGCGGTGTGTATATCGATGGTGATCTTTTGGGCGTCCTTCTTGATATGGATATCCGAAAGGGCCGCGTGCCGCAGTTTCTTGCGGATGTGCGCACGGATCTCGAGATCCTCGATTAAAAAGTTGGCAAAATCTTTTTCGCTGTACCAATGGGATTTCCAGTCATGGATGATCCCCAGACGCATTCCTCCCGGGTGCACTTTCTGACCCACGCTACCCCTCCTTCCTTGATGCTAGTTCGACTGTTACATGACAGGAACGCTTGCGGACCCGGAAAGCCCTGCCCATGGCCCGTGGCCGAATACGCTTCATCGTCGGCCCTTCGTTGACGTAGATGCTGCTGACGAAAAGCTCGTCGGAATTCATGTCGTGATTGTTCTCTGCGTTGGCAACGGCCGAGCCGATCACCTTGCTGACGACCTGCGCCGCATTCCTGGTCGAAAAGTTCAGCACCGTCCGGGCGTCGACAACTTTCTTGCCGCGCACCTGATCTGCGACCAGCCGCATCTTGCGCGCCGAACAGCGGACATACCTGGCCGTGGCGACCGCGATGTCGGCTGCATCCGGCTCAGCAGCTTCCTCTTCGACTTTCTTTTTCTTTTTTGTTGTATCAGCCATAAAGTCTCAAATCCTATTTCAGCGGCGTGCTTCTGTCGGTATGATGCCCGTGTCCGCGGAATGTCCGGGTCGGGGCGAACTCACCCAGTTTGTGCCCCACCATGCTCTCGGTGATAAAGATGGGCACATGCTTGCGGCCATCGTAGACCGCGATGGTATGGCTCACCATCTCCGGGAAAATCGTTGACGAGCGCGACCAGGTCTTGAGCATCTGCTTCTTGCCCGACTCGTTCATCTGCTCAATGCGCGCCAGCAGCTTCTCGCTGACGAAAGGTCCCTTTTTAATCGATCTGCTCATTCAGTTCCTCCTAGCGGCCTTTCCGGCGGGATCGGACAATATAGCGATCGCTCTGCTTGCCCTTCTTGCGGGTGCGGTAACCGATGGTCGGCACGCCCCACGGGGTTACCGGATGCCTGCCGGCTGTCGCTTTACCCTCGCCACCACCGTGCGGATGGTCGACCGGGTTCATAGCGGTGCCGCGAACCCTGGGCCTCTTGCCCTTCCAGCGGCTGCGACCGGCCTTGCCACCGGTTAAATTCTCGTGAGTCGTATTTCCTACCTCGCCGATAGTGGCGCGGCAGCCAATTTCAACCAGCCGCATCTCACCGGAAGGCAACCTGACGTTCGCCATCTTGCCTTCCTTGGCCATCAGCTGGGCCGAGGTACCGGCCCCACGGGCCATCTGGGCGCCACGACCAGGCTTCAGCTCGATGCAGTGAACCATGGTGCCTACCGGGATGTTGGCCAGTGGTAACGAATTACCAGGCTTGATATCCGCGTCCGGACCGGACACCAGCATCGTGCCCACCGTCAGGCCAACCGGCGCCGGAATATAGCGCTTCTCGCCATCGACATAATGCAGCAGGGCGATCCGGGCTGAACGATTCGGGTCGTATTCGATCGACGCCACCTTGGCCGGGATGCCGTCCTTGAGCCGCTTGAAATCTATCTGGCGGAACTTCCGCTTATGGCCACCGCCGGTGCGTCGCTTGGTGATGCGGCCATACGAGTTCCGGCCGCCATTTTTGGAGATGCCCCTGGTCAGGCTCTTCTCCGGCTTCGAGCGGGTGATCTCCCCGAAGGTGGAGCCGGTCATGAACCTGCGGCCCGGCGATGTTGGTTTATATGTTTTTACCTGAGCCATCTGTACCTACATCGTCTCGAAGAATTCGATTTTATCGCCTTCCGACAACTGCACGATCGCTTTCTTGCCGGAGGTGGTCCGGCCCCGCACCATGCCGCGGCGCTTGGGTTTGGACCTGGTCTTGATGATGTTAATGCCGACTACTTTCACGTTAAAAATTTCTTTTACCGCCTGGGCGATGGCCGGCTTCTTGGCCCGCGGGTCCACCTTGAAGGTGTACTTGTTGTGCTCAATCAGTGAGTAGCTCTTCTCCGAGATGACCGGGCCCAGGATAATCGTGTGCGGATCTCTCATTTTTTCACGCCCAGGCTGTTCAGTTGTTCAAGAACCTGCTTGGTCAGAAGTACTGTGCGCGTGGACATAATGTCGGCCACGCCCAGCTCGCTGGAGTTGCAGACGGTGACTTTTGGCAGATTGCGGAAGGACATGGCGGCGTTCGCGTCGTCATCAGCCACCAGCACCAGCACCGGGTAATTCAGATTGAGGCTTTCCAGCACCGCCGCGGCGGCCGCGGTTTTCGGCTCCTCGAACGGCAGTCCGTCGATAACCTTGATGCTGCCTTCGCTGGCCCGGGCGGAGAGCGCCATCTTCAGCGCTTTGGCGCGGACCTTGCGGTTGACCTTGAAACTGTAATCCCGAGGCTTCGGGCCGAAGGCGACACCGCCACCGGTCCAGTGCGGCATCCGGCTGGAACCTGCCCGGGCGCGGCCCGTGCCCTTCTGGCGCCACGGCTTGACGCCGCCGCCGCTTACCTCGCCACGCTTCTTGGTCGAGGCGTTGCCACCGCGTCGCGCGGCCAGTTCAGCGCGCGCCGCTTCGTGCAAAACACCGATCCTCGGTTCGATCGCAAAAACTTCCGGGCTCAGTTTGGCTTCCTTGTCACTGAGAGCCTTGACGGCCGGTACGCTCACTGTCGCCTTGGCTACAGCCTTTTTCTTCGACTTGGCCTTCTTTTTCGGAGCAGCCTTGGGCTTGGCCTCGGCCTTTACCTCTTCGGCGGCCTCCACCTTCGCCTCTTCCCCGGCTTCCGGCTTGATGTCTTCAGTTGTTTCTTCTTTATCAGTCATGTTTTCCGCTATTTGTTATTGGGTCTGAATGAACACGATACCGTTGCTGGATCCGGGAACCGCTCCCTTGAGAAACAGCAGGTTCTTCTCCTGGTCAATCTCGACTACCGTCAGACCGAGCTGGGTAGACTTCTTGTTGCCCATCTGGCCGGGAAGCTTCATACCCTTGAAGACCCGTGACGGATAGGCGCTCGCGCCCACCGAACCCGGAGCCCTGTGAAAATGGGCGCCGTGAGAAGCGGGGCCGCCGGCAAAATTGTGACGCTTGATGACGCCGGCGAAACCCTTGCCCTTGCTAACGCCGGTGACCTTGACCTTCTGGCCCGCCTCGAAAACCGCGACGGTGATCTCCGGCTTCTTCTCCATGGCCTTGGCCTTTTTCTTGCCCTTTTTAGCGGGCTTTTTCGCTTCAGCCTCGTCAGCTTCAGCTTCGGCCTTCGCGGCCGCGGCTTCCGTCTCAGCCGCTTCCTCTGCAGGCTCTTCGGCGGGAGCTTCAGCCACGGCCGGCAAAACCAGCTTCAGAATCGCTTCTTCCTCGGATGCTCCATCAGCCGTTTCAACTTCGACGCGGTACTCGGCCAGGTGACGTTTGGCATCCACGCCGGCCTTCTTGAAATGGCCGGCCTTCGGCTTGATATTTTTGTTCTTCTTCAGGTCGCCGAAGCCCATCTGCACAGCCTGGTAGCCGTCGTTGGCGTTGGTCTTGACCTGAGTCACCGCACAAGGCCCGGCCTCGATGACCGTGACCACGATGCGGTCGCCATCGTCGGTGAATATCTGGGACATGCCCAGTTTCTTTCCCAGTATCGCTGCCATATCAGAGCTTGATCTCGATGTCGACGCCGGCAGGCACATCAAGGCGCATCAGCGAGTCAACCGTCTTCGGCGTCGGCTGATGAATGTCGATCAGCCGCTTGTGCGTACGCATCTCGAAGTGCTCACGGGAGTCCTTGTCCTTGAAGGGACTCTTGATGACACAATACACGTTCTTCTCGGTGGGCAGGGGTACCGGACCAACTACGGTGGCGCCGGTGCGCTGTGCCTGCTCGACGATGAGCTTCGCG
The DNA here is from genome assembly GCA_020053595.1 of Thermoleophilia bacterium. Lineage (GTDB taxonomy): Bacteria > Actinomycetota > Thermoleophilia > BMS3ABIN01 > BMS3ABIN01 > JACRMB01. The sequence continues at coordinate 3,577 of JAGVMV010000029.1, read as the reverse complement.
CTGCGATCGATGAGCTCGTGATCGTAAGCCTTGAGCCTTATGCGTATTTTCTGTTGAGCCATATCTGTCTCGTTTCCGATCTCCGGCATGGACACCCGGGCTCCTGCCCGGTCAGCCGTGAGACCGTAATAAAGCCCGGTGCCGAAGCGCCGGGCTGTTGGTCGCTGTTATTCGATGATGCTGGTTACCGCGCCGGCGCCGACGGTGTGGCCGCCCTCGCGAATGGCGAAGCGGAGGCCTTCCTCCATGGCGATCGGCGTGATCAGTTTGACTTCCATGATCGTGTTGTCACCCGGCATGACCATCTCAACGCCCTCTTCCAGGGTTATGCTGCCGGTGACGTCAGTCGTACGGAAGTAGAACTGCGGCCGGTAGTTGGTGAAGAAGGGAGTATGACGGCCGCCTTCTTCCTTCGAAAGCACGTATACCTGTGCCTTGAAGTGAGTGTGCGGCGTGATGGAGCCCGGCTTGGCCAGGACCATGCCGCGCTGGATCTCTTCCCTCTTGGTACCACGCAGCAGCGCGCCGATGTTGTCGCCTGCGCGACCCTCGTCGAGCAGCTTGCGAAACATCTCCACGCCGGTGCAGACGGTCTTCACGGTCTTCTCCTGCATGCCGACGATCTCGACTTCCTCGCCGACCTTGACTATGCCGCGCTCTACACGACCGGTAGCCACAGTGCCGCGCCCGGTAATCGTGAAGACGTCCTCGATCGGCATCAGGAACGGTTTGTCGATGTCGCGCTCCGGCTCGGGCAGGTACGAGTCAACCGCGGCCATCAGCTCGATGATCGGGTTACATGACGCACATTCTGTCTTGCCACAGCCGCATTCCAGTGCCTTGAGGGCCGAACCGGCGACGATGGGGATGTCGTCCCCGGGGAATTCGTACTCGGAGAGCAGCTCGCGGACTTCCATCTCGACCAGCTCGAGCAGCTCGGGGTCGTCCACCATGTCCACCTTGTTAAGAAAGACGATGATATAGGGGACGCCGACCTGGCGGGCCAGCAGGATATGCTCGCGGGTCTGCGGCATCGGGCCGTCAGCCGCGCTTACCACCAGGATGGCGCCGTCCATCTGCGCCGCGCCGGTGATCATGTTCTTGATGTAATCAGCGTGTCCCGGACAGTCGACATGCGCATAGTGACGATTTTCGGTCTCGTACTCCACGTGAGAGGTAGCGATGGTAATACCGCGCTCGCGCTCCTCGGGAGCGTTGTCGATGGAGTCGAAGCTCCTTATCTCGACATTTTCCCCATGACCGGCCAGACAGCTCGTGATAGCCGCGGTCAGAGTCGTCTTGCCATGGTCGATGTGACCGATGGTTCCTACGTTAAGGTGCGGTTTGGTTCTTTCAAACTTCTGCTTTGACATCCTTGCTCCTCTCCTCTCAATACGCTGAGCAAAACCGGCTTTAAAGTCCTGCGCTAAAACCCACCGTACAGCTGTTTTTTACTATAAGTTCTTCCTGGCGAGCGAGTTACTATATATCAAACCACCACGGCAGGCAAGCTGCTGGGCTACTTGCCGTTGACCTGCTCGACTATGCCGGTGGCGATTGAGCTCGGTACCTCTTCGTAACGGTCAAACTGCATCGTGTAATTGGCCCGTCCCTGGCTCAGTGAGCGCAGATCCGTGGCATAACCAAACATCATCGCCAGGGGGATGCGGGCACGAATGACCTGGGCCTTGCCGCGGGGCTCCATGCCCTCGATCTTGCCACGGCGTGAGTTCAGGTCGCCGATGATATCGCCCATGTATTCCTCGGGGACGACGACCTCGACTTCCATGACCGGCTCCAGCAGGACCGGCTTGGCCCTGGCTACCGCTGACTTGAACGCCATGGAGCCGGCAATGCGGAAGGCAATTTCCGACGAATCCACGTCGTGGTAGGAACCGTCGACGAGCGTGACTTTCACGCCCACCATCGGGTAACCGGCCAGGACGCCGTTTTCCATGGCTTCCTTAATACCCTCGTTGACCGAGGGGATGTAATCCTTGGGGATGACGCCGCCCGAGATCTTCTCGACGAACTCATAACCCTCGCCCGGGCCGGAAGGCTCGATGTTGATGACCACATGGCCGAACTGGCCGCGGCCACCGGTCTGGCGGATGAACTTGCCCACGACCTTCTCCACCGGCTTGCGGATCGTCTCACGGTAGGCGACCTGTGGCTTGCCTACATTGGCGTCCACCTTGAACTCGCGCAGCAGCCGGTCGACGATGACCTCCAGATGCAGCTCGCCCATGCCGGAGATGACGGTCTGGCCGGTCTCCTCATCGGTGCGAACCTGAAAAGTCGGATCTTCCTCGGCCAGCTTATGCAGCGAGGCACCCAGCTTTTCCTGGTCGGCCTTGGTCTTGGGCTCGATGGCCACGGCGATAACCGGCTGCGGGAAATCCATGGACTCGAGAATGATCGGGTCCGAGGCGTCGCAGAGGGTGTCGCCGGTGGTAGTGAATTTCAGCCCTACCGCGGCGGCGAGCTCGCCGGCGTAAATCGCGTCGAGCTCCTCGCGGGTGTTGGCGTGCATCTGCAGGATGCGGCCGACCCGCTCCTTCTTGTCTTTGGTGGCGTTATAAACATGGCTGCCGGACTTGAGCACGCCGGAATAAACCCGGAAATAAGTGAGTTTGCCGACAAAGGGGTCGGTCATGACCTTGAACGCCAGCGCCGCGAACGGCTCTTCGTCGCTGGCGTTGCGGATCTCTTCGCCCTTGTCAGAGCTGATGCCCCTGATCGGCGGCACATCCAGCGGCGAGGGCAGGTAATCGATTACTGCGTCCAGCAGCGGCTGCACACCCTTGTTCTTGAAGGCAGTGCCGCAGAGTACCGGCGTAATCGCAATGGCGTTGGTGGCCTTGCGGATGACTTCCTTGAGGTGGGCCGTTTCGATATCCTTGCCTTCGACATAGGCCTCCATCAGGGTCTCATCGTGATCGGCCAGCTTCTCGATCATCAGGTTGCGCCATTCCTGGGAGAATTCCGCCATGTCCTCGGGAATCTCGCGGACTTCCCAGGTCTCGCCCATATCCTCGTCCCAGACCAGCGCCTTCATTTCGACCAGATCGATGACACCCTGGAAGACATCCTCGCGGCCGATGGGGAGCTGGATGGCGACCGGGTTGGCGCCCAGGCGATTGATCATCATGTCCAGAACCTGGAAGAAGTCGGAACCCATGCGGTCCATCTTGTTCACATAGGCGATACGGGGCACATGATACTTGTCGGCCTGCCGCCAGACAGTCTCTGACTGGGGCTCGACGCCGCCTACGGAGCAGAAAAGGGCGATGGCGCCGTCGAGGACGCGCAGCGAGCGCTCAACCTCGGCAGTGAAGTCCACGTGCCCGGGAGTGTCTATAACGTTGATCCGGTAATCTTTCCAGGCGCAGGTGGTTGAAGCCGAGGTGATGGTGATGCCCCGCTCCTGCTCCTGCTCCATCCAGTCCATAACCGCCGCGCCGTCGTGGACCTCGCCGATCTTGTGCGTGATGCCTGTGTAATACAGGATGCGCTCGGTCGTCGTGGTCTTGCCCGCGTCGATATGGGCCATGATCCCGATATTTCTGGTTTTCTC
>JAGVMV010000025.1 GCA_020053595.1 Thermoleophilia bacterium | reverse complement strand
TATTCGGCTTCCACCGGGCCGCGGACACTGCCGGCGCCGCTCTGGGGGCACTGCTGGCGCTGGCGGCCCTCGGGCTGATCGGTGAACGTTACCGCACCATCTTCCTGATCTCGGCTATCCCCGGTCTGTTGGGAGTCGCGACCCTTTTCCTCATCCGCGAGCGCGCACATGCCCACTCCCACACCGCCCGCCCCCGGCTATCCCTGTCACAATTCGACCGAAAGTTCAAACTCTTCCTGCTGGCCAGCTCGATCTTCGCTATTGGCAACTCCAGCGACGTATTCCTCATCCTCAGGGCAAAAGACCTGGGGCTGTCCGCCTTCAGCGCCGTGCTGGCCTACGTTATCTTCAATCTCGTCTATGGCGCCTTCTCCATGCCGGCCGGTTCGCTTTCGGACCGCATCGGCCGCCGGCGCGTCATCGCCGCCGGCTTCGTGGTCTTCTCCCTGGTTTACCTGGGCTTCGCCCTGGCAGGCGGTTCCGCTTCCGTATGGCCCCTCTTCGCGGTATACGGCCTCTACATGGCCATGACCGAAGGGGTAGGTAAAGCCTTCGCGGCCGACATGGCGCCGCCGCATGCCCTGGGCACGGCACTGGGCACTTACAATACGGTGACCGGCTTGCTGACCTTCTTCTCCAGCCTGATCGCCGGACTGCTCTGGGACTCCGTCGGCCCCCGCGCCCCCTTCCTCTTCGGCGCCCTCTCAGGACTTGTTGCGACCGCTGTGTTGCTTTTCGCCATCAGGGACCGGAAGTAAGTGCCAGCCACCACTCTTCCGGCTCCTGCGGACCGATTCAACATTTCCTTCCATAACCGTCCCGGCGTTATATAATGTTCGCTGACCCCATCAAACAACAAAGACGGATATGGCCATAGAAAAGAAAAAACAAGCGGATCGGACCGGTGAAGCCGGCGGGAACTCCGGGGAGAAGCCGGAAGAAAAAACCGGCAAGCCAATCACCGTCCACTCCTACGCCGGTTTCAAGCAAGACGAGAAACCACGTGCTTTCGAACTTGACGGCAAGCGTATCACCGTGCTCTCAGTAAAAAAGACCTGGCAGGAGGAGTCGGAAAGGGGTCGGCATCGCAAGACATTTTTCCGCGTTCGCGCTCATAACGGCCGCACCTATGACATCGCGCGGGATTCCGGCTCAGGAGAGTGGACACTGGAACCCGGCCCACGCGAGAACAAATGACCGCGGGAACAGGCCCCGGGGAGACCACCCCACCGGCTGATGCACCCCAACCCGAGCTGCGGCGAGACCCGATCACGGCCGAATGGGTGATCCTGGCCATGGGGCGAGGCAAGAGGCCACATGCCCCGGGTCCGGCACAGGCCGTAGACCAGCCGGACGAGGACTGCCCGTTTTGCCCGGGTCACGAGAAGCGCACTCCGCCGGAGGTCTGCGCGAACCGCGAGGAAGGCAGCTGCGACAGACCCGGCTGGAAAGTACGCGTCATCCCCAACCGCTTTCCCATTCTGGTTAGCGAAGCTCCCCGCGGTGGCGTAGAGCGCGCGGTCTCGCCTGACAGGCGCCCGGCCCTCGGCACCAGCGAGGTGATCGTCGACACTCCCGTCCACAACCAGCCACCATGGGTCGTCGGCCCACACCAGACCCAGGCGATGCTGGAAATGTATCGGGACCGGCTTCTGGCTCTTAAAGAAGAGGGGCGCACCACATACGCCCACATCATACGTAACTACGGTGCTGCCGCGGCCTCGTCGCTGGAACATCCGCACTCGCAACTCTTCGGGCTGCCCTTCATCCCGCCAACCATCGACGTGGAGCTGGATGGCTTTGTTTTTGCGCACCCGGGGAAACCGGGTTGCGTACTCTGCGACATCATCGAGGAAGTGGAAAAGGATGGCGGCCGGGTAATCCTGGCCAGCGAAAATTTTGTCGTCTTCTGCCCTTTCGCCTCACGGCTTCCCTTTGAGACCTGGATCGTCCCCCGCAAGCATTCGCTGCGCTTTGAAAAATGCGAAGAGCTGCCGGAGCTTGCCGAAGTGATGACGACGGTTCTGAACAGCTTCCGTGAAAAACTCAACGACCCGCCGTTCAATTACTGGGTTCACACCTACCCGCTGCATGGCGAGTCGCGCCCCTATCACTGGCACATCGAGATTCTGCCACGCCTGACCCTGGCCGGTGGACTGGAGTTGGGCGCTGGCGTCTGGGTGAACACGGTGTCTCCGGAAGAAGCTGCGGCAACGCTCAGATAAGTAATTCCTGGGCCAGGGTTGTCTTAGGGAGACCTCGTGCTGCGGCGGGGCTGGCGCATTCAGCCTGTCGCACTACGAGCTGGGGCTCAAGATCGAATTTTCCCGGGCCGTGGTGTTACATACCGTGGAGCTGTTGGATATCGCGCCTGCGGTGTCAATAATCCAGACTTAGACCATTGGCTGAATCGAAGATGCCTAAACAATTACTTCGGGGGAGGCTCAATGCAAGACTATATTTATGACCAGTTCCAAACAGTGGGCAACGACCTGCTCCGGCTCGGGCTGACCACATCTCACGGTGGCAACATGAGCATCCGCCACCAGGGGAACTTGGTAGTCACCGTTCACTTTGCCATGCTGGGCCGCCTGGATCCCGGCGACCTCGTCGAAGTACCCTTGCGGGAGGAGCCCGACCAGATCACCAGCGATGCCTCCAAGGATGTGGCCCTGCACCAGCTTATCTACAAATTCACCCCGGCGGCCGCTGTCATCCATGCCCATCCGGCCCACGCCGTCGCCATGTCGCTGGGTCGCGATCTTATCGCGCCACGGGATCTCGAAGGTTCGGTGTTCCTGAGAGAAATCCCGGTGGTCGCGCCCGCGGAAGCAGCCGGGCGGATACCGCAGTTGTTACAGACTCATGTAGCCGTGATGGTGCGTGGGCATGGCTGTTATGCCGTTGGCCGCACCCTTAACGAGGCCCTTGCCTACACATCAGCCTTGGGGCTATCCTGCGAGGTGGCGTACCTGGCGCAACAAGCCGGAAGTGAACCGGCCGACGGCTAGGCACATCCTCTTGCCCCGGAGGGCAAAATGACATTGTACCTGGCGTTAACGCTGGCGGTGCTCGGTTTAACCGGCGGATTTTTTTCCGGTTGGCTGGGCATTGGCGGGGGCATCATCATGGCGCCTCTCCTGCTCTATGTGCCCGCGGCCATCGGCGCCGGAGTCCTGGATATGAAGGTTGTCGCCGGCCTGACCGTTGTACAAAGCCTTTTCGCAACCGGCTCCGGTGCCCTGGCCCATCGCAGGACGCAGCACGTCAGCCGCCCTCTGGTGCTCTGGATGGGGACCGGAATTACAGCTGGCTCCCTGGCCGGAGCGCTATACTCGAAATACCTGGATGCAAATGTGCTCCTGGCAATCTTCGCCGGCCTGGCGCTGCTCGCCGCGGCGATGATGTTAATCCCGTACAGGGAGGCCGAGCGGGAGCCCCAGGCCATGGCTGTAGCCTTTAACCAGCCCCTCGCTCTGCTGTTGGGGCTGGTTCTCGGTTCTGTCAGTGGCCTCGTCGGCCAGTCCGGTGCTTTCATCATCATCCCGGCGATGCTCTACATCCTGAAAATCCCCACCCGTACCACCATCGGCAGCTCGCTGGGCATAGTTTTCCTGGCCGCTCTCGCCGGCACCATCGGGAAAATGGCAACCAGCCAGATCGATTACACCATGGCGCTTTTCTGTGTCAGTGGCGCCATGGCGGGCGCCTTGCTGGGAAGCAGCCTCTCGGCTCACACCAAACGCAAACATCTGCGCCAGGCGCTGGCTGTGCTGATCGCGGCAACGGCAGCGCGCATGGCCTGGGATGTGGCGATGGGATAATTCAGGCTTTCCAGCCGATGGTCCTGCCACTACTCCGGCTCATGACTCGCTCCGGCACTTTGGTGGGCGATCCACGCCGCTGCTCTGGTCCATTGCCCACGCCGCCACGCTGTCGAATAACTCAAAAGCAGCGCACAAGTGCGCCGGAACTGAAAATCATTGATTAAAGTAGTTATGGCGATGATAGACTCTTTTTATCAGGTCGTGAAGTCCGCCTATAGAGAGTCGTACTTCAGATTAAAGTTGTTGCGACGACGCCAGACACTTTTTATCTACAATAAAGAGCGTGTTTACAGGGGAGGTGGACAAGATGGGGGACAAGGAAAAGATACGGCTCACACAGCTCGCCCATGGCGCCGGCTGAGCCTGCAAGATAAGTCCGTCGGACTTGCAAACAGTGCTCAAGGAGTTGCCACCGGTTACCAATCCGAACGTGCTGGTGGGCATAAACACCGGCGATGACTGCGCCGTCTACCAGATAACTGAAGAACTTGCCATCATCCAGACGGTGGATTATTTCACGCCCATCGTCGATGACCCATACGACTACGGAGCCATCGCTGTCGCCAACGCCCTCAGCGATGTTTACGCAATGGGAGCGAAGCCGCTGTTCGCACTCAACGTGATCGGCTTCCATACCAGCGGCATGCCGCTGGAGATCCTCATTCAAATGATGAAAGGCGGCGGCGACAAGGCCCGCGAGGCCGGCGTCGACATCGTCGGTGGCCACACCATCGACGACGAGGAGCCCAAGTACGGCCTCACGGTAACCGGCGTGATCAAACCAGGCGAGATCGTTTACAACTCGACCGCCCAGGTAGGCGATGTGCTATTTCTGACAAAGCCGCTGGGAGTAGGAATATTGACTACGGGTATCAAGCGGGGAACGGTCAGCGAAGCGGCCATCGCACGAGGCGTGGAGGTAATGGCCACACTCAACAGGAGCGCATCCGAAGCCATGGTACAGGTTGGCGTCAACGCCTGCACCGACATCACCGGTTATGGGCTGCTGGGCCACCTGGGTGAGATGACCCGGGGAAGCGGGGTCGGCGCCAGGATACACGCCCGCGCCGTGCCTGTCATGCAGGCAGCACGCGACCTCATAGACGCCGACCTGGACGCGGTCCCAGGTGGCAGCAAGAACAACCTGGACTTCGTCAGGCAATTTGTGAATTTCGACCCGTCCATCACCGAGGCTGAGAGGTTGATACTGGCGGACGCACAAACGTCGGGAGGGCTTTTGATCTCCTGTCCGGCCGCGAAAGCCGATCAGCTGGAGCAGGCCCTGAAGGACGCGGGAACTATCATCGCAGCGCGCATAGGAGTGATGGAAGCAGAGGATGATACCGGCAGAATAGACGTGGTCCCCTAGTTCCAGATCGGGCTGCCCGATTCGGCTGCTCGCTGATCTCGGGCCATACGCTATTATTCGCAGCTCGCCACTAACCGTCGCCTTTGGCCACGGCGGCAAGCATCTCCTGTAACGCCTTCTTCAGTGTGTCGATTTCAAACGGTTTGGCCAGCGTGGGATTGTCCACAGCCTCAAGGTATGAGCTGGTCTCGGGGCTGACTGTATCACCAGATATGAAGATGAAGGTGCTGGCGGTCGCGGGGTCGATATCCCTGATCGCCTGGTGCAATGTCGGCCCGTCCATGCCTGGCATCTTTACATCGCTTACCACGCAGTCATAATGTTTCTGCTTCAGCATGCGCAGTGCCACCTCACCGTTCCTGGCGGTTTCCACTTCGTGGCCCGCCCGGCGGAGAGACTCCGTGAGCACCTGCCGGATGGTATCCTCGTCATCCACCAGCAGGATCTTGCCCAGCCGTTCTCTGGTGATCGGCTCTTCCTGCTTCTCTTCCGCGGGAGCAATTGCTACCAGGGGCAGTTCGATGACAAAAGACGCCCCCCGGTCCGGACCCTGTTCCACCAAGATGCTGCCGCCGTGATCCACGACGACTCCATAACAGACGCTCAGCCCCAATCCGGTGCCCTTGCCGACATCCTTGGTGGTAAAAAACGGTTCAAAGATGCGGTCGCGCACTTCCTCGGGGACGCCGGGGCCGCTATCGGTGAAGACTATGCGGATTGAGTCACCGATCAGCCGCGAGGAAATCTTCAGAAGCCCGGAGCCGCGGTCGTCCAGCATCGCCTGCTCGGAGTTGTTGATCAGATTGAGAAATACCTGCTGCAACTGGTGGGGGTCGGCCAATGTCAGTGGAATCCCGGCATCAAGATCCGCCTCTATCAGGATATTGTTGACCTTGAGTTCATAGGCTTTCAACTCAATACATTCACGCAAAACAGCATTGACATCAACGGCCTTGCGTTCGGGCTGGTGTTTGCGCGCAAAGGACAACAGGTGCCGGACAATACGAGTCGCACGCTCGGCCTCGCGGCTGATGCTCTCAGCGTCCCGCCGGGCCTGTTCGTCAATGTCACGGGTTTGCAGCAGTTGGGCAAACCCCAGGACTCCGGTGAGCGGATTGTTGATCTCGTGTGCTACTCCCGCCACCAGCTGTCCGACGGCAACCATCTTTTCCGACTGGATCAGCTGCTGGCGCAGTTTCTTGGCCTCAGTGATATCGCGTAGAAAGTGGACTGCGCCGGTGAATACGCCTTGCTCGTCATAGATAGGATCCACGATTATCTCCAGCGTGGAGCCGTCTTCGTTCTCCTGTTCCATGCTTGAGGTGGTTGAGTCTGCATAGGCCTGCCGCATCAGGCAAGAGTTGGGAGCTTCGCTGGTTTTGTGCACCACCTCATAGCAGCGACGGCCCAACAGGTCTTTTACCTCGCCCCCAAACATTTTCGCGGCAGTTCTGTTAACGCGCGTGATGCGATAATCCTTGCTCACCATGATAATACCCTCGCTGGCCGAGTCAAACGTAGTCTCCCACTCCTGCTTGGCGTGCGAGACGTCCTCGAACAACCGCTGGCTGTCCAGGGCCAGTGCCAGTTGATCAGCGATTGGCTGAAGCTTCTTTAATGTTTCTTCATCAAAGGCACTCGTCCTGACGCTGGTCAAGTTGAGACTGCCCAAAGCCTTGCCTTTTACTATCAGAGGGATATTTACCTGCGATTTCATGCCTTGTTCCACCAGTTCAGGCTGTTCGTCAAAATTCATTTCTTTTTCGATGTCATTGGCTAAATATGGCTGCAGGTGCTGTTGCACCCAGCTTGCGGCGGTGTTCGGTTTTTCTGACGAGTTGGCTTTTAATGGAATTGTAAGGGTCTTCATGGAGGAGGGGGTGACGCTTTTCGCATTTTCGCCCGATCCAATAACAACACTTATACGATCGTAATCAACCAACTCTTTCATCGTCTGGGCAAACTCTTCGAAGTTAGCTTCGACTTTAAAGCCCGAAGCCAGTGTGGCGGCTATGCGGCTCCTTGCCTGATCCTGATTGGCGAATTCTATGGTTTGGGAGAACAGGTTGGCGTTGTCCATGGCCATGCCTACCTTGACCCCAATCATGCTCAATAGCTGTTTGTCATCATTGGTGAATGCGTCGGGCTCAACGGCAACCAGCGAGATGACTCCCACAATTTCCTTTTTTATCATCAGCGGCGCCCCGACATATGAATGGAAGCCAGCATCAACCGCCGCCTGAGCCGCGGCTCCAAGTTGATCCAGGTTATTTTCTAGCACGCTTCCGCCGGACTCGACCACGTGTCCGGGGCATCCGGTCCCTTGCGGTATTGTTGCGAGAACATCCCGGAAGGAGTCATCTATTCCCTGCGCGGCAACCAGAACCATTTCGGCGCTGCCTGCTTCTCCGGTATGGATAAAGCCCGCATCAGCCATGGTGCCGCCGATCATGCTGGCAAGAGAGGCATCTAAAATCGAGTCCAGCTCGAGGGAGCCGGCCGCGGCCCGGCTGACGCTGTTCAACACTGCAAGCTGTGCGGCGCTTTGCTCAGCATCTTCTTTGGCCCGCCGCAGATCGGTGACATCGTGAAGCACAATTGTCTTGCCTTCCTCCTGGCCAAAATCATCGAGAATGGGCACCGCCTGCCCGCTGAAACGCCTGGCGTTGACATCAAGTTCAAACTGAATCACCGCGTTCTTGAGAAAGACGTCGCAGCGCTCGCAGGCATCGCGCTTCTGTTTGAAGGTTCCCTGTATCTGGTTGTAACAGAAAGTGCCGCATTGCAGCCAGCAACGGCGATCCTTACTGCCGTGCGACGGACAATCGGACTTGGCGCAACTTTTTGTCTCCCAGCACTTGACCATTTCCGTACCGCGGATCTGCCTGGTTAAAACCTGCTGCAACGCTGGTATCCCGGTGTTCGTAGTGCGCTCCAGCTCTTTCGCCGTGATGCCCAGCGCCCTTTCCGCCGCCGGGTTTACCGAAACGATAACGCCTCCCCGATCCACTACGATGATGCCGTCACCAATGCTCTGGTGTATAGAGCGGATGCGTGCTTTTTCATTTACCAGCTGGGTGGCCTGACGCTCAAGCGAGTCGGCCATGTCATTGAAGGAACGCCCAAACGCTGCAAGCTCATCATTCCCCTTGATTTCGACCCGCTGAGAAAGGTCGCCACGAGCTATCAGCAACGAGGCGTCGGTTGCACGTTTTACCGGTAGCACCAGCTTGCGGGTGGAAATGGCCGCAACGCCCAGGCCCAGCCCCACAAAAAGCAAAATGCTTACCCACATCACTTCGGAAGCAAATTCGCGGGCTTCTATCTGCCTGGAAAGCGCCTGCCCCTTGTGAACGGTATACGTGTCCACGAGTTCTGCCCGGATATCATTGGCCCGATCGAAGGATGGTTGCACTTTTTCTACAACTGCGGCCAGCGCGTTGCTGTTTCCATTTATGAAGAATGGTACGAGGTCCGAGTTGACGGTTTCCTGAATCTGCTCATTTATACTCTGGAAATTTTCCAGCAATAATAGCTCTTCGAGCTCTTCGAGATCTTCGGAACTAGCCGTGTCTTCGTAACTAGCCGCGTTTTGTTTGGCAGTTTCATTTGCCGCCTGCACCCGCGTGACGGCTGACCTGAATTCATCCAGCGCTGCTTGTTTTTGCTTATAAGTCATTTCTAAGACCGCTATCTGCTCCTGCCTCATGCCACCTTGCATTTCGTAAAGCTGTTCCAGCATTTTGTCTTCCTTCTCAATCGCGACGTTGGTCTCATTATTGATTTCCTCGGTGCGAAATACGAAGAAAAGGGGGATTGTGAAGAGGGCCAGCACCAGAATAAGCGGCCATAAAACCCTTCGCCCCAAGCTGGTGCTGAAGACACTCGTTAACTCGAGAATTGTATTCTTGACCTTTTTCATGAATAAGTGGAACTCCATCTGAGGAAAACCGGGAGAAAAATCATCAAACACCTCTGCCGGCCGCCCATTAGCCGTTGCCCTATATGGTTTGGTATCGGCCTGATGCAGGGGGGCTTGATAAGCAGCTTTCAACTCGTCTCGACGGGTGGGATGCTTCGTGTTTGTGGAGGTTTTACGGTGCGTGCTTTGAAATTCCACTAAAAAGAGCGCCACCGAAGACGGGAGAACTGCTAGGACCTGACCTGTCCCTTTCCCCTGATTATGTATTTCGAGCCGGTCATTTCCTCTATACCCATCGGGCCGCGGGGATAAACGCGGTCGGTGTTGATGCCACTCGCCGGGCCGATGCCGAAAGGCAGGCCATCAGTGAGACGGGTGGAGGCGTTCCAGTAGGTGGCGGCGCTGTCGATGAGTGCCAGGAAACGTTCGGCGACGGCGGCGTCTTCAGTGACAATGGCGTCGGCGAGACCGGAGTGGTGGTGGCGGATGTGGCTGACAGCATCATCAAAATTACCGACCACCTTGAGCGAGAGGATGAGGTCGAGATACTCGGTGTCCCAGTCTTCTTCGGTAGCGGGCAGCCATTCGGGCACGATGGCACGGGCTTTCCCGTCGGCCCGTACTTCTACGCCGGCTTCGGCCAGCCGCTCTGCCAGTGCGGGAAGAACCGCGGCGGCAACTGCTTCGTCCACCAGCGCCGTCTCTGCCGAATTGCAGGTGCTGGGCCGGTTGGCCTTGGCGTTCTCGATGATATCGATGGCCATCTCAGGATCGGCGCTTCGTTCTACATATATGTGGCATAAACCGCGGTAGTGTTTCATTACCGGGATGCGTGACTTCTCCGTGACCGCTTCGATCAGGCGGTGGCTGCCCCGGGCGATGATCAGGTCGATGAGCCCCGCCAGACCCAGTAGCTCGTCGACAGCGGCGCGGTCAGTAGTTTCGATGAACTGTATGGCCCCCGGCGGCATTCCCGCCCTGGTCCCGGCTTCGGACATCAGACGGGCGAGCACCCGATTGGAATGGATCGCCTCCGTGCCGCCGCGCAGAATGATGCAATTACCCGCCTTAATGCAAAGTCCGGCGGTGTCAGTGGTAACGTTGGGCCTTGCTTCGTAGACTATGCCAATAACGCCTATGGGAGTGCGCACACGCGACATACCCATGCCGTTTGCGGCCGTCCACTCGCTGATTATCGTGCCCACCGGATCGTCAAGGGCGGCGACATCGCGCAAGTTGCTGGCCATCAGTTCAACTCGGCCGCGATCAAGCAGCAGCCGGTCCAGCATGGCAGGGCTGAGCCCTTTGGCCTTGCCGGCTCCCAGATCCTTGGCGTTGGCCTCTTCGATTTCAGCCAGTCCGGTTTCGAGGGCGTCCGCCATTGCCAGCAGCGCAGCGTTCTTGGTTTCTGTGGGCAACACCGCGAGCTCGTGAGAGGCGATGCGGGCGGCCGCCGCTTTTTCCTTGATAGACGTCATATTTCCCTATTCGGCGGTTGTTCCTGGTGGTTCCGCGTCATCGGAGTTTTAATTTCCCTGCGATCCCGCATATTATATACGATTACAGCGGCAGCGAGACCCGGGCTCGCGCATCACGGAAGTCCGGCGGCCGCCGACCGGAGGGAAACCGCCCGCCTGCGGGCGTTCCAGTAAATCGATAAAGAGGAGAAGCCATGACCGACACCAACGACGTACAGATTCCACTCGATGTACCTCCCGGGAAACGGGACGAATACCTGGAAAACTTCAACATGATGACCAAGGGCACCGGCAGGCTGATGCTCTTCGCCGGAGACCAGAAAGTCGAGCACCTTAACAAGGATTTCGTCGGCAAGTACGAGCTGGGTCAAATTCCGGCGGATGACGCCGACCCCGAGCACATGTTCCGCATTGCCAGTCAGGGCACCATCGGTGTCTTCGCTACCCAGATCGGCATGATCGCCCGTTATGGCGCTGATTTTGCGGACGTTGCCTATCTGGTCAAACTCAACTCCAAGACCAACCTGGTGAAGACCGCCACGATGGACCCCCTCAGCAATCTCTGGCTCGATGTGGACCGCGTCGTCAAGTTCAAGGAAGATTCCGGCCTTAAGATACCGGCCGTCGGATACACGATCTACCTCGGCAGCGCCTACGAGCCGCAGATGCTGGAGCAGGCCGCCAGGCTGGTTAACGATGCGCATCAGCATGGTATGTTGACAGTGCTCTGGATCTACCCCCGGGGCAAGGATGTCGCCGATGAGATGGACCCGCACCTGATCGCCGGCGCCACCGGCGTGGCGCTGACGCTGGGTTCGGACTTCGTCAAGGTTAACTACCCCAAGGCCGAGGGCCAGGAGTCCAGCGAGATCTTCAAGGAGGCTGTCGCGGCCGCCGGACGCACCCATGTGGTGGCGGCAGGCGGTTCTTCCACCGACGCGACGACCTTCCTGCAGAGACTCCACGACCAGATCCACGTCAGTGGCGCCATCGGCAATGCCACCGGCAGGAACATCCACCAGAAACCGCTGGATGAGGCTGTGCGCATGTGTGACTCGATCTCGGCCATCACTCTGGCAGACATGTCCGTGGACGAGGCTGTGCAGGTTTACGAAGGCAACCAGGTGTGCGATTTCTCGAAGCTGGGGGTCTAACCGCGTAGCGGCGGCAGGTCTTTCCCTTTATACTTGGGTTCGTGATCGTTGACTGTCACACCCACATATTCTCGCCGGAGATAATCGCCGGGCGCGACGCGCACCTGCAGCAGGAGGAGTGGTTCGCCCACCTCTACGGTTCTACCAACGCCCCCATGGCAAGCGCCAGAGAGCTGGTCGTCGAGATGGATCGCTGCGGCGTCGACCGGTCAGTGGTCTGCGGCTTCGCCTGGAACAGCTTCGATCTCTACGTAGAGACCAATTCCTATATCGCCGACGCTGTTCGGCGTTTTCCCGACCGGCTGGTGGGCTTTGCCAACGTCCTGCCTCTGGATCCGCGAGCACCGCGAGAGCTGGAGCGCTGCCTGGATCTCGGCCTGCGCGGCATCGGTGAGCTCAAACCGAGCGGGCAGGAATTCGACCTTGCCGACGAAAAGGGGCTAAAGCCGCTCGTGGCGATCGCGTCAGAAAATGGCCTGCCGCTGCTGGTCCACCTCAGCGAACCGGTTGGACGGCTGTATCCCGGCAAGGGGCAGACGAGCCCCCGCAAAGGTTTTGACTTCGCCTCGCGGCACCCCGAACTTGATTTGATTTATGCCCATTGGGGCGGCGGGCTTCCTTTTTATGAACTGATGCCGGACGTGCGGGAAGCGCTCGCCAATGTCCGGTATGATTGCTCGGCCAGCCCTTATCTTTACAGCCCGGACGTATATCGGATCACCCTCGATGCCGTAGGACGTGAAAAGATACTATTCGGCAGCGACTATCCGCTGATCTCTCCGGAACGCTATATGGAAGAGATGGATGGCCTGGGACTGGCTGACGAAGATCGTTCCGCCATCATGGGCGGAAATGCTGCAGCTCTGCTCGGACTGAAGACCGGATAAACCCCATTCAACTACTGGAGATACCTTGAACTCGCGCGAAATTCTGGAAAACCTTGCCGCTGGCGACATCTCGGTCGAAGAAGCGCAATCGCGGCTCTCGCTGGCGGGAGTCTCCGCCATCGAAGAATTCGCGCGGCTTGATACCGAACGCCACGCCCGTAAAGGCATTCCCGAAGTCGTCTATGCTCCCGGGAAAACCGTCGAGCAGCTATTAAAGATCTGCGGCGCCATGGTTAAGCAGGCCGGACGGGCAATCGCCAGTGGTCTGGATGAGGAGCAATGGGCGGCAATCAAAAAAACTTTCCCGGGCCAGCTTGCCGTAGCCAACCGGGACGCAAAAACAGCAGTCTTGCGCGCGCCCGGGCGAGAGCCTGAGCTCACGGGCGGAAAACTCGGCATCCTTTCCGCAGGTACGGCCGATATGCCAGCCGCCGAACAGGCGAGGGTCATCGCCGAAGAGATGGGCTGCGAAGTAATCGTGGCATACGATGTGGGCGTCGCCGGCGTTCACCGATTGGTTGATCCTTTAAGAAACATGATCGATTCCGAGGTCGCTGCCATCATCGTCGCCGCCGGCATGGAGGGCGCCCTGCCTTCCGTCGTGGCCGGACTGGTGCCAACACCAGTCATCGGCTTGCCCACATCGATCGGTTATGGATTGGGAGGAGGCGGTATAACCGCTCTGCTCACCATGCTCCAAAGCTGTTGCCCTGGTCTGGTTGTGGTTAACATCGATAACGGCGTAGGCGCCGGCGCCACCGGTGCGCTGATAGCCAACCGCGCCGCGCGACAAAAGTAGGGCTCTCCCGGAAATATGGGAATATTATGCTGGCCTCGTCAAGTATCACTTTTCGGAGTCCGATACCACGTAAGACGAGGATCTATGATCGGGAGCCCTGATGATTTCACATACTTTGGCCAGCCACCTGAGAGAAAACCATGAAGAGGTCGTACGCCGTTGGCTGGAAAATCTGCATGGGTGCATAGCTGACGACTTCGAGCAAATGCTGAAAACACCCATGGGCAGCGGGGTCGCCAACAAGTTGATCAACTGTTCCATTGAATTCCTTGAGGCGGAAGACTATCACAAGGCCGATGTGCTGCACGGGCTTCGCGATATCGCCAGCGATGCTGCCTTCCGTCGGACAGCCGTTGGTTTCGGCCTGCCGGATATCGTTACCACCGCGATCGCCTTCCGCATCGCCTTGCAGGAAACCCTTCTTGATCACGTTCTTCATGGAACCATCGAGAACGAGCGTGCTATCATCGAAGGCATAATGGCCCTCAACCAGCTGGGAGATGTGCTGATCTCCGGCGAGATCGCCGGGTTCTTCGCCTACAACGATTTTCGCGAAGATGATCGGGACGAAGAAGTGGCCTGACCGCGGGCCGTCTTTTTTAAGCCGTAATCCGGCCTGAGTCTCGGTGGCATATCAGAAGAGCGTTAGCCCGTTTTCCTTCCAGACGCCCATCCTCCTGAACTTCTCGAAGCGCTCCTTCTTTCGCAAGCGCGGGTTCATGGTCTCCAGCTCCCGCAGCGCCTCTTCCAGCGCATCCTTGAGAATCCGTGCTGCCGCTGCATGATCGCGGTGAGCGCCACCGCGAGGCTCGGGTAACACCTCGTCGATTATTTCCAGCCGGGCCAGGTCCGCGGAAGTCATTCCCAGCGTCTGGGCGGCAAGGTGGGCTTCACTGGAGTCTTTCCAGAGAATGGCCGCGCAAGCCTCTGGGGTGATGACTGAATAAACGGAGTTCTCCAGCATCAAAACCCGGTCGGTTAGGGCCAGGGCCAGGGCGCCGCCGCTGCCACCTTCCCCAATGATCACAGCCACGGTGGGCACGTTCAGCCTGGCCATGCAAAGAAGCGAGTTGGCAATGGCACTCCCTTGACCCCGCTCTTCCGCGGCGATGCCGGGGAAGGCGCCAGGGGTATCGATGAGCGTCATCACTGGAATGCCAAATTTATCGGCCAGCTGCATGAGCCGCTGGGCCTTGCGATAGCCTTCGGGCCGTGGCATGCCGAAGTTGCGCTTGGTGCGCGAGGCGAGGTCACGGCCTTTCTGATGGCCGATTACCATCAGTGTCCGTCCCTGGTATGCCGCCAGACCGCCGACAATGGCGGAATCGTCGCCATAACAACGATCGCCATGCAGCTCTATGAAGCCGGCAAACATGTTCTCGATATAGTCCAGCGTGTACGGTCGCTTGGGATGCCGGGCCAGTTCGACCTTGTCCCAGACAGCCTTGTCCAGATGACGGCCGCGCCCCAGCTCCTTGAGGCGTTGGCTTATTTTTGTTATCTCATCTTTGAGATGAACGCCAGGGAGCGTTGGCAAGCGCTTTAATTCGGTCAAACGCTTGTGCAAACGCCCCTCTTCGTCCTGCAGGGCGTGTCTTTTCCTCCCAAAGGGGTTGGAGCGCACAGGCGACACCCCCTTCCAACAATCCCAGGATCTGAACGAGACGGTCCTTCAGCTCGGTGCGGGGCACGATCAGATCGACCTGCCCGTGGTCCATGTTCGATTCCGCCAGCCCGAAGTCTTCCGGCAGCTTTTCCTTAATAGTCTGCTCGATCACACGTGGTCCCGAGAAACACATGAGCGCTCCCGGTTCAGCCACTATGACATCGGCCAGGGTGGCAAAGCTCGCCATTACACCGCCAGTTGTCGGGTGTGTAAGTACTGTGACAAAGGGAATGGGCGCCTCGGCCATAAGCTCTACGGCACAGGTGGTCTTGGCCATTTGCAGGAGCGACAAAATACCTTCCTGCATGCGGGCGCCTCCTGAGGCGCAGACGACCACCAGGGGGAAGCGCGTATCCATCGCCTCTGCGGCTGCGCGCCAGAATCGCTCACCGACAACGCTGCCCATGCTGCCGCCCATGAAACCGAAATCCATTACCGCCATGATCACGTCCATCTTGTTCATCCTGGCCCGCCCGGTGAGCATGGCCTCGGAAAGACCGGTTTCGTACTCTGCTTCTTCGAGGCGGTCCGGGTAGGGACGCAGGTCGAAAAACTCCAGGGGGTCAGCCGATCGCAGGTTGCCGGCAATCTCGCTCCAGCTTCCCGGATCGGCCAGTAGCTCAATGCGCTGGCGGGCAGTCATCCGAAAATGATGGCCGCAGTGGGGACAAACCATGGAGTTGCCACTCAAGTCCCCGGGGCTGAGCAGCTCTTTACAGCCCGGACAGCTCTGAGCGCCATCAAGAGAGTTCCCGCCGCGGCGGCTGATATCTACCGAAACTTTCTGAGCCAAGACCGCCTCCGCTTAAAGGGCCCGGAAAACGAGCGTGACGTTGTGGCCGCCGAAGCCGAAGGAGTTGGATGCGGCCACGCGGACCTGACGCTCCCGGGCCTGGTTCGGCACATAATCCAGGTCACATTCCGGGCAGGGGTTTTCCAGGTTGATCGTCGGTGGGATCATCCCGCGATCGATTGCCAGGACACTGGCCGCCGCCTCAAGAGCGCCGGAGGCGCCGAGACAATGGCCGATCATCGACTTGGTGGAGCTGATAGCCACCTTGTCCGCGTGTTCGCCCAGGGCAATCTTGATAACCCTGGTTTCGATCTCGTCACCGAGTTGGGTCGAGGTCCCGTGCGCATTGATGTAATCGATTTCAGAGGGCTGTATTTGCGCCTCAGCCAGTGCGGCGGTCATGGCACGAGCCTGGTTCTCTCCAGAGGGCTCCGGAGCACTGATGTGATAGGCGTCCGAGCTCATCCCGTAGCCGCAAACCTCGGCGTAAATTTTAGCCCCACGGGCACGGGCCCGCTCCAACTCTTCCAGAATGAGAATAGCCGAGCCCTCGCCCATGACGAAACCGTCGCGGTCACGGTCGAAGGGGCGACTGGCGCGCTCCGGTTCATCGTTGCGCTCTGAAAGCGCTCGCATGGCCGCGAAAGAGGATATCCCAACCGGAGTTATCGTAGCTTCGCTGCCGCCGGCAAGCATGACATCGGCGGCGCCGCGCCGGATGATCTCAAAGGCTTCACCGATGGCGTTACTCGCCGCCGAGCAAGCCGTGCAGACGGTACTGAGAGGCCCTCTGGCTCCCAGCACGATAGAAACCTGGGCCGCGGCCATGTTTACTATCTGCATGGGAATGAACAGGGGGCTGATACGGCTTGGTCCCTTGTTTAGCAGGACCTCGGTTTCTCTCTCAAATGTTTGCAGGCCGCCAATACCACTGGCCACCAGTACGCCGATATTTTCCGGATCGGCGGCGACATCCAGCGAGCCGTCCTCAACAGCGAGCTTCGCCGCAGCCACCGAGAACTGGGCAAAACGGTCCATACGCCGGGCGCTCTTTTTGTCGGTGTAGACCGTCGGGTCGAAATCCTTGACCTCAGCGGCGATGTGGACGCGGTAGTCAGTGGTATCAAAATGGGTGATGGTGGCTACACCGGACGTGCCGGCGACCAGCGCCCGCCAGTAATCCTCGATGCCGGCGCCAATCGACGAGATGACGCCGATTCCGGTTACAGCCACTCGACGCGGTTTCATATACCGAGACCTCCGTCTACCGGGATAACGGCCCCGGTTATATATGCTGCCGCTGGAGAGGCCAGAAAGGCGATCACTGACGCGATTTCCTCCGGACTGGCCAGGCGTCCCAGTGGTGTGCTGTTCAAAATCTGTTCTTTCATGTTTTCGGGAAGCTCCGCGGTCATGTCTGTTACCACGTAGCCGGGCGCGACGGCATTAACCCTGACGCCCCGCGGCCCCAGCTCGCGCGCCAGCGATTTGGTGAAACCGATAAGCCCGGCTTTGGCGGCGGCATAGTTGGCCTGGCCGGCGTTGCCCCGGCGGCCGATGACACTGGAAACGTTGATGATAGCGCCGCCGCGAGCCTTCATCATGCCACGAGCGACCGCCTTGCTGCAAAGAAACGCCCCCCTCA
Organism: Thermoleophilia bacterium; assembly: GCA_020053595.1. Classification (GTDB taxonomy): domain Bacteria; phylum Actinomycetota; class Thermoleophilia; order BMS3ABIN01; family BMS3ABIN01; genus JACRMB01. The sequence goes on along the minus strand of JAGVMV010000025.1, from coordinate 17,191 downwards.
GGCTGGTGGCTATGACCTCGTCAAAATCTTCCACGCTCATCCGCATGGCCAGGCCGTCGCGGGTGATGCCCGCATTGTTGACCAGGATAGTGATCGGCCCCAGGGCTTCTTCGGCCACCCCAACCATTGTTTTCACCTGATCAGCGTCGGCGACATCTCCCTGGGCCACAACGGTTCTTACGCCACGAGAGCCGAGGTCCCTGGCGAGAGCCTCGGCGGCCTCGCGACTGCTTTGGTAGTTTATGGCGACATCGGCCCCGGCCAGTGCCAGCGCCTCGGCAGTCGCCTTGCCGATACCGCGCGCCGCGCCTGTGACCAACGCCACCTGGCCACTTAATCTGTAAATATTATTGGTTTCTGTTTCCATCTGTTTTCCGGTTAAGGTCGGTGATTGTTCTCTTTCTTATTCTGCTCTTAACCCCTCAGCCCTGATTCAGCTGCAGGGCGGCCAGCGCATTTTCCAAACCCTGCGGGTCGGAAGTGCTGGCCGTAGCCGCGTCGCGGTTAATCCTGCGGATCAGACCGCAGAGAACTTTCCCATTTCCAACTTCCAGGTACCGGTCGGCTCCGTCTGCGACAAGCTTCTCAACAGCCTGCCTCCAGCGTACAGGTGAAACAATCTGGCGCACCAGCAGATCCGGTAAGCTTGATGCGCTTTCGTAATCACAGGTGATTGAGGAGAGATATGGCGGTTCGGGATCCTGGAATTCAACTTGTGCCAGCTCCTCTTTCATCACTCCCGCCGCGGACCTCATCAGGGGGCTGTGAAATGAGCCACCGACTTTCAGGCGAACTGTTTTTTTCGCCCCCGCAGCCTCAGCCTGGAACATGGCCCGCTCCACTGAAGCAGTTTCGCCGCTAATCACCAGCTGTCCCGGGCTGTTGTAATTCACCGGCCAGACCTCGCCGGAGAATGCGCAGATCTCTTCCACCTTACCGTCCTCCAGGCCAAGGATAGCTGCCATGGCTCCCGGCCGCCCGGCCGCCGCCTCACTCATGGCTTTACCTCGGCTGGCAACCAGGCTCAGGCCGGTTTCAAAGCTAATTGCGCCACAGGCCGCCAGAGCACTGTATTCTCCGAGGCTGTGGCCCGCGACCATGTCGGCGTTCAAGCCCTTCTCGTCCAACACCGCCATTATCGCCATACTGTTTACATAGAGAGCCACTTGGGCGTTTTCAGTGCGGGCCAGCTCCTCCTCCGGGCCTGCGAAGCTGAGCGCGCTGATGTCCCGGCCCAGCAAATCGCCGGCACGGCGATATACGTCCGCCGCGACACCGAAAGACTCTGTCAGACCCCGGCCCATTCCAACCGATTGTGATCCCTGCCCCGGGAAGACGAAGGCTAGCTTACCCATAGCTTACCCATGGCTGGCACTCACCGCCTCAGCGACAGCCTCGTTGACAGTTCGGCGGTGACAGCTTCAGCTTCGGCAATGATCTCGGAAATGATCTCGGCGGCTGGCTGAACCCTGTTCACCAGGGCGACGCCCTGACCGGCCATCATCGATCCATCCCTGACGTTTCCCTCTCTCATGGCTTCGCGCAGTTTTCCGAGGCCCAGTCTCTCGATTTCTTCAGCCGAGCGCTTGCCCAGCAGAAAATCCTTTTCCAGGTCGATGTATAGACCCACCAGCTTGTTCTTGATGGACCGTACGGGGTAGCCGATGGTACGGGCGGTGACCACAGTTGCCCGGTCGCCCGCCTTGATGAACTTTTCCTTGACAGCTTCGCTAACCGTGCACTCCTCGGCGCAGACAAAACGGGTGCCCATCTGAACGCCCTCTGCCCCGAGAGCAAAGGCGGCCACCATTGTGGCGCCGTCGACAATACCGCCCGCGGCCAGCACCGGGACCTCGACCGCCTCCGAGACCAGCCTGGTCAGGACCATGGTGGTGGTCTCGCCGATATGGCCTCCGGCCTCACAGCCCTCGGCGACGATGGCGTCGGCACCGTGTTGCTCTGCTCGCCGCGCTATCGCGACCGCCGCCACCACCGGCAGGACCTTGATGCCCTTCGCCCTGATATCCGGTATCACCGTGGTACTCCGCACCGCGCCCAGTGTCACGACTGCCGGTTTTTCTTTCAGAACAACTCCAAGCTGGTCTTCAAACTCGGGGTTGATCATGACCATGTTGACACCGAATGGCCGATCGGTGAGCTCGCGGGTCCTGGCGATTTCATCGCGCAGGACTTCCGGCGGCATGGCGCCGGCGCCGATTACACCCAGACCGCCGCCGTTGGAAACCGCAGCGGCAAGGCTGGCGTCGCTCACCCAGGACATGCCACCTTGAATTATCGGGTGATCTATCTCCAGCAGTTCGCAAATGCGGTTTGGCATGTCTTACTCCTGAATTCTTTTAAGTTCGCCCATTCGTGCCAGGCATGAACCCCAGGTCAGACCGGCTCCAAAGCCGACCATCAGTACCAGCTCGCCGCCAGCGATGCGTCCGGCGGCCGCCGCCTCATCAAGACAAAGCGGAATAGAAGCACACGACGTATTGCCGTATCGCTCGAGATTGGAGAAAACCCGCTCCGGCGGCACGCCCAGCTTGCGGGCGGCCGTGTCGATAATGCGAATGTTTGCCTGATGTGGTATGAACAGGTCCACATCCTCGATTCGGCGACCATGGCGGGCCAGCACCTCCCGGCCCGATTTAACTATGACCCTGGTGGCGAACTTGAAGACCTCGCTACCATTCATCTTGATAAAATGCTGCCTGGTCGCCACTGTTTCCGGAGAGGCCGGGTTTCGTGACCCCCCCGCGGGCAGATTCAGCAGCTCCACGCCGGCGGGATCATTCCCCAGATCGAACCCGACGATTGCCTCCTCCTCCGACTCCGCCGGCTCCAGCAGAACGGCGCCGGCGCCGTCTCCAAAAAGCACCGCGGTGCCACGATCGGTCCAGTCTATCATCTTGGAGACGACCTCGGCACCTATAACGAGCACCTTTTCCGCCTGGCCTGCGGCCACAAAAGAAGCGCCGGTGGCCAATGCGTATATAAATCCGGTGCATGCAGCTGATAGATCGAATGCCGGAGTGCCGTCAGCGCCTATCTTGCCGGAGATAAAGGAAGCAGTCGAAGGGAACAGCATGTCGGGAGAAAGGCTGGCGACGATGATAAGGTCGAGATCAGCCGGGCGGACGGCTGCGGCCTCCAGGGCGCGGCTTGCGGCAACGGCCCCCAGGTCGGACGCGGCCTCACCTTCGGCGGCGATGCGACGCTCGCGAATGCCGCTACGACTGGAAATCCACTCGTCAGAGGTGTCCAGCGTACGCGAGAGATCATCATTGGTAACCACGCGTTCGGGTACGTGCGTTCCCACGGCGGAGATTTTAACCAGCCTGGCGTTCATCTGATCCAGAATGTCGGCGCCATACTCGAGTCTGATGGAGCAAAAGCCACTGGGATCATTCCTGGCGTTCCCCGATGGCGAAGGTCAGCTCCGCCTTACAGGCCAGGCTGCCATCTACTGTAGCCCTGGCTTCAGCTTTTCCAATGGCGCCTCGCATCCTGGTCATCTCTACCTCCAGCCTCAGGGTGTCGCCGGGAACAACCTGGCGCTTGAAACGTACGCTATCAATTCCGGCGAACAATACCAGCTTTCCCTGGTTTTCAGGGAGTGAGAGCGCCGCCACGGCGCCAGCCTGGGCCAGTGCTTCGACTATCAGCACCCCGGGCATGATCGGCTGCCCGGGAAAGTGGCCCTGGAAATGGGGCTCCTCGGGACGCACTTCCTTGATAGCCACGGCTCGCTGGCCAGGCACCAGCTCCACGATCTCATCCAGAAAAAGGAATGGGTCGCGATGGGGAATGATCTGCTTGATTTGTTCGCGGGAAAGACCGGTCATGGATTCCAACCCCTCGTCATAGCGCCACGAAAAGGGCGCCCTTTACGAGCGCCCAAAAGATTATCACAATTTGGCTGCTATATTGCATTCCTCTTTATTCGGCGTCGATCTCTTCCTCGGTATCACCGGATTCGCTGGCGACAACCCGAGCCACGGCACTAACCCGGTCGCCCTTGCGCAGATTCATCACCCGCACGCCCTGGGTGGAGCGACCCATGCAGGAAATACCGCTGACCGGTATGCGGATGATGGTGCCGTCAGCAGAGATCAGCACCAGCTCGTGGTTGTCGCGCACAACCTTGGCGGCGATCAGCGTGCCTTTGGCCTCGGTATATTTTATGGTCCTGACGCCCTTGCCGCCGCGATTATGGCGGGGGTATTCGCTGATATGCGTTCGCTTGCCGTAGCCACCATTGGTGACCACGAACAGGTCGGCATCGTCGCGCGCCACGTTCATGGAGAGCACCCTGTCGCCCTTTGACAGGCTCATGCCCTTGACGCCACTGGTGGCCCGGCCCATCGGGCGCGTCTGCGACTCATTGAAGCGGATGGCCTGACCACCTTCGCTGACCAGCAGAATGTCGTCGTCACCGTTGGAGTGACGCACGGCGATCAGCTCGTCGTCGTCCCGGATATTGATAGCGATGATGCCGTCGGCTTTAAGAACCGTATTGTAGGCTTCGAACTCGGTCTTCTTGACCAGGCCCTTGCGGGTGGCCATGACCAGGTATTTCGCATCCTTGTAGTCCTTGGTGGCGACTACGGCCTTGATGCGCTCACCGCTTCTCAGCGGCAAAAGGTTGACCACAGCACGGCCCTTGGAGGTTCTGCTGCCCAGAGGTATCTCGTGAACCTTTAGTCGATACACCTTTCCGACGCTGGTGAAGAAAAGCAGGTAATGGTGGGTTGTGGTGATGAAAAGGTGTTCGAGGTGGTCTTCTTCCTTGACGTCCATGCCAATAACTCCCACCCCACCGCGGCGCTGCTTGCGATATGTGTTAAGCGGCAGACTCTTGATATAGCCGGTGTGGGTTATGGAGATGACCATGTCCTGCTCGGCGATGAGATCCTCGATGTCGAGTTCGTCCTCGCCGGGAACAATCTGGGTGCGGCGCTCGTCGCTGAACATCTTCCTGACCTCGAGGAGCTCCTCCCTGATCAGCCGGTAAACCTCCGACTCTTCGGCGAGGATGCCCTTGAGCCAGGCTATGCGCTCCATCAGGTCCTTGTACTCTTCCTTGATCTTGCCACGCTCGAGGCCGGTAAGCTTCTGCAGCCTCAGGTCGAGGATGGCCTGAGCCTGCACCAGGGTAAGCTTGAATTTATTAATCAGACCGTTGCGCGCCTCCTCGGCGTCTTTCGAGGCCCGGATCAGCTTTACCACAGCGTCCAGATTCTCCAGCGCTGTCAGCAGGCCCTCCAGAATATGCGCGCGTTTCTGGGCCTTTTCCAGCTCGAATCGGGTGCGTCGGATGATCACTTCGCGCTGATGGGCGATGTAGCAGCGCAGCATTTCCCGTAGCGACATGGTGCGCGGCACGCCTTCCACCAGCGCCAGGTTGATGATGCCGAAGGTGGTCTGCATGGCAGTGTGCTTGTAAAGTTTGTTGAGCACCACCTTGGGAATCGTTTCCCGCTTCAGTTCGATTACCACACGCATGCCGCTGCGATCAGACTCGTCACGCAGATCGGAGATCTCCATGATCTTGTGTTCCCGCACCAGCTCGGCGATCTTCTCGATCAGGGTTGCCTTGTTCACCTGATATGGCAACTCGGTGATGATGATGGCGTCGCGCTTTCCCTTGATGGGCTCGGAGTGAGCCTTGGCCCTCACCTTCACCAGGCCTCGACCCGTTGTATAGGCGTCCAGAATGCCCCGCCTGCCCATGATGAAACCGCCGGTGGGAAAGTCCGGTCCCGGCATATGTTCCATCAGACCGTCTATGGCGATGTCGGGGTTGTCGATCATGGCAACACAGGCATCGATGGTCTCGCCCAGGTTGTGCGGCGGTATATTTGTGGCCATCCCTACGGCGATACCGCTGGATCCATTGACCAGAAGGTTGGGGTAACGCGCGGGGAGCACCGCCGGCTCTTCGGTGCTCTCGTCAAAGTTGGGAATGAAATCGACGGTGTCCTCGTCGATGTCGCGCAACATCTCCATGGCCAGCTTCGAGAGCCTCGCCTCGGTGTAGCGGTAGGCGGCGGCGCTGTCGCCATCGACGCTGCCGAAGTTTCCCTGGCCGTCGATGAGCGGATAGCGCATGGAAAAATCCTGAACCAGGCGTACCATGGTGTCGTAGACGGCGCTGTCGCCGTGGGGGTGGTATTTACCAATGACATCGCCGACGATGCGGGCGCTTTTTTTATAGGGCTTGTTGTAAGCAAGCCCCAGCTGTTGCATGGCGTACAGCACACGCCGGTGCACTGGCTTCAGGCCGTCGCGAACATCCGGGAGCGCCCGGCCAGCGATCACGCTCATGGAATAATCCATGTATGAGGAGCGCATCTCCTCTTCGAGTTCTCTTGGTTCTATGCGTCCGTCAAGATTAGAAATTGCCAACTATCGGTCTCCTTATCAAATATCCAGGAAGCGTACCTGTCGAGCGTTGGACTCGATGAACGCCCGCCGGGGCTCGACCTTATCGCCCATCAGCGTCGTAAATATTTCATCCGCTGCCGCCGCATCCTCCAGGGTCACCCTGAGAAGTGTACGGGTGTCGGGATTCATGGTCGTTTCCCACAGCTGTTCCGGGTTCATCTCGCCAAGGCCCTTGAACCGCTGGAGGTTGATGCCTTCCTTTGCCAGCGACAGTATGGCTGTCGTCACCTCATCAAAACTCTCTGCTGGATGCTCCTTCTTGCCCATGGTAAAAAGGAAGGGCGGCTCGCCCATAATATCTTTCATCCTGGAGTAAAGGTCGCGCATGCTGGCCAGCTCGCGGCTTGCCAGTAGCTCGGTCTTGACCTCGACGGCGTGGGCGACACCTGTCCGCTTGTCGGTTACCTTGAGGGAAATGGTCCCCTCTGACTCGTCCTCCCCGACAACTTCCAGCCGATCGAATTTCGCCGCCGCCTCTTTCGTCTTGAGAAACTTGCTGAAGGCAGTGTAGTCCTTGATGTCCTTCTCCAGCAGAGTCTGGCTGCGAACATAGTCCACAACAGAATGGCCGTACAGGGCCCTCAGCTTGGCGTTCCAGCCTTCGTACTCCTTGTAAAGCCGCTGGAACCGCTGGTACTTGGCCTGGCTCAGCGCCAGCTTGCCCTTTGTCTTGCCGCCGCCGTTTCCTGATACGGCTATCTGCTCCAGCTTGTCGCGGAGCAACAGCTCCTCCAGCTGGATCTCCTTGTCCACATAAATCTCCTGGCTTCCCTGCTTGATGCGGAACAGCGGGGGCTGGGCTATGTAGATATAACCTACGTCAATCATCTCCTTCATATAGCGGAAGAAGAAGGTAAGAATGAGCGTACGGATGTGGGCGCCATCGACATCAGCATCGGTCATGATGATGACTTTGTGGTAGCGGGCTCCGGTAATGTCGAACTCGTCGGCGATGCCGGTGCCCAGCGCGGTGATCATCGCCTGGATCTCCTTGTTGGCAAGGATGTTATTGAGCCGCGCCTTCTCGACATTGATGATCTTGCCCCTGAGCGGCAGTATGGCCTGGAAGGCGCGGTCGCGCGCTTGCTTGGCCGAGCCGCCGGCGCTGTCTCCCTCGACCAGGTAGATCTCGCAGGCAGCCGGATCTTTTACCGAACAATCGGCGAGTTTGCCTGGCAGGGCGCTGTTCTCGAGGACGCTCTTGCGCCGGGTAAGATCGCGCGCCTTGCGTGCCGCCGCCCGGGCTCTGGCGGCCGAGGTGGCCTTGGTCACGATCTGCTTTGCCTCGGCGGGGTGCTCTTCGAGGAACTCTGAAAGCTTGGAGCCCACGGCGCTCTCCACGAAGCCGCGCATCTCGGAGTTGCCCAGCTTGGTCTTGGTCTGGCCTTCGAACTGGGGCTCGCGCAACTTGACCGATATAACCGCCGAGAGGCCTTCGCGGACATCGTCACCGGAAAGCGCCTCTTCTTTTTCCTTGAGCAGTCCCTTGGTGCGGGCATAATCGTTTACGACGCGGGTCAGCGCCGCGCGGAAACCAGACAGGTGCGTGCCGCCCTCCTGGGTGTTGATGCTGTTGGCGAAGGAAAAAATGCTCTCGACGTAGGAGGCGTTCCACTGCATGGCTACCTCAACCTCGCCCCGCTTGCCTTCCTTCTCGAGGTAGACGATGTTTTTGTGGATAGGATCCTTGTTGCTGTTGATGTGGGCAACGAAGTCCTTGATGCCGTTCTCGTACTGATAGGCGGCCGCCTGTCCTTCGCCCCGCTCGTCGGTCAGTGAAATCTTCAGGCCCTTGGTGAGGAAGGCCATTTCGCGGAGCCGCTGGGAAAGCGTCGAAAACTTGTAGTCGACCTCTTCAAAAATCTCCAGGTCGGCCATAAAGGTGACCGAAGTGCCGGTTTCGTCCGTCGGCTCGCCCATCTGAAGCTCTCCCGTTGGCACGCCGCGCTCGAAGCCCTGCGTCCAAACATGTCCGTCACGGCGAATCTCCACGGTGAGCCACTCGGAAAGGGCGTTGACAACCGAGAGGCCGACGCCGTGCAAACCGCCGGACACTTTGTAGCCCTCGCCGCCGAACTTTCCTCCGGCGTGCAGCACGGTGAGAACGATTTCCGCCGCCGGCTTCTTGTACTTCGGATGGAGCGCTACGGGGATGCCGCGGCCGTCGTCGGTGACGGTGACAGAGTTGTCGGGATTGATGGTGGTTGTGATCTCGGTGCAAAACCCGCCGGCCAGCGCCTCGTCCACGGAGTTGTCGACCACTTCGTAGACCAGGTGGTGAAGGCCCCGGGCGCTGGTGGAGCCGATATACATGCTCGGCCGTTTGCGAACCGCTTCCAGGCCCTCGAGTACGGTAATGTCTTTGGCGTCGTAACTAGATTTTGGCATAGTCCAATCGTTCGGTATAGGTATTTAAGCTCAAATGAAGAGCGGGGGCGCCGCGCACGGGAGCGGCGATTGGGGGCGGGAAAACAGCGCTTCAGACAGGACTGCGCTCCTTCAAGCTCCGACCTCCGGTGTGGGATGGTGAGGACCCGTGGAATTACTCCCTGGAGTATATCATAAAAGCCTGGGCAATTCGCAATACAATTTGCCTAAACTTTCCCGCTATTTGCGGGATTTCCCGGTGCCGCGAGCCTGGTGAACGAAGCGGATTTCCCTGACTTTTTCCGGTGGCCCCAGGGCGTTGAGCCGGGCGGTCAGTTCGGTGGCGGCAAGCTTGAGCTCACAGGCCCAGCCACCGGACTGGCAGCTCACCGTCATCACCCCGTCATGAAACGCCCTGACCTCGGTGCTGGCGGCGATTTCCTCACCGGCTGCCCGTTCCCAAAGGCACTGCAGGCCGAGTCCCGGGTTGGTTCGCCAAAGCCGGTTTTGCTCGCGGCGAATAATCGATCCGATGCTTTTATAGTTGGACATTTAAACCAGCCCGGTTTCCATCGTGGCGCCGCCCTCGACCTCCAGGACGAATGCGGCCGACAGCTCGCCTTCGGAAAAAAGCCCCGGGTCCGCTGCGGTTATCAGCGTCTGGGCGAAATTTACGGTTTCGATTTCACCGTCCTCCAGAGCCAGAGCCGCGAGCAATCTCCTGCGGCGCTCCGGGTCCAGCTCGCTCATGACATCGTCCAGCAGAAGCAGTGGTGACTGGCCGGTCTCTCCACCGAGTCGGCGATCCGCCAGAAGCAGCGCGAGCACCGCCGCCCTTTGCTCACCCTGGGAACCATACGGCTTGAGGCTCCTGCCATCAAGCCTGAAGTCGATGTCGTCACGGTGAGCGCCAAACCCGGTCGCCAGCCGCTCGAGGTCTTCAGACCATCTCGCCGCCAGGAGCGCTACCAGCCCCGCTTCGCGCTCCTCCTGGCTCCCCTGGCCTTCCAGTTGGGATACGTGCCAGACCTCCACGTCTGATTCTTCCCCGGAGATCTGGCAAAAGGCCTCCTGGAAATAGGGCGTGATCCGTTGACAGTGTTCAAGTCGCGCGCCGCTGATCCTGACCGCCAGGGCCGCCAGCTGTCGGTCCCAGGGGGAGATATCGGCCAGTTGCACTAGGCCCGCCCGCGCTCTCTGCAGAAAGCTGTTTCGCTGGGCAAGCACCTTCTGGTGGTCGATTAGTGTTCGATGATACGCCGGCAGCCGCCGTGAGATGGCCTCGTCCAGAAAGCGCCGCCGCAGGGCGGGCGGGCCTTTGATCAGCTGAAGGTCGTCCGGAGAGAAACATAGCACCGATCCGGGCGGCAGCCACTGGGGTCCTCCTCCCGGATCGACTTTCGCGCCCGAGCCCTGCTCGTAGGCCACGGAGCGGGAGAGGCTGGTTTCATTCCACTCCACGTCGGCCTCGATTCGAAAATAGGAGTGTTCGTCACCAACCATTTCCTGCTCGCGGCTGGTGCGAAAGGAGCGCCCGCAAGTGACGTACTGTACCGCCTCGAGAAAGCTGGTTTTGCCGGCGCCGTTTTCTCCGATGACGATGGAGATTCCCGGTGGCAGCTCAATGGCGGCGCGGCGGATGTTCCTGAAGTTTTTTAGCTTTAGGCGCCTTAGGTACAAAGCTGTGGCACCGCCATTTCTGGTTCTCTTCCCGGGCCCTTAGCCCGTGAGACGAACGGGCATGATCAGGTAAAGGAAGTCGTCGTCCTCTCCCTTGATCAACCCCGGCCGCAGGGGACTGATGATCCTGAGTGCGGCCTGCTCTTCGGAGACGCTGTCGATTCCTTCCCGCAGGAACTCCGGGTTGAAGCCAATCTCCACCTCTTCCCCCTGGAAAGCAACGGGCATGGTCTCCTTCGCCTCTCCTACCTGGGGCGTCTGCGCCGAGATGGTCAGCTCGCCGGAAGTAAATTTCATTCTGAGGGGCGCATTTTTCTGGGCCATGAGGCTGATACGGCTGACTGCTTCCTGTAGCTCATCCCGGTCCATTTTAATCTCGTGCTTGAACTCGTCCGGCAGCAGCTGCTGATAGTTGGGGAACTGGCCTTCGATCAGGCGCGACGTGAGGATAACGCTGCCCGCAGAGAAGATGATTTGTCCATCCATGATGCCAACGCTGATCTTTTCGGATTCAGCCTGGCCGCAGATGCGGGCAAGCTCTTCCAGGGAGGCCCTGGGCACAATCACTTCTTTTTTGTCTTTCAGCGTGCTCTGCGCGGCGGTCTCGCGGACGCTGAGCCGGTAGCTGTCGGTAGCCACCATCTTCAGTTTGTCTTTGGAGAACTTAACCAGAATGCCTGTAAGCACCGGTCTGGTTTCGTCCCGCGAGGCGGCCCTTGCCACCGTGTTGATGGTTGAGACCAGGGGAGCACTGTCGATTTCAAAAGAGCCGTCTTCCGGCATTTCTGGCAGCCTGGGAAAATCCGCCGCCGGCAGGCAGTTGAGATGGAAGTCGGCGGTTCCACAGCTGACCTCGAGGACTTGTTCTTTTTCGTCCATCTCAAGCGTTACTTCTCCTGCAGGCAGGCTTCTAACGACATCGGTCATGAGTCTTCCCGGGGCGACCAGTGCGCCCTCTCCCTCTGCCTTTACTTCCATTGTCAGGCGCAGGGATAACTCCATGTCCGTACTGGCAAGCTCGGCTTTTTGGCCGGCTTTTATCTCCAGACGAATTCCGGACAGAACCGGCATCGTGCTTTTGGTTGAAACCGTTTTAAGAACGGACTGCAGGTTTTCAAGCAAGAGATCTCTGGAACAGGTTATCCGCATGAGCTGACCTCCAACGGTTTTATAATTAATTTATTTAAATAAAGTATTCTTATTAGTAGGTTCATGTATACCGGGGAGAACCGCGAAAAGCGCCTCCAAAAAAACAGTTTCCAGCAAGGGATAAAAATGTTGACAACCATGAGGATAACAGTCCGCACGGATGGCATAACCATAACCGACAAAAGACGGCGGTGCAAAGGAGGGGATAATCCGCGTTATCTCCACACGATCTCAACATATTTTTAACAGACGGTTTGATGTCAGCGCTGGGAGTGTTTGAGTTTGCTTGTGATCTGCTGGACCATGGTAAAAACCTCACGCTCCTCCTTGATCAGCTTGGAGATCTTGTTATAGGAGTGGATGACAGTGGTGTGATCGCGTCCGCCGAACTTCTCGCCGATGCGCGGCAGCGAGGAGTCCGTCAGCTCCCGGCAGAGGTACATGGCGATCTGCCGCGGGAAGACTATGCTCTGGCTGCGCTTGCTGCCCTTGAGATCGCTCATGGAGACGCCAAAGGTGCGGCAGGCTTCGCTCTGAATCATGTCTATGAAAATACGTGCGTCCAGGCTGGTCGGAAGAATATCTTTGAGCGCTTCCTTGGCCAGTGGAAGCGTGATCTGGGAGTTGGTAAATTTTGCCTGGGCCGCCACGCGGTTTAGCGCACCTTCCAGCTCGCGTATATTTGTCGGGATGCCGGCCGCGATATAGCCAAGCACTTCGTCGGCGGAGCTCGAGGCTATGACAATGCCTCTGCTGGCGACCAGTTTCCTGAGAATAGCGATACGGGTTTCTACGTCAGGTGGCTGAATGTCGGTAATGAGACCCGACTCAAAGCGGCTCTTGAGGCGGTCTTCGAGGGTGGCAATCTCCCGGGGAGGGCGGTCGCTGGAAATAGCAATCTGCTTGCCGGCCTCGTAGAGGGTGTTGAAGGTATGGAAGAACTCCTCCTGGGTGCCCTCCTTATTTTCCAGAAACTGTATGTCGTCGATGAGCAATACATCATTGTCACGGCATTTGCGCTTGAACTGCTCCATCTTTTTGTTCATGACCGAGTTGATGAAGTCGTTGGTGAAGGACTCCACGGTCATGTACTTGACCGACAGCTCCGGGCTGTTGGTGGCGACGTAGTGTCCTATAGCCTGTAGAAGGTGGGTTTTGCCCAGTCCGACGCCTCCATAGATAAAGAAGGGGTTGTAGGCGCGGCCCGGGGACTCCGCCACGGCCAGCGCCGCGGCGTGAGCAAAGCGGTTGCTGGAACCGATCACAAAGCTGTCAAAGGTATATTTTGGGTTCAAATCGCCAAGAACCGGCGGCTCGGTAATGTCGATCCGGGGAAATTCAACGCGCCGTTCCGCGACACGGTCGTCCCCCCCTCCGGGCGGTGACACCACAACCCTTACCGGAATCTCCTCTCCGGCCACCTCCTGCAGGGACTCCTCGATCAGTGGCAGAAAACGGGCCTCAATGCGGGTCTTGGCGAAGTCGTTGGGCACGGAGAGCAGGAATGTGTTGTCCTCCTCCATGCCGTCCGCGCCGGCGTTTTCAAACCAGATTTCATAGGCGGAAGTGCTGAGCGACTCCCTGATCGATTCTCTGGCGCGCAGCCAGATGGTTTCTGCTCTGTTCCCCATGGAGTACTCCTGTTGGCTTGCTGGATGCTCCCCCCAAAACCAGGTGAATGAGCGCGGTTCACAACGGGATGAACTGGCAGCCTGCCGCATTGCGGGTGACTCTGGGGAGCTGTGGCGAAAAGCTTATAGCCGCAACCGTCCGAAAACAAGATGTCAGGGGAGCCCACGGGCAAGGAAGTTATCCACAGGCGCTGTGGATAAGGTGGTGAAAAAACCCCAGCAAAAGCCGGGTTTTGGTTCACGCCTCCAAGAGGGGGCCGCGAGGGGTAAAGTCCCAGCTCAAACACACATACACAGCGCTTTCCACAGGTGTTAACAGGTTGTGGATAAAAGCGCGCCCAGCGGGGCGAGTGGTATCCAGAACTGACGACGGTTTTCGAGGCGCTTTCGGCTATTAAAGGAATTCCCGGGTTGGGATAGAACAACATATCACTATAAATCCCGCTAACCCACGGGAGCAGGATTACGTGACTACAGTACTGGCATTTGCCAACCAGAAGGGTGGAGTCGCCAAGACGACCTCCACTCTCAACACCGGGGTCGCCCTGCGCGAAATGCACTACCGGGTCCTGGCGATTGACATGGACCCGCAGGGAAACCTGTCCATGAGCCAGGGGATAAACCCCGACTTCCTCACCAGGAGCATGTTCAACGTGCTGGTACAGCGCGTGCCCCTGGACGATGTCATCCAGCGGTGTGAGATCGACATCGCGCCGGCCAGCATCGACCTGGCGGGGGCCGAACTGGCGCTTTCGTCGGCAATCGGCCGCGAGCGCTCACTGGAAAAAGCACTGATGCAGGTAAAGCATCGCTACGACTTTATTCTGATAGACACACCGCCGTCGCTGGGCCTGTTGACGATCAACGCTCTTACCGCGGCCGACGGAGTCATTGTGCCGGTACAGTGTGAATACCTGTCCTTGCGGGGCCTGGCGCAGTTGGAGAAAACGCTGGAGATGATCAGAGAGAACCTCAATCCGGACGTCCGTATCAGGGGCATCCTGCCGACGATGTTTGACGCCCGGACCATACACGGCCGCGAAGCGATCGAGATCCTCAAGGAGAGCTTTGGCGAAACAGTCTTCTCGACCGTGGTGAGGAAAACCATAAAGTTCGCGGAGGCCCCGGTGCAGGGTCGCTCCATCATGGCCTACGAGCCGGAGGGCGCCGCCGCGGACACCTACCGTAATCTGGCAAAGGAGTTGCTCAATGCAAATTCGAGCGAGCATGAAGGAAGGGGCCTTAGCGAACCTCTTCCAGCCTACGGAGCACATATCTGAGGATACGTCCATAGAAGAGCGGCGGCCGGCTCCAAGAGAAAGTGCGAAACCGCGGGAAAACGAAGCATACATCGCCGCCATCAAGGTGGTAGGTGTTGGCGGCGGCGGCACCAACGCTGTTAATCGCATGATCGATGCCGGTATTAAAGGCGTCGAGTTCATCGCATTGAACACAGACGCCCAAGCACTACAGATGTCCGACGCCGACGTGAAAATACATGTCGGCGGCGAGCTCACTCGCGGGCTGGGCGGCGGCGCCGACCCGAGGATTGGCAGCGAGGCCATGGAGCGCAGCCGCGATGAAGTGAAAAAAGTGCTGCGCGGCGCCGACCTTGTCTTCATTACCGTCGGCGAGGGCGGCGGCACTGGCACGGGGGCCGCTCCCGTGATCGCCGAGGTTGCCCGCGAGACCGGTGCGCTAACCATCGGTATCGTCACCCGCCCCTTCAGCTTCGAGGGCACCAACCGCAACATCCAGGCCGAGGAGGGTATCCGTCGACTGCGCGAGGCCGCCGATACCGTAATCATTGTGCCGAACGACCGGCTGTTGCAGGTGGTCGATCGGGGCACCAGCCTGATTGAGGCCTTTGCGGTCGCTGACGACGTCCTGCGTCAGGGCGTGCAGAGTATCTGCGATCTCATTAACACACCAGGGATCATCAACGTGGACTTCGCCGACGTGCGAACGATCATCAGCGGTGCCGGCAGTGCCCTGATGGGCATCGGCATCGCTTCCGGGGAGAATCGAGCTACCGAGGCGGCCAGACAGGCGATCGAGTCGCCGCTGCTCGAGACCTCCATCGACGGAGCTCGCGGCATCCTGCTCAATATAAAGGGTGGCTCCGACGTTGCCCTTCATGAGGCCAACGAGGCCGCACAGGTAATCGCGGATGTTGTTTCTGACGAGGCCAACATCATCTTCGGCACCGTCGTCGATGAGAGCCTGACGGGCACCATACAGGTGACGGTGATTGCTACCGGCTTCGACCGGGACATCGACACCCGCAAACGTTCGCCAAGGCGTCAGGAGCCCCGGCTGGATGCGCCGGATTTCATGAACGCTTAATCTCGGAAAGAATAGTTGAAAAAAGCAGTACTGAACGGTTAAAAAAGAGGCGCCCCGTGGGGCGCCTCTTTTTGTTGGGCTGACGCAGCTGGAAAACGATGCGCGAGTGGACTCACATCAGGTATGAGAGCCCGCGGCGGGTCTTCCAGAGGAAGTATTTTTCCAGAAGCCGCTTGCCGATGTTGGCCAGCGGGTTGGGGATCATAACCGCAAACTGGCGCGGTTTGAGTAGATGATTGCTGACGATCACAACTTCCTTGTGACCCGCATCCAAAACGCAGAGACCGGCGATCTTGCCCCAGGGTTTGGCCTGGAGCTCGCTGGCGGCCCCGCCCTGGATGAGCCTGGCGATATTGTGGGAGGCGATCCTGGCGGTTTCCTCGGAGGGGAAGCCGGTCTTGGGCATGCCCAGCGCCACCGGTGTGGTAAACGGCAGCGGCACAGCCACCGCCAGGCCTGCCGCGAAGATATTGGCGTACTTTTTGTGGCGATAGGTGTCATCCACCGGGATGAACCCCTTTTCGTCGCCCAGATCGTCCGATTCCTTCACGAACCTGGCCCCGTTGAATGGCGGGATGATCATGGAGTATTTGTAGGGCAAGCGCCGCCCGTCCTTGAGTACCACTTCGCTCTCGGTGACCTCTTCCACCTCTGAGTTGGTCACGTAGTTGATGTGGAACTTCTTCATAAATGCCTTGAGCATGGTCTCGCCGCCGGTCATGCCGCCGATGCCGAAGTGGGCCAGGTACGGTTCCGGTGTGATCCAGGTGATGTCGACCCGGTCGCGAACGCCGGCCTTGCGCGCGGCGTATTCCAGGTTGAACAGGAACTCATAGCCGGCTCCCATGCAGCTGGCGCCCTGGGTTGCTCCCACGATGACCGGACCCGGATCCCGGATCAGCTTCTGCCAGCCTTCGCGGGCCTGCTCGGCGTGGCCGGGTGTACAGACCGAATAAGTATTCTTTTCGGGGCCGAGACCTTCGATGAGGTCGAAGCGGGTGCTCACACCCGACGCCACCAGCAGATAATCGTAATCCTCTATACCATCCGTGGTCACAACCCGGTTCTGGCCCGGTTCGACCCGGGTCACCTCGGTCTTGAGAAAACGGACGCCGTGCTTTTCGAGCACCGGCCTGATGGGGATGCTGATGTCCTTTACCTGTCGCCAGCCGAAGGGAACCCAGATCAGCGATGGGATGTAGACGAAATCATCAGTTTTGGCAATGAGTGTTACCTCGTGCTCGGGACCCAGCTTGCGCCGCGCCTCGAGAGCACCGGTGAGGCCGGCAAAGCTGCCGCCAATGACTACTACTTTTGACATGATGAACCCTCTCCTCGGGAACCTGTTTTTCGCACTGCATGGCAGTGCCTTCCGGGGATACCAGGTGGGGTATCCTTCGCTTATAATTTTTTAGACCATCGGAAAGGTGAAAGGATTCACAAAAACCGGCGAAGTTCGGGATCGATCCGGGGCGGATGTTTCCGGGTTGAAAATCAGGCGCCCGGGACCGGGCCAGGGGGCCGGGTTTGGCGAGAAGGCTCCGGGGAGGGCGGCCGCGATCGCG
>JAGVMV010000037.1 GCA_020053595.1 Thermoleophilia bacterium | reverse complement strand
CGTCGAGAGCGTGACACCGTTGGTGTTCGCGCTGCCGGTGATGGCCACGCCATAGCCGGTGGTCGTGCCGGCGTTGCTGACCGTCAGCTTGACCGACAGTTCGCGGGCAGTGTAGTCAGCATAGCTCGCCCATTTCGCCCAGTCGGTCCTGATGCCCAGGTTCGGCTTGGCAGGCGTGCAGGGAGGCGGGTCGATGGTCAATGTGCCAGTACCCATTCCCATGTTGCCAGCATTGTCATCCACCATTACCTCGATTACGTGCGTACCGACGGAGAGGCCGGAGGGCGTCGGGCAGCTGATACCGGTACCTGTGGCGGTGCAGCCCATCATGATCATCGCTCCATCGACGTGAACCATGGCGGTGCCGGCGTTGATGCCGCTGGCCAGATTTGCGGACAGGGCGCCGGTGGGAAGCGGGTCGCTGTAGTTAGCGGAGATCGTCGTCGTATCAGCGGTTATGCCGCTCACTACCGGGGCGACATCGTCAACAACCATGTAGTGGTTCAGGCTTGAGGCATCCGTATAGTTGATGCTGGTGTTGCCAACCTTGTCCTTGAGCAGGACCGAGAGCGTGTTATCTCCCAGATGCAACAGCTTTGCCCTGTTCGCCTGGCAAGAGTAGTGGGTCGGATTGGTGCTGGTAGGGGTTTTATTACAGCCCATGATCATGGCACCCGCGACGCCGGGTGGAACGCTATCGTTGATGTGGCTCATAGGGGAATAACCGCTCGAAGGGGCCGCATCGGTCAAATCGTAATCGAAGCGCAGGGCACTCGGGTCATTGGTGCTGGTGCTGTTCAGCTGAGACGTATAAATGGTGCTGCCGGCGGCGGGCAGGAGGTTGGAATATGTCGGCGCCTGGTCATCGACCACGACGGTCACCCAGGTGCGATTTATGGTCTCGTTGCCGTCCATGTCCGAGACATATACGTCGATCGGATGCGTACCCGGGAACAGGTCGGCCGCGGTCGCGTTACAATCAACGTGTGACGTCGTCACCGTGCAACCAGCAAGATCAAGCATGTTGCTGCCGTCGAGATGGACCATGACGCTGGCGGGATTGACGCCGCTGCCGCCAACCTCGTCGCTGTAGTCGGCTTTAATTACCAGGGGGGTTGTATTGCCGAGCTGATAATAAATCGTCGAGCTGCCATTGGTGTACATGGTGCTGCCGTTGGCGGGGGTTACGCTGGTGACGACCGGAGCCGTTATATCACCTGCTGCCATCGCCAGGGAGCCCATCGCGGTGGCAAATATTGCCACCATAAAGACCACTATAAGAATGTACCTCAGTGATTTGTTACGCGATTGCATAATATGGTCGTTCCTCCTCGATTGCATAATATGGTCGTTCCTCCTTTGTCTTCCTTGCTGATAAAGTACCAGTAAATTGTTGCTTTGGTCTGGGTCCTGCTTTGAGTTCAGTTAATTTTGCTGTCAGTCGGCTTTGTCAGTGGTGCCTGTGATAGGCTCAGGCGCTGCCGACGACGAAACACCAAGCCAGACAGCTGTAATCATGCATAGGATGCCAAGTACGATTAACATGGGCTTGGCGCCCTGATTGCAGTGCATATCTGCGTTCTGGCAGACGGGAAACAGCCAGGTCGGGATGATGATGACCCCGGCTCCGCCTGCTGCCAGCACTAATGCCAGCGGCCGAAGTGTTTCCGGTTTGTTGGTGATGATAATGGCAAGGCCGACAACGGCAATCAGAATGCCGATAAGTAGTGAAGCCTTACCAGTGTAGTAGCAATGCATGTGCTCAGACTTGCCCATTCCCATGTCCATGCGTACCCCGAAATATTCACAAACGGGAAAGATATAGCGTGGAGTGATGGCGACGAGCGTTCCCAGGGCGATGACGCCGGCGCCAATTATGGTTCTGGTGGTGCTTTTCATTGATTTTTTGATCCTCCTTCCATCTCTTTATTGCTGGTTTGCTGGTTATATGTCCTTTCTGGAGCAAGCCGCGTGCCAGTTCATGCAAAGGAAAACCCAAATGGTGGATAATACCGATTTTTGCTGGTGTTTTGGATAGGATTACGGTGACCGGGCTGTTTGTGGGCCTTTTTACGGGAAACCCAGGGATTCAATCGCGGCTCAAATCCTACAAATATTACAGGTTTTGATACATCTGGTGTGGGAAATGACACAATTTCAGCCGGAAGTGGGTGGTTTGGGCGGCATTGACCAACGGAAACCATCCAGGCGATGGTTGGCCAATATGGTAGCAGGCGGCCATTTCCGGAAAAGACGCAGTTAAAACTTCATTAGAACGACGGCTTGCCTATAACCAGCCCTTCGCCGAACCGGCAGTCGGTGCAGGCGATTTCAACCGGCTGGTCGGACATTCTGTCGAGGTCGATGGCCCGGGTGCTTTGACGGGATATCGTAAAGAAATCGTTCTCGGGATTATCGGGGTCGCGAATCAGCTGGTCCCCGATTTTGACCTCCACGCGAACATCTCGGTCATTGCTGTTGCCAACATGCAACCTGGCCGATGGCAGGTCGTTGCCGGATCCAGGCAATGGCTCCAGAATATGCCTGTCAGCCAGCCGGGAAAGGCCGGTCGCCATGGTCTCGGTGAAAGAGTTCTGGTTAATTTCCTGAAGGTTTGCCAACAGGGGCTGATTGTTGGTGGAGACGATCCGGATCGGACCACCGCTGGTTTCGGGAATCTCCGTACGGGACGCGGCGTTTGGTTTGATGGAATAATGCCCCTTGAGCGAATCGGGTGCCGTGGGATCGCCCACATAAATCTCGACTGCTGCTTCCTCGGTGCCGGCATTGGCAATCACCAGGAAGGATTTTCCAGCTGCTACCGGCTGCGCCTCGTACCACGGTAGAAGCAGGACTGGCTCCAGGTCCATTTCGGTTACCGCCGGAGTCTCGCTGATCACGCCCCCACCAGTTGTAACGCGATGAATAACTTCAAGCGACTGGCCGGTGGGGCAGACAATTTTTACAGGGCCACCAGTGGTTTTGGCCAACTGGATGGTTTCGCTGCCACTTTCACCGACTTTTCCCTGCCACTTGATCTCGCCACCCAGCAAAACCGTTACAGTCGCGGCGCCGGCGCCCTGGTTCCTGATTACCAGCTCGTCTTTTAGCTGGCCAGCCGTCTGGCCTGAATCGTACCAGGGACAATAATAAGTATTGGGAAAGGCCTGAAAACCCGAGACGGTCCAGCTGCCGCCGAGGCTGGACAGCGCACTGTAGCTTTGCCAGTACTCAACAACGGTCAGCTGCCGGCTGGCGGGAGATCCGGAAGATGGTTGTGTTGTTGCAGTGGCTTGGGGAACATTGAATCCCCATGCGGATGTCTGTTGGTTACCGGCAAGATCCCTGACCGCCAGCTGCACACTATGGGGGCCGGAGGCGAGGGTTTCGCCGGGAGAATAGGTGATCAGGTTTCCGGAGATCGTGGCTGACCCGGTGGCGTTAAGTCCATCCAGGGTAAGATTGATTGATTCCGGGTCTATGCCGCTGCCGCTATCAGCAAGTTTGGCGGAGATGGTTGGCCGGGCCGTTGCGGTGCCGGTCGGTGTTTCGCTCTCTATCTGAGGCGAAATGGTATCGACGGCGAAACTCCATTCACTGCGCCCGGTGTGCCCGGCGTCGTCGTTCAGCGTTATGATCACCGTGTGTGATCCTTCTGAAAGCGGGGGCGCCGGGATATAGATCATTCCATCGCTCTGGCGAGTGGTATCCCCGGTCACGTCCAAGCCGTCCAGCAGAACGTTAATGGAAGATGTATTGATGATACCGGACCCAGCCTGGCTGAAAGCAGCCTGAATCACCGGCGAGTGTGAAGTCTGCCAGCTGCCTTCCGCCGGTATTTGCCCGGAAATTCCGATCGCCGCCGTGTCAACGGTAAAGCTCCAGTTTTTTTCAGACCGGTTACCCGCCTGGTCGGAAACTCCTACCTGCACCTCGTGAACTCCTTCCGTTAGACTGGCGACACCGCAATTGACGCCGGTTGAGGAAATTCCGCAGGCAGAATTCACGCTGGCGCCATCCAGGGTTACGGTGACCGAAGCCGGATCGATGCCGATACCGGTGCCGTCGCTGAAAGATGCAGAAATGGCCGCATCGGTGACATTGATGGTGCCGCTAGGCTGAGCGCTCGAGATGATCGGCGCCGTCAAGTCCACAGTGATGTGCCAGGTGGCGCTGGTGCAGTTATATTCGTTGTCGCAGACGAAGGCCTGCAATTTATGCGAGCCTTCAGTCAGGCCGGATTTCAGGCAGGAAATGCCGGTATCAGTGACAACGCTATTGGACTGGTGCACGTTATCAACATGGATCATCGCGGTGCCAGGATTGATACCGCTCGATGGCGCCGGATCGTTATAGGCGGCGCTGATGGTTATGGTGGAGCCAGTGACGGCGCCGTTCGACGGTGAATAAGTGGTTATCCGGGGAGGGGTCGTTTCCGCTGAGATCTGCGGCAGGCTGGCTCCCAGAGAAGCAGGCGCTGAGGCGGTAAGCCGCGGACTGTTGCTGGTATAGGCTGCAGCCGCGGCGGTCGCCTTCGGGATCGGATTATCAGGGATGGTCGTGGTTGTCACAGAATCGGAGCTGCCCGTATATGTCGACAGGGAAGCGCTGTCGGTCGTAGCGAAAAGTGAGGCTGGAACAATCGTATTGAGCAGGGATATCGCCAGCACCAGGGCCAGCGCTGTGGCGGTGTAATTACGGCTTCTGCATAGCATCTTCATCACTCTTTATTGTGGTGGCCAAGGGCAGCAAGGCGGCCATCCGGGAGGCGGTCCGGAATCGGCCGAAGTTCCCCCTGTAGCAGGGGCGGAACCGGAGCTGGAACCGCTGGTGGTATAAACATAACCTCTGTAGCCGGCGCTCTCGATGGTGGCGACCGATGACGGGTCAGCCTGGAATTTAATGCTCATGGTGAGCGGCGCTTCCAGGAAACTGCCATCGATCCCTTCCGCGTTCATCAGCCTGATTGTGTAATCGCTGTTCGGGTCCAGGCTGGCACAGGTGATAACGATCTTTTGCTTTTCCACGGAGACATTCGGGTTGGGAAGCGTCGTTTCCAGCGCTGCCTTAACCGCTTCGGGATTGGCGAAAGCAATGGAAGAATCCAGTTCCACCTTTACCTGGCCGTCGGTTTCACTAACATTTCCGTACAGGGAAACAGGTTTTACCACGACTGCCCGGACCTCCCTGGGTTCCAGTGTTGCGGAGTCGACCGCCGTAGCCATGATCTTTAACAAATGGGTCGCGCCCTGTTTGAATGATACTGTCGGGGGCAGCGTGGCAACGGTCGGGTTTTCCGGGTTGATTTGCAGCTCGATGGCATCACTGCCGTCCAGGGATATGGCTGCCTGGTTCAGTGGTTTGCTGAAGGAAAATGTCAGGACCGGTTGCGGCGGAATCTTTTGCCCCGGCTGGAGCCGGTTGCCGTTCACGGATACATCGGCAACGATCACCGGTTCCACCGTAGTGAATGTGGATATGAACTCACGAGTCAGACCTATAGGCGAGGAGATCTTGGCCTCGACACGAATGGTCTGTCCGGGTTTCAGGTCGAACTCGCGCGTCAGATCACCACTGTCGAGGTTGTATTCCAGCGTCAGTGGCTGGTCATCGGCGTAAACAGCGACTTTGCCGATGGCGGCTAAAGGCGATGAGCTGATCGAGACCGATTGGTTCAGAGGAATACCGGACAGACTGTCGCCGGGAGAAATTGCAACGGTGGGAACAGCGAGCCATAGACAGACCAGAACCGCCACCGCTGAGACGCTGATGATGGTAATGAGTTTTTTAGCTTTGATTTCCATGCACTGGGGTTATGATGTTTTCCTGACGGGGTCCCCCAGTGACCCCGTCAGGAAAATGCGGCTAAGAGAAACTGGGGTTCTCGTAAAAGTCATGCTCCGGTTCTCCGGCCGGAGCAAGCAAACTGCAAAAACTTCAGACCCAGACCGATGTGAAGGGCGTTAAAGTCTTTTGCTGCCTCTAATTGAAGCAAGCACCGTGCCAACCTGAAAACATATAACTTAATCGAAGCCGACAAAGGCTAAAAAGCCTGTTAAAGCCATAAATATACGGTCAGCAACCAAAACGGAAACACCCGGGTGAAAAATGTTCTGCAGGGAATAAACTGTTGATGGCGCCGACGATGAGTCTTATGCTGCCTTCAGTGTGGCAAATGCTACATCTGGTTGGCGATTGGGGAGAAAAATACTGGTTGGCCGGAAAAGACAGACTTGCCATGTGGCTGATTCCTTTTACCGGAATTGACGTAGAGGATCGTCGAACCTTGCAGTGAGGACTACTCGTCGAGATTGACACTCAGGTCATAGGGCGAGATGGTGGTCATCTTGCCGTCTTCGAAGGCTATTCGCACCAGGCCTTCGGCTTCGGATTTGTTGTAATACCAGATAATGCTGGGATTATTGGCAGGGCCAGTCCGATGGCTACGATCCGGTTGCCCCAATATACCCTCGATCTGGTCCAGGGTCATGCCCTTTTGCACCTGGTCGTGCTGGCTTTGGCTAATGCCTGCTTTCGAGCCACAGCCGGCGTTAGCAAACAGCAATACTGTTAACAGTAAGATTGCAGCGATTGCAGCGAACAGTCCGGGCATGGCTTTAATCGTTCTCCTGGTCACTCTGACTCCTCTGAAAGCAGGCCGCGATGCATGCGAAGGGCACGCTGCGCTTGCGAGGCTACCGCCCGGGAGTGAGTGACGAGGACAATCGTAACGCCTTCGCCGTTGATCCGCTTCAAGATATCCAGGATGTCGGCCTCGGTGTCCTCGTCGAGATCGCCGGTTGGTTCATCTGCCAGGATGAGTCTGGGTTCTTTCATCAAGGTTCGCGCCAGCGCAACCCGGCGCTGTTCTCCTCCCGAAAGCTGCCCGGGATAGGAATAGATCCGGTCTTCCAGCCCAACCAGCTTCAGGAGCTCAATCGCGCGGTTATGATCTGTCGGTTGGCCGCCGCTGAAAGTCGTCGGCAACCTGACATTGTCGAGGGCGTTCAGCGTCGGGAAAAGGCTGGCAAACTGGAAGGAAAAGCCGATCTTCTCGTTTCTGAGCTTTGATATCTCCTTGTCCGAAAGAGTCCAGATGTTGATGTCATCGATAATCACGCGGCCGGAGCTGGGTTTGGTTAGCCCGCCCATCAGGCTCAGCAAGGTGGTCTTCCCCGAACCGGAGTGACCGACGATGGAAACCATCTGTCCGCGAGGTATCTCCAGGTCGACCTTGTCCACGGCACGTACGGTGCTCGGCCCCACTTTGTAGGTTTTGCTTAAATCTTTCAGTACGATCATGGCGTCACCAGTCACGGCCTGATCATTCTCCCTGTCTGATCGCGGCGTATGGCTCCAGCCTGCTTGAGCTCAGCGCCGGGTAGAGTGATGCCACGGCGCCACTGACGATGGATAGCAGCATGGTAATCACCATGAGCTTGACGAAGGTCAGGAGTGGCGGCCAGAGGTAGGGGATGCCCAGACTCGAGGTGATGATCGCCTTGAAGATGAACAGGGCGGCTCCGCCCACGAAGATGCCGGCTATTCCCCCGGCGGCGGTGAGGAACACCGCTTCGGCAAGCATCAGGCGGAAAACGAACCGGCGGCTGGAACCCATGGCCCTGAGCAGGCCGATCTCCCGCTGCCGCTCGTTGACGATCATGGAAAATATGGCGGCGATGGTCAGCAGCGACATGATCCAGACGATAGCGTCTACCGCGATAAAGCCACGCTTGAAGCCGGATATGCGATCGGTTACCGAGCGGCTGAGCTCGTTGGCGGTGATGATCGTCGTCCCCGGCACGTTGGTCTTGATGCGCTGCGTCAACTGGTCGACGTTGGTATCGGGAGACTTTTTCACCAGTACCGAGGAGATCTGGCCGGGCTTCACATCCAGCGGCGACTCGGCTACCTGGGCTGACTCCTGCGCCATCAGGTAGGCGGTGTCCAGGCTCATGAAAACGCTCTCGTCGACGCCCATGCCGGTGGCGTCGAGAACGCCGGCGACGTCAAAGCTATGACCGTAAAAATGTACCTGCTCACCCTTGTTGGCGAGGATGAGCGAGCCGATGACGACTTCATTCTGGTTCAATGACCGCTGCAGGTTATCCTTGAGCCAGGGGCTTACAACAAAATCACTGCCAGGATCATAGCCGACCAGCTGTACGTGACCGGTGCAACACTGTGATGAGACCATGGACTCGATGAAGAGTTGCGGTGAGGCCTGGTTTACCCCGGTGATGTTTTTGACCTGATTGAGGATGCCGGCATCCATGTAGAAGCTGGTGGGTGCGCCGGTGATTAGCGCCGCCTGCCCCGACTCCTGATAGCCCGCGGGTACCACCAGCAGGTCGGCGCCGAGCCGCTCCATGCCGACTTCCAGGCTGCGGTCGACGCTGCCGATCAGCAGGGTGGCGGAGAAGAGGGTGCCGGCGGCCAGCCCGACAATGGCAATTGTGACGAAGCTCCGGAAGGGCTTGCGTCTAAGGTTTTGAGCGGCCAGGTAGAGGAGACCGAGTCGTTTCATGCGGCTATCTTCGGCTCCCCGGTAATGGGACTAAAGTGGTTCATAATACTGTTATTCAGAATACCTGTGTCACCAGTCAGGGTCAAGGCAATCACCAGTTTCGGGTACAGGCGAGTTACTTTGTTCACATATCGCAGGTTGGTCTTCATCATTAGTCATTGATCGAGCCCGTATTTTTCGATGCGGTAGAGCAATGTATGGCGGCTGATTCCCAGTAGCTCGGCGGCCTTGGTACGGTTGCCACCGGTTCGTTCCAGAGCCTGGGTAATAAGCTCACGCTCTACTTTCTCCAGGGCTACGCCTTCGGCTGGCAGACGTATTGCGTCACTGGACAAGGAGACACCCTGTCTGATTTCTGCCGGCAGGTCTTCGGGACCGATGATTTTGCCGCGGCTGAGGATGGTCGCCCGCTCGATAGTATTCTGCAGCTCGCGTACATTTCCCGGCCAGTGATAGTCATCCAGAAGCTTCTGTGAGTCAGCTGACAGCTCTTTGTCGGTGGAAAAGCGACTGAGAAAGTGTTGAGCCAGCAACTTGATATCGCCGCGCCGTTCTCGTAGCGGCGGCAGGGTAATGGGGATAACGTTCAGCCGGTAAAAGAGATCTTCGCGGAACTCGCCCCCCTTGACCATCGACGGCAGGTCGCGGTTGGTGGCGCCGATGAGACGTATGTCGACGCTGAGGGTCTTGGAGCCACCCAGCCGCTCGAAGCTCATCTGCTCCAGCACGCGTAAAAGTTTGACCTGCACCGTCAGGGAAATGTCGCCGATCTCATCCATGAAAAGGGTACCGCTGTCGGCCAGCTCGAACCGGCCGGGCTTGGAGTCGGCGGCGCCGGTGAAGGCACCTTTCTCGTAGCCGAAGAGCTCGCTTTCCAGGAGCGTCTCCGGCAGCGCCGCGCAACTGAGCTGGATGAAGGGGTTGCGGTTACGGTTGCTCTGTTCGTGGAGCGCCCGGGCAATCAGTTCCTTGCCGGTCCCGCTTTCTCCATAGACCATTACATTGGCGTCAGAGGCGGCCACGCGTGAAACCGTCTCGAGGACATCCTCCATCAGCTGGCTTTCACCGACTATGACCGAGGTGTCATAGTCGCGTTCCAGCTCGCCGCGCAGGTAGTCCACCTGGCGTACCAGGTTACCCACCTTCAAGGCCCTGGCCACGGTGAGCTTGAGTTCCTCCACGTCGAAGGGCTTGGTCAGATATTCGGTAGCGCCGGCCTTCATCGCCTGTACGGCGCTCTCCACGTTGCCATGGGCCGTCAGCATGATAACCGGCAGGTCCGGGTGATCCTTTTTGATCTCGGCGAGGGTGGCCAGTCCACCCATACCCGGCATCCGCTGGTCGAGAATGATCAGATCAGGGATGGCCTCTTCGAAAGCCTTCAGCGCGTCTTCGCCGGAGGTGGCTTCGCGTACGTCGTGACCGGCGTTCGAGAGCGCCCGGCCAATCACGAAGCGCATGTTTTTTTCGTCGTCGACGATGAGAATGCTACTGGTCATCAATGTTTTCCTCGAGTGGTTCCAGTACGGCTTCCTCTGAAGTGTTCACCGTGGGCTGAGCCGTGTCTTTGGCGGCGCCGGTTTGCCTGTGAACGACAGGTAATCCAACGATAAAAGTGCTCCCCTTGCCCGGCTCGCTTTCCGCGGTAATAAAACCATTATGGGCGTCAACGATGCGGTGCACGATGGAGAGTCCGAGACCGCTTCCCTCGGCGCGGGTTGTATGGAAGGGGTCGAAGATGCGGTCTTTCTCCTCGGGGGCAATGCCGATGCCGGTGTCCGTAAAAGCGAGCCGCAGATAGCTGTCACGGGTGGTGGCAGCAATTGTGAGGTCGCCGCCTTCGGGCATCGCCTGTATGGCATTTGAAATAAGGTTCACGAAAATCTGTTTCAACCTGTCCTCGTCGGCCCAGATATCAGGAAGTCCATCCGGGCAATCGGTAACGACCGTAACATTCTGCTGTTTGGCGAACTGCTTGGTGAGTAGTACAACCTCGCTGAACACACGGCAGGCATCCACTGGCCCAAACTGTGACTGAGAAGGCCTGCCGAAGTCAAGCAGGGCGTTCACAACTGAGTCAAGCCGATCGATTTCCTGGGCCATTACGTGGGTGAGTTCCGCGTCCTGGCAGCCTTGGTCCATCTCCTGCTCCAGCATTTGCACGCTGGCCTTGATGACGCCCAGAGGGTTGCGTACTTCGTGGGCGACGCCGGCCACCAGCTCCCCTAGGCCGGAAAGCTTGTCGGCGCGCAGCAGCTGCTCGGTGAGATCCTTGACCTCGGTCAGGTCTTCCAGGGTGATTACTATACCCACGGTCTGACCGCGGCTGCGATGGGGTGTGACGCGTACAGCAACCGGGAGAGACCGGTCCTTGGACTTGAGTTCGGTTTCCAGGGTGGCCCGTGTTTGCTCTCCGGCCAGTATGAGTTCGGCGGCGCGGTTTAGCTCCCCGTGCCCTTCAAAAATCCGGGCGAGCGGGAAAGCCACGAGATCCTCCTCGTCACGCGCCAGCATCTTGCGCGCTTCCGGGTTCACGGTGACGATTATGCCCCGCTGGTCGCAGGAAATGACGCCGCTGCTGACACTGCTCAGGATGCTTTCGGTGTAGGCCTTCATGTGGCGGATGTCGGTCTCGCGATCCTCGATTTCCCGATTTAGCTTGAGCACTTCCTCATATCGCTGTGCCTGGCGACGTTTGGCTTCGACAACGGCGCCGGTGATCAACGCCATCATGTTGTAGAGCAGGACATCAAACAGGTTTTCCAGAGAAGCGCTTTCAAAGAGCCCGCCCATGGACATTATCGCGTGGGGGATGAAAAGGGCGGTTACAGATAACGATGCCAGAAGTCCGCCCTTGATTCCGAAGCGATAGGCGGCAAAGAGGATGGGAATGTAATAAAGACGTCTGAGAAGGATGTGGAAGTTCTCATGGGAAATGAATTCCAGATGCAGAGGGTAGTAATGGAAGTATGTGATGACGACGATCACTACCGCCACCAGGACTCCGTCGCGGATCTGTGACCATGGTTTTGCTTTGATATCTGTCATGTGGTCTTTTTGCGTTCCCAGGATGCCGGTATATCCAGCGCCTCTCGATATTTGGCTACGGTGCGGCGCGAGATGCTGAGGCCATTTTCACCCAGCAGGCCGGCGAGCTTCTGGTCGGATAGCGGGCGGCTGGAATTCTCAGCTGAAATCAGGCCGGCGAGCCGTTTCTTCACCGCCGTTGCCGAGAGTCCTTCTCCGCGGTCGGTGGCATAACCGGCGGAAAAGAAAAGGCGGAATTCAAAGACTCCGTAAGGCGTGCTCATGTATTTTCCCAGCACGGCGCGGCTGACCGTCGAAGGGTGTACCTCGAGACGGCGGGCGATCTCTTCCAAACCCAGAGGCCGAAGGTGCTCCGGGCCTTTGCTGAAAAATTCAGGCTGCGCCTCGGCTATGGCGCGGGCCACTTTTGTCACCGTTGCGCGCCGGTGGTCGATGTCACGGATCAGTCGCGAAGCCTCCTTGATTTTTTCCTTGACATAACGAATGGTTTCGGGATCGGTGGCCACGCCTTTTCCGGCTTCAGCCATCTGCTTGTACAGTTGGCTGAGCCTTAAGGATGGCAGGATCTCCCGGTTGGCCAGAATGCGAACGCGGTTGCGGTCGGGTCGGGCGTAAACATCGGGAATAATCGCCGCCGCCGGAGGGCTGGTATCGAACAGCGACCCGGGTGAGGGGCAGAGGTGGCGGATCAGATCCACTGCCCGCCGGACCCTGGTGGTTGAAACTGAAAGGGTCTTGGCAATTTCAGCATAGGCGCTTTTCGCTACTTCCGGCAGGAAATCCCGGGCGATGCGGATCGCGGTCTCGCCGGCATCCATTTGCTCGAGCTGAATGGCGAGGCACTCAGCCAGGTTGCGTGCGGCGACGCCCGGAGGGTCGAAGTGCTGCACAATGGCCAGAACCTCCTCGATCTCGGCAGCTGGCCGGGCTATGGTTTCGGACAACGATACCAATGGCTCGCGCAGATAGCCGTCATCGTCCAGGCTGCCTATAATGGCAAGCCCGATCCGGCGCTTGCGGTCCTCAAGATTTTCCAACTCGAGCTGAAGGGTCAGGTGTTCAGTGAGGGTGACAGGACTGGCCGCAAGCTCCCCGGCAGTAGCTCCTTCGCGGTTGCCGGCGCCAGGGCCGCGCTCGCCCCGGTTCGCACCCAGGTAATCCTCCCAGAGCTCCCTTTCCGCGGAGTACGTGGTTTCCTGGTCCAGGTCGGCTGGTTCCGGGATCTCCAGTGTCGGATTATTATCCAGCTCCTCCTGGATAAGTTTCTGCAGGTCATGGGCACCCAGGCGCAGGACACTGAGACTCTGGTAGAGCCTTGGCGAAAGCACCAGCTGCTGGCTGACGGAGGGAGCTGTTTTGAGGGTTGGTTTGAGTTCCATGAACGGTCTTTCGGATCTTCCTGTTTTAATAATGCGCCAGGCTGCCGTCCCGTTTGGCCCGAGCGACGGCGAAGCGGAAACAGACCAGGCTGATTGGCAGGGTGATGCAGGAGAAGAGCACCAGCGCCAGCAGGTCACCACCCACCTCACCGAAGCCGGCGCCCTGTAACAGCGACAGGCGGATGGCGCGTAATGAGTAGGTAATAGGGAACAGATAAGAGAGGCTCTGGAGCCAGCCTGGCAGAATGCTGATCGGGTAGTAGACGCCTCCCAGCAGAGTCGATGAAGTCGTTATCGCGAAGGCGATGGGGTCGCCGCGCTTGAAGATCATAATAAAGCTTGCCGAGATGATGCCCAGGCTCGAGAATGCGACCACGGTTAATACCAGTGCCAATAACGCCGGCAGCACGGCGGCTCCGGTAAAGCTGACACCAAAGAACAAACCGCCGATCAAAAGGTAGATGCCCACCCTCAGCGAGGTAAAGGCAAAACTCCACTGGGAAGAGGAGAGCACTATATTAGAGAGCGTGGTGGGGGTGACCAGCATCGCCTCCAGAGTGCCGATCATCTGCTCCGAGCGGATATTGGTGGAGAAACTTCCCAGCCCCACGGAAAGAAAGTTCGAGAAGGCGATACCGATCAGGACGAAGGAAAAATAGTTGCCCCCATACTCACTGAGGCTTTTCTGCACAGAAGGCGCCTCCCCAAGGAGCTTGGCCACGAAGTAAAACATCACAACGGAGAAAAAGATGCTGGCGAACTGCAGCACGAAGGAGAAGCGGTAGCTGACCTCCATGAGGAAGTCTTTTTTCAGGAAGGCCATTGGTTTTCTCAAGGTCAGCATAGTCTGTTTGTCCGTTCCGGCAACTTAGTTCCCTGTCCGTTCCACCATGGTCTGTTCCACCAGATCGCGGAAGAAATCCGACAGGGTTGAGTCACCGGTCAGTTCTTTTACCGGTCCGCTGGCGCGCATTTCTCCAGCGTACATGATGCCGACCCGGTCACAAATCTGCTCCGCCTCCGCCAGGTGATGGGTCGCTACAATCACGGTCTTGCCCGCTTCGGCCAGACGGTTACGGATGAAGTCGTGAAATTGCCAGGTGGCGATGGGGTCGAGTCCTTTGGTAGGCTCGTCCATGAAAAAGATCTCCGGGTCGGCGAGGAGCCCGCGCGCCAGCCCCATGCGCTGTTTCATCCCGGTGGAATATTCCTGAAATCGGCGGCTGGCGGCTTCGGTCATGTCTACTATTTCGAGCACTTCCTCGATTCGCTGCCTGGCGATTTTTTTGGGTATACCGTGCAGGGCGGCGAAAAAATCCAGGTTCTGGCGGCCGTTCAGGCGCCAGTAGAAGCTGCGTTCCTCGCTTGAAATCAGGGCGATCTTTGATTTGACCTTGCCCTGCTGCCTGGCCAGGTCATAGCCGCAGACTTTGGCACTGCCGGCGCTGGGCAACAACAGGGTACAGAGCATCTTGGTCAGCGTGGTCTTGCCAGCGCCGTTGGGGCCCAGCAGGCCGAAGACCTCGCCCCGTTGGACGGTCAGCTCTACACCCTTGACCGCGGTAAAGACGGTCTTGTCGAAGGGGTTTCGGGGCGATGACAACCCCTTGCGCCTGATAAACTCTTTGGTGAGATTATGTGTTTCGAGAACCACGTCGGTCATGTGAGGATATTTTAACATTATGCATACGACGGCACATATCGGAGAACCCTTTAACGACGCCAGTCCCCAGGGCAATGGCGGCGATGGAAGCTTCCCGGAGGGCGATGGAAGCATCAGGCAGGGTATTGACCGCGACGCGCCAGGTGGCGGTGGCAATGTCACACCAGGAATCGGCGACCCTTTCAGCATTGCAGGGGTGAGTCTGTCGAACCGGCTGGTGCAGGCGCCGATGGCGGGAATCAGCGGGCGGGCCTTCCGTCTCGAGGCGCGCCGCTTTGGCGCCGGGCTGGTGACGACGGAGATGGTGAGCAGTTATGGTGTTCAATATCACAACCGGCGGACTCTGGTGATGCTGGAACTCGTCGAGACCGAGCATCCCGTGGCGGTGCAGCTTTTTGGCAATCAGCCGCGGGTGATGGCCGAGGCGGCACGCGCCGCGGAGGCGGCCGGCGCGGACATCATCGATATCAATATGGGTTGCCCGGTGCGCAAGGTAATCAAAACCGGTGCCGGTGTAGCCTTGATGGAAGATGGAGAGCTGGCGGCACGGCTTACTGCCGCGGTGGTCGAGGCAGTGAGCGTTCCCGTGACGGTTAAGATCCGGTCTGGCCTCAGGCGTGATTTAACGGCCAGAGAATTCGCTTTGCGTCTGACCGATGCCGGGGCTGCGGCAATCTGCATACATCCGAGGCTGGCGGAGCAGGGGCAGAAGGGGTTGGCGGACCATTCGGTAAGTGCCGCGCTGGCTGCCATGTTGACAGTACCAGTCATAGCAAGCGGTGATATTTACCACCCGGATCAGGTAGCCACTTTACTCCAGTCTGGCTGCGCTGCCGTGATGATCGGCCGTGGCGCACTGGGAAACCCCTGGATTTTTAAGGATCTTCTGGCTGGAGC
This sequence comes from Thermoleophilia bacterium, assembly GCA_020053595.1. Taxonomy (GTDB): domain Bacteria; phylum Actinomycetota; class Thermoleophilia; order BMS3ABIN01; family BMS3ABIN01; genus JACRMB01. Next base: position 7,484 of record JAGVMV010000037.1, on the reverse strand, counting down.
CGAGCCCCGCCGCCGCCCGATTGAAGAAGTGCTGGCGGAGATGGGACGCTTCTATCACGACGCCGCCGCCGAAATGGGCCGGGAGCGCGCCGGCCGCTACATGCGCAAGTTTTACGGCTGGTATCTGAAACCGTTCAAACCAGACACGGCGCTGCGGGACGGACTCAGGCGGGTGGACGGATTTGCTGAGGCAGAACTACTTATTCGCGGATATTTTCTTCAGGGCCAGGTTTAAAAGGGGCAACGATTCGCCCTCGGCTGAAGAATCAGTCAGCAGCCGATGATCCTTCCATTAATCGTCTGGAGCTATATAAAGCGGCTGCTTCCACGTCGAGTGCTTGCTCCCGCATCTGCAGATCGCCGTACTCCTGTTCCAGCGGTTTGATCTGGCTTTGCCACCAGGAATCGATGGCATTGCCGGCAATCGAAGTCGAAAGCAGTTTTTCTTCCAGTTGAATAGCGGCCTGCTGCGCCCTTCCCTGATCACCTGCTCCGGCGGCATCGGCCAGCTGGGCGGCGAGCGCCGACAGTTCGGCATAGTCGGCAGCGGTCTTCGAAAGTTCCGGCAGGATCTCAAAACCAGTTTGCCTGTAGGACTCCTCCAGCTGTTTTTGGACCTGTGAAAAAGACCGGGCAATCTGGACCAGTGATTCGCTGGCTTCGACCGGACTCGACTGCACCCTTCCCATAGCTGCCTGGAACTGGCCGAACAACCGGTCCATCTCCTGGACTGAACTGAAAACAACAGATCCTACGGCATATAGCTGTTGCAAGCGGCGGACAATTTCGACCAGGTTTGCCATTTGTTGGCCGCGGATTGCCGCTGTTTCCTGTTTTTTTTGCAGATATTCGCTTTGCCATTCGGGCAAAAGAGGCATTGCCGCGGCCGAGCCAGCTTCCAGCTCAGCCTGCCTGACCTCGGTTGCAGCCTGTTCCAGGGCCGGCGTCATCTCCTCCAGCGCAGTCGAAGCGAGTTTGATGTTGTCGAGCGAGTTGAAGCTCTCCGAGCTGAGTTGTTCAAGCTTTATATCGCCCATGAGACCGTTGGTCTTTTCCATGTGGGAGTTGGCGCTGTTCAACAGGTTGTCCGCCCGTTTCACCTGCAGCCATTTCAGCCCATGCCAGCCGCCGGCGGCGAGGAGAATGGCCGATACCAGCAAGATGAATGCGAGTAAATATCTGTTCAATGGTTTCCTGCCGCCAGGGGGGTGATCCAGTCTGGCCGGCGATATCCTGGTTCGGAATGCATTACTTACCCGCCGGTCACGTAGAGTAGCCACTCGTTCTCGAACTCGCTCCAGCTAATGCCGAGCACCGAACGGAAAACCTCATCGACCAGCGTGTCCTGATCCTGCTTGTCGTTTTCCCGCCGGTGGAATTCCCTGAGCAGCGCCAGCACCTTCTCATGGCCGTACTTCTGCTCCAGCAGGGCAACAGCCGTATCTGCTTCTTCATAGGCCAGCGACGCTGCCTCGGTGGTTAACAGTATCGAGAAGCCACCCGGTTGGTAGATGTTCCGCAGAGTCGGGCTGATAGAGCCGCCGCGACGCAGCTGGTCTTTCAGCAGACTGGCGTCCTCGATGCCAGCAACATAGTCGGCCAGCCCTTCGATCAGGAACGGTGGCGTACGGTTGCCGGTCAGGGGAAAAAGGGCGATGTGAGTAAGCTCATGAGCAAGCATCTGGCGGTTATAACCGGGATTGCTTCCATCAGTCTGGTTGAATACCTGGGAATCGACGATTATCTCGCCACCCTGTTCGGCCTTTTCACCCAGCTGCCTTGAGGCGCCACCGGTCCACTCCTGCCACTTGCCGGGAAAGGTCTGGTTGATCTCCTCCTTGCCGGGGTAGACCTTGACCGGCACCTTGGGAAGGGGGTCTCCAGGGATGACTTCCTCCAGGCGGGGCAGTGACGTCTCGGTCATTCGCAGCACCTGCTCGGCAACGCCGCGCTGGGACGCCTGGTACATTACTATTACGCGGTCGCCGTTCAATACTTCGATCTTGCCGAAATCCTCGAAGCGGGCGTCACGTTTTTTGCCGAGCACCAGTTCGTCGGCGTCACCGGCAAGTTTCCAGGTATCGCCTCGTTTGACCAGCAGGTAGGCGGTGCGCTCCAGATCAGGAAGCTCCGGGAAGCTGCCCTGAAGGGTATAGGCGGTATTGACCTTTACGGCGACTGTTCCAGGTGCGGTCTCACTCTGGCTGATCAGTCCCAGGTAATATTGGTTGAATGGCACATCGATGAGCCGGTCGAAGCGCTGTAACTCCTGTGTCACAAAGGCGGGATTGTCTGTATCGAGGACGCTGGCGAACTTGTCCCGATCTTTTTCAACGAGCGCACTCGTGTAGATGTCCAGCGTCTCCTGAATGCCGTTCCCGTTACCTGCGGCGACGGTGCCGACGGGTGTGGCCCAGTCGATATTGGCGGGTGTTTCGCCCAGGCAGCCGGTAATGCTGGAAATGATAATTACGGCGGCAAGCAGCAAGAATATTTTGCCGCGAATAGACATCTAGCGAGTCGGCCCTGATTTCGGTTTTTTCAGAAAGCTCTCCAGTTCCGCGACGCCCAGTGTGTTCAGCACCGAACCGGCCTCGATCCAGCCGCGGCGAGCCGTTGCCACACCATAGCGCAGCAGATCCAGCTGCTCCGGCCGGTGGGCATCGCTGTTGATGACCAGCATTACCCCGGCCGCCTGGGCCGCGCGGGCATGCAGGTCGTTCAGGTCCAGGCGCTGGAAGTGTGAGTTGATCTCCAGGGCCGTGCCGGTGCGGGCGGCCATGTCAATGATAGCCTCCATATCAACCTCGTAGGGTTCGCGGCGGTTGATCAGCCGTCCGGTCGGGTGCCCGATGGAACGCACGTAAGGGTTCTCCATCGCCGCTCGCAGGCGTTCCATGATCTGTCCCCTGTCCTGATTGAAGCCGGAGTGGATCGAAACAGTAACGAAGTCCAGCCGCGCCAGTGATTCATCCGGCAAGTCCAGCGTACCGTCGGACTTGACGTCCACCTCGGCGCTGGCAAATACAAGGAAGTTGTCGAGCTCCTGATTCACCTGGGCTATCTCCACCAACTGTTCTTCCAGCCTCTCCGGAGTCAGCCCGTGCACCATACCCAGTGACTGGGTATGGTCGGAAACGGCGATATACTGGTAGCCGCGATCCTTCGCCGCCATCGCCATCTCCATGATGGTGGCATGGCCGTCGCTCCAGTCCGAGTGCAGATGCAGATCGCCCTTCAGATCACCAGTCTCGATGAGATCCGGCAGGGAGCCAGCGGCCGCCGCTTCGATCTCGCCGCTGTTTTCGCGGAGCTCCGGCGGGATGAACTGAAGGCCCAGCAGTCGATATACCTCCGCTTCCGTGGTACATTCGTGGACCTTGCCGGAAGAAGTCTCCTCGACGCCGTACTCACTGACTTTCAGTCCTTTGGAGATTGCCAGCTCGCGCAGGGCGACGTTGTGTTCTTTAGAGCCAGTGAAGTGTTGCAACAGGTTGCCGTACAGATTGTCGGGCACTACCCGCAGGTCGATCTGCAAACCGGCGTGACTGCGTACCGAGCACTTGGTGGGGCCGTGGGCGATTATCGCGGCCACCATCGGCAGGGCGGAGAAGGCATCGGTCAACAACTCCGGTTCGGTCGAAGTGGCAATGATATCCAGATCCTTCACCGTCTCCTTCATCCGCCGGACGCTGCCGGCGCAGGTGACGTTGTGTGCTCCGGTGATTTCCCCAAGTAAACCTGCAACTTCCTCGGCGACCGGCAGGACCTCGCCCAGCAGAAGCCTGTCTCCACGTGCCTTCAGCCGCTGAATGGCTTTTAGTATGTTGTCCGCCGACTTCTGCCCCATACCGGGCAGGCCAGCGATACGGCCATCGCGGGCGGCGGTCTCCAGCTCGGCCATTGTAGAGACGCCCAGCTCCTCCCAGACCCGCCGGGCGGTCCTGGGGCCGATGCCCTGCACCCGCTCTATCTCGACCAGGGCTGGCGGATATTTCTGGAAATATTCCTCCAGTTCGCCCAGCTTGCCGCTGGCGGCGACCTCCTCAATCTTGGCGGCGATCTTGACGCCGATATCGGGAATTTCGGTGAGCGTGCCGGCGGCCGCACGTTCTTCGATGGAGAAGTTGGCCTCGGCCACACGCCTCGCCGCCTTCTGCACGGCGATGAACCTGAACTTGTTGACGCCGTCAAGCTCCATCAGCTCGGCCAGGGTCTCAAGGATGTTGGCTATTTCGGCGTTTGTGGGCAAGGCCTCACTCCGATGGCGGCGGCTGCCGACCTTTCAGGCTGCGTCTGCACAGGGCTTTCAGCTGTCAAAGGCTCTGGTTGGATAATACCCGCTGGTAGATTTTTCGCGTCTCTTCAGCGGTGGTTCTCCACCTGTAGGCGGCGGCCCGCTGTTTCCCTTTTTCGATGAGCTCCGACCTGATTTCCCGGGAAGAGAGCACCATCTCCAGGGCGCCGGCCAGCTCGGCGGGGCTGCGCGGGTCCACCAGCACGGCGGCGTCGCCGACCACTTCCGGAATGGACGTGGTATTGGAGGTGACCACCGGCGTGCCGCAGGCCATCGCCTCAAGCGGCGGCAGGCCAAAACCTTCGTAGAGGGAAGGAAAGACCAGGACTTCGGCGAGGCTGTAGATCGCGGGCATATCAAGGTCGTGCGCATAGCCGGCGAAATGGACACCTTCCAGATCGAGGCCGGCGAAGGCCTCAGCCGGCCCGACTCCGCAATAATCCACGCCGGTAACAACCAGCTGTACGTCGGCGTGGACACGCCTGAGCTGACTGAAAGCCTTGATCGAGCTGCGGATGTTCTTGCGTGGCTCAGTCGAGCCGACGCAGAGGGCGAAACGTGGCGGCAGCTGGTAGCGGCTGGATACCGATGCAAGCGCCGTCTCGTCGGTGACCGGCCGGAAATTGTCGCTGACACCGTCGGCAACCACGCTGATTTTCTCCGGGTCGATGCCGCTCCATTCGAGAATATCGCGACGGGAATAATCCGAAATGGTGATGACGTGGTCTACGCTTTCCACTTTTTCCCGCAAGCGATGTTCATAAATACGTGCCCGCGCCGGACTGTAATAATCAGACGCCAACCGCACCAGAATAATGTCATGCAGCGTCATGACGCAGGGACAGGGCAGCCGCGATGGTGCGGGCAGACCCATGTCCCGGGGTGAGTGATAAATCTCCACGCCGTGTTCGGATAGTTCCCGGGGAAGCCGATATTCCTTATAGAGGTAGTTGGCCACCCGCTCCGTGTAAGAGATTTTGTGATATGAATCCCCCGCCATCCGCTGGTCTCGAGCGAAGAGCATCACCCGGTCACCCAGGTTCAGCCGCCGCAGGTTCTCGACGAGCTCGTGAGTGTAGGTGGAGGTTCCGGTTCGGTGGAACAGGAGGGGCAGGCCTTCGATACCGATTATCATGAATCAAATCCTATAGGGTTGGCCGGTCAATTTGAAGGAAATGGCAACGTCGTGCATAAATTGCTTAGGATATGGCCTGGGCCGAAGGGAGAACATAGCGTGTTCTCCCGTGGCTTTTTTACGTAGAACTTACACCAGAGTGATATTAATTATTGGTCATCGTCAAACTTTCCGCCTTGATTTGGTAAGGTAGGGTAGGGAGTAAGGGAATAACTTTAAACGGGATATAGATGTATACGCGCGTCAAGAAAAAGTACTTAATCGGAGCAGCCGCTGCAATAGTGGTCATTGTAACAGCTGTTCTTTTCCTGCCCGGATTCAGCGGCCAGACTCCACCTCCTGAAACAATTGGTGGCGATTTTGTCAGCGCCGGAGCCGATTTCGAGAACGGCACTTTGAGTGGTACCAGCGTTGCTCCGACTGCCGTAGGCGGAGAAATGGCGCTTTCGTTGCAACCATCGCTGCCGCAGGGCGACTATCTCTCAGAACCCCAGGAGACCGCATACGCTTTCAACGCTCTCGGCCTTCACTGGAAAGCCGACTTGCCCGAGGGCTCAAGGGTCGACGCTGAAGTTCGCTTCAGCAAGGATGGCGACAGCTGGGGTGACTGGGTAAAAGTAAATATCGATGACCCGGATCTGCCCGATCACATCGCGAGCACCAGTTCTGCCGGTGAGACCATCGGACAGCTGGCTTTTGCCGACGAGGCGCGCTATTTCCAGTACCGGCTGGATCTCAAGGGCAACGCGGCCGGTGAGACGCCTGCAGTAACCAGGCTCACGGCCAGCTATATCGACGCCAAGGGTTACCACGAGTCGGCGCTTTCCGTTGCCAGCATCTCACGCAACGCCAGTGCCATGATAAACCCCGCCCCGGCAGAAGCGGCACCAGGGATCATTAGCCGGGCCCAATGGGGCGCCAATGAGGCGTACATGCAGTGGGACCCCGAGTACGTGCCGGTAAAGAAGATTATCATCCATCACACAGTGACCAGCAATTCCGACCCCGACCCCGCCGCCACGGTTCGCTCTATTTATTATTACCACGCTGTCAGCCTCCGCTGGGGCGACATCGGCTATAACTTCCTCATCGATCGCCAGGGCAGGATCTACGAGGGTCGTTACGGCGGCAATGCCGTCGTTGGCGGCCATGCTCTCACCTGGAACTACGGCTCCGTGGGTATCGCTGCTCTCGGTAATTACGAAGAGGGGGATATTACCACGGCGATGTACAACTCTTTCGTCGAGCTGATGGTCTGGAAGTCCAATGTCAACATGGTCGATCCCTGGGGTTACAGTTATCTCAATGGATCCAGTCCACCCAACTATCTGGGTCATCGTGACGTCGGTCAAACGGCCTGCCCGGGTGATTACCTGTATGCCCACCTGAACGGGTTTCGGAATGATGCCCACGCCCGCTACTCGCCGGTTCCCATTATCGACGATATCCGTGTCAAGTGGGATAGCCTGAACGGGGCTCCCGGAGCCGCGCTGGATGTAGAGTACCCTGTTTACGGCTACAGCGGAGCCTGGATCGGCCAGGCCCAGGACTTCCAGGGCAGCAGACTGACCTGGAACAACAGTACGCGCAACGTGTTCTGGAGCAAAGGGGCTATCCTGGCCAAATGGGATGCGCTCGGCCGGCAGGCTGGCTTCCTCGGTATGCCCCTGAGCGACGAGTATGACGTTCCCGGCGGTAAGGCGCAGAATTTCACCGGCGGTCGTATCTACTGGTCCGCCGCCAGCGGAGCCTATGAGATGCACGGCGAGATCCTGAACAAGTTCGTGGCCGTGGGCGGCACGGCTGCTATCGGCTTCCCAACCACCGATGAGCAGTACGTATCCGGAGTTGCCGACGCGCGCGAGAACCAGTTCACCAACGGCCGCATTTACTGGCACGGCTCCATCGGCGCCTTCGAGGTCCGCGGCGCTATCTGTGCCAAGTATTTAGCCTTGGGTGGGCCGACTTTTCTCGGCCTGCCGATCTCCGATGAGATGGCCTCCGGCCCCTGGGGAGGGCGTGAGAGCCGTTTTCAGAACGACCACCGCATTT
>JAGVMV010000019.1 GCA_020053595.1 Thermoleophilia bacterium | reverse complement strand
GTACGCAATCCCGCCAGCCGCAATGATGCAGGAGGAATGCATGACTTATTCGTTCGATGAGGAATTTGCCGAGTCGGCCGCGAGAACCAGGTCGCCCCGCCACGGCTCAGCTGCCCGGGCCTGGATCCGGGGTCTGGCTGCCAGCGCGGTGTTTCTGGCCACGGCGCTGGCGCTGACGATCACCGGTTATGCTTACGGCGCCTTGCTGGGTATCGCTCCGGAGTATCCGCTCATGTTCTCCGCGCCTTTTGTCGTGGCTGCCCTGCTCGTCGTCGCGGGAGCCCCGGTTATCGCCGCGCTCCTGGCACGATTCGGCGACAATGTCGACAGACCGCTGGCCGGTTCGATAAGAGGCGCAGTGATGGGAGCGGCGGTGATGTCCCTTATCTGGCTGTGGTATGCAGGCGCGGGCGTGAATCCATTTGAATGGCCACACCTGCTTTACCTGCTACAGATCAGTCTGTCGGCCGCCGCCGCCGGAGCGCTCCTGGTGGCCACCTCCAAAAGTAACAGCAATAGGAACGCGGCGCAGTTGGCAAAACACATCAAAATCGTTATGGTTGGCGCCGCCATATTCCTGATCATCCTGATGCTACCGTTTTTGCATCTGTGGTTGGCCAAGCGTAGCTTTCAGATACAGGCAACCCGGGAAGCGGCGGAATATTTTAAGCTGCCGCCGGAAATGGTTTATACACTTGCCGATGAAGGTTCGGGGGTTGGGTCCCTTCAGGCCAACCAGCGTTACAAGGTAACCGGCACCGCGGAAAATAACGGCAGAAAATTTACGGTAAATATTATCGGCGAACGCCACGGAAACGTGGTTGATGTAAAGGAAATATATGGGTATCTGCAGATTGCCGCGGACAATCTGCCTATAACCGGTGTAGCTGGCGGTCTGGGCTCGGATATACGAATTCAGCAGGCGGTGCTTGAGCTGGCCTGTACCTATGTAAACGTACCCCTCGCGGTTACCTCGACCGGGAGTGGCGGTTTCACCAGCCAGTTCGTCACCATGCGCGGCAATGGCCTGGAAGTCACGGCAAGGCCAACCAGCGCTTCGCGCGATCAGGCAGGCTTGCACCTTTCTTTTTCTACCTGGAGAGAAGGCTAGCGAGTAGTCGGCAGACCGTGGTAGCCTTTTTCAGACAATGCTGCCGTTCAAGGACAATATTCCCACAGAGCGCTTTCCGCTGATCACGGTCGTGCTTATCGCCGTCAACATCGCTGTGTTTCTTTATGAACTCAGTCTTGAGGCGGCCGGCCGGCTCGATGGCTTTTTCTTCCAGTATGGAATGACGCCCCACGACATCACGCACGCCGCGCTTCAAAATCCCCGCAGCCTGCCCATATACCTGACCCTGGTGACATCCATGTTTCTCCACGGCGGCTGGCTGCACATCGGCGGCAACATGCTCTACCTCTGGATTTTCGGGAACAACGTGGAAGATTCCATGGGTCGCTTCCGTTTTGTTGTTTTTTACCTGCTCTGCGGTCTCCTCGCCGGGTTTGCCCAGATTGCCATAGATGCCTCGTCGCAGGTGCCCAACATCGGCGCCAGCGGCGCCATCGCCGGTGTCCTGGGAGCTTATTTGCTGCTTTTCCCCCGGGCTAAGGTCACGACACTCGTATTTCTGGTCGTATTTATCACTGTTGTTCAGCTGCCGGCAGTGATCGTTCTGCTTTTCTGGTTCCTCTTCCAGCTATTCTCTGGCCTCTCCGGGCTCAGCGGCTCGAGCCAGGACGTGGCTTATTTCGCTCACATCGGCGGCTTTGTCGCCGGCCTTCTCACCATCAAATTGTTCACCCTCGGCAAAGGCAGGGTTCACATTAAGAGAGGCTACATGTAGAATGACTCACGGGAGCTGTTCAGCAAGGAAAAATCCCTCGAATATCAGGGATTTTAAAGCAGCTTCAAAACCGCGTCGAAGCGCCGCGTCTGCTTGCGGGGTGTTTCGGCGGTGTGATATAATTCCTAAAACTGCGAAGTACCTGTCGGAGTGGGTTCAAAACCCACTTCTTTTTTGTCTGTTTGCAGTGGAAAGATCAACCACAATCAGCGATGTTGAAAAAACTCTGGTGGCTAATTTGCCGGAGGTTGAGGTTGTGGATGTCGAGGTCGCCGGTACCCGGGGTAGTCCTGTAATCCGGGTCTTCATCGATCATCCGGATGGTGTCAGCCACGAGCTGTGCACGAAGGTAACCGGCCTGCTCGGGGACTACCTGCTGGATCACGCAGTGGAGGTTTCCTCGCCGGGTCTGGAAAGGCGATTGCGCAAGCCGGATCATTTCCGGAACGCGATCGGACAAAAGATAAATGTAAAGACTTTTGGCCCGGTGGAAGGACAGCGAAACTTCACCGGTTTTTTATTGTCAGCGGACGAACAGGCGCTGACGCTGGACATGGAAGAAAACAGGCGGATGACAATTCCGCTTGATGCAGTGGCGAAAGCCCGCACTGTGCTGGAATTTGGTGATAAGCCAAAGCCGGGAAAAAAACGGCGAAAAAAAGCGTGACTGATGCCAGGGCCTTAAAGGCGATGGCTGGCAATGATCGATAAAAGGAGTCCAAATGAGCAAGGAAATTGTAGAAGCCCTGAGGCTTCTGGAAGAAGAGAAAGGGATCAGCTTCCAGGTGTTGCTGACCGCGCTCGAGGACGCCCTTCTTTCCGCCTACAAGAAGACCCCGAGCGCCGTCGAGTATGCCAGGGTGGTGATCGACCCGGACGACGGTGAGATAAGTATTTATGAACTGATCCTGCCGGAGCGGCCCGCCGCGGTTGAAGCGGCCGAAGCTGAAGCCGCCGCGGCGGCTGAAGCGGGGGAGGCCGTGGAAGAAGACCTGGAGGCCGGCGAAGCCGTAGCAGCCGTGGAAGAAGAATTCGACCTCTCGATGTACGACGAGAGCGAGATCGAAAAGGTCAAGATCGATACTCCGGAGGACTTTGGGCGCATAGCCGCGCAAACGGCCAAGCAGGTTATTTTCCAGCGGATTCGCGAGGCTGAGCGCGACATGATGTACGACGAATACCAGGGGCGTAAGGGAGAAATCGTCACCGGCATCGTCCAGCAGAGCGATCAGCGCTATACGCTTGTCGACCTGGGCAAGGTGGAGGCACTACTGCCCGAGAGCGAGCAGGTGGACAACGACCGCTATGTCCACGGTTCGCGGATCAAGGCGGTTATCGTCGACGTTCGTGACCACACCAAGGGTCCACAGGTAATTGTATCCCGCCGCAGTGACGAGCTGATCCGCAAGCTGTTCGAGCTGGAGGTACCCGAAGTCGCCGACGGTCTAGTAGTGATCAGGAATATCGCCCGTGAGCCCGGCTACCGCTCCAAGATAGCCGTCGAATCGCTGGAAGACGGAATCGATCCGGTTGGCGCCTGTGTCGGCCCCCGTGGTTCGCGGGTCCGCATGGTGGTCAGCGAGCTCGGCGGCGAGAAGATAGACATCATTCCTTACAATGACGAGCCCGCGCGTTTTGTCGCCAAGGCGCTCAGCCCGGCGAAAGTACGCGAGGTGCTGGTTGACGATGAAGCAATGTCCGCCACGGTGGTTGTTCCCGACGACGAACTTTCACTGGCGATCGGCAAAGAGGGCCAGAACGCCCGCCTGGCCAACAAGCTCACCGGTTGGCGGATCGACATCAAAAGTGAAAGTCAGATGGCCGAGGAAGAAGATTCCATGGCCTTTTCGGACGAAGAGGTCGAGGAGCTCGCCGGCCGTTGTTGCGCCATGACCAAGACCGGCAAGCGTTGCCCCAACGCCGCGTTGCCGGGCACCCGGTACTGTGGCATCCCCGCTCACCAGAAGCTGGTCGAGCAGGAAGCAGACGAAGGCGTGGAAATACCGGCTGAGGAAGAAGCTGCCGAAGCCGAGAAAGACGAAGCCGAAGAACCGGCAAACTCGGGGTAAACGGGCTTGGTTAACCGGGGGCATGTCCCGCAGCGGATGTGTGCGGGCTGCGGTAAAAGATTTGCCAAAGCGGCCCTGGTTCGCTTTACTGTGCGTGAAACCGCAGTTGGCAGGGAGCTGGTGCTGGCCGCGGGCGGAAACATGCAAGGCGTTCCAGGCAGGGGAGGCTATGTCTGTCCGGATCCTGAATGTCTCGACCGGGCGCTGTCCAGAAAGTCCCTGTTGCGGCGACTGGAAGCAACAGGCGAGTCCCCGGGGTTGAGAGAAGAATTCGCGCGACTCATCGAGGCGCGGCAATGATCGAAGACACGCGCCCGAAAGCGCGAGGTGGACAAGATGGCCAAAAAAAGAGTTTATGAAATAGCCAAGGAAAACAAGCTGACCAGCGCCGAGGTGGTCGAGAAACTCAAGGCTGCCGGCATCGAAGTGAGCGGCAGTCTGGCCAGTGTCGAGGAGGAAGACGCCAACAAGGCACTGGCCGGGGGCAAGGCGCCACCGAAGAAGCAGCGCAAGGCGCCGGTAAAAGCCAGCAACCTCGGCAAACGCCGCCGGGTTATCATCGATCCGTCGGCGGCCAAGCGTCGCGCCTTCGTGCCGGCGGGACGCCACCAGCGGGCCCGCCACCGGGGACGCAAGGGTGAGGTTACCGCGGTCGCCGAGCGCCAGGAGCAGGCCGCGCCGCTGGACGCCAGCGTCGTCGTCAAGATCAACTCCGGCGCCACCATCAAGGAAATCTCCGCGACGCTGGGAATCTCCACCTCTGAAATCATCAAGCTGCTCATGAGCTACGGCGAAATGGCGACCATCACCCAGTCTCTCAGCGACGAGGCGATCAGCACTCTGGCCGATGACCTGGAACGCAAGATTGAGATAGTCCACACGGCAGATGAAGAGGAAGAGGTCGAGGCCATCGATGAGGCCGAAGACCTTTTGCCCAGGGCTCCGGTAGTCACCATTATGGGCCACGTGGATCACGGCAAGACCTCTCTGCTGGACGCGGTGCGTGAAACCGAAGTGACCGCTACCGAAGCGGGTGGCATAACCCAGCACATCGGCGCCTATCAGGTACGGCACGCCGGCAAACGGATAACTTTTCTGGACACCCCGGGCCACGAAGCCTTTACGGCCATGCGGGCCCGCGGCGCCAAGGTGACCGACGTTGCGGTCCTGGTCGTTGCGGCCGACGACGGCGTCATGCCGCAGACCATTGAAGCAATCGACCATGCCAAGGCCGCCGGAGTTCCCATCGTCGTGGCCGTGAACAAGATAGACAAGCCGGAGGCCAATCCCGAACGGGTGCGGCAGGAGCTGACCGAGCACGGCCTGGTTCCCGAAGACTGGGGCGGTGACACGGTATTCGTCGACGTCAGCGCCAAGAAGAAGATCGGTCTGCAAAATATGCTGGAGATGATCCAGCTGGTCGCCGACGTGCAGGAACTGAAGGCCAATCCCAACGCTTTTGCCAATGGCGTGGTTATCGAATCCAAGCTCGACACCGGCCGGGGCGTTGTCGCCACCGTGCTGATCGCCAGGGGCACCATCCACGTCGGTGACGCCATCGTCGCCGGCCAGGCCTCGGGCAAGGTCAAGGCCATGAGCGACTTCAAGAACCGGCCGCTCAAGGAAGCGGGTCCTTCGGTGCCGGTGGAGATACTCGGCTTCGATTCAGTTCCGCAGGCAGGCGAGATGTGCCGGGTGGTAGAGGACGAACGCCGGGCACGGACCCTGGCGAGCCAGCGCTCGGACCGCATCAAGGCCGAGATCCTGGCCAAGCGCCGGGCCTTCACCCTCGATGATGTCTTCGCCAGGATCAAGGAAGGTGAGGTCAAGGACCTCAACCTGGTCATCAAGGCCGATGTGGCCGGTTCGGTCGAGGCGCTGGAGGAAGCGCTGAAACAGATCAAGCACGTCGAGGTCAAGATCAACATTATCCACACCGGGGTCGGCGCCATCAACGAGTCGGACGTCATGCTGGCAGCCGCTTCACAGGCGATCGTGCTTGGCTTCAACGTGCGTCCCAGCGCCGCCGCCAAGACGGTGGCGGACCTGGAGGGTGTTGACGTGCGTACCTACAGCGTCATTTACAAGGTTACCGAGGACGTCAGGGCCGCCCTGATCGGCATGCTGGCGCCTACTTATGTGGAAGAGGAGCTTGGCGAGGCCGAGATACGCAGTATATTCAAGGCGTCGAAGCTGGGCACCATCGGCGGCTGTTACGTGACTCGCGGCAAGGTTTTACGCAACGCCCAGGTTCGCCTCTTGCGCGAGGGCACCATCGTCTGGCAGGGGAAACTGGCTTCGCTCAAACGATTCAAGGAAGATGCCCGCGAGGTTGAGGAAGGCTATGAGTGCGGTATCCTTCTGGAAGACTTCAATGACATCAAGGAAGGCGACGTCCTTGAGTTCTTCGAGACGAAAGAAGTTGCAGCAAGCTGAAGGTTTTGTCGGAATCCTGGCGGCGGACGTCCATTTCCCGGAAAACTGTTCCCTCAAGGACAAGCGCCAGTATCTTCGCAGCCTGAAAGCCGGCCTCGCCCGCAAGCTGGGCGCGTCGGTGGCTGAAACAGGTTTCCACGATCTCTGGCAACGCTCCCGCATCACCCTTTCCATTTGCGCCAACACCTGCCAGGAAGCAGAACGTGCTCTCGACCTGGCGGTATCATACATGGAACAGCGGGATTACCAGCTGGCCGGCATATACCGGGAGATAGTCAAAGTGGATGGTGATTGACATGGCGGGCCAGAGAATGCGCCGGGTAAACGAGGCAATCCGCGAGGTGCTCAGCGAAGCGATAGCACAGGGGCTCAAGGATCCCCGGATCGGTTTCGTCACGGTTGTGGGTGTTGACACTTCCCCCGACCTGCGTTCCGCGAAAGTCTATGTCAGCGTGCTCGGCGATGAGACCGAGCGTGAGCAGACCCTCGAAGGGCTCGGACATTGCCACGGCTACCTGCAATCATTGCTGGGCGGCCAGCTGGGAATGAAGCGGACCCCGCAGCTGACCTTCATTTTTGACGAGACGATCGAGCGCGGCATGCGCATAGAAAAGCTGCTGAAGGAAATTGAAGAACAATAAACTTTCATCCGGGCAGGATTTTGACGCAGGCGGTGGCGTTGGCGCCAACGCAGGTACAGGCGCGGTCGAAAAGGCTGGCGATGGAAGCAATGTCAAAGTGGTTTCCATACCGCCCTGCGCCGTGCTGCTGGTTGACAAGCCAGCTGGCATTACATCCCATGATGTGGTGGATCGCATCCGCCGCCTGACCGGCATCAGGAAGGTCGGTCATGCGGGAACCCTGGACCCCTTTGCCACCGGCCTGTTGCTGGTTCTCGTAGGCAAGGCGACCAGGCTTAGCGATTACTTTACTCCCCTGGACAAGGAATATCGCGTGACGGTGCAGTTCGGCGCCGCCTCGACAACCGGCGATGTGGACGGCGTGATCACGCCGGCAGCGAACGCTGATGGTCAGGTTTCACCGGCAGCGGACATGGATGACGATATCCTGCCCATCGGCAAGGTCGCGCCGCCGGCCCCGGTAACCGAAGAGGCGCTCCGCGAAACTTTGCCGGGTTTCACCGGTAAAATGAGACAGCAGGCGCATGTCTTTTCCGCTGTCAAGGTGAGCGGCGAGGCGCTCTACCGGAAGGCTCGGCGCGGTGAGACGGTGAAGGCTCCGGTACGGGATATCGAGGTCCACAGGCTGGAGCTCGAAAGTTTTGACGGGGAGAAACAACAGGCGGTTCTCAGCGTTGCCTGCTCCAAGGGCACCTATATCCGGCAACTCTGCGAGGATATGGCCGCCGCTTTGGGCACCGCTGCTTATGCGGCAATTCTTCGGCGCACCAGGGTCGGCGAGTTCGGTGTCGATCGGGCCGCCAGCCTCGAAAAGCTGGGCTCAATGCCGCGGGAATCACTGCTCGCTGAAAGCAACCCGTCTTTTATTTCCGCTTTGGGTGCGTTATATTTCCTTCCCGTGAGGGATGTCGACGAAAAAGACGCCAGGGCGGTGACCGCCGGATGCGCCATCAGTGGTGATGAGTCCGGACCGGTGCGACTAGCGGCGGACGGCCGTCTTCTGGCAATTTACAGACCTGGCGACGATCCCGGTCAGCTGCGGCCGCTGGTGGTGCTGGCGTGAGGGTCTATCGCGAAATCGGGGAAGTACCCAAGGGCAAGCGGGTTGTCGCCATAGGTACCTTTGATGGCGTCCATATAGGCCACCAGCGCATTATCGGCGACGCGGTAGCCGCCGCCAGGGAAAAAGGCGCCCGCAGCATGGTGATGACCTTCAATCCGCACCCGTTGTCGATAATCGCCCCGGACAAGTGTCCGCCAATCCTGACGCCGCTTAACATTAAGACGGATCTCATCGGAAATCTGGGCACGGACGAGCTGCTCATCATCCCCTTTACCGACGAATTCTCGCAGCTGTCACCGACGGTTTTTTGCGAGATGCTCTTCTCTCCGCAACTGGGCGCGGTGCAGGTCATCGTTGGAGACAACTTCCGTTTTGGCTACAAGGCGGGTGGCGATATCAGGTTTCTCGAGGATTACGGCAACAAGGTTGGCATGAAGGTCGTAGCTGAACCGCTGGTTACCGCGGGCAATGAGGCGATTTCCTCTACCCGAATACGCAACCTGCTGATGGAGGGAAGGCTGACCGAGGTGCGCGAGATCCTCAGCCGGCCGCCATCAACCCATGGCAAGGTCGTCCATGGCGACAAGCGGGGCCGCACCCTGGGTGTTCGAACCGCCAACATCGAAGCGCGGGTCGATTGTATATTCCCGGGCAAAGGTGTCTATCTGGCCGACCTCTTCATCGGCAAGGATCCCTACGCCTGTCTGGTCAACGTGGGCCAGAATCCGACCTTTTGTGCCACAGACGAGGACAGCAAGGAGAGGATGAGGATCGAGGCGCATATCCTCGACTTCGACCGAAACCTGTACGGGTTCAATGTCAGGGTGGATTTCCTTGAGCGGGTGCGCGACGAAAAGAAGTTCGACGGCCCCGAAGAGCTCGTGGCCCAGATAAAGAAGGACATCGCAACGGCGCGAAAGTATCGGGGCTTCGCGGTTGCTCAGAAAAAATGAGTCTCCCGGGCGGGCCGCCGTCCTGATTTCCATTCCTGGCCGTTTCAGGCCACGTTTTGCCGTTCCTCGCTCGAGCTTCCGGTCGCCGGTAGCACTACGGTGAAAATTGATCCCCGCCCCTGCTCTGACGCCACTGTTATCTCGCCGCCGTGTTCATTGACGATGCGCTGAGAAACAGACAAGCCCAGCCCGGTGCCTTCGCCGATCCGTTTTGTCGTGAAGAAAGGATCGAAGATGCGCTCCATCGCTTTGGCTTCCATGCCGGAGCCGCTGTCGTTGAAGCTGATCTCAAGCAGGCGCCGTTCGCCAGCGGTCGTTTTTCTTCGTGCCTTGATCGACAGCCGGCCTCCATCAGGCATCGCTTGTATCGCGTTGTGGATGATATTGAGAAAGACCTGCTTCATCTGGTTGGCGTCGACGGCGATATCTGGCATGCCTTCCTGGAAGTCAGTTTTTACCTCTACCGCACCGAGATCCGCCTGGTGCCTGACCAGGAAGAGGGTATGTTCGAGCAGCTGCGTCAGCGAAACCGGCACTGGGTTGAGGTTGCCGCCGTGGTGGGCGAAATCCAGCAGGTTGCGAACGATGTCGCGCGCCCGCAAGGCTTCACTTTCGATGACGTCAAGTTTTTTCTCCCGCTCCTCGGGATCGAGCTGCCGGGACTTCATCAGGAGAGCGCTTCCCAGGATGCCGGTCAGCGGGTTGTTGATCTCGTGGGCCACGCCGGCCGCCAGCTCGCCGATGGCCGCCAGCTTCGAGGAGCTGAAGAGCTGGCGTTGCAGTTCCTCCTGTTCATCTACCCGGCGTTCGAGCACCGCCATCATGTTGTTAAAAGTCTCGCCCAGGTGCGTGATTTTATCCGGGCAGGCGGTGCCGAAAACCTCACATTGCTCACAGCGTCCAAGTTTCTGGGCAAAGACCCCCTGGACTTTGCCACCGCAATGGGTTCCGGCCACCTGCCAGCAGCGCAGGTTCTCCGTAAGGCCGTAAGCCAGACACTCGAGACTCTGGCAATCCTTGAATTCCCAGCAGCGAACCAGGTTGGGATTCTGATATCGGATACCGAAACTTTTCTGCCGCTCAGCACGGCTGATCAGGTCGGCCAGTTCTCCGGTAGCCATGGCCAGTTCCTGGTTCTGGGACTCCAGCTTTTCGAATAACCTGGTGTTCTCAATGGCCACCGCCACCTCGCTGCCGATAGCCGACATCAGGTCGAGCGTCTCGCGGGGATAGTTTTGACGGGCTCCGGTGACACAGATGGCGCCCTGCAGGAGGCTTTCAAATTTGAGCGGTACACAGGCGATGGCGTCCAGCGAAACCTGTCCATCAAGGTCTCCATTGCCACGGTAATCGAATACAGCAGGTTCGCCGGATCGGGTAGCGACTGCAGCGGCCCGGTCGAAAATGACAGTGTCCGGCTTGTCCCCCTTGCCCTGGCGGCCGCTGCGACAGACAACCGGTTCAAGTCCGCCGCCGTCCCGCTGGAGCAGCACACAGCCGGTCTTTGATCCGGTTATTTCCATGGCCTTGTCCAGGACGCTGCTCAGGAGCTCGTTCAGCTCCCGCGACTCCGCCATGGAGTGGGCAACCTCGTAGAGGATGGAAAGGTCCCGGTTACGGTGGCTGACCTCTTCCTGACTGGCCTGCAATGAGCCGGCCATCTGGTTGATGGTGATGGCCAGTTCACCCAGTTCCCCCATGGCTCCGCTCTCGATACGGTACTCGAGGTCGCCGTCGCCGATCTTGCGGGCGCCCTGTTCGAGATTGCGGATCGGCCTGACCAGGCTGCGGGAGAAGAAATATCCCAGGACCAGCGCGATAATCAGACCGCCGAGAGTATAGACGATGGCCTGTTCTTCCATCTCGTGTGCCTGATAATCAGCATCCTGCCGCGACAGGGTACCCTCTGTCACCAGCAGGTTTAACTGGTCGGAATAGACGTGGCGGCTGCGATAGCCGAGGACCGCCACTGGCAGTATCGCCACGATCATGAATATGACCGCCGTCTTGCGGAAAATGCTATTACTGTTCCATCTATGGCCGAGTAGCCTCAAAACGCTTGCCGCCCCTGAAGTGCTCCGGCGTTTCTCGTGCCGTGTGCCCTGCGGCCATCGAAAACCCGTCCGCCGGAGCGCATTTCATGAATAAAATGTTCAGCTTCTTTCGGCAATTTCCCGAATTAATAAAGCCCTGCAAACCCGGGCTGCGGCGTTAGCCTTTTAATAGCCTCTGTGATAAGCTTTGTCAGTACGCAAGGCTCCCCACATCCGTTCGTGGAGGAAGAAATGGAGGTGAAACATTGGTATTAAGCAAGGAGAACAAGGAAACAGTCATCGGCAAATTCGGCAGCGCCGAGGGTGATACGGGCTCTCCCGAGGTGCAGATCGCTCTTTTAACCGAGAGGATCAACGGTCTTACCGAGCATCTCAAGACCCACAAGAAAGATCATCACTCACGCCGGGGGCTGCTGAAGATGGTGGGGAAGAGGCGGCGGTTGCTCACTTACCTGCAGGACAAGAATGTCAACCGCTACCGCACGCTGGTCAAGGAATTAGGGCTGAGGAAGTAGTTCCACAATTTCCGTTTTTCATCCTGTTCTATCTTAATCAATCCCTTCTGTGCCCTAATCGCATATAGCGCTGCCGCACGTGGGATCTATTTGCTCTAGGCCTGAGGCTGAGGCTCCCGACGAAGGTTCCGGCGGGGTTCTGAGCCTTGAGCCTAGGGCGGGCCGCGGAAGCGTTGCTTCCCGCGGCCTGTTTTATTTATTGAGGGGGCACCTGAAGGCAGGTGTCCGAAGCCAAGGAGAAAGAATATTTTGACCACAGAGACAACTATCACAACGAAAAGCATCGAGTTAGGCGGCAAGACCATCACGCTGGAGACCGGGCGCGTGGCCAGGCAGGCCAACGGCGCCGTGATCGTCAGATGCGGTGACACCATGGTGCTGGTGACGGCCACCGGCCGCACCGAGCCCAAGGAAGGCATCGATTTCTTCCCGCTGACGGTCGACATCGAGGAACGCATGTACGCCGCCGGCAAGATTCCCGGCGGTTTCATCAAGCGGGAGGCCAGGCCCAGCGAGAAGTCAATTCTCACCGCCCGGCTGATTGACCGCCCGGTGCGGCCCCGTTTCCCCAAGGGGTTCTCCAACGAAACGCAGATCATCGCTACCATCCTTTCCACCGACCAGGAGAACGCCTATGACATGCTGGCGATGCTCGGAGCTTCGGCGGCGCTTTCCATCTCGGAGATTCCCTTCCAGGGACCGATCGCCGCGGTGCGCGTAGGCCGGATTGCCGGCGAACTGATTCTGAATCCGACCTGGCAGCAGCTGCAGGAACCGGAGTGCGACCTGGACATGATCGTGGCCGGAACAGCCGAATCGATTCTGATGATCGAGGCCGGCGGCACCGAGATCAGTGAAGATGTAGCCATGGACGCCGTGCGTTTCGCCCAGGAGCCGATCCGCCAGCTCTGCCAGCTGCAGGAGGAATTGCGTAAGGCGGCCGGCAAGCCCAAGTGGGCTTTTGAGGAGCCCGAGGTCGACAAGGAGCTCTATACAAAGATCGAATCCATCTGCCGGGCCGGTCTCGAGGAAGCCAACCGGATCACGGATAAGCAGGAGCGCACCGACCGCATCGAGCAGATCCGCGGCTCGGTCAGGAACGAGCTGGTCAAGGATGATTCCCCAGAGGACTTCGCCCGCACGGTAGGCTCCATCACCAAGGCGATCGAGAAGGACGTCGTCCGGCGCACGATTGCGGTGGACAAGCTCCGCCCCGACGGTCGTGGCGTTGAAGAGGTCCGGCAGATCACCTGCGAGGTCGGGGTCGCTCCCCGTACCCACGGTTCGGCCCTGTTCACCCGCGGCCAGACCCAGGCCATGACGCTTTTGACCCTGGGGGCTGTCGGCGACTACCAGCGCATCGACGGCCTCGGCCTCGAGGACAGCAAGCGCTACATTCACCATTACAACTTCCCGCCGTTCTCGGTGGGTGAGACCGGTTTCATGCGCGGCCCCAAGCGCCGCGACATCGGCCACGGGGCGCTGGCGGAGAAGGCGCTTAGGCCGATGATTCCCGATGAGCACGAATTCCCTTACACCATCCGTCTGGTCAGCGAGATCATGGAGAGCAACGGCTCTTCGTCCATGGCCAGCACCTGCGGCTCTTCGCTGTCGTTGATGGATGCGGGAGTTCCGATCAAGGGCGCAATCGGTGGCGTCGCCTGCGGCCTGGTCGTGCGCTCCAGCTGCCGAGGTTGCGGTCACGAAGGCGTCTTCCTGCGCAAGTGCGAGAAGTGCGGTTCTTCTGACGTGGATGCGAATTACGTCATCCTCACCGACATCGCCGGCATCGAGGACCACCTCGGTGACATGGACTTCAAGGTGGCGGGCAGCAAGGACGGCATCACCGCCATCCAGATGGACCTGAAAATCAAGGAAGGCATCACGCCGGAAGTGCTGGCCGAGGCGCTGGAGCAATCCAGGCGCGGCCGGCTGCACGTACTGGGCAAGATGATGGAGACGTTGTCCGAGGCCCGCACCGAGCTTTCCGAGTACGCGCCCCGCATCTTCTCCGTTCAGATCAATCCGGACAAGATCGGCGCTCTGATCGGCAAGGGTGGCGAGACCATTCGCGGCCTGGTGGATGAGTTCGACTGCTCCATTGACGTCGAGGAAGACGGCACCGTTTTCATCTGCGCCCGTGACGGCGCCAGCGGCGAAAAGGTCATCGCGCGCATCAACGAGCTGTGTAAGGATGTGGAGGCCGGCGACGTCTTTGTCGGCAAGGTGGTCAAGACCACCGATTTCGGCGCCTTTGTCGAGCTGAAGCGTGGCACTGACGGGCTTGTGCATATCTCCAACCTGGCGGAAGGCCGGGTCGAAAAAGTGGAAGACGTAGTCAAGCGTGGACAGATGGTCCAGGTCGAGGTGATCGAGGTCAAGGAAGACCGTGGCAAGCAGCGCATCGGCCTGAGGGTGGTTGACCTAAATCCAAAGCTATAAGCTGAAACAGCTGGAACTGGGCGGACGGGTCGTCAGTGAAAAGCTGCCGTCCGTCCGCTCCATTTCACTGGGCTTCTGGATCGGGGCGGGTTCCCGCTACGAACTGCCCGATGAGAGCGGTGTCAGCCACTTCATCGAGCACCTGCTGTTCAAGGGCGGTTCGCGCTTCGACGCCGTTGAGATCGCCCAGATCTTTGATGGCTTTGGCGGCGAGCTCAACGCGGCCACGGCGCGGGAGTACACCGTCGTGCACGCCCGTTTCCTGGATGAACATCTGGACGAAGCCTTCGAGGTCATGGCCGACATGGTCCTGCACCCGGTCTTCGCCGATATCGACCTGGAACGCGAGGTGGTGGTTGAGGAGATCGCCATGTACGAGGATTCTCCCAGCGAGCTGATCACCGATTATCTAACGCAGGTACTTTTTGACGGACATCCCCTGGGAAAGAGTGTGCTCGGGACAACGAAGATCATCGGCGCGGTGACGCCGGCACAGATCCGTGGCTACCACGCGGGGCATTACACATTGCCCAACATGGTGGTGGCGGCCGCCGGCAATGTGGAGCAGGAGCGTCTGGTTGAGCTGGCCACGCGGCACCTGGCGGGTGGTAATGGCGCTGCGCCCCAGGCGGCGACGATACCGGCGCCACCGGTTCCGGAGAAAACTAAAAACGCCTGCTTTTATGTGAAGGATACCCAGCAGTACCATGTCTGCTTCGGCGGGCTGGGGCTGTCGCGGCATTCGGAACGGCGCTTCGCCCTATCGATCCTCGACGGTATCCTGGGCGGTTCGGCGAGCTCGCGGCTCTTCCAGGAGGTCAGGGACAAGCGAGGGCTGGCTTACTCGGTTTATTCCTTCGACGCTTTATATTCTGACACAGGTCTGGTAGGTGTCTACTTCGGTTGCCGGGGCGACAGCGTCGCCGAGGTGACCCGGATCGTCGCCGAACAGCTCGAAATGATTATCGCCGACGGCGTCAGCGAGGACGAGCTCGCCCGGGCACGGGAGAGCGCCAAGGGCCGGGTGGTGCTGGGTATGGAAACGACTCATAATCGCATGAGCCGGTTGGGCAAGCTGACGGTTACCGGATCCGGTATTCTTTCGCTGGACGAGATCATCGAGCGGATCGACAGCGTCACCGCTGATGAAGTGCAGTCGCTGGCAAGGGATTTCTACCGGCCTCAGGAGCTGGTGGCGGTGGGCATCGGCCCGGACATGAAAGTTTTTGAACAGGCGCTCGAGACACTGGGCGGCCGGCGTGAACTGGAAGTGAAGGCGGGCTGAAGCGCACATCACCATGAACGCGATCGAGGATAAAGTACGGGCGGGGAAGCGGCTTTCATTCGAGGATGGGGTGGCGTTGCTTAAATCGCCTGATCTGCTGAAGGTCGGCGAGCTGGCCGACCTGGCGCGGCGGCGCACCGCCGGTGACGATGTCTTCTTCATCAACAACCGCCACATCAACCACACCAACGTCTGCGGCAACCGCTGCAAATTTTGCGCCTTCAGCGCCGACGAGGGCGCCGACGACGCCTATACCATGACTTTGGAAGAAGTGCTCGACCGGGCACGCGGCTCGCTGGCGGACGGCATCACCGAGCTGCACGTCGTCGGCGGCGAGCACCCTTCCCTTCCCTATGATTATTATCTGGAGATGATCCGGGCGCTGCACGACCTGGACCCCGGCGTACACCTGCAGGCCTTCACCGCCAGCGAGATCGCTTTTTTCGCCAGGCGGACGAAGCGCACGGAGGAGGCGGTACTGCGGGAGATGAAGGAGGCCGGCCTGGGCAGCATGCCCGGCGGCGGCGCCGAGATCTTTGCCGAGCGGGTACGGGGCATCGTCTGTGACAAGAAGATCTCCGGCGACAAATGGCTGGAGGTCATGCGCACCGCCCACAAGGTCGGCATCAAATCCAACGCGACCATGCTGTATGGCCACGTCGAGACGCTGGAAGAACGAATCGACCACCTGATCCGCTTACGCGATCTGCAGGATGAGACGGGCGGCTTCGGCAGCTTCATCCCCCTTGCCTTCCACCCCGCCAACACCGAACTGGAAGAGCTTCCCGGGACCAGCGGCATCGAGGATCTGAAGATGCTCGCCGTCAGCCGGCTGATGCTGGACAACTTCCAGAACATCAAGGCCTTCTGGATCATGATCGGGATCAAGCTGGCACAGATTTCGCTTCACTTCGGCGTCAACGACATCGATGGCACCGTGGTCGAGGAGAAGATCACCCACGCCGCCGGCGCCGAGACCGAGGAGGCCATCGCCAAGGACGAGCTTATCCGGCTGATCCGTGTCGCCGGCCGGGTGCCGGTGGAGCGGGATACCTTGTACAACGTGATCCGCAGGTATGGGGAGTAACGAGGAAAGATATGTTCGGCAATCATGAGCATTGACGACGAAAGCAGCAGAGAGGTTGCGGGGCCGGAGAAAACAGCCGCGCCGGATGCCGCTGAGCCGGGCGCCGAGGCTGTTTTCGATACCGCCTCACGCGCCCATACTACCATCAGCATCGGCCACTTCGAGTTCCTGAATGGTTACCCGCTTTATTACGGTCTCGAAAAGGGCGAGGGCTGGGGTTGTTTCAACCTGGTCCACGGCGTGCCGACCCAGCTGAACCACCTGCTGCTGGACGGCGAGCTGGATATCAGCCCGATCTCCTCCATCGAATTCGCCGGCAACGCCGACAAGTTGCTGCTCTTTCCGCGGCTATCGATCACCTCCGACGGCGCCGTCGACAGTATCCGTCTGATATCCCGGGTGCCCATCGGCGATGTGACTTCCGTGGCTTTGACCGGTCAAAGTGCCACCTCGGTGGTGCTCCTGAAGATTCTGCTAAGCCAGAAGTACCGGCTCGAGCCGGTTTTTACCCGGCTGGAGACCAGCGTCGTCGAGGCGCTAGAGTCGTCAGACGCCGTGCTGCTGATCGGCGACCAGGCGCTGGACGCCTGCTATCACGGCACCTGGGACCACTGCTATGACCTGGGCAGCGAGTGGAAGCAGTTCACCGGGCTGCCGATGGTCTTTGCCCTCTGGGCGGTGTCGCGGGAGTTCTTCGCCGAGCGCGCCGACGAGACTTTCGAGGTGGAGGAGCGGCTGCTCTACTCGGTGGACTATTGCCGTTCCCATTGGGATGAAGTAGTGGCCGCCGCGGCGGAGATTTATCCTTTCGAGCCGGAACTGCTGCGCTCCTATTTCGCCAAGCTGCGCTACGATTTCACTGATGACTATCGCCGCGGGCTGGAGGAGTTCTACCGGCGGGCGGCGGAAATCGGCGCTATCGAATCAGTGCCGGAGCTCGAGTTCATCTCTTGAGCCGGACAAGTCCGAGATGATAAGCCGGCTATGTTCAAAACGATAAACCGGCATGTTCAATGCGATGACGTTTTCCCGAATATCCCATGACAATGACCATTGAGAAGATAATCGCCAAGGCTGCCGCCGGCACCCGTATCAACGAGTCCGAGGCGCTGATGCTGCTGGAAAGTCGCGAGCTCATCGCGGTGGGCCAGGCGGCGGACGCCGCGCGAAACCGGCTGCTGCCGGGCGACGATGTGACCTTCATCGTCGACCGTAATATCAACTACACCAACTTTTGCATCACTGGTTGCGACTTCTGCGCTTTTCACAGGCCGCTGGGGTCTGACGAGGGCTACCTGCTGTCGCACGAGGAAATCTTCGACAAGATAGAGGAGACCATCGAGCTGGGCGGCACCGGCATCATGATGCAGGGGGGGTTGCACCCGAAGCTGGACATCGCCTATTACGAAGACTTGTTCCGCGCGATCAAAGAGCGTTATGACATCACCATCCATTCCCTCTCGCCCCCCGAGATTCACCACATCGCCAAGGTCAGCAGGTTGCCGCTTGATGAGACGCTGATACGGCTCAAGGCAGCAGGCCTCGATTCGCTTCCGGGCGGCGGAGCCGAGATCCTGGTGAACGAAGTGCGCCGGCGGATGAGCCCCAGGAAGATCGACGCCGACACCTGGCTGGCGGTCATGCGCGCCGCCCAAGACGCGGGGCTAAAGTCAACAGCGACGATGATGTTCGGCAGCGTCGAGTCACTTGCCGACCGGGTTGAACATCTGCGGCGTGTCCGCGAGCTGCAGGATGAGACCAGCGGCTTTCGCGCCTTCATTCCCTGGACCTTCCAGGAGACCAACACCGGGCTCGAGGGCACGACCTCCTCCAGCGGCATCGACTATTTGATGACCCTGGCTGTCAGCCGCATCTACCTCGACAATGTCCCCAGCATCCAGGCCTCATGGGTGACCCAGGGTCTCAAGGTGGCGCAGGTTTCGCTCAAATTCGGGGCCAACGACATGGGCAGCACGATGATCGAGGAAAACGTGGTCGCCGCCGCCGGGGTCAGTTATCGGGTGGGCAGGGATGAGCTGGTGGCCGCAATCCGCGCGGCGGGGCGCCGGCCGGTGCAGCGGGATCACGCCTATAATCCCATCGATTACCCATAGGGAATCGCGTGCAACACCGTGGATAAGAAACTGGAAAAGGGAAACCGGATAAGCCGGAAGCTCTCATTTCTCGACCGCTTCCTGACCCTATGGATCTTCGCCGCCATGGCAATCGGCATCGGCAGCGGCTACTTCATCCCCGGTGTGGAATCTTTCATCAATGATTTTTCTGTAGGCACCACCAATGTCCCCATAGCGATCGGCCTGATCCTGATGATGTATCCGCCCTTTGCCAAGGTCAGATACGAAGATCTGGGCGACGTTTTCAGGAACCGGCGGGTGCTGGGGCTTTCCCTGGTGCAGAACTGGGTCATCGGCCCGATTCTGATGTTCGCGCTCGCGGTCATATTTCTGCGCGATTACCCCGAGTATATGGCCGGTCTTATCCTCATCGGCCTGGCTCGCTGCATTGCCATGGTCATCGTCTGGAATGAACTGGCCAATGGCGACACCGAGTATGCCGCCGGGCTGGTGGCGTTCAACAGCGTTTTCCAGGTCCTCTTCTACAGCGTCTATGCCTGGATCTTCATCACAAAGTTGCCGCCCCTGATCGGGCTGGAAGGTATCGTGGTTGATGTCACGATGCTGGAGATAGCCAGAAGCGTCTTCATCTTCCTGGGGATTCCTTTCTTCGGCGGAGCGCTGACCCGGCTGGTGGGTGTCAAACTGAAAGGCAAAGAATGGTATGAGCGTGAGTTTGTTCCCAGGATCAGCCCGGTGACCCTGATCGCCCTGCTTTTTACCATCCTGATCATGTTCTCATTGAAAGGGAACCTGATTGTCCAGATCCCGCTGGATGTAGTCCGCATCGCCATACCTCTGGGATTCTATTTTATCCTGATGTTTCTGGTCTCGTTCTACCTGGGCAGGAAGATAGGCGCCGACTACAGCAAAACCACCACCCTGGCCTTTACCGCCGCCAGCAATAATTTCGAATTGGCCATCGCCGTAGCCGTGGGGGTCTTTGGCCTGAATTCCGGCGCCGCCTTCGCGGCTGTCATCGGTCCGCTGGTGGAGGTGCCGGTGATGATCGGCCTGGTAAACGTGGCGCTCGGGTTTCAGCGACGCTATTTTCCTGAGCCCGCGCCGTCCGCGCCCGATCTTTAATCAAAGGAATAACAGCCTGTAATATGGGAAATTATTGACTTCCAATTATCAGGCTGTTAATATTTTCACAAATATTGTTAATAAATTCACAAGCTCGCCGGCATACCTGCGAAGGCGTGAGTTGACTGACATGTTTTAAGGAAATTAGGGGTAGGCGGTTTTTTGTAATCTCAGGGGGGGGGAAGGAAGATTCTTGGCTATTTGTGTATCCAGCACTGTTGCTGACGGTGCCGCTGTTGTCGCCGAAATCGAGCGCCGCTCCGGCGAGCGTGTTTCAGCCTGCTATCAGTGCGGACGCTGCACCTCCACCTGTACCGGCAGCTTCGCCTTCGATTATCCGCCGCACCGCATCATGCGCCTGTTGCAGCTGGGCCAGGTCGACGAGGTGCTGAACTCGCGCACGGCTCAGCTCTGCTTCGACTGCATGACCTGCTCGACGCGCTGCCCGATGAACATCGATGTCGCCAACGTTATCGAGCATGCCAAGATGATCGCCGACGAGCTGGGCATCGAGGGCGACGAGAAAGACATCCGGCTCTTCCGTCTCGCCTTCCTCCAAAACGTCAGGCGGCACGGGCGGCTGCACGAGGCGCGCCTGCTTACCTGGATCAATCTGCGCAGCTTCAAGCCATTTAACGACCTGGAGCTGGTGCCGCTCATCCTCAGGAAGAAGAAGATCCACATTGTGCCGCCGCGCATCAGGAATCGCCGGCTGATACATAGAATATTCCGGGAAGTCAATGGTGGAGACGAGTCCTGATGAATGACGATTCCAGGAAAGTTAGCGCGGCAATAAACGCACCGGCTGCCGCAGAGCCCGGCAGGAATGCTTACTCGTATTTCCCCGGCTGTTCCCTCACCGGCTCGGCGGGCGAATATGACGCTTCCTTTCGCCTGACTTCAGAGGCGCTAGGCATCCGGCTCGATGAGATTAGTGACTGGAACTGCTGTGGGGCCTCGCCGGCGCCGCACCACTGGAGCGGCAACCTGGGCGTATTGCTTCCCGCCCGCAACCTGCACATCGCCGGTGACGGGCATGAAGCCATGGTGGCGCCCTGCGCCGGTTGCTACAACCGCCTGAAAAACGCCCAACATGAACTGACTGGCAGCGAGGAGCTGCGTGAACAGGCCGCTCGGGTGCTCGAGGAACCGGTGCGTTACGAAATCGAGATACTGAACCTGGTCGAGCTTTTCGCCCGCGAGGTCTCGCCGGAGGCGCTGGCCGAACGCGTCCAGGGCCGGTTGGCGGGACTGAATCTTGCCACTTATTATGGCTGCCTGCTCACCAGGCCGGCCAAGATCATGAACTTTGACAACCATCGCAATCCCGTGAGCATGAAGCCCCTGCTCAGGGCGACCGGGGCACAGTCCGACCATTTCCCTTTCAAGAGCGAGTGCTGCGGTTCTTACATGGGTCTGGCCAAAAAGGAGATTGTTCTCAGGGCCAGCCGCCGCGTTATCGAAGTGGCCGCCGGCCTGGGCTTTGATGCCATCGTCACCGCCTGCCCGCTTTGCCATCAGAACCTGGATCTTCGCCAGGGCCAGATCAACAAGGCTTTCGGCACCTCCCTGGACATGCCGGTGCTCTATTATTCGCAGGTCCTGGGCCTGGCTTTGGGCCTGGGCTCCGACGATCTCGGCATCGACGCCCATGCAATCAGCGCGCGGAAGCTGTTAGCCAAAATAGGCAAGGGCGCCGGCGGTCCGGCGGCAGCCACCAGTCTCAAGCCGGAAGCAAACCAGTCCACGCCGGCATCCATCGGGACAATTCCGGCGGCGGGGAGCTGAGTCATGCGTATCGGCGTCTTCGTCTGCCAGTGCGGCACCAACATCGCCGGGACCGTGGCCACCGACAAGGTGGCCGAGGCGGCGCTGTCCATGCGCGACGTGCTGCACGCCGAGACTCTCCAGTACACCTGTTCCGACCCGGGGCAGCGCGCCATCATCGACGCTGTCCAGAAGAAGGGGCTGACGCGGGTGGTGATCGCCGCCTGCTCGCCACGGATGCACGAGACGACTTTCCGGCGTACTATCGGCCAGGCCGGCATGAACGCCTACATGATGGAGATGGTCAATATCCGCGAGCATTGTTCGTGGATCCACTCAGACATCGATATTGCCACCGACAAGGCGATCGACCTGGTGCAGAAGGGCGTGGCCCGGGTGCGGCGCCAGGTGCCTCTATATTCGACCACTGTTCCGGTGACCAGGCGTGTGCTGGTAATCGGTGGCGGCGTCGCCGGTATCCAGGCGGCGCTGGACATCGCCGACTCGGGGCTCCCGGTGACCCTGGTGGAGCGGGGGCCGACGATCGGCGGCAACATGGCGCGTCTCGATAAAACCTTTCCAACGCTGGACTGCTCCTCATGTATTTTGACGCCGCGGATGGTCGAGGCGAAACAGCATGAGAACATCAGACTGATGGTCAACGCCGAAATCGAGCAGGTGCGCGGTTACATCGGCAACTTTGAGGTTGATGTCAGGAAGAAGGCAACCTGCGTCATCGAGGATAAATGTACCGGCTGCATGATCTGCCAGGAGAAGTGCCCCGGCAAGGCGCCGGACGAGTTCAACGCCGGCGTCGGCCAGTCCAAGGCGATCTCGATTCCCTTCCCCCAGGCAGTGCCTATGGTGGCCGCCCTGCGCAAGGAGTATTGCCGCCAGTTCATCAATGGCAAGTGCGGCGTCTGCAAGAAGGTCTGTCCGGCGGACGCGGTGGACTATGAGCAGGTAGATGAGATCACCACGGAAATGTTCGGCGCCGTCGTGGTCGCCACCGGTTATGAGCTTTATGACTGGCGGGAGGCATATCCCGATTACGGTGGCGGCCAGTATCCTGACGTCGTCACTTCCCTGCAGTATGAGCGCATGCTTTCGGCGTCGGGGCCGACCGCTGGGCACGTGCAGCGGCCTTCGGATGGCGCTGAGCCGAAGCAGGTCGTGTTCGTCTCCTGTGTGGGCTCGCGGGATGAGTCGGTGGGACGGCCCTTATGTTGCAGCGTCGGCTGCATGTACATCGCCAAACAGGCGATTTTGACCAAGGAACATATCCCGGATTCGCAGTCCTACGTCTTCTATATAGACATCCGCGCCACTGGCAAGGGCTATGAAGAATTCACGCGCCGGGCCCAGAAGGAGTTCGGCGCCATCTACCTGCGTGGCCGGGTAGGCAAGATCTATCCCAGCAATGGCCAGCTGGTGGTCATGGGAACCGATACCCTTTCCGGTGGCCCGGTGGAGATCGAGGCCGACCTGGTGGTGCTGGCTACAGGTTTCTCGGCAGCCAGGGGCGCCGGTGAGCTGGCCCGCAAGCTGAACATCTCCTACGACCAGTACGAGTTTTTATCCGAGAGCCATCCCAAACTGCGGCCGGTGGAGACGACCACCGGCGGCATCTTCCTGGCGGGCGCCTGCCAGGCTCCCAAGGACATCCCCGATTCGGTGGCCCAGGCCAGCGCCGCCGCCGCCAAGGTTATCGGGCTCTTGTCCCGGGGCGAAATCGAGACCAGTCCGATGGTCGCGGCGGTCGACCAGCTGCGCTGCATCGGCTGCTTCAAATGCCGCGATGTCTGCCCCTACAACGCAATCGAAGCCCTGGAGCTGCGCGATGGACGCCAGGTGGCGAAAGTGATCGATACCCTCTGCCAGGGCTGCGGTGTCTGCAACGTCGCCTGTCCGCCTTCGGTCGTATCACTAAAAGGTTACACTGACAATCAACTTATCGCCGAGACGATGGAGTTGTTGAGATGAGCCGCCACACATCGAATAAATGCGGTTTTGGCTCGGGGCGCGATCATCGTGTTGATGACCGTTCGCGATTCACATTTATAGGGCGATATCTTCGTATTGATAATCTTTTGCGCAGTACATCTACAGGGAGGAATCCGTGGCCGAGCTGAAGCTGATCGGGTTTCTCTGCAACTGGTGCTCGTACGCCGGCGCCGACATGGCGGGTACGGCACGCATGAAGCAGCCCGGCGAACTGCGCATCATCCGCCTGCCCTGTACCGGGCGGGTGAACCCGCTGCTGATCCTCAAGGCTTTTCAGCAGGGGGCGGACGGTGTGCTGGTGAGCGGCTGCCATCCCGGTGACTGCCATTACAACGAGGGCAATTATTATGCCCGCCGCCGCCTGGAGCTGCTTTCTCGCATGCTGCCGGCTTTCGGCATCGAACCGGAGCGGTTTCATTTTACCTGGGTGAGCGCATCGGAAGGGGCGCGCTGGGCCGATGTGGTCACGCAGTTCACTCGGAAGATCGAGGCGATGGGCAAAATGAGCGGCGCTGAACAAGGCACGCCGCCCGCGAAGGCCAGCTGCGAGGCCGGAGTCGGAGCGCCGGATGAACAAACAGGCTCGGAAGACGCGGTGCCGGCATGAGCGATATCGTATCGATAATCCAGAGAGTCCTGGGCGAAGTTGATCTTGTTCTCGGCTGGACCGCGACCGGGGCGGGCGGCGTCGCCGCGCCTGACCGTTTTCAGACGGCCGCGGAGGCCGAGCGGGCGGTGTTCAATGCCACCTGCGTCCACAACCTGGCCGTGCACCTGCCGCGACTCAAGGACAAGACCGTGGGCATCGTGGCCAAGGGTTGCGATTCCCGGAGTGTGGCGCAGCTGATTCAGGAGCGCGAGATCGATCGTGACCGGGTAAAAGTCATCGGCGTACACGGCCTCGGCGGCATGATCGATGTCAGGAAGATCTGGCGGCTCCACGGCTACGGAGTACCGGTAGACGCCCGCATCGATTCACTTTTTATCGATGGGAGAGAAGTAGACCGGAAGGAATACCTGAGGCAAAAATGCCTGGGCTGCCGTGATACGGTTCCGGTTGTTCATGACAAGCTGTTCGAGGCACAGGGTCCCCCGATAACCGGGATAGCTGAAGCGGCCACTGTAGAAGCCATCTTGCCCGGGACCGGCCTGGGAGCTTCGTTGACGGCGGCGGAGGCCATGTCGGCCGCCGGCGAAGATGAATCGCGGCCGCTCAGTGAGTTGTTTGCCAATATGAATCCCACGGAACGCCGCCTTTTCTGGAGGGAGCAGTACTCGCGCTGCATCCGTTGCTACGCCTGCCGGGAGGCCTGCCCCATGTGTTTTTGCCGGGATGTCTGTATCATGCAGACGACCGATCCGCATTGGACCGGCGCCGGTGTTGACGCCGGCGAGGCGGAGATGATGCAGCTGATCCGCGTAAACCATCTGGCCGGCCGCTGTACAGGTTGTGGCGAATGCGAGCGCGCCTGCCCCGTGGGTATCCCGCTGATGCTGCTTATGAATGAGCAAAACCAGGTCATCGAGGATTTGTTCGGCTACCGGGCGGGCACCGACCCGGAGGCAAGGCCGCCGTTGCTTACTTTCGACATCAAGGGCGACAGCCGGAGTGAAAAATGATGGCCACCGTTAACGGCTACAGTCAGGAAGGCATTCGATGAAGTTTCTCGCCGGCGAAAATATCGCCGAGCTCCTGGAGAGGTTGTCTTCGCGGTCAGAAGTCTGGGCGCCGCGGGAGCTCAGGGGTTCCGGCGGCACTGTCATGTTCGAGCGCTGGCGGAGCGGTGATCCCCTGGATCTGGAACACTTTGCCTCGATTTCAGCCAAGGACATGGTGCTGCCGCGCACGGAGAAGCTTTTTGGTTTCAGCTACGCCTTCGGTGGTGCGGCCGTGGGCAACCCTTTCGGCACGCCGGCAGAACCCGCGGCAGGCACACCCGCAGAACCCGCGGCAGGCGCACGAACTGCCGGTGAGAGCATCAGGATCACAGCCGCCGAACCGGCCGGCAATGTTGTGCTCTTCGGCGCCCGCGCCTGTGACGCAAAGGCGCTTGATGTGCTCGACGCCCTGTTCGGTCAGACTGAAGGCAAGGGCTACAATGACCCACAGTACCGGGCCAGGCGCGCCGGCCTGACGGTTATCACGCTGGCCTGCCTGACCTCGGACCCGGCCTGTTTCTGCTCATCTTTCGAAAACGGAACGGCGGAAAAGGCGGGCTCTGACCTGATACTTTATCCCGTGGACGGCGGCTTTCTTGCCGAGGCGGTCACGCCGAAAGGCGAGAGCATTATCGAGAGTGGCGTTAACTCCCGGGATAAGGATGACAGCGCCAGGGAGCCTGGCGACGGTGATCCGGAGACAGGCGAAGCCGCTTCCGGCCCGACCCTGTTTGAAGAGTCCGGTCTCGAGATGCCGGTGTTGGCGGTAACCGCGATGGTCGAAGGCCTCGAAGGGCTCAGGCAGAAGCTGGCGGCTATTTTCGACGATCTGGAATTCTGGCAGGCAGAGACGGAGAAGTGCATCTCCTGCGGCTACTGCACCTATGCCTGTCCGACCTGCCACTGCTTCAATATTCACGACGAGATGCGTGGCGACCGCGAAGGCGAGCGCCTGCGCAGCTGGGATGCCTGCATGTTTCATCTCTACACCCAGGAGACCTCGGGGCATAATCCGCGGCCGACCCTTGCGCATCGCTACCGTAACCGCATCAACCACAAGTTCAGCTACTATCCGGAAAACCAGGGCGAGATACTCTGCACCGGCTGTGGACGCTGCATCCGAGGCTGCCCCGTTGGACTTGACATCCGGGACGTATTGAGGCAGGCAGTGGAAGCTTCCGCGGGTCCCGGGGAGGGCGGCGACCGATGACCACTGTACCACAGGCAGGCGTGAAGGCAACCGATCCCCTGGTGCCGGAGCCGGCGAAGGTTATCAAGGTCATCGCCGAGACGGCCAATATCAAAACCTTCCGCATAGCTTTTGACGAGCCTTCCCTGATGGCGGCGTTCACTTTCCTGCCGGGGCAGATCGGCCAGCTGGGCATCCTGGGAGCCGGCGAATCGACTTTCGCCATTTCCTCGGCGCCATCGGGCCGGGATGGCATCGAGTTTTCAGTGATGAAGACCGGCGTGGTCACCAGCGCTATCCACGAGCTCAGGGCGGGCGATCCGGTAGCAGTGCGAGCACCCCTGGGCTGCGCCTTTCCCACGGACGACTGGCGGGGGAAGAATATTGTGCTGGTGGGTGGCGGCATAGGCATGGCGCCGCTGCGCTCGCTTTTGTTCTACCTGCTCGATAATCGCGGTCATTACGGTGATCTGACCCTGGTCTATGGAGCCCGTACCCCCGAAGATCTTTGTTATGCCGGCAATCGTTGTGATTGGGAGGAGCGCCCGGACCTTGATTTCACGGCCACGATCGACACCGTCTGTTCGACCTGGGATGGTTGCGTGGGCCTTGTACCCTCAGTGGTGGAGAAAAAGGCGCCGTCGCCGGATAACTCGGTAGCCGTTACCTGCGGTCCGCCGATCATGATCAGATACGCCCTGGAGAGCCTGGAAAAAATGGGTTTCCGGGAAGAACAGGTTTATACAACTCTTGAACGGCGGATGAAATGTGGCATCGGCCTCTGCGGCCGCTGCAACCTCGGTCCCAAGTACGTTTGCACGGACGGGCCGGTGTTCTCGCTGACCGAGTTGCGGGCGCTGCCGAACGAGCTGTAGGAGATTGCCATGAAAATAAAATGGTTGGGACACAGCTGTTTTCTTCTCACTGCCGCCTCAGGCACGACCCTGCTGACAGATCCATATGACACCGCGGCTTACAGGACTACGTTGCTGCACCGCTCCCTGGACGAGCCGCCCGGCATCTCCCCCGATGTAGTGACGATCAGCCACGGCCATGCGGACCATGGCAACGTGGAAGCGTTATCGGGCACGCCGGAAATCGTCCGGACGCCGCGGCCGCGCCAGGCTGCTGGTTTCAACATCCGCGGCGTCGAGGCTTTCCACGATGCCGAGCATGGCGCCCTCCGCGGTGACAACGTCATTTTTCTGATCGAGGCGGACGGCATGACCGTCTGCCATCTGGGCGACCTGGGGCACGAGCTCACGCTGGAGCAGGCCGGGGCGATCGGCTCCCCCGACGTACTGCTCATACCCGTGGGAGGCAACTTCACCATCGGCGCCGCGGAGGCAACTCGCGTCTGGCAACAGCTCTCACCGGCGATAACCATACCCATGCACTACCGGAATGACAAGTGTCTGTTCAAGATCGACGGCTATGAAAAATTCACCGCCGGCAAACCTGGAGTGGAGACTCCCGCCATCAGTGAAATCGAGCTGGTAAAGGAAAACCCGCCCTCCAACCCGAAAATAATCGTGCTGGAGCCCGCGAACTAATACCATTTCAACCGAACGGCGGTTACCTTGTTTCCATTTCTGATAATCCTTTTTGCGGTCGGGGCTATAACCGGCAGCTTTCTCAACGTGGTCATTTACAGGCTTCCGCGCAAGGAGTCAATCGTTTCGCCAGGCTCGCATTGTCCCAGATGTGAGCAGTCTGTCAAGTGGTACGACAACATACCGCTACTGAGCTACGCGCTGCTTCGCGGCCAATGCCGCAACTGCGGCCAGCCGATCGCGCCGCGTTATCCCACGGTCGAGCTGCTGACCGCGGCGCTGTGGGTCGTGGCCGGCATCCAGTTCGGCATCGACTGGCCACTGTTGCCGGCGCTGCTGTTCCTGACATCGCTAGTGGCGATTTTCTACATCGATCTCGACCACTACATCATCCCCAACGTCATCGTTCTGCCGGTGGCGGTTATCGGTCTGGCGGCCAACATCGCCATCACGCCGGACCGCTGGCTGGAATATCTCGCCGCCGGCCTGATGAGCGCCATTTTCTTTTTCGTCGTGGCCCTGGTTAAGCCGGGGGGGATGGGCATGGGGGACGTCAAGCTCGCGGGAATGCTGGGCTTCTTTCTCGGCCAGGCCGTGCTGGTTGGCCTCTTCCTCGGTTTCCTGATCGGCGCCATCACTGGCGTGGCCCTGATGGCCGCGGGTATCAAGGGGCGCAAGAGCCGCATCCCTTTTGGGCCGTTCCTGGCGGCGGGCGCCGTGGTGGCGCTTTTCTATGGCGACAGGCTGCTGGAATTGTGGACGGGGTTGTTCGAGAAATAACTACTTGCAGCTTTGCCCCCGGAATCAGCTATAATATGATCTGATTTCTCCGGAGGTATGTTCTTGAAGTTCAAATCCTATTACTGGGCGATTATCGTGGCTGCCGTCATAGCGGTGCTGGCGATAACGCTTCCCATGATTGTCTTCCGCGACAGCGGCGAGACGAGCAATCCTCATTCCTCTGAAGATCTCAATAACATGCAGAACGAGCCGGCGGACTATACTCCCCAGATCGAGGCCTATCAGGAACTGCTCAAGGCGAACCCTAACGACGCGCTTGCCATGGCGGGTCTGGGCCAGCTCTACCTGGGTATTGGCCGCTATGCCGACTCCGCTGACATGTACACCAAGGCGGTTGCCGCCAACCCCAAGGAACCGATGTTCTACGTCGGTCTGGGAGAAGCGGAATATGCCCTGGGGATGGTGGATGTCGCCCTGCGGGATTTGCAGAAAGGACTGGAAGTCGATCCCAACAACCAGGCGTTGCTGGTCGATATCGGCGGCGTTTACGCCCAGACAGGCAAGCTGCAAGAGGCCAAACAGATTTGGCAGAAGGCCTACGATATCGACCCCAAGTCTAACTTGGGCCATGCCGCCAAACAGTATATTGCAGAGCTGGAAAGCTCTCAGACCGGCCAGGGAACCCAGACTCATCCGTAAGCCGTAACGTACTGGTGAGCGGCCGCAAGCACCGGCGCCGTCAGTTCTCTGTTTACTCCGCTCCTCCGCTCCCGCTTTTATTGATTTAAACCGCGGAATTCCATGCCCCACCTCGACCCACTGAATGGTAACCGATGATGGGGACGGATCCCTCTTTACCGCTCTTCAGGCACCAATCCCGACCATTCTTCTCAATGGGTGTTTTTTGCAACCGGAATACTTTCATGCCCATTCTGCAATGAAATCTGCGCATTTAGGTGCAAGTTGCATGAAAATATAGGGGTAATCCCTAAAAATATTGCATGAACTGCTTGTTGCGTGGGGAAAAGTGGGATATAGTGGGGAACATTGTGGAGCGGAGACTATGGAATATGACTTTATAGGACATTACACACACTCTCTAGATTCGAAGAACAGGGTCGCTATTCCTGCAAAATACCGGTCCCAGATCGGGGACGGCAAGGTAGTAGTGACCAAGGGCTTCGATGGCTGCCTGGTGGTCTATCCCCTGGAGGAATGGCAAAAGCTGAAAGATGAGCGGATTTCGCGGCTCGATCCCATGGACAGCCGTAGCGCCCGCGACAAGATGCGGAAGTTGCTGGGCGGCGCGACGCCGTGTGACGTGGACAAGCAGGGACGCATCGGTCTGACCGCTTATCATCTGAAACGGGCGGACATCACCAAGGAGGTGGTCTTCACGGGAATCGGCAACTGTTTCGAGGTCTGGGCCGCGAATGTCTGGGACGAGTACGAGGAAGATTCCAAAGAACGGGAAAGAGCGGAGCAGTAACAGGCGATTGACCGTTGCTTTCCCCCGTCAAGGGAGAAGGGGAGTATGCAGTTGAATGACAGCATACAGGGATTACCGTCTAACGGTTCGGCGCACGTGCCGGTGCTGGCAGCCGAACTCCTTAACCTGCTCGACCCGCAGCCGGATGACACGATCATCGACTGCACTTTCGGCGCCGGCGGACATGCCCGCAGGGTTGCCCGGGAGCTGGGCCAGGACGCCGTCTTCATCGGTGTCGACCGCGACCCGGTGGCCAAGCGTTACTTCGACCTGTTTTCCCAGTATCAGCCGTTCCGTTGCCGCTTTATCCATGGCAATTTTGCCGACGCCCTCGAGGATCTTGACCAGAACGATTTCGAGGCGGATCTGATTTATCTCGACCTGGGCGTCTCCTCCATGCAGCTCGACCGGCCGGAGCGCGGTTTTTCCTACAGTTACAACGCGCCGCTCGACATGCGAATGGATCCGTCGGCCAAGGTCACTGCCAGGCAGATGGTCAACGAGCTTTCCCACGGCGAGCTGGCGCGTATTTTCAAATCTTATGGTGAAGAGCGCTACGCCGGGCAGATTGCCAGCCGCATTTGCGCCGAGCGCGAGAAAAAACCTTTCGAGACCACCCTGCAGCTGGTGGACGCGGTCAAGGCCGCGATTCCGACGCCCGCCCGTTTCGGGGCCGGCCACCCGGCCCGCCGGGTCTTCCAGGCGCTGCGCATCGCCGTCAACGACGAGCTTGCGTCGCTTGAGCGGGGACTGGAGAACGCGCTTTCGCTGCTGGCTCCCGGCGGCCGGCTCGCGGTCATCAGCTTCCATTCGCTGGAAGACCGGATCGTCAAACAGTTCTTCACGGCCCGGGTGGGCAAGTGCACCTGCCCGCCGGACCTGCCCCAGTGCGTCTGCAAGGCGCAGGCGGAGCTTCGGGTGATCACCCGGCGGCCGGTAGCTCCTTCGCCGGACGAGATGGCCGAGAACCCGCGGGCGCAGTCAGCCAAGCTGCGGGTGGCGGAAAAGCTCGGATAATGGCCAGACTAGCCGAAAAGGATTGGGGCTTCACCGAGATCACACGCAAGTTCGAGCGTGATTCCAGCCCGGGGCGCCGACCGGCGCCGCGGGTGCGTCATCTGCAGGTTCCTTCCAGCGGCGCCGCGCATGTGGGGCTCTGGCTGACAGCGGTAGCCATCTGCCTTCTGGGCCTCGTCGGCCTCCGGGTGGGCCTTCTGACAAAGAACCTCGAGTTCAACAATCTGATCAGCGAAAAGACCGAGCTGTCGGCCGACGCCGTCCGTCTCTCCAGTGAAGTGGCGGCGCTGCGCTCACCGGAGCGGGTGGAGAAGATAGCGACCGGCAGCCTCGGCATGGTACCTGCCGAGAATGTTCAATATGTATATATCAGCCCAGCAGGCACCCGCCAGAGTTATGCCAATCTTGACGTGCTTGGCGCCGGTGCCGCCGGGAGGGCTGCACCCTAGGTGCCGGTGCTCGCCGACTCCAACAGGCGCATCCGTTTAGTTCTTTTAATATTCCTGCTCATTTTTGGTATCGTCATCGGCAAGACCGTCTACCTGCAGACAGTCAGGGCCGAAGCCCTGGCTGCCAAGGCCAATGAGCAACAGGTCAAGGAGTTCAAGTTTCCCGCCCGCCGCGGCACCATCTTTGATCGCAACGGCCGCGAGCTGGCCGTCGGCGAAGACGCCAAATCGATCACGGCCGACCCTTACCACATCGAGGACCCACTGAAGACGGCGGAATTCCTGGCGCCGCTGCTGCAGGTCGATAAGAGTGAACTTCTGGAGAAATTTTCCGACCGCGACAAATCGAGTTCGGTCTATCTCGCCCGCAAGATCGACCCGGCGGCGGCGGCTGTCATCGAGGATGCAAACATCACCGGCATCTGGACCCATTCAGAGGAGAAGCGCGCCTATCCGCAGAAACAGCTGGCCGCCCAGGTGCTGGGTTTTGCCGGCACCGATAACCAGGGATTGGCGGGAATGGAGCTGCAGCTGGACGATATCCTCACCGGCAACGGCGGCAGCCAGCGCATCATCTTCGACCCCAGCGGCAAGCAAATCGAGACACTCAGCCTCGAAGAGGGAAACCGTGGCCAGGATGTGACTCTGACCATCGACCAGTCGCTCCAGTATGAAGCGGAGAAAGTGCTCTCGGAAACAGTCAGCACCTGGTCGGCGAAGGCCGCGGCCTGCATCATCATGAATCCGAAGAACGGCGAGATCTACGCCATGGCCAACACGCCCACCGTGGACGCCAACAATTTTGCCGGAATCAATGAGGAACAGCGCCGCAACCGCACGGTGACCGACAGCTACGAGCCGGGATCGATTTTCAAGTCGGTAACCGTGGCGGCCGGGCTCGAGGAGGGCGCTGTTGCGCCAGGACAGACATATTATCTGCCACCGACCATGGAGCTTGGCGGTTATACCATCAAGGACGCCGTCGACCGCGGCGAGGTCGACTGGGACTTGGGCCAGATCCTGACCCATTCGAGCAATATTGGCGCCGTCACCGTCGGCATGCGCACCGGTGACCAGAAGCTGGACAGCTGGATCCGCAAGTTTGGTTTCGGGTCGGCGACCGGCATCGATTTCCCGGGGGAAGAGAGCGGCACGGTATGGCCGCCGGAAGACTGGACGGAGTCGACCATTGGTAACGTACCCATCGGCCAGGGCATCTCGGTCACGGCGATCCAGATGGCTTCAGCTTATGCCGCTATCGCCAACAATGGCGTAGCCGTGACGCCGCATCTGGTGCGCGCTGTCGGTGACGAGCTGGTGGCGCCGGCCGAGGGCAGGCGTATCATGAGCGAGCAGAATTCGCGGCAACTTCGCAGCTATCTTCAGCAGGTGGTGGAAGAGGGCGGCGCGCCGCTGGCGCAGATCGATGGATACCATGTGGCCGGCAAAACCGGCACCGCCCAGAAGCTGTTACCGGACAAGTCGGGCTATTCGGAAGAGAATTATATCGGCTCCTTTATCGGCATGGTGCCGGCGGCTGACCCGCAGCTGGTGGTGCTGGTGATGGTGGACGAGCCACATCCCTTCGGCGGCGGTTCCACCGTAGCGGCGCCGGCCTTCCAGAAGATAACCCGTTTTTCCCTGCAAAAGATGGAAATAGCACCGTGAGGGCGGTGGCAAAATGCCGTATCCTGCCTGATCCTGGTTTCAGGTTCCCAGCGGGAACTTTTTTGTCGGGGTGTTCATGCACCGCAATTTTTTATACAATTACCTCCCGATGAAGGCGGAATTTTACTTTACCCTTCTCGACGGTCTTCTGGCCACCGCGGTCTACCATCCCCATAAACATAAACCAGGCGCTCCCTTGCGGACGCTATTTTTTTGGTCGGTGCCACTGAGCCGCGCCACCGGGTTGCCGGCCGGCTCTCTGGGAACGACCGTAACCCGCATACCGGAATCGGTGGATCGTGGCCACAGTCCGGGTGAGGAGATGGGCATGCGCAGTTCGGCGACGCCGGTATGTTCCTACTGTTTATAAATAATGGTTTGATAAAAACGGCTGACGGAGAGGAAGTCGGGCCCGATACCAACACAAGTTGAAGAATTGATAATCCTGACGGCACAAGAGATCTGCGAGGCCTGCGCCGGCGAATTGCTGGCCGGCGACGCGGCGACCATGCTCGCGGATATATCGACGGATACTCGCGGCGATCTGGCCGGCAAGCTGTTCGTGGCGTTGAGGGGCGAGAATTTTGATGGCGGCGATTTCGCCGATGAGGCGATAACCGCCGGCGCCGCCGGTGTGGTGGCAGAGCGGGCGGCGGCCGTAGGCGGCCTGAGCGGGAATGCC
>JAGVMV010000027.1 GCA_020053595.1 Thermoleophilia bacterium | reverse complement strand
TGTTCCCGCCTTCGCTTAAGCGTCTTCGACAAGACGCTACGGCGGGAACATCCCGCCCCAGCCCGTCCCGCGCCGTCTTCATGCTTTTTTAAATACAATCTCTGTCTGGGCTGTATTCTATGATATAGAATATACAGTGGCCTACTCAGTCGGCTGATTCGCGAAAACGATAGCGCCAGGGCCGTCACCAATAATATGGAGCTTTCAATGAATACCACGGTTGAGAAACCAGTAGAAAACCAGAAGATCGAGAATTATTATATTTGTGCGAACAAGGTCGTTCGCGAAGACAAGAACGGCAACAAGTTTCTGCTGTTACGCCTGATGAACACGAACGGCATCATCGGGGCGGTTAAATGGCGCGTAGACGATGCCATGGCTGAGTCTTTTGAGCAGGGCCAGGTTGTAAAAGCTACCGGCAGGGTCAAGAAAAGCAGCTACCGAGACCAGCTGGAAATCGAGCTCGACAGCATCATCCCGGTCACGGATGCGGATGAAGTCGACCCCGCCTCGCTGCAACCGGCCAGCCCGCGCGACATGGGCGAGATGGAGGCCGAGCTTGAAGCTATCCGTGGCAGCATCACCAATACATATCTGGTCGTGCTGCTCGACGAGATCTTCACCGAAGAGATGTCCCAGGCCTATTGCCAGGCACCCGCGGCCAAGGGAATCCACCACAACTACATCCACGGTCTGCTGGAGCATTCTCTGTCGGTAAGCCGGGTAGCCGACGCCATCGCCGGCCAGTATCCAGATGTAAACCGCGACTTGCTGGTGACGAGCGCCATCCTGCACGACATCGGCAAGACAATTGAGTTCGACTACGCAACGGCGATCGATTACTCCGATCAGGGACGTCTGCTCGGCCACATCGTCCTCGGCGAGAAGATCGTGGCCGACGCAATCGGCCGACTGGAAGCCTTCCCCGAGGAACTAAAGTTACAGCTCCTGCACCTCATCCTGTCGCATCATGGCGAGAAGGAATACGGCTCGCCCATCCGGCCCAAGACCCCGGAGGCTTTCATCCTCAACCACGCCGACGACATCGACTCCAAGGCCAACATCTTTGAGCGCAAGCGAGCCGATTCCGACGAGCCCTGGAGCGAGTTCAACCGGCCTCTTGATCGTTTCCTTTACCTGAGGAAAGCGGAGGACTAGGGTTTGCTGAAGCGCCTGCCGGAGCAGCTGCGCGAAGCCGGGCTGATATTCCTCATCACCCGTGGGGCTCTCTTCCTGATGGCGCCGCTGGCTTACCTGACGCTCCCCAAAATCAATCCTACCGCCCTGGATTTTCCGCCGCTGGTGGATCATCAGGTGACGGATCCTTTTACCGGGATCCCTCATTACCTCTTCGATATCTGGGCCAAGTGGGACTCGGTCTGGTTCCTGCGAATTGCCGAATACGGCTACTCCGCGGTTGACAACTCCACGGCCTTTTTCCCGCTATACCCCCTGCTCATCGCCATCTTCAAACCACTTTTTCTGGGAAACGGCGTGCTGTCGGGCATGTTTATCTCCCTGGCCTGCTGTCTGGGCGCTTTCTATCTGTTCTACCTGCTGGTGGAGCTCGATTTCGGCAGGGATGTGGCGCGGCGTTCGGTTTTTTATCTGGCGATTTTCCCCACCGCCTTTTTCTTCCAGACGATTTATAGCGAATCGCTTTTTTTGCTGCTGACCATCGGCTGTATCTACGCGGCGCGGCGCAACGAGTACGTCATCGCCGGGATCGCCGGGGCACTGGCGACACTGACCCGGAGCCCCGGGCTGCTCCTGCTGGTGCCGCTGGTGATCATGTACCTGCGGGACCGCGGCTGGAACTGGCGGAAGGTGACCTGGGATGCCGTCGGGATGCTGCTGGTGCCGCTGGGGCTGGGCGTCTGGATGCTCTACCTGCAGCTGCGGTTCGGCGACGCGCTGCTGTTCACTTCAGCGCAAGGGAACTGGCTGCGGGAATTCACCTGGCCGCTGGCCGGTTTATGGCGTGGCGCCGTTGAAGCCTGGAACGGGATGGGCGACATTATTTCCACTTCTGACAAGAGTTACTGGACGGTGATCGACCGCGACCCGCGGCTCTGGGCCACCTATAACGTGATGAACTTCGTCTTCACCGTGGGCTTTATCGGGCTCGGCATCGCCGCCATCAAGCGGTTGCCTTCCCACTATGTGGCCTACATCTTCGCGGTGCTGCTCCTGCCGCTCTGCTACCCCTCCACCTACGTACCGCTCTTCTCCATGCCACGGTTTATGCTGACGGCCTTCCCCATCTTCATCCTGCTGGCGATCTGGGGTGAGAAGAACCGCTGGGTGGACATGATGATCACGGTTACCTCTGTGGCGCTGCTGGGATTCTTCACGGCGAAGTACGTAGTGTTTACCTGGGTGGCCTAGAAACCTGCTCCGGTCTTTTGGAGTAATTAATCAAGCATGGGGAAAGCGACAGCAATCATGCGTTCCAATGCATCAGGCGTGGAAGAAGTCAAAACACCGGGATCGAAATCAAGCCTGGCTCTGCTGATATTCGTCGTCGGCGCCATTACTCTGCCTTTCATTTTCAAGGCCTTCCATATGGACGACACGTTTTTTGTCTGGCTGGCCGAGGCGAAACTGAAAGACCCTCTCGCTCTCGGACTCCCCG
The DNA here is from genome assembly GCA_020053595.1 of Thermoleophilia bacterium. Lineage (GTDB taxonomy): Bacteria > Actinomycetota > Thermoleophilia > BMS3ABIN01 > BMS3ABIN01 > JACRMB01. The sequence goes on along the minus strand of JAGVMV010000027.1, from coordinate 17,786 downwards.
ATCACGGATACGAGGGCAACTTTTTTCCGCTTTACCTGGACACCCACCCGCCTCTGCTCACCTCCTTCCTGTCATTGCTGATCTGGATATCTGGAGGGGCATCCGAGGTGGCCCTGCATATCGGCTTCATCATATTTCCGGCGCTGGCGGCCGTTTCGATGTTCTTTCTCGCCAGAAGGTTCACTGACAGCCCACTGGCCGCGGCCCTGCTTTTGATCGTTTCCCCAGGCTTCATGGTGATGTCCGAGAGCATAATGACCGACGTTCCGGCCCTGTCTCTCTGGCTGGCGGCGATCGCCTCATTTGTCTACGCGGTTGATCGCATGGACAACAGGCTGCTCATCCTCACAGCGGTTTTCATGTCGCTGGCCATTTTAACTACGTACCAGTCATTAAGTCTGGTTCCCCTTTTATTTCTTTATGCCCTGCTGCGGCGCCGCCTGACTTTGACAGCCATGATCCCGCTGGCGATCGCCCTGACGGTGTTCGCCGGGATCATCGTTTTTTACTTACGGGAAACCGGTGCGCCCCCTAAACTCTCCTACAGCATCGGCCTCAACCTGGCCCCGACATTCATTGCCAATAAAATCCTGTCGACGATTTCGGTCATCGGCGGCGCCATCGTCTTTCCCGTGATCCTGACCGTGGGAATGCTGAAAGGAAAAAAGGAGTATCTAGCCTTCGCGGGCGTTTTCGCTTTGATGGTCATCTTTTTCCTGACCAGGGTGATGTCCGGCGAATACACCTGGGCCGCGGGAATCCTGCAGGCGGTCTTCTATTCGGCGGGGCTACTGGCGGTTTACCGCTTTTTCAACGCCGGCGCGGACGCGGTTTTCGCCGATGACCGGTCGGAAAAGGACCGGGACAATATCTTCCTGATCCTCTGGATCTCCGGCGTGCTGGTTTACAGCATCCTGCTGCTCCCCTACGCCTCGACCAGATATCTGCTGCCGCTTTTCCCGCCGGTGGTGCTGATGTTCGTAAGCTATGCGCGAGGCGTCTTCACGGATAGAACCAAGTGGTCGCGTTTTGCCATGGCCGCCGTGGCCTGCACCGCGGCAGCCGGTCTGGCGGTATCGATAGCCGACTACCAGCTTTCGGGAGTGTATCGCGATTTTGCCTCTGACTATCCCGGGAAGCTCGCTGCGGGTGATCATCGAATCTGGTTCGCGGGGGAGTTTGGACTTCGCTATTATCTCGAAGCTGAAGGCGGCCACTATCTTACACAGCAGGATGATTCACCGGCGCCCGGCGATTATGTGATTCTGAGCCATGGTCAGATTGCTTATTTCATTTCCGATGACCTGAAGAACCGCCTGCAGCTCGAACGAAGCGTCGATTATCCGGCTGGTGCCAGGTGGCCGATACGAGTCCAGAACCGAGACAGCCAGGCGGGTTTTTACGACCAGTTCCACGGCCATCTGCCGTATTCGATTTCTTCGGAGCCCGTCGAAACGATAGATATCTACCGCGTGAAAGACCGGGCAGAAGTCCGCTCGCAAGAATAGATAATTGAAAAAAGGGGCATATAGCACACAAGTGTACAAGTGCAATCGGAAAACTTTGTTTATTATGTTTTTTTCATCGGCGGCAACTTTCATTTGCCGCTTCGGATGACCACAAGCTCCGAGAGAAAGAGAGAAATTGTCATGAAGCAAAAAAACAAGAATCAGATTTTTGCTGTTTTTTTTATGGCGGCCATTATGCTTGCGATTGCAGCCATGCTGGTTGTCATTTTTTCTCTTCAGCGAAGCGCCCAAGAGGCTGACAGAGGCGAGCATTTGTCAAATCTAATAACAGAAAACTGCCAATCACTGAACGCTTTGGAATGGCAAGCCATCGCCCGTGGGCAAATTGAACCAGTGACCATGGAGATCATCGAAGAGCAGCGGACCGTCATTGATGAGTCGCTCGCCAGCCTGATCCAGCTATATCCTGATGAGACAAAGTTGTCGACCATGCAGCTGGACTTCGAAAAGTATAAAGAAGCGACTGATGAGGAGTTCGAATTAATAGACGCCGGACGTATGCCAGAAGCAATGGTAATCGACGAAGAAACAGTCGATCCACTTTTCGACCAGTTAACAGACATGGCTACTGAGACTTCAAATGCCCTTCATGAAAAGGCCGATAGCAGCAGCAGGACATCTTATTACCTGATCTCGCTGACGGGCGTGCTCACCGTTATTGTTACAGGCCTCCTGTTATTGTTGTATACCCATACCCAACGGAGAAATCGTCAGATAAGGATGGAGAAAGCCGTTCTCACATTGAGTGAGGAGCGCTTCCGCTCCGTGGCGCAATCGGCCAATGAGGCTATCATTACCATTAACGAGCAGGGAAGGGTGACTTACTGGAACTCGTCGGCAACAAATATGTTTGGTTACGAAGAGGATGAAGCTTTAGGCCAGGCCGTCTTATTTATCATGCCCGAACGTTACCGCGAGGGTTATCTTGCAGCAATGAAGCGTCTTGCCACGACAGGAGAAAAAAAGATCATCGGGAAAACCGTTGAATTCGCCGGATTGAGAAAGGATGGAAGCGAGTTCCCTATAGAACTTTCCGTATCACGCTGGCAGGCACAGCAAGGCACCTTCTTCACCGCTATCATCCATGACATCTCCGATCGAAAACAGGTTGAGAAGCAGATCGCCAGCCAGAGCAAAGCACTGGAACAAGGAACGCTCCAGCTTTCTGCCCTGTTCGAGGTTGGATTAACGATCAGCGGTACGATCGAGCTACAGCGGCTTCTGGACCATGCTCTTTCATCAATCGTAAGAAGTGAGGTGCTGAAGTTGCAGCACAAGGGCGGCATTCTGCTGGAAAATGAAAACAGGTTGACGCTTGCCTCTCATATCGGGCACTCAGAGGCATTTCTTGCCCTTCACCAGAACATCGGGATGGGCGAATGCCTCTGCGGACTGGCTTTGGAGACGGGAGAGATACTGGTCTCGGACGATTCGGACTGCGACGACCGCCACACTATCAGATACCCGGGAATGAAACCGCATGGTCACGTGATAGTACCGCTCAAGGCCATGGACAAGGTGGTAGGAGTCCTGTACCTCTACACCATTCCGGGTACGAGAGTCGACGATGAAAAAAAGAAGCTCTTTGCCACGATCGGCGGCCAGCTCGGCGTCGCAATCGAGAATGCGCGTCTGTTCGAGAAAACAAAAGAACTGTCACTTCATGATCCGCTCACAGGACTCGCAAATCGAAACTTCATGAATATCGAGCTCAGGAAAACATTTGCCATGGCCCGGAGAGCGAAAAGGCCGTTATCGCTCATCATGCTCGACCTGGACCATTTCAAGCAATTCAACGATACCTACGGGCATCCCGCTGGCGACAAACTGCTGGTGGACATCGCGGCCATCATCGTCAGCATCATGAGGGAAACCGACCTGGTTGTCCGCTACGGGGGAGAAGAGTTTTTGATAATCCTCCCGGAAACGGATAGTTCCTCCGCGGTGCGGATAGCCGAACGTATCAGAACGACCATAATGCAGACCGGATTCCTATATGCCGGGAACGTCCAACCCAGTCACATCACAGTCAGTCAGGGTGTGGCCACCTATGATCAAACGATGAAGGTGGATGAGGAAGACCGGATCATTGTGATGGCTGATGAAGCCCTCTACCACGCTAAAACTTCGGGCAGAAACCGAGTCGAGGTATATGGGCGCAACAAGAAAAGGGCCGCCCGGTAATGAGCGGCCCTGTATGGCTCTTTCCGTCATGAAGCCCTGACATTTACCCCATCTTCGGGATCTTCGCCATTGACTCCCTGATCTTCTCCTCCGGATAAGCATAATCCGTCAGCTTGCCGCTAAGGTAAGCGTCATAAGCGCTCATGTCGAAATGCCCATGGCCGCTCAGGTTGAACAGAATTACCTTCTCCTCGCCTGACTCCTTGCACGCCAGCGCCTTGTCGATCGCCGCCTTGATGGCGTGGCTCGACTCCGGCGCCGGGATGATCGCCTCGGCGCGAGCGAAGGTGATGGCCGCGTCGAAGATCTCCGTCTGGCCATAAGCGACAGCGCTCATATGGCCGGCATCCACCAGGGCGCTGATCAGCGGCGCCATGGCGTGGTAGCGCAGACCACCAGCGTGGATCCCCGGCGGGATGAAGTCGTGGCCCAGCGTGTGCATCATAAACAGCGGCGTCGACGCCAGGGCGTCGCCGAAATCGTAGGTGTAGGCGCCCTTGGTGACCGTCGGGCAGGAGCTGGGTTCGGCGGCCAGGAATTCCACGTTTTTCTTTCCCTCCAGCCGGTCCTTCATGAAGGGGAACGCCAGGCCGGCGTAGTTGCTGCCGCCGCCGATGCAACCGATGACGATGTCCGGGTAAACGCCGGCGATCTCCATCTGCTGCTTGCATTCCTGACCCACAACCGTCTGATGCAAGAGCACGTGGTTGAGCACGCTGCCCAGGGCGTAGTTGCAGTCGTCGTGGGTGGCAGCGTCCTCACTGGCCTCACTGATGGCGATACCCAGGCTGCCCAGAGAATCAGCGTCACCCTCGAGAATGGCACGGCCGGAGTTGGTGCGGTCGGTGGGGCTGGCAAACACCTCGGCTCCCCAGACCTGCATCATGCTGCGGCGATAGGGCTTCTGGCCGTAGCTGATCCTGACCATGTAGACGGTGCATTCCATGCCGAACATCTGCGTCGCCAGGGCCATGGAACAGCCCCACTGGCCGGCGCCGGTCTCGGTGGCGATGCGCTTGATGCCCGCTTCCTTGTTGTAATAAGCCTGGGGCACGGCGGTGTTGGGCTTGTGCGACCCGGCGGGGCTGACGCCCTCGTACTTGAAGTAGATCTTCGCCGGGGTGTCCAGCGCCTTCTCCAGGCGCATGGCGCGGATCAGCGGCGTCGGCCGCCAGAGCTTGTAGATCTCCTGTACTTCTTCGGGGATATCGATGTAGCGCTCGGTGCTGACTTCCTGCATGATGATTGACATGGGGAAGAGCGGCGCCAGCGCGTCGGGGCCGACCGGCTCACCGGTGGCCGGGTTGAGCGGCGGCTTCAGGCTCCCTTCCGGCATGTCCGGGGCGATGTTGTACCACTGTTTGGGCATCTGATCTTCAGACAATAAAGTTTTGACAGCCATGGACCCTCCAGACCCTGGTTATAAAAAGACAGTGGGAGAAATGTAGCTTTTTACAGCGGACTTGGCAAGTACGGGAAGTTCTGGGCCTCGACTGTGCGCGACGCTGGCAAGACGACGTGGCCGCCGGCTTTTTCAGCAAGCCGCGGGGCTACAGTCAGATGTTGGAGGTCTTTCGGCTTTCCTGGTAGGTAAGGTCCTTAAGACCCGGCAGATATTTGAAAGTGTAGGTTTTGGCAGGCTTGCCGCAGACTACATCAAAGGTGTGTCCTCCCGTGATGTCGACGCTGAACTGCAGGAAGTCCAGTTCCTTTTGCTCACAATAATCAGCGGCGGCGGTTTCGGCGCGGGTATCGCTGTGGGATAGCCGGTATTCCTGGAACGCCAGGTTGGCCGCTTGCTGGGAGCCGTCGCTCACGGCCTGGTTGGCATAAAAGACCGAGGTGCCGTCAATGACGATGATGCCTATAAAGATGATCACTATCGCCAGAAAGACGACGGTGTTCATAAAGCTGCCGTCTTCGCTGGTCAGATATTTGCGTATCGTCGCGGCCGGGCTCATTTGACTTCTCCCTGGGAAAGCGATGTTCGCGTGTCGCTAATATATGTTCGGCAGAAGCGCCTCCGTGCCTGCAATCTTTTCTACCGGCGCCTGGTGACATAATAGACATAACCAAAGCCGGCAACGAGCGCCGCCAGCGCAACCAGTATCACTATCCAGCCTCTCGATGTGATCAGATGAATGCCGGAGCTGTCTCTGACCAGCGTGTGGCCGCGGGAAGTCAGGCGCGCCTCCAGTTTCGACCAGCCGCCGGAGTGGAAGGGAACCTTGATCTCCACTTTGCCTGGCTCCAGCCGCAATTGCTGTTCCTCACCAGCCGGGAAATCTACGCCGTCTCCTGACAGGGCAAGCGCGACCGTGAAGGCATAGGGGTTACTGTTTATCAGCGTCACCGTGGCTTCACCCTCGGCGGAGCTTTGAATCAAGGGAGTGTCGACCTCGACCTTCAGATGGTCGAACTGGTCGGTGGTGAAGCGATTGATCGATCCCAGGTAGGCGAGCCCCAGATTGGCGGCTTCGGGGCTGGAGTTGTTGCCGATGAAGTAGCTGCTCTCGGCGGTGTACATCTGCAGGGACGTACGCATTCGCCCGGGCACTTCGCTGTCGACGGCAGCCCGGTAGTCCTCGAACTGCTCGTGGGTCTCGTCCAGCTTCTGATAGTAGGACTGCATAAGATACCCGGTCGCCGGATCCAGGTACCTGAGCAGCGTCAGCGGCTGGGTGTCGGGACGATACTTCTGTTTGGCCTCCGAGAGGCTGATTGAATTGATCCACGATTCCTGATCCAGCGCGGCATAGATGCGCTGGCGCTGATCGGCGCTGAGCACCGGGTTTGGCGAAGGTGAAGCGGCAATAGTCAAAGGGGTTTCCGCCGCCAGATAAGCATTGGCAAGGGCGGCGAAGAAGGCGCCAGCGTCGGGTGTATCCGAAAAGAGGGCCGCCGAGGCGTCGTCGTTGGCAAAAAAGGCCGTTATTCGTTCGCCGCTCAGATCACGCAGACGATAGCTGACCGCTCCCGAGGGCATACTGCCATCGATCGATGACTTCAAGGATCCCGAAAGCACGGCGTACTCACCACCGGTGGCGGCCAGGTACCTGAGAGAGTCAGTGGTGATATCCAGTGAGGGGGCATAGGCGCCCCTGGGAACCGACGGCAGGGAAAGTGAAGAAGTGAGAATGTCATGGCCGACGCGATATTGGCCGCTGCCGTCATCCCAGCCCTGTTTGGCCAGCAATGGCAGGCTGGTAAAACAGTAGGGCGCCGAGATGAACTCGGCATTGTTGCCGGCTGACAGGGCACGCATGCCCGCCAGGCAGCCGGAAGCGGCTTCGGCCTCCGCCGAGTCCGCGGGAATGTCTGTCACCTTGTCGCCCTCGACCAACACGAAGCCGTCGGCAAGATCTTCCAGCTGGTCAAATAGTGAAGCCTCCATGGCGTATGTGGTTTTTAGCCGGGGAAATTTCTGGGCCATCTCCGCGTGCTGCAGCAGCGTGTCTGGCTCCCGCGGATTGGCCCGGCAACGGTCGATAAGGCCGGTACTGAAGAAGCGGCCCTGTTCATCGCGTTGTGGCGCCGATCCGGCAGTCCAGAGCAGAACCAGGTCCAGCGGCGCGCGCAGGGCAGGGTCCACCACGGCCAGCCAGCCCGTGCCGGCGATCTGCTCCGCCCCGGCGCTGACCAGGCTCACCTTTACCGGGAAACCCCCGGCGCCCACCTTCAGGTCGCTGAGGCTGACCTTGCCTGAGGCGGTTCCCTGGCCGGAAACACTGTAATCTTTCGCCAGCACGGTCTCGGAAAGCGGCTGCCCGCCAAACGGGTTGGACGCCATCAGTGATGCCGCCGGATAAACCTTCACAACCAGATCACCGTTCAGAGCGCGCCCGCCGGAATCAAGAATCAGGCTGAATTCGACATTATCCCCGGGATGGTAGACAAGCTTGTCAGTGGTTATATTGATGCCGCCCGATGCTGCGCCGGCCTGGCTGCCGGAAAAAACCGCCAACGCCAGGAACAGCGTTAACAGAATGACGTTGGCCAGCAGCAGGGTGATGCGAGCCGCGGGCAGGTGACGAACTGCTGGCGTAAACCTGGCTGCCGACATGAACCGGGCTATGGGTGCGCGCCGGGCCACGGGCATGTGTCCGCGAGTCAAGGGCGGCTTGTCGTCTGAACATCTCAATAGGCGTCCGGCTTCGGGCTTTCTTTCGTGGGTCGTGGCACTGTGTGATACCATAGCGCGTGATTGGGCGGGATGCCAGAAGCGGCGATATCAGAAGCGCCGCCCATACGGACTACTTTCTACCTTATGACCGACAAATCCTTGCATAAGAAAAGGCCAGCGCCAAATTCCCTGGATGAAATCCAGGAGACACTGTCGCCGCTGATCGCGAAACCGGCCGCCACGGAAATCTTCCTGGACCTGGATGGAACCCTGGCGCCCATCATGCCGCGACCCGATGATGTCACGATTCCGCCGGAAGTCAGCAGACTGATCCGACAGCTGTCACACGCCTACCTGGCGGTCACCGTGGTCAGCGGCCGGCCGGCGACCGGGGCGAAGCGCATCGTCAGCAATGCGGAGCTCGCCTATATCGGCAACCATGGTTTCGAGACGCTGTTACCGGGCCATGCTGTGGTCGTTTGCGAGGAAGCCAAGCCATATATACCCGCCATCCGCGAGCTTATCGATTATTGCCGCCATAGTGAGGAGATGGTGGAATCGGGCATCTGGCTGGAAGACAAGACCGCCACCATGTCATTCCACTTCCGTCGGGCCCACAACCCGGAACAGGCCATTGCATTCATCCGCGAAAAATTCTTCCCGAAGATCGAAGCCCTGGGGCTGGCCGTGACCGAGGGTCGCAAGGTGATCGAGGTAAGACCGCCGGTGCCTGTGAACAAGGGCGTCGCCGTCGGCCAGCTACTGGACAGACTGGACTGCAAGCAGGCCATCTACATCGGTGACGACACTACCGACGTGGACGCCCTGCGGGAGCTGCGTAAACGGCAGCGCCGCAAGGATCATCTGATGATCGGCGTCGGCGTCATCTCTGAGGAGATGCCCAAGGAGATTGCCAGGTACTCGGATCTGCTGGTCGAGCGGATCAGCGGCGTCGAACAGGTATTGCAGCTGCTGGCCGGTGAGGAACCCTAACTCTTAACGCTCTTCGCCGCATCACTGAATTCATGGAACCGCTTCGGCGTGTAGTATTCGTAAGCCAGCCGTCCCGGGTGAGGACGTACGGTGTAATCACGGTCCCGGGAAACAGCCCGGTAAGGCTCCCCCTTCAAATGCACCATCATCGAACCGCCCCTGAGCCCGATCAGCGGCCTGATAATCAGCCGCTGACTGGAGAACACTGCCGCCAGTTTGCGTTTCAGCAGGCGATCCTTCAGCTTCATCGGCGTCCGCTCGACGGGAGCTGTAGCCGGGATGAACTCACCGACTTTCAGCAACTTCGTATTGGCACGATGGTAGAGCGGGAACTCGTAGAGCCGGGGCTGCTGCCTGTGTTCGCGCTCACCAGTTATTGCGCCCTTTGAATAGCCGGAGCCGCTACCGCTGCCCTCCACGACCCTTTTACCGCCAGCCTGATTCAGCGCCGCCACAACCCTGTTTCCGCCGGCCCGCTTAAGCGCCGCCGCGGCCGCCAGCTGGGCCGCGTCGTGATCGGGATGGCCGCCCTCGAAAGCCGGCACGAAAATCGATGCTGGTCTGACCTTCCCGAACAGCCGCGCCAGCCGCTCGACTATTTCGTCCATGAAGTCAAGTACCTGGCCATCGGGAAGGCGAAAAAAGATTTGCTCGCGGGGATCCAGGCCGATCAGCTCCATCGCCTGCCGTGACTCAGCCTCGCGCCGGTCGCCGTGCAAACCACCGCGGGTCAGCCAGACAGCCGTTACCGGCAGCCGGGCCGCGACCAGGCGCCGCATGGTGACGGCGATGAAGAATTCGTCATCGTGGTGAGCGAAGAGGAAGAGAGCCGGTGTCCTCGGTGTCCCTGGCAGAACGCTCCCTTTCAATCGTGGCAAAGGCTTCAAACAGTGAGCCGGCGGGCACGGCGCTGGTCTCGATGCTGCCGGTGGAGCGGCTGTCGGTGTCCAGCTGCCACCAGTTGACCAGGTCGGCGTAGACCGCGAACTGGCTGGCGAAGATCCGCTCCCAGGAGCGGGCAGTCGCCAGCTTGATGGCCGCGCGTGACATGGCCCGGCGCAGCCCCTCGTCGTCGAGCAGCGATTCTATGCGCTGGCTGAAATCGCTGACGCTGCGGCTGCGGGCGGTGAAACCGGTTTTATCCGGTTCGATGTTCTCGCGGGCGCCGCCCTCCGAACAGACTACGGCTGGCAGCCCGGAAGACTGGGCTTCGAGCACCACCTGGCCGGAGGTATCTACCGAGCTGGGGAAGACGAAGATATCCGCGGAAGCAAAAGCGGCCGCCAGGTCCTCGCCCTGGAGCCAGCCGGTAAAGGTGGCGCTGTCGCCGAGCAGTTCCTCAAGCTCGGCGCGCAGGGGACCGTCTCCGACCATTGCCAGATGTATGTCTTCGCGCTTTGCCGCCAGTTCCAGGTAGCAATCGGCCAGGAACCGCAGGTCCTTTTCAGTCGATATGCGCCCGACAAAGAGCAGAATCTTTTTAGCGGGGCCGGCGCCATTGCTTTCAGTATCGCCGCCCATGCGCCGCCGCCATTCAGCCGAGCGGAACACCGGCGAAAAGCGGTCCGAGTCGATGCCCTGGTGGAGCACCGCCATCTTGCGCTGATCGAGCCCGTGGCTGGCCAGGTCGCGGCTGCTCCAGGCCGAAGGCACGAAGGTCAGGTCGCAACGCTGGTGGAACCAGCGAGTGTAGGTCCAGGCGGCCTCCTCGTTGAGCTTGTCGTCGGTGAGCCGGCCGACGCAGCGGGGCACATCGGTATGGAAACTGGAAACAAAAGGAACCTGAAGGATGCGGGAAACCAGGAAGGCGACCAGCCCCAGCGGACCAGGTGTGGCCGCGTGGATGATATCGAACTGCTGCTCCTCGCAATACCTGACCACATCGAGCACCGGCGGCACGTTCATGTCGAGGTCGCCGAAGTCCGGCAGATTGAGCGATGTCACGGCGGGGAAACGGATGATGCGGCCGTCGACCCCGTCCTCATTACCCCTGCTGGAACCGCCATCGCCGCAGGCTATGATCTCCAGCGGCAGTTCCTCCGCCGAACAGTATTCATCCAGGGAGCCGAGGATGCTGGTGACCCCGTTCACCTGGTCCACCGTATCCGTGAACAGCGCTACCCGCGGCCAGGGCCCTTCCGCCGTCGGCACGTCCGGCAGCATCTGGGAACTCAGCCGTCTGAGGAAATGCCGCTGGCGGCTGTGATAGTTGGACGCCAGCGAATGCGGCAACAGCAGGATCTGCAGCGCGACCAGGCGCCCGATCATGTCCAGATTCTCGATAAAATTAAAGATGGTTAGTTCCGAAAGATTCGAGAGCGTGGTGCGCATGCCCGAGGTCCAGGCGGCGTTGACCAGGGAGAAAAGCTGGTTATGGAATTCATCGCCGCCGGCGTCGCCGGCGTGACCGTTCCTGATCAGCGGCAGGATCGCCTTGCGCAGTTCGCGATCGGCCATGACTTTCCTGAGGACGCCGGCGGCCGAGTCGCTGCCTACCGCCAGTGATACCAGCCCCATCCACTTGCGCCCGGCGCGCGCCTGCCCCAGAAGACCGGCTCCCTTGCCGCCTTCGCCCTGTTCGGCGCCGTGGGCCAGCAGGCCGAGCATGGTGTGGGCCAGCTTGAAGGTGCTGCCGTGGGTGCCCTCGATCTGGCTCCGCCCCGACTTCACTTCGCTGAGAAAACCGGCGATGCTGCCGCTGTCGGCGGTAACCGTGCAGGCACAGGCGATATCGAAACCGGCATGGTCGTCGGACCCGGCGGTAAATGTTATATGACCGCCGTGCATGGGCTCGAGACCATGCTTGACACTCAGCTCTTCGAGTTTCTGAGTCGTGCACTGTTCGGCCAGCCGGCGGGCAAGGGTGTTCTCCCTCTCCAGCGTGGAACCGTTGTGGACTTCCCAGATGGGGAACAGCAGCATCAACCGCTCGATATGGGCGGGTGTGAGCTCACCGCCGACACCGGTGAGCGGATGCGCCAGCACATAGAGGATTCCCTGCTGTTTGAGGTAGGCGACCAGCTGGTAGACGTTCTGCCTGAGCGCCTGGATCTCCGGGTGCTGCTCTTCGGTAATGTCCAGCGCCAGCACATGCAGTTTGACATCCCCCTCGGGGAAGTAGGTGGTTACCTCTTCGCTGATGAAGAAGTCATCGTGATGCGCCAACGTCAGGCAGCCATCGATGGTATTGTGATCGGTGATTGTGACATAGGACATCCCCCGCTCCCTGGCGTTCCGATAGATGGTCTCGGGATCGGTGCTGCTTTCCCCGACCCCGGCCTGGCGAAGGATCCAGTGGTCTGATTCCATGGAATAACGGGAATGACAATGGAGGTCGACGCGGCATTCCCCGCGTCGCTTGGGTACGGAAGTCCTGAAGAGGGGCCGGCTCACGGGCGTGCCCCGCGGCGGCTGAATGGCAATGCGTAATTTGTCTTGTTCATAGGTAAATACCGGTTGTTTCGAGGAATATCTGGATCCCCGTTCGCCGGCACTTCTATATATCCTACGGTGATTCGATTGTAAGGGCAAGGTAAATTTTCCGGCGGCCGGACCCAAGGGTCCCTTTACAGCCAATCGGGCGCCGATTAGAGTAAGATTTCGTAAAACCGGAAATCTTGTACCGGGAAAGAAAGAGCCGGAATTCCGGAAAGCTTGTCCATCTGTCCATATATATAGAAATATAGAAACGGGGTTTATATGTGCAACGAAGACCTGGTCGATTCCCTGAAGGAAGTTATCGGCGGGCTGATAACTCACACTGACGAGTTGCGGATGAAGTTCAACGAGGTGGAAGAGAGTCACCGCGAGGGCAATCTCGACGGTGAGGAGCTGCGGGAGCTCAACCGGACGATACACCTGCTCGAGATCGATTCCGCCGCCTTCGAAAAAATCCTGGGAGGATAATCTTGGGGCGTGTAAAAAAGAGTGGCCTGACCGACCGGCAGGCTGAAGCGCTGCGGGCTCTGCCGTCGGTGGAAGAGCTGGTGGAAATGCCAGAGCTGGCGGCGGCCATCGGCGAGTACGGGCGCGAGCTCGTGGTGGACTCGGCCCGGGTTGTCGTCGAGCGGTTACGTAGCGGGATTCTGGCGGGAAAGGTTGGCGCAGCGGCACAGCTTACCCGGCTGATCGCCGACGAGGCCGCGACCGTTTTCCTCCCCAGCCTGAAATCCCTGGTGAACGCCACCGGCGTGGTCGTACACACCAACCTCGGCCGTTCGGTGCTGGCGCCGGAGGCCATCGAGGCGGTCGTCCAGGCGGCGGCCTCCTATTCCAACCTCGAATACAACCTCGTGGCCGGCTCCCGTGGTTCGCGACACGACCACATCACTCGCATCATCACGGCGCTGACCGGCGCCGAGGACGCCATCGTCGTCAATAACAATGCGGCGGCGGTGCTGCTGGCGCTGGCCGTTTTCGGCGGCGGGCGCGATGTTATCGTCTCGCGCGGTGAGCTGATCGAGATCGGCGGCTCCTTCCGCATCCCCGACATCATGACCTCGAGCACGGCGCGGCTGGTGGAGGTCGGCACCACCAACAAGACAAAGATTACCGATTATGAAAAAGCCATCGGGCCGGACACCGCCATGCTCCTGCACGTACACACGAGCAACTACAAGGTCGTGGGCTTCACCGCCGAAGTGGAAATCGCCGAGCTGGCGGCTCTGGGGCACGAGTGTGGGCTGGTGGTTGTGGACGACCTGGGCAGCGGCGCTCTGGCCGATCTGCCGGCGCTCGCCGGTGAACCATCGGTCCATGACAGCCTCGCCGCCGGCGTCGACGTAGTCACTTTCAGCGGCGACAAACTGCTGGGCGGACCCCAGGCGGGCATCGTCGTCGGTAAACGAGAGTTCATCGCGAAGATGAAGGCGCACCCCATGGCACGGGCCATGCGCGTTGACAAAATGACTCTGGCGGCCCTGCAGGCGACGCTGGCGCTTTATCTTAAGCCGGAGGAAGCGCTCGAGCGGATTCCGACCTTGCGAATGCTGAATGAGCCGATCGATTCGTTGCAGGCGCGGGCGGAGAATCTGGCATCGGGGCTGCGCGAGGCGCTCGGCGACGTAGGCGAGGCCGCCGGCGTGGAAGGTTCTGCTGCTCCGGCGGCGTCAATCAATGTGGAGAAGGCTGCCTCGAAAGTCGGCGGCGGCGCCCTGCCGCTGCTGGAGCTGGATTCTTATGTCTGCAGCGTTTTACCGTCGGCAATCTCCGTGGACGAACTGGCCGCCCGCCTGCGCGAGACCGACCCGCCGGTGATCGGCCGCATCCACAAGGAGCGTTTGCTGCTGGACGCGCGGACGATTTTGCCGGAGCAGGCTGAATTAATAGCAAAGGCAATACGTCAGGCTTTTTATCCTGAAGAATCCTGAATCCCGGTTTTGAGTCCCGATCCCCGACATCTGGTCCTCGGCACCGCCGGCCACATTGACCACGGCAAGACGGCGCTGATCAAGGCGCTCACCGGCACCGACACCGACCGCCTCGCCGAGGAGAAGGAGCGCGGCATCTCCATCGAGCTGGGTTACGCCGAGCTTGAGCTTCCTTCCGGGACAACCATGAGCGTGATCGACGTCCCCGGCCACGAGCGCTTCGTGCGCAACATGGTGGCGGGCGCCAGCGGTATCGACATCTTCCTGCTGGTGGTCGCTGCCGACGACGGCGTCATGCCTCAGACCCGCGAGCACATGGCCATCATCGAGATGCTGGGCATCCCCCAGGGGATCATCGCCATCACCAAGACCGATCTGGTTGACGAGGAGATGCTGGAACTGGTGCAAGCCGACATCGAGGATTTCCTGGAGGCGACGCCTTACGCGGACGCTCCCATGGCCGGCGTAAGCTCCAAGACCGGCGAGGGCATCCCGCTGCTGCTGGGCCTGCTGGAAGAGGCGGCGGGGCGCGCCAGCCAGGCGCATCAGGCCAGCGGCGTCGCCCGGCTGCCGGTGGACCGGGTGTTCACCCTGAAGGGGATCGGCACTGTGGTGACCGGTACGCTCTGGTCCGGCAATATCTGCACTGAGGACACTTTGCGGCTGATGCCCGACGACCTCACCTGCCGTGCCAGAACCGTTCAGGTCCACGACCACAGCGTCGAATGCGCCGAGGCCGGTTACCGGGTCGCCATCAACCTTTCCGGCATCGACAAGGACCGGCTGAAGCGCGGCCAGATGGTGCTCAAGGGCGACGGGCTGACTACCACTTACATGGTCGACGCCCGCCTGACCCTGCTGCCGACGGCGCCCGCAGCGCTCAAGTACGGCGCCCAGGTGCGCTTCCACCACGGCACCGCCGACGCCACCGCCAAGCTGATGTTCGCCGACCGCGACCGGCTAGCCCCGGGCGAGAGCTGTTATGCCCAGGTACGGCTGAAGACGAAGATTTTGCCGGCCAAGGGTGACCGTTTTATTATTCGCTCGCTCAGCCCGGTGACCACCATCGGTGGCGGCGTGGTCATCGACCCCCATCCGCACAAGCACGGCAAGGGCCTGGAACAGGAGCATCGTCTGGAAGTGCTGGGAAAAGGCAGCGCGACCGAAGTCGTGACGCTGCTGCTCGACGAGGCCAGCCCCGGGGGTCTTACATACGAAGAGCTGATAGCGCGCGGCCTGTTGGCTGAAGAGCCACTGACCGCCGCGCTTGCCGACCGGTTGATCGCCACACCGCGCAACGGAGCCGGTGGCGAAGTGTTCTTCTCACCACAGGCGGTAGCAGACTTCGAGTTGCGGCTGGCGGCGACGCTGGAAGTACGCCAGCGAAGCAACCCCGCCGATCCCAGCCTCACCGCCGATGAGCTGGCGAAAAGCGTCAACGTGATCGCCGGCGACCGTTCCTTCCAGGCGCTGCTCGCCGGGCTGCTTGATAGCGGTCTGGTGACCGTCAAGGACCAGCGATATTCGATGGCGTCAGCGGTGGCGCGGCTTTCGGAAGAGCAACTGAAGATGATGGAAGATATCGCCTATCGGCTGGCAGAGGCAGCCCTGTCGCCGCCATCGCTCGGCGACCTGGCCGCTGCCCTGGGCGCCCGCGCCGGCGACCAGGATTTCAAGCTGCTGCTGAAACTCCTGGTGGAAGACGAACGCGCCGTCAAGGTGAAACCCGACCTTTATTACGCCGCCGAGCCCGTGGCCATCGCTCGCGAGGCGGTTGTCGCCCGCTGCCAGGACCAGGGGCAGATCACCCTGGCCGAGTTCCGCGACATGCTGAACATCAGCCGCAAGTTCGCCCAGGCGCTGCTGGAATATTTCGACCGGATCGGGCTGACCCGGCGCGAAGGGGATTACCGGGTGCTAAGGAAGAAAGCGGGCTGATTGCCAATCCCCTTTACAATTCACCTAATTTCATATAAATTAGGTGACATTAATCACCTAATTTAGAGAAATTGCGTGTATTTTAGACGAATTATCCAGAGCCAGCTTAAAAAAGCGCTTTCCCGCAAGAAAGTAGTAATCCTGTACGGCGCCAGACAGGTCGGCAAGACTACCTTGGTAAAAAAAATCATCGAGGATAGCTCCAGCAAATCTCTCTTTCTAAACTGCGACGAGCCTGATATCAGAGAGCTTTTGACGCATAAAACCTCGACCGAGCTTAAACGGCTTGTTGGCGATCATAGGCTGATCGTCATCGATGAAGCCCAGAGAGTTCTAAATATCGGGCTGACTCTGAAATTGCTGAGCGACAACTTTCCTGAAGTTCAGATCCTGGCCACCGGTTCTTCCAGCTTTGAGCTCTCCAATCGTGTCAAGGAACCTCTGACGGGCAGAAAAATCGAGTTTCAACTGTTTCCTCTGTCCGTAGCCGAGCTGCTGCAGGCTAATTCAGAAATGGAAATAACACGACTTCTTGAAAACATACTCAGGTTTGGATTGTATCCCGAGGTGGTGACTTCCCCGATCACCGAGGCCACCCAGGTCATAAACGAAATCGCGGCAAGCTATTTGTATAAGGACATCCTCGATTACCAGACCCTGAAGAAGCCAGAACTTCTGGAGAAGCTGTTGACGGCGTTAGCCCTGCAGGTTGGGCAGGAAGTTTCTTATTCGGAGCTTTCCAACCTCCTTGGAGTCGACAAGCTCACCGTGGAAAAGTACATAAGCCTCCTGGAAAAAACCTTTATCATCTTCCCCCTGCGGCCATTCAGCAGAAACCTCCGCAAGGAGATCGGCAAGAAAAGAAAGATTTATTTTTACGATCCGGGGATTCGTAACAGTATCATCAGGAACTTCAACCCCCTGGATGTAAGGAGCGATGTCGGCGCCCTTTGGGAAAACTTCCTCGTGGCGGAAAGAGTGAAATCTAATTCAGCTGGGAAAACAGCAGTCAATCAGTATTTCTGGCGTACTTACGATAAAAAGGAAATCGATCTGGTGGAGGAAAGCGGCGGGAAGCTGGCCGGTTACGAATTTAAGTGGGGGAAAGGCAGGCTCAAACAGCAGCGGGATTTTCTGAATGCATATCCCGGGAGCAGTATCCATCTGGTCAACCGGGAGAACTTCCTGGATTTCGTCAAATAACCTGTTTGCGATTTATGAAAAGCGCCCGCGATGCGTTAAGCTTTTCATCTCACACGGGAGGGCAGGGGTCTGGTGGCCCAGCTGGTCTTCAAAACCGGTAGGCGGCGGTAACCCCGTCGTTGGTAGGTTCGATTCCTACGCCTTCCCGCCAATTTATTTGCCTGCTAATTGGCATATTCTGCTTTTGTACTCTGAAACTTTTTAAAAAAATGGAAATCAGAATATGCCGCTTCTGCTGACAAAACGCTAACATCTGCTAAAACGTTGATCTTGAATTAACTTCCGGTAGGTGTCACCCTCCGTGTGGGTTCGATTCACACCTTCCGCACCATCGTATGGAAACCACCACACTGAGCGGCTGCCGATAAAGACCAGTATTCCGTGTTTCTGGTTGGGCGGGTGGTTTCTTCTGGAAAGAAGCCGGGCGCGGCGCCTTCAGGCGCCGCG
>JAGVMV010000002.1 GCA_020053595.1 Thermoleophilia bacterium | reverse complement strand
CTGCGGGTGGTCATGACGACTACCTCTGACTGGAGCCGTCTGACCGTACCGGCAGGTGATACCATCGTCAAGTCGCAGGGTGGCTTGACCGCTGGCAGCGCCAGCAATGTAGCGGTTAGCGCCGAGAGCCTGTTTCTCGGCGGCAAAACCGGGGGATCAACGGCAACGGTTCAATACGACCTGCTTTTGACAACCGATGGAGTCTCCAGTAGCACCTGGCAGATCACCAAAGGCTGGGGCCAGCGGACACATGTAGAGATCTACAATCTCAATGACACCGCACATCCGGTATTGCTGACCAGTAGCGACGATACGGCTGCCGCGGGGGACGCAAAGACATTCGTGATCGCCGGCCAGGCCGAGTCCCAGGGCGGCCCGCTGTCGGCCGGCACGGTAGGACCTGTCACCAGCGGTCGTAAAATCCCCTATATCATCAGTATAAAATTCCCCACCTATTCACTTCCAATGAGAGGCAGCCTTAGGATTGGTTAATGCCAATCGTCAGGAGGTTGCCGGCGATTCAAGGAGATGAATGGTTCATGATCAGACAGCTTCATCGGGAAGGCCTCACCATATCAGAAATCGCCAGGAAAACCGGACGCGACAGAAAGACGGTGCGCAAGGTAGTAAACGCCACCGGGCAGCCGGTCTTCAAAACCAGACCGACACCGCCCTCCAAGCTTGATCCCTATAAGGATTACATCAAGAGCCGGGTGGACGCCTACATGACCAACGCCGTCAAAATGCACCGGGAGCTCAGAGCCAGGGGCTATGACGGTGGTGTGACAGTGGTCAGAGGGTTCATGCGGCCCCCGAGGCGCAGCGCCGATTCGAGGGCCATCATGCGCTATGAAACAGCGCCGGGCCAGCAGGCCCAGGTCGACTGGGCCAGCTGCGGCCGTGGGCTTTACCAGGGGATCTTAAGAACCGTCTACTGCTTCGTGATGACGCTCGGTTACTCGCGGATGATGTACATCGAGTTCACCTGGCGGGCCGACACCAGGGCTTTCATCCGCGGCCACATCAATACCTTTGCCTACTTCGGCGGCATTACAAAGAGCTGCCTCTACGACAACTTAAAGAGCGTCAACCTGGCATACGTCGCCGGCGGCCCCAGACTGAATCCGGCCTTCGCCGACACTTTTAGCTTCAAACCCAGGCTTTGCCGGCCCTACCGGCCCGAGACCAAGGGCAAAGTCGAGTCCGTCGGCTACGTCAAGGGCAACTTCATCCTGGGGGATACTTTCGAGAGTCTGGATGAGATAAACGCCGCCGCCAGCTGCTGGCTTCAGACGGTAGCCAACACCCGGGTTCACGGCACCACGGGCGATGTTCCCCAGGATCGCTTTGAGAAGGTGAGGCTTCTCCTTACCCCGCTGCGCCCCGGCATCGGCTTTGTGACACCGCCTTGTACGAACAGCGCCGGATAACCAGGGACTGTCTGGTCTCCTACCGGGGCTCGCGCTACTCGGTCCCCCACCGCTATGCCGAACGGGATGCCACCATCCGCAACACCGAGGACGGCGCCTTCGAGGTCATGGTCGACGGCCAGGCGATCATCAGACACAAGCTCTCTCCCACCAAGGGCGCAACCGTTCTCATCGCCAGTCACTACCGGGGAATTCCCGGCGCGGCGACAAACCGGCCCCCGAAGCCGCCGCTGCTGGTCGGCGCCCCGGTCCTGCCGGTTGAAACCCGGCCCCTGTCGGTGTACGAGGCGCTGGTGGGAGCATGAGCCTACAGATGGAGCGCATCGAATGCTACTGCGAAAGGCTCAATCTAAGCCGGATTCCCGAGGTGCTGGACGCAGTGGCCGAGGAAGCTTCGAGTAGTGAGCTCTCCTACACCGACTTCCTGGAGAAGATACTCGGCGAGGCGTCCCGGGCCGCCGACGAGCGTATGCGATAGACGCTGATGCACTTCGCCAAGTTTCCGTTTACCAAGACGCTCGAATCCTTCGACTTTGCCTTCCAGCGTTCGATCGACAAGAGGAAGGTGAAGGAACTGGCCGCCCTGCGCTTTCTGGCCGACGGCGACAACGTTATCTTTCTGGGGCCGCCGGGTGTGGATAAAAGCCATCTGGCGGTAGCCCTGGGCCTCAAGACGGCCGAGGCGGGCCACCGGGTCTACTTCAACTACCGCGGCCGATCTGATCGCGCGACTTTTAAAGGCACACACGGACGGCAGGCTGGAGGAGCGCATCAGGGTGTTTGTGAACTGCTGCACACTGCTGATCATCGACGAGATTGGCTACCTGCCCCTGGATCAGCACGCATCGTCTCTCTTCTTCAAGGTGGTCTGCTGCCGCTACGAGAAGGGATCTATCATCCTCACCTCCAACAAATCCTACGGCCAGTGGGGAGAGATCTTCGGTGGTGACTCGGTCATCGCCTCGGCGATACTGGACCGCCTGCTCCATCACTCGACAACCATCAACATCAAAGGCGAATCCTACCGGCTCAGGGAGAAAAAGAAAGCTGGCCTATTGGGGACTGAAAGGGGGGACAAGTAAGATGAAGGGTGGGGAATTTTAGACCGCTGAAATTGGGGAATTTTAGGCCGATGTTGACATCACTGGCAAGCTCGTGGGCCTGAGCGGGACGGTAGCCCCGCTTACCGCTGTTTCGCCCAATCTCCCGGCTGATCGTCGATCGGTGCCTGCCCGTCTCTCTGGCTATCTCGCTGAGGTTATATCCTGCTTTCAAAAGTCCCATAATCTGATATCGTTCTTCCTGGGTAAGCTGCGCGTAACATCCCATAGTGCTCCTTTACTTGGTCGTTCAGAAGTGCTGATGCTATCGCAGCTTGCCTCTTTCAAACGACCTCGTGTTGCACTTGTGAGTTGAATCCGCCATTTATAGATCAGCTGGGGAAGTCGGTAAAGGGTTTTGTTGCATGACGTTTGGCGATCACCTTGCGGGACAATAATGAACTTGTTTTGTACCAACTCAGGTGTCAACAAAAGCGGGTCAATACCAACTCCAATATGATCATCTGCCTGCTTGACTTTCTTCGGGATAATGTTATAACGTACTATGCATGCTACACTTCAATAAAGAACAATATATATTCCATCTTTCCTCGAAAAATAAACGTTCCCTCTTTCCTCGAAAAGTTCCTAAACTTGCATGATTGACATGTCAATCATAGCCATCAGTTGAAAACATGTCTTAAAAAAATTATTCACTTTTCATTAAAGGATCCAGAAGTATCAAGAAATCTTGCCTGGAAAGCAAGAACATATAAATTATCCATGGATAACTATGTTGGAGATTATCATCCACGTAGAGTAAATATTGCAAATATCATTCAATATAAAACTTTTTATCCAATTTGGGACTCTTGTGAAATTGAGATAAGTTCATTTTGTAACAGAGATTGCATTTTTTGCCCGAGGTATGCAGATAGATCTGGCATTAGAAAAAATAAGGATGGGCGGAGAATTAATAGAAAACTACCTACTCATATAGTCCTTGATGTAATGGAACAGCTTGAAGAAATAGGGCACAAAGGGAATTTGCGTTTTGGCAGACTTTCTGAGGCGTTACTCGATGACCGCTACATAGAATTTGCCAGATTTGCAAGATCAAAAGGTCTCTCTGTGGTAGAACCAACAAATGGAGATATTCTTAGAAAACATCCGGAATTATGTCGAGACTTAGATGGTCTGGTCAGCAAGCTGGTCATCGGAATATACGATTACAAAGACGAAAATGAAAAATCGGAACTAATGAAATGGTATCAGCAACAGTTTACAAAAACAGAAATAAGTTTCAGTATTCCAGACGAAAATTGCGTAATCAGACAAGGTGCTGATGTAGTTACGGATACGATAACAAATCGCTATTTAAGAAAGCCATGTACTGCCATGGATAGAAAATTATTGATTAGGTATGACGGCGAAGTCTCCTTATGTTGTGAGGATGATATTTGTGACTTTGGAATAGGAAATGTTTTTCATCAGGCCATCGACGAAATATGGTGGTCTAAGAAACACTTGATAATTCGAGCAAATTTAAGAAAACGAGGTGGAAAACTAAAATACAAAAGATGCAGAACATGTTTTGCTGATATGAAGCCAGTAAGATTACGACAAGACTAAACTGTAAAGGTGAACTCCTCACCTGACACCCCGGCCAGCGAAGGCGTGGTAGCAGTAGGTGGTGCTGATATTGCCGTGGGGACTGAAAGGGGGGACGAGTAAGATGCAGAGTGGGGAATTTTAGACCGCTGAAATTGGGGAATTTTAGGCCGATGTTGACAACCCAGAAAAGTCTTCGCCTGGTATGCTCCCTGGTACACGCAGAGCAGCTGGAAGCTCTGTCCCGAGACGGTCAGGACCGACAAGCCGACGGTTCCTTACGATACCGGTAACCAGGCGGATGTGGCCCGCGTAGTGGATCAGGCGTCTTCAGCCGGGATTGATGGTTTCTTTTCATGACGGCCGCTACGTGGCCTTCACTTCTTACGCCACCAACCTGGTGGCCGGCGACACCTACGGCAAGTGGGATATCTTAGTCAAGTATACGGTCACCGGGGAAGTAACCTGTTCCTCCTCGAACGCCAATGCCGACTCGGGCTGGCCGGTCATGTCCAGCGACGACAACTTCGTCGCCTTTGCAACCAACGCTTCCAACCTGTGGCCGGTGACACCAACGAGACCTGAGATGTTTTTCTGGCGTCGAAGTAAGACGCGGTTTTGAGGCGCTGGCAAGTACAGTTGATGCTACGCGAGTAAAAACAATATGAGTGGGATCGCTTCGTTCAAAGAATATGTCCCAACCTCGATATTTTAAGATAACAACGCCAAAAACAGATTATTCGTCAGTTCTTCCACCTCTTCATGCAATTCCGACAATTATACTACTGTGTCAGCATTCCTTTAGTTTCCAATTCAGCAGTCGAAACAAAACATAGGAGGAGGCTCCAGGGCAAACTCGTCGCGAGGCGGGGACGCAAAGCCACGGGACTGTCGCCAGACAGTCAGCCGGGTTGCCGGAGGAGGCTGCTGATTTGAGTTAGACCTTCCGGCTCTTTACAGGCTTTGGGAGAGCAGCTTTGAAAAAGATGCTGGCCATATTCCTTCTCTTGCTCTTTGGCGTGTTTGTGTATCCCGTCACAGCAATGGCGGCTACCTCAGATTCCACT
>JAGVMV010000005.1 GCA_020053595.1 Thermoleophilia bacterium | reverse complement strand
CGCCTTCGGCGCCGCGCCCTATCAGGTTGCTGTTTCTGGTATTCATTGTTCTGGAAGGGGTGAAAGTTGCACGAACCAGCGGTCCTGGCCAAACCTGGGCGCTGGCAGCGCTGGTCAGCCTGCTCGGCCTGTTCCTGAACGAGGTAACTTTCGAGGCGATGCTGAAAAAATGCGGCGGGAAACGGCCGTATCTGGCCTGCTATAATTCAAATATCTATAATAGGACGAATATGATGCAGATTGTTGACAATGTCACAAACCTGTTGTATAAAAGAACGAGCAGGCAGAGGTCTTGCCTGTGCCACGCCAGCGTGGTTTCCCCAGGAAGACCGTTCTCCAGTTCAAGCTCATATAGTAATTGTAATGGCCACTGCTGGGAAGAGGGATAATTGGACAACTCACCAGACCTGAAGGCTGTCGAAAGTCCGCAGGAGTTGTCTGGGGCGTGGAGTTTTCTGCCATATGAGGAAGAGCAGGAAATTCCCAGACGCGAACTGCAAATTCTCAGGGTAGTTCATGCCCTGGTTATACCTCTTGTCGACATAGCTACCCTTGCCATCGCCGTGATGATCGCCTACTTTGCGGCGGAGATCCTGATAAACGATGGGTATATGAATGGCATGTTGGGTCCACAGCTGGGCGAGATAACAACCCGCGTACTCTGGACCGGTCTTGGCACAATCCCCCTCTGGCTGATGGTTTTCGCCTACTACGGCGTTTACCGTCGCGAAGTCAGGCGTTTGTCGATTTCAACTTTTGACGAGCTGCCCCAGACGATTGGAGCGCTGGCAGTCGGCGCCTGGGTGATGTTTTCATTCCTGGCCTTGACCAGCCGCGGCAATCCAACCGGCCGCGCAATCTGGACATTTGTCGCCATCGCCTGGGTTCTATTGATGCTGCTTCTGCCTCTAGGCCGCGCTTTTATGCGAATCAGTCTTTCATTCAAGAATCCTTTCCGCACCAGTACCCTGGTGGTAGGCGCCGGCGAAGTCGGCCGCAGCCTGATCGGCAGGTTGGGCCGTCACAAGGAGTATGGACTGCGCGTCGTTGGCTTTCTCGATACCGATACGCTCGAAGATAGTGGGCATTCAGACAAACTTTCAGCTCAGGTGCAGCTGCTGGGCCGGCCGTCTGAATTGCGTTCCATCGTCGATCACTACGGCATCAGCCGCGTGATCATCGCCTTTTCAAGAACACCACACCCCCTAATACTGGGCGTTATTCATCAATGCCAGGAAATGAAAGTCGACGTCAGCATCGTGCCACGTTTTTTCGAAGCCTTATCCTCCCGGGTCGAGATCGAGGACGTGGAAGGCCTGCCGATCCTGAGCCTGCCCCGTTATTCACGACACGGTTTCTTCATGCGTTTCGCCAAGCGGCTGATGGATCTGCTTGCAACCACAGCGCTCACCCTCCTGCTCTCACCCATACTTCTACTGGTCACCTTGCTGATCAAGATCGACTCAGCTGGGCCGGTGTTCTTCAAGCAGGACCGAATGGGAAAGAATCACAAGCATTTTCAAATGTACAAATTTCGTTCCATGCATGTGGAAGCTGACCAGATCAAGGACGATTTGGCAGAGCACAACGAGGCATCCGGCCCTATTTTCAAGATGAAGGACGATCCGCGTATCACTCGTGTAGGGCGGGTCATCAGGCGGCTCAGCATCGATGAGCTGCCGCAGCTGATCAATGTATTCAAGGGTGAGATGAGCCTGGTGGGTCCCAGGCCGCTTCCGGTCGAAGAGGCGGAGGGGTGCCGGGGAACCGCCGACATGCGCCATCTGGTGCAGCCGGGGATCACCGGCCTCTGGCAGGTTCTCGGCCGAAGTGACATTCCTTACGAGGAGATGGTACAGCTGGATTACCTGTATGTAACCAACTGGACCCTGAGATGGGACATCAAGATCATGTTACGGACCGTCCTGGCTATCGTTCGTAAACGCGGTGCATACTAACCGCCGGCAGCAATCTGCATTATAATAGACTGCAATGTCGAACGACCCACGGTAGGAGAAATTGGCAGTCAGTCACGGAAGCGCCGGGCGGCGCGTCATGGTTATCGGACTTGATGGAACCCCTTACAGCTTTCTGAAGAAAGAACTGGACGCAGGCAATCTTCCGAACCTGGCAGGCCTGGCTCAACAGGGCACCTTCACCAGGATGGAATCCGAAATCCCCACCGTCTCCTCGGTGGCCTGGGCTTCCTTCATGACCGGGAAAAACCCCGGGGAGCATGGAATATTCGGCTTCACCGACCGCAAGCCTGGGTCATGGGATCTCTATTTTCCCAATTATGCCCATTTGAAGGAGGAGCCATTCTGGGACCGTCTGGGACGGCAGGGAAAACGTTGCTGCGTCATCAATGTTCCCGGCACATATCCGGCGCGGCCATTGAACGGTGTGCTGGTTTCCGGCTTCGTCGCGCCCAGTCTGGAGCGGGCTACATATCCGCGCGAGGCATTTGAATACCTCAACACGTCAGGGTACCGCATCGATGTTGATGCCGCCAAGGCACGCGAGTCGCTTGATTTGCTTCTGGAAGACCTGCACGAGACCACGGAAAGACGCCGGGAGGCCATACTCCATTTTTTAAAAACAGAGCAATGGGATTTCTTTATGGGGGTCTTCACCGGCACCGACCGGCTGCATCATTTTCTCTGGAAACAATACGCTGAAGGTGATCCTGTCTACGCCCGGGAATTCATCCGCTTTTACCAGCGGCTGGACGAGATTATCGGCGAAATTACCAGCGGCCTTGGAGATGACACGGCGTTGCTGATGATGTCCGACCATGGTTTCTGTTCTCTCCAGCGCCAGGTTTATCTCAACCATTTACTGCACGAGGAAGGGCTTCTCTCCTTTAAGAACGACGAACCGGTGACTATAGCGGATGTCGATCCGGGGCGTACCCGCGCATATTGCATGGATCCGGGACGGATATATTTGAGTCTTAAAGGCCGTGAGCCGGAAGGAACCGTATCTCCCGGAGAAGAATACGAAGCGTTGATCGGCCGCATTGTGGAAATGGTTTCAAATCTGACCGACCCTGAGACCGGCGAGGTGATCGTCGATCGGGTTGTGCGGGGACGCGATCTTTTTCAGGGTGCTCACGCCGGGCTGGGCCCCGACCTTGTGGCAGTGCCGCGTCGTGGTTTCGATTTCAAGGGTATGGTCAGCCGCGGCGCGCTCACTGATACAGGCATTTTCTCCGGCATGCATACGCATGATGATGCCATGCTCTACACAGGGGCAGGTGTGCCGGTCATCAAGGAACCGCATATCAGGAATGTTGCCGCTCTAATCGAGGAACTCGCGCTGGATTGATCCAGAAAGCTTTTGTCCGCCGCGCCTGACATTTCCATTCTTTCATTCGACGTTTCCCACAACTGTCTGGGCCGCGCCCATCTGCTGGCGGAAATGCTCGGCCGGCGTTTCAGTGTTGAGATCATCGGACCTGCTACCCAAAGTGACGGTGTCTGGCTGCCGCTGCGCTCTTCGACCATTCCGATCCGCTGGATAGACCAGGGCAAGGCAACCGGACCGGCGACGATGAAACGGTTGCTTGACTTGGTACGCGGCAAGGCGATATACGCCATCAAGCCCCGCTTCACTTCCTATGGGTTGGGTCTGATTGCGCGTCGCCGGCAAGGCAGGCCGCTGGTCCTGGATGTCGACGACTGGGAAATGGGTTTCTACAAGGGAAACCTGGGCCCGGCACTCAGGCATGAACTGAAAAACCCCGGCAACTTCAACAATCTGGCGACAACCTGGGCGCTCGAGCGGTTGATCTCGAGGGCTGACGCAATCACTGCATCATCACGTTATCTCAACCGCCGATTTGGCGGAATGCTGATTCCGCATTGCCGTGATACCGCCATTCTCGATCCCGCCCTGTTCGATCGCGAGGCGATACGGCGAGGCTGTGGCTGGCAAGGTCAGACAGTCGCACTTTTCCTCGGGACGCCGACGCCGCATAAGGGGATTGATGTACTGGTGGAGGCTTCCCAGCTCGTGGATGTCCCGGGATTCAGGCTGGTGATTGCCGGGGCGTCACCATCAAGCAGACTTTGGGATCAGAAATTATCAGAGCTGAAGAATCCTGTCGAACTGCTCGGCCAACAGGATGTCGGCGATGCCCGCTCTTTATTGGCGGCGGCGGATATAGCCGTTGTTCCCCAGCTGGAAGTGCCGGCGACAAGCGGGCAGGTGCCGGCGAAGATAACCGATGCGCTGGCAATGGGCAAGGCGATTATCGGTTCGGCTGTTTCTGATATTCCCGAGATGCTCGACGGTTGTGGACTTCTTTGGCAGCCGGGCGACGTTGATGATCTGGCGGGTAAGCTGGAGATCCTGGGAAATGACCCGGCGCTTCGGGAGCAAATGGGTGCAGCGGCGAGGCGGCGCTGTGTCGAGGCTTACAGCTACGATGTTTACGAGTGGCCCCTGGCCAGGCTTTTCACCAGGGTCGCCGGACTGACTGAGGGAAAGAGCGGTCCGTAATGGCCAGTAATGTCCACGGCAACAAAAATGCGCAGCTCTCTCGGTCTCAGCTCAGCGAGAAGCTCTTCTTCTATATATTTCTGGCGCTGCAGCTGATTGTCATCCTCTATCCGGAAACCGTATTGCACCAGTCAGTTCAGCTCGCGGGCATCACCATTACGCCGCTTGTAGTCATGGCGCCTCTGGCGATCGTCTCATTTTGCTGGTATTTCATGTCAAGAAGGCGAAACTTCGAGCTGCAGCCACTGGACCTGGCATTTCTGGCGGCACTTGGTTATACGGTCATCCGTAGCCTGCTGGCCGCGAAAGCGAACATCGAAATAAGGTTGGCTCTGGAGTATGCCGGATATGGAATCGTCGCCTACTATGGTGCAGCGCTGCTTTTCCGCGAGCCGCGCCGGCTGCGCGGATTCATCTGGGTAATGGTCGTGAGCCTGCTGCTGGTTTCAGCTTATGAGATTCTGATCTATCTGCTGCAATCGGACCCGCTGTATGGCGACATCCTGATGAACCAGCAGAAAAGCTTCGATTTCTATCGTGGGGGATCCACGCTGGGTCATCCTATTTATCTTGGGGCTTATCTTTTACAGGTAGTGCCACTCGCGATCTGGGCGATCTTATCCAACAAAGGAAAACCTATCGCTCGATTAAGTACCGCGGCGCTACTGGCAGCAGTTCTGGCCGGCCTTCTCTCCTTCTCAAAGAGTGCCTGGATAGTGGGTGGCATGATGGCTGTCTGTCTCGTGCTCCTCCTCTGGCGAAAAATAAGTTTGAAAATGGTAACAGGAGCTGTGGTGATCATCGTGTTGATTGTCACAGCTCTGGCAATCCGTGGCGATCTCGGCTACCACCTGTTGAACCGTCCCGAAAGCTATTTTGGCCGGGAATGGACCTGGGAGAACGCTACGGAGATAATCTCTGAACATCCCCTGTTCGGTGTGGGCCTCTTCCGGGGATCAATTGCCATTGAGAGTCGTACCGGCACCGACCATCCAGTCGATAACTATTATCTGACGGTTCTGGTGGAGCAGGGGATTATCGGTGCTGTTCTCTATGCGGTGACGCTGGCGCTGCTTTTTTGGAAAGCCCTGAGTCTGTGGCGGAACACTCCTCCAGCGAGCAGGCTGTTGCCGGCGCTGATTTCAGTCGGCCTCCTGGCAGTTCTGGCCGACGCCACCATTTTTGACGCTTTCATTGTCTGGCCGCACTTCATCCTCTTCTGGACTTTTGCCGGCATGCTTCGCTCGCTCGATAATTCATCGCCGGACGGATTATCTGGCTTGCAGGGCGAGGGCGCTTCGCAGGATGCGGCCCAGCTCAGAGAACAGACTCCTTTGGAAAATATAAAGGAGCGCGGGATAGCACAGGATTAAAGCGCCGCTGCCGGCAAGCAGTGCAATGGGTCCGCTGCCGCCGAAAATCCTGTCGGCCAGAAAATATCCGAGAACCGCCGCTGGCGCCGACAGCACAACGGGGGTGAGGGCGCTCACCAAGACCCCGCTGACCGGCACACGTAGGGCGCGGCAGGCCAGGTACATCGCCAGGCTTATGCCTGCCAGCATCGCGGCCGTGAACAGCAATGAGGCCCCATTGATACCCCAGCGTGATAAAACAGGGTACAGGGGGATAACCACGACAGCCAGCTGCAGGTAAGCCACCCGGGCGAGGAGCCGCGGTTTTCCGACAGCCTTGAGGATTTCTCCCGCGGTTCCACCCACGGCACGCAGCAGACCATAGAAGGATAGAATCTGCAGGGCAGTGATCGAACCAGCCCATTTCTCGCCGTAAAGCGTAGTCAGAAAAACCGGGCCAATAACCAGGGTACCCAGGGCAATCGGCGCTGCGACGGCGCAGATGCAGGAGACGGTTCTGGTGTAAGCTTTTGCCAGCGCTATATGATCATTTTGGATTGTTGCATATGCAGGGAAGAGAACCCTGCCCGCCGACATGGCGATCTGGGAGGCCGGCAGGGTGCCCAGAGTGAATGCCAGGACATAATAGCCAAGTTGTTCCGTACCCAGCCATTTGGCTACGCTGGCGTTGTCGATCGTCGTGAAGAGAAAAATTGCCAGACCGGCGCCGAGAATGTGTCGACCATAAACCAGAAGTTCGAGGGCGATGGCTTTACTGAAGCGAAAGTGGGGCCGCCAGGGCGAGAATGGCCAGATTGCGGTTGCCAGCAGGAAACTACGGGAAAGCTCGCCTGCTACCAGGCTCCAGGCGCCGAGACCGGCGGCGGCAGCCGCAATTGCCGCGGCGGCGTAGCCGACCACCGGGATAATCTCCGGCAGAAAGCGCCGGCGGAAGCTGAGCTCCCGCTCCAGTAAGGCTACCGGTACAAGACCGAAGGAGCTCAGGACCAGGCTCAGGGCCAGTACCCTGATTATTGACTGCGAATCGGCTACATTGAAAAAAGAGGAGAGCGCCGGCGCTGCCAGAAAGGCAATAACCGCCAAAAAAAGCCCGGCTGCGGGCAACATGAAAAAAGCAGTATCCGCCGCTATTTCGATATCGGCGCGCCTGTATATAAGCGCCTGGGACATTCCCATGTCTCTCAGGAGCGCCAGGCTGTTGATGATCACCAGGGCGATCGATACCAGCCCAAAATCTCCCGGCAGCAGCAGGCGGGCCAGAACCAGTGTGGTAATCATCTGCACCAGCCTTGACGAAAGGCTGGCAGTCGATGTCCAGAAGAAACCGCGGGCCGTGCGCTGCTTCAGAAGTGCGTGCTGGCTGCTTTTATTGTCGTTCAAGGCTCAGTCTGTTCGTTGACTTTGATATAGAACGTTCCTATTCTTGATAAATATGACAAAAACGGTCTACAATCATTAAATATATGATAAACATTGTATCGTATGTGCCGACGTCAGGCTGCCTCCAGCGGGAATGGCAAGGCGGAGGATGACGTGAGTGACAAAACTGTCCTGATGATCAGTTATTATTATCCGCCGATGGCCGGAATCGGCATGTTGCGGACCCTCAAATTTGCCAGGTATCTTGCAGAGCTTGGCTGGCATCCTGTTGTACTGACACCGGCACACGGCTCCCATCCATTTACCTGCGATTCTGCGGAGGGCGATCTTGCCGGCGTAACCGTCATCCGGACTGGATATTACGATGTGCCTTCTCGATTCAAGAGCCTCATCGGGCTAAATCCGAATCTCCCTGTCTCGTGTCAGCCAAATGTTTTCGGCCGTCGACCGCCAGTATCGAAGTTGGCCAAGCGGACACTCAGGTCCGCAAAAAACGTTTTGCTGTTTCCAGATGCGCATATTGGCTGGTACCGGTCAGCGCTACGGGAGGGGCTGGCAGCCATATCCCGCTTCCACCCCGCGGTAATATACAGTTCTTCTCCTCCGGTAACCGCTCACCTGGTCGCCCATAGGCTCAAACGCATCACCGGCACACCCTGGGTGGCAGAGCTAAGAGACTTGTGGAGCGACAACCACCAGAACACGGATTTGCCCCGCTGGCGTGAACTGCTGGAAACGAGGGTCGAAAAGGTGACACTCTCCGGCGCTGATGGCCTGGTTACGGTCAGTGATTCATTCGCAAACCGGCTATCCGGCAGGCTCGGCATGATGGGTGGAAAAATCGAAGTAATACGGAACGGTTTTGATCCTGGTGATTATAAGAATGAAACCTCGGGAACGCAGAAGAAATTTATCGTCAGCCATATGGGTGACCTTTACGGGGAGAGCCGTGACCCGGCACCGGTTTTTCATGCTGTTTCACGACTGGTTGCCAGAGGCGTCATTAATCCTGAGCTGGTCGAATTGAACTTCATTGGCTTGCCACGCGGCTCGTCTTCGCTCAGTCACGTTGGCCGGCTGGCAGAAGAGACAGGCCTGGAAAAGGTGACGACGGTTAGCGGATCCGTGAATTACCAGGAGTCACTGGCGCGACAGCAGGCATCGACGGTTCTACTGCTTATTGAGATTCTGACCGAAAGGGGCAGTTGGGTGATTCCCGGCAAGCTCTTTGAGCATTTCGGCGCCCAGCGCCCTACATTGGCCCTGGTACCGAAAGGTGGTGAGGTTGAGCAGCTTCTCGATTCGACCGGCGGTGGTCAGGCTTTCGATCCAAGAACTGGCGAAGCCGCCCTGGAGGCTACGCTTGAAGCCTGGTATTTGCAGTGGCGTGACACGGGTACAGTGGTCTTTGATGGCCGGCCTGAGCAGCTGAAGAGAATGACCAGGCGGGAAGGCGCCCGGCAATTGGCGGCTTACCTTGAAAAGATTGCACCGGCAGGCCAGGCAGGATACGATAACTATGGGAATACATCAACCATAATAGACAATGATAGACAATGAAAACTGACAATCACACCTGTGTTGCCCGGATAGCTAATCTGGATCCAATCGATCAGCTACTGGTGGAATGTCTCAAGGTAGACTTGCCGAAACCGGCAACTGGCCAGTTGAAAAAAGTTGCGCAACTTTGCTCGTCATTTAAGGGCTGGGATCATCTGGTTCAGCGAGCTGGATATCAAGGGGTAACCGGCTGGGTATATGAGGTTCTCAAGGAGCTGGACGAACCTCTGGTGCCCGGGGAAATCCTCAAAAGTTTTCAGCAGGCTAGATTGTTATACACGGCCCGCATGGCGGTTATGTCCATGGGGCAGTCTGACCTGCTGAAGGCGCTCACCCAGGCTGGCGTGGAGTTCATCATCCTCAAAGGTCCATTTCTGGCAGAACATGTATATCCCCGCCAGGATCTTCGCGTCTATACGGATATTGACCTGCTTGTTCGCGAGAGCTCACTGGGGCTGACGGGGGAGGTACTGGCAGACCAGGGTTTCCAAATCGTGGAAGAGGAAAAAAGTAGCGTCTTTGACGAGGGCAAAACCCAAGTGCACTATTATCGGGAGGACACCCTGCCCATTGACCTGCACTGGCAGATCATTAACCTTCCGACGCATGAAGCTTCGATTTCTGTGGACATGGACGAGATCTGGAGATCGTCTCTGAAAGTAAAGATCGGAGGGGTAGATGCTCGTGTGTTATCGCGCGAGGATGCGTTGCTGTTTCAGTGCGCTCATATGACTGCCCACCACGATTTTAATCGGCTGCTCTGGTTCAAGGACGTGCAACAGGTAGTGAGGCGATACCAAAACGAGATCGACTGGAACCTTTTCATTGAGAAAACGCGGCGCTATCGCCTGAAAACCTTTGTTTTCTACTCGCTGCAAATGACTTCGGAAATTTGTGGCGATCTACCGGTGCCCCGGCGAGTTTTCACAGACCTGTACCCTAATTATCTGACCGCGAGGCTTTTTGAGCGGCTCGCGCGCAAAAGCAACATCCTCGAACTTCAGAATTCGCGGCGCCGGCCGGCACTGGAAATCTGGCGGTTGATGCGAGATGACAGGAGTCGACGATATGAAGCCAGCATCAAGAGATCCTTTCCCAGTATTGAGTGGTATTTAGAATGTTATCCCTTTCTGCCGAAGACAAGGCATCAAAAAATATACTATGGGATCTACCCGCTGTTAATTCTATTGAGAATGGCAAAAAGGCCGGTGGACCTCAATTTGTCAAAATCTATGAAAAATCGTTAACATATGGAACTATTAGTAAAAAGGGGAGTGTAAGTGGAATTAGCTGAATACTTTGTGCGCATCTGGCGTCATAAATGGATAGTGCTGGGAGTGACCGTTCTGGCAATAGCAATCAATATAGGAGTCATGTTCCTGCTTCCGCGCAGTTATCTGGCTACCTCTGTTTTGGAGGTAGGTGGCATAAATTCCTATCTGGGTAACCCGGGAACCACGGCCGACAGTTCCCGGCAGACACTGCCTTCCGCTATTCAGGCAGACACCCAGAGCTATATGAAGCTGCTCGACACACCTTCAGTGAGCGAAGAAGCGAAACAGCGGGCTCAGCGCACACTGGCCCCAGCTACTCAGGGAAACAGCTCTAGTACGATGCTGGGTGACACTGACACTGCAACAGCTGACATGCTTTCGGAAAGCGGCTCCAACATGGACTACACTTATTCATCGCGAGCCGAAGCAGTCCGGGGCAGCGGCACAGATGTTATCTACATTGATGTCACAGCCGACAAACCGGCGGTAGTAAAGGCAGCCGCCGATGCGCTGGCGACGGTGCTGGTCGAGGAGAGCCGGAAGCAAGGTGGCGACGTTGCGGACAGTTTCGTGGAAAATATCCAGAAGGAACAAATCGATCCTATCGACAAACAGCTGGCGGACAACCGGGCTGAATCTGAAAAATTGAAGGTTACAACCGGTGGCGACGTTGCGGCCAGGAACGTTCGAATCGCGGACCTGGCGGATCAGGCAAAATCCCTTGATGACACCCGTAAGCAATACACCGATATTATTGCCCGCGTACGCGTCAACGAGGCGCTCAACATCAACAATCTGCGCATGCTGTCTCCGGCGGCGACCCCCTCATCCAGGACCATGCCATCGATTACCCGCAGCTCAGCGATAGCAGCATTATTGGGTTTGTTACTCGGCATTTTAATCGTGTTGGCTATCGACCGTCCCAAGGGCAACGAGCCTGCCAGAATCTTCTAGGGCTTTGGCCGGCGAACCGGGCAGCCAGCCCTCCGGGCAGATCACTGAACATGCAGGCGACCTGCGAAAGGTTGCTGCCGGTACCAGCATTAATTTCTTTGGCTCCTTCGTAAGGACGGTGTCCGCATTCTTTTATGCCGTCTTTCTGGCTATATTCCTGGATCAGGCAAGTGTAGGCCTTTATTTCCTCGGCTTTACCATAATGACTCTTCTGGGGACTGCCGCCACTATCGGATTGGAAACCGGCGTCGTGCGTTTTACTGCTCTTTACGATGGGGAAGGGGACGACGGCAGAGTTAGAGGCACAATCGCGGGAGCTTTAGCTGTTGCCGCTCCGGTCGGCCTGGCTACGGGTATGATACTTTTCCTGTTTGCAGCCAATTTGTCGGTGAACGTCTTTGGCAAGCCCGATCTTGCTGACGTTCTGAAACTTTTCGCCCCGGCGGTGCCGCTGTTCGTGATGGCCAGGGTTTTCAACGCTGGAACACAGGGGCTTCGGCACATGCGATACCAGGTCTATAGCCGGGATATCGCCGAACAGCTATCCCGGTTTATTATCAGTGCCGCTTTTCTGATTGCTGGATTCGGGCTCATGTGGGTGGTGGGGGCGAACCTGGGTGCCCTCTTCATCGCCCTGTCGCTGTCATTCTTCTTCCTGCATCGGGTCAAGCCGGTATTCAACAGGCAGCTAAGGCGGGTATATGGGCAACGTCAGCTACTTTCATATTCCGCACCGGTCGCTATGTCGACAATCTTATCCCTGCTGTTATTGTGGACGGACACCCTTTTCCTGGGCCACTTTGGTTCCGCCGAAGAGGTCGGCATCTATAGCATGGCCATGAGACTGGCAATGGTAGGTTCCGTGATCCTGGTATCCTTTAACACAATGATCGCCCCACTGATCTCCGACTTATTCAACCGCGGGGAACGCGTGAGGCTCGAGAATCTGCTCAAATCTGTTACCAAATGGGCCGTCGGGTTGAGCCTGCCAGTTTTCGCCGGCCTGGCTCTGTTCCCCGAGCAGGCGCTGCGGATCATGGGGAGCGAGTACCTGGTCGGCGCCAATGCGCTGATCATTCTCGCGGCCGGGCAGTTGATCAATACCGCAGCCGGACCAGCGGCGCTGGTGCTGATGATGTGTGGACGGCCCCGCTACGTTCTTTTCAGCAACATCATTGTCTACGTTGTCGATATCGTGCTCTGCTTCATCCTGATCCCCCGCTTCGGTATAGAAGGGGCGGCGTTCACCTGGACGATAACACTGCTGCTTTTCAATGCCGGCGCCTTGATCGGTCTTATCATGATGTTGAAATTGATTCCCTTCAGTTTTGGCTACGGGAAAATAGTGGCGGCCGGAGCTTTGGCCGTGGCGCTGGCGATAATCCTGCAACATCTGCTGCCCGGCGGCACCGGTCTCGCGGTCAGTTTTGCCGTCTTTGCCTTAAGTTACCTGGCAATCATTTTGAAGACCGGCTTCGACTATCAGGATAAAATGCTTATAAAGGCGATCAGGCTGAAGCTGGCTGGCAGTCGTGAGTAGTGAGTATTGCTATAATTGTAATAAGAATAGGCTGGAATTGTTCGTTATATTAACCACAACTGGTTGAGCGCTGTGATGCTGGAACAAACTTCAATAATAGTTGCCTGTCCTGAATGTCATGGCTCTCTGCAGCCGGGCGTGGGGACTCTTCATTGCCCGGCCTGCGATTTGTCTTTTTCAGTGAATGACCAGGGTTTTCTGGAATTCATGCGCGATCAGACATACTGCGAGAAAATCTCGACCACGGAGGAAAAGGCAGGTAATCAGTCATCAAGCGGCGCCAATCGCGTTGATGACGAGTACGTGATGCCGTGGTTGATGCGGGAACCTTTCGAGCGGGTTCTGGACGTCGGCTGCGGCGTCGGCAGGATTATCTCCAAACTGGCAGCCGCAGGCAAAGAAGCTTACGGTGTCGACCTTCCATGCCTCGCCGGTTTCTGGTCTCAAGATGAAAACGATCCTGAAAAATTTTTTCACGCCGAAGCATCGCGGCTGCCCTTCCCTGATGATTATTTCGACGTCGTTATCTCGATGGGGGTTATTGAACACATCGGGACCGGCAAGGGGCATTGCACGCTCCCGGATGACTATCGCCGGCAGCGCCAGCAATATGCTGATGAGCTGCTGCGCGTCGCCCGTCCGGGTGGCAGGTTGCTGATATCGTGCCCCAATAAAAGTTTTCCCGTCGATCACTTGCATGAGGTGAAGGACATGTACAGTCCCGACACCCTGGAAACCAGAATCCGGGATCGCATATACAGGAGGACCGGTATGAACGTCCATCGTACCTGGGGAAAATACCACCTGCTTTCTTATGGAGAGATGAGACGCCATTTCTGTGAGGACGGAAATGGCAGCATATTTATTCCGCTGCCGCTGAAAGGTTATTTCGGGCTGACCATGTTCGAGTCGGGCCGGTTCAAACCGCTCAGAGGGGTGGCTGATATATATTTCAACAAAATGCCGCGCATCGCCCGGGCGAGTTTTCTCAATCCATACGTGTTGGCGGAGATCAGGAAATGAACCGCCTGCAGCTTCGGGTAAATAATCAGGCCGGCAACGGTCCAGGCATGGTAAAATCAGTCAAGTATCAATCGAGTCTGAGGGTGGGGAATTGAAACCAAAAGTCGCGGTAATCGGGTTGGACGGGGCTTCATTTACGTTGATCAAGCCGCTGGTGGAGCGGGGGGTAATGCCGAATCTGGGTGAGTTGATGAAAAGTGGCGGTAGCGGTATTCTCAAATCGACGATGCCGCCCTATACGCCGCCGGCCTGGAGTTCCTTTTACACAGGAGTGAACCCGGGGAAACATGGCATCTTCGGCTTCACCTGGTTCAACCCCGAAACCGGGAAAAGGGAGCTTTCCAACTCGCGCGTCATGGGATGTAAGAAGCTCTGGCAGGTTCTCAATGACCATGGGTTGAAAACGGGCCTGATCAACCTTCCGCTTACTTATCCTGCGGAAGCCGTCGACGGATACACGGTTACTGGCATGATGACCCCGGAGAACTCGAAGAGTTTCACCTATCCCGAGAAGTTGACCGCAGACCTCAGCTCCATGCCGGAAGAGTACATCGTCGACCTGGCGGTGACCCCTGATGTGGATGCAAAAAACACAGATGTGGTCAAGAAACTTCAGGATATGCTGAGAGGTCGGCGGGCGGCATGCCTGAAACTCCTAAAAGAACAACCATGTGATTTCTGGATGACAGTGTTTGTCACTCCCGATCGCCTGCAACATGTTTACTGGAAATATCTTGATCCCAGCAGTGGGCTATACGAGACCTCCCGGGCTGAGCAGTTCCGCGGTGAAATACTTGAATGCTACCGCGAATTGGACCGAACAATCGGTGACATCGTCTCGGTGCTTGGAAGCGATAGCCAGGTTTTCGTCATTTCCGATCATGGTTTCTGCAATCTCAACAAGAAATTTTTTCTCAATAACTGGCTGGCGCGAGAAGGTTTCTTCCAGGTCGGATCGTCCAGCAAGCTTGCGCTCCGGGGCGGTAGGATTCTGCGTTCGGGCATGTTGTCAAAATTTTTTGCCAGTTCCATTGGCACCCGTATCAGGGAGCAAAGCATCAACCGGGCCATGGACTGGTCGCGGACATCGGCTTATGCGTACGAACAGGGTCTGTTCCTGAATCTCAAAGGGCGGGAAGAAAAAGGAATAGTGAAACCGGGAGCGGAATACGAAGATATCAGGGGGAAAATCGCCGAACGGTTGCGTAATTTCGTTGATCCGGAATCAGGGAATCGCGTCGTCGATGCTGTGACATACAAGGAAGAAATATATAAGGGTGACTATTTGGCGATGGCGCCGGATCTGGTGCCGGTCCTGGAAGATTACAGCTGCTATATCCACGACGGTTTACTGGAGACCGAATTGCTGGTCGACTGTTCCTCTGCTCCGGCTGGCATCCATCATCCCGATGGTGTCTTTGCTGCCTGGGGGCCGAATATCGCGGGCAATCAAATGATCGAGAACGCGGAGATCATTGACGTCGCGCCGACGATCCTGCACGCGCTGGGTTTGCCGGTGCCGGAACATATGGACGGCAAGGTGCTTGGAGATCTATTCGAGCCCGGATTTCTGGAGCGTAATCCCATCAAGACGGGGGGAGCGGTCTGTGATGACGGGGAAAAATCCACAGAAGTCTATAGCCAGGAAGAAGCGGACGAGATTCAAAAGCAGCTCCGGGGCATGGGCTACCTGAGCTAATGATGCAGCTGGTGCGAACTTATGAGCACTCCTGAACTGACAGTCAGCCATAATTCAACTGTCTACCGTCAATGGGTATTAGCCCTGCTAATGGCTTTGGCGGCTCTTTTATTGGTGCCGTTGGCGACAGGCACTATTACGATCACCATGTTCACCGGACTTATCTTTGGCCTGGTGTTCATCGGCTTTTTCATGACCGACCTTCGCCTCTTTATCCTGGTTTATGTGGCGTTGCGCGCATTACTCGAATTTTTCCTTGAACCGACGAGGATTCCGATCGGCGGCTACAGCATCCAGTTGATTGGGGTCCTGGGGGTCGTTATTCTCCTGGGCGGATTTGTCTACATCGTTATAAACCAGGTCAGGATCATGGAAATATCGGTGGTGGGTCCGATGATCATATTTCTTGTTGCCACTCTGCCGACCACCCTGATGTTCTCACTCGATAAGGCAGTCGGTTTCAAGGACTGGGTGGGAACGGCCAGTGCCGTGATCCTGTTCATCCTGATCGCGTCGATCTTTACGACCAGGAAAAATATCAGACTATTGCTGGTAGCGCTGGTTCTCTCTTCGATCCCGCCGTTGATTGTCGGTTTTTACCAGTTATTCACGGGCACAGGCAATCTGAAGACGGAGGGCTTCAATCGAATCCAGGCAACTTTCAGCCACCCCAATTCTTATGCCGTATATCTGATGATGCTGTTGTTGCTCTGTATTCCGTTGCTTCTTGAGGCAAAAAAGGATTGGCTGCGCCTGGGTCTGGGAGCCATATGCGTGGCGATGTTCGCTTCTCTTATTTTTACTTACGCACGTGCGCCCTGGCTCGACATGTTTGCCGGATTGGCCATTTTATCGTTTGTCCGTTACCGGAAACTCTTGTTGCTGGCGCCCGTCGGGGTCGTGGTTTTGTTGGTTTTTGTTCCAAGTATCCTGGAACGCTTTCAGGAGGCATCCGGGTTTTCCGAGGGGCAGGGATCGCTGTTCTTTCGGGTGGAGATGTGGCGCTATCTACTGCCCAGGTTTTACTCTAACCCGATAGTCGGAAACGGTTTGGGAAGTTTTTCCGTATTCGCGGAACAAGGTCTGGGCTATTTCTACCTGCCACATAACGATTACGTCCGGATTCTGGTTGATACTGGTGTGGTCGGACTATTCAGCTATCTGGCGGCCCTTTATGGGCTTGCGCGTGGGTCGCTTCGCGCGTATCTGACGCAGACTGATGAACTATTCAAGCTGCTGGCGCTGGTGATGATGGCCGTTATTGCTACCTATCTTTTGGGGGGATTGACCGAAAATCTCTTCAGGGCGGGAACCACGCAGGCGTATTTCTGGACGCTCGCCGGTCTGGTTGCGGCTTCAGCACGGATCGTCACCATGGAGCGGGAAAAACTGCCCCGTTGAAGATCCTTCAGGTAATAGCCAATGCTGAATACGGTGGTTTACCTCTTCATGTCTTGACTCTCTCAAAAAGTCTGATAGCCCGCGGGCACGACGTCAGGCTTTTGAGCATGGGCGAAGGTCCTCTTGTTTCCCAATTTGAAAAGGCCGGAATACTGGTCGAAGTAATTGCCTGCCTGGGCCAGAAAGCACGGCGGGATCCCCTGACCGCGGTCAGGGTTACAAGAAGTGTACGGCAGGCAATCAGGCAGAGCCGGCCTGATGTCGTGCATTCACATGGACCGCGCGCACATCTCTTCGTAGGCATCGCCAATCAGATCGCGGGTCGCCCGCCGCTGGTAGGGAGCGTCCATGGCTCATTCAGGCAGTTCACTTCCGGGATGGGGGCTGAGCTGAGCCCGATGGGCAAAAGAATCAAAAGACTTCAGTACGGCAACATTGACCGCCTGATGGGGCGCCTGGCAGACCGCCTGGTGGCCGTTTGCGAAGCGACGCGACAGGAGCTGGTACATGATCTGAAGGTGCCGGCGCGAAAGGTGGCGATGGTCCATAATGGCATCGAGGAACAGAGCGTTGACAGTGGAAGGCTGATGGATATCCGCAGGGAGTTCGGCCTGAATGGTTCAGAGCGGGTTGCTGTTTATATCGGCGGTCTGTCCTATCACAAAGGAGTTCAGGATCTGGTTGAAGCGGCGATTACCGTTTTCAGCCACGAGCCGAAAGCAAGATTCCTGTTAGTCGGTGAGGGACCGATGGAAGAGGATCTGCGTCGTAGGGTGGCAAACGGAGATCTGCCCGGAAATATACTCATCGCCGGCAGGAGGAGCGATGCTGTAGCGATCATCGCCACCGGTGATATGTTGATTTTACCATCGTTGTCCGAGGGTTTGTCTTTGACATTGCTCGAGGCTGCCATGCTGGGTAAACCGATGGTGGCAACCACGGTCGGCGGTAATTCCGATGTAGTTGTCGAAGGAAAAACCGGGCTTCTGGTGGAGCCCCACGATCCTGCAGCCATCGCGCGATCCGTATTGGCCTTAATGGACGATGACGAAAAGCGTCAGAAGCTTGGTGCGGCCGCTCGGGCATTGTGGGAGCGGGAGTACACGGTTGAGCACATGGTATCGGGCATGGAAGCACTCTATGGAGAACTGGTTGCCTGAGCGCCGGCCACGGGCTGGATTGTCAGGAGCGTCTGGCACCTCGCGTCTGACAGGGTGCTTCGGCATCCACCCTTTCGGGAATGTTTGCCCTGCCCCATATCGGCCACAAAAACCGGTACACTTTTTGATTCTGCAGCGATTGTCTACAGCCGATGCAATGGCTTTTGGGCACAGGTTCTTGGGTCCTATGGATTCTTAGGGCTGCTTCATTTAGTACTCGTCTTGAAGGTGCGAACCAGATCGATTCAAAAGAAGACTCGCCCAGATTGCCAATAACCTCGCGACTGAGACAGCAAAAAGTCACATCGCCGTTCGCCAGAACGAATGGGTTGACCCAACCGACGAAACAAGGGGCTGGTATTGATTCGCTGAAGCGGAGATTCACCAGCTGGTCAAATGAATCTATATTTGTCTGAATGCCATGGCGGGCAGCCAGCTCTCCGGCCGGCTTGAAGGCTTGATGGAGCTTGCTGTAGTCCTCTTCCTTCAGCGCGAACGGCCGCGACTGTGAAAAAACATCCATCGGCCTGTAGGTCACGTTGTCAGCTCCCACTGTAACCCCGGTTTCCATCATCTCCAGGGCCCGATGGCTGTTCAGTCTGGAGACGACATTCGAGAGGGCAAGCCGCGGCATGTCGAGACCCTTCTTCCGCTTGTATTCCTTGAGCCAAACCAGGTTTTCGATGATCTGGCCGAACATCGAATCTTCCTGGTTGGAGTGGACCAGGCCGTATTCATCCGCGGCTCCGGCGTTGATGCTGACATTAAGATCTTCGAGGCCGGTAGCAATAAGTTCCTTGAGCAGCTCGGGATTGAGCCTGGAGCCATTTGTTGTCAGCCAGACTTTAAGGCCGGCGGCCCTGGCAAAGGCAATGGCTTCGACCGCTTGCTTGTGCAGTAAGGGCTCGCCGATGCCGGCCAGGCTTAGCTGACTGGTACCCATGTTGCCGAGACTGGTAGCCAGCGACTTGAAGATGTCGATATCCATCACGGTCGACTTATTCTTCTTGCTTTCGTGATAATCGCGGGCGATTTCGTCAGCGCCCCAGCCTTCCAGCTGCGAGGAATGCTCCCAGCACATGATACAGCGGTAGTTGCAGGCGTCAACCAGGCTTACCTGGACTGAGTGGGGACCTGTCAGCACCCGTCGCGTGACGATGCCGGCAAGGATTTGCGCATTATGCCACAGTTCGCTCAAAGGAAATTACCTGTTCTAAGCATATGGACTGATAAGAAATAGTGTTGCCAACATATGGCTGGCGCAAAGGGTAGTAACCACGATTAATGATAGCATTAGGCTTGATTACTCTCTAGCCCGATGATAAAACCTCCGGATTCAGCCTGCATGATGGACGGTATACAAAGGCAGCTGTTAATATGTAATTTATGAGTACTGCCCAAAAAATCATGAAACCACCAGACGATAATTCAGTCAACCCGGATGTCAGCATCATCATCGTAAACTGGAACCTTAAGGATTATCTGCGGAGCTGTCTGAAAAGTGTTGCACAATTCGGCGGTAATGCTGTTGAGACCATTGTTGTAGATAATGCTTCCACGGACGGCAGCGCAGATATGGTGGAAAAGGATTTTCCTGAAGTCCAGGTAATACGCAATCACGAAAATGTGGGATTTTCCCGAGCAAATAATCAAGCCATAGATGTAGCCCGGGGACGTTATTATTTTCTTCTTAACAACGACACGTTGCTCTATGACGGCTCGCTACCGCTTCTTATGGAATTTATGGACAATCATGCAAATGCGGGCATCTGTGGACCGAGGGTGATAAATGAAGACCGATCTTTTCAAGTTCGTTCAAAGGGAAAGTTTCCTTCGATTAAAACCGCCTTGGGACATTTCTTCCTGACTGAAACCTGGCAGCGAAATCGCAACCGGCCGCCAGGCTTTTACGAGTTTAGTGATGAAATGGCCATACGACAAGTGGATTGGGTAAGTGGATGCGCGCTGCTGGCGCGCCGGGAGGCTGTGGATACTATAGGCCTGCTTGACGCCGAGGTGTTCATGTACTGCGAAGACGTTGACTGGTGTTACCGCATGGCTAAAGCAGGTTGGCAGGTATATTATGTGCCGTCATCTTTGGTTCTGCATTATGCCGGCAAGAGCATGAAGAAACAAAAAGGCAAGGTAGTTGGGGCACACAGGGCTGGTTTGATCGCTTTTTATTCCAAATACCACAGTCGTTTCAACAGCGCCATTTTCGAAATAGTACTCTGGGCCGGATATAGCGTTCAGGTGGCAGGCTGGATATGCGACTCTTTTCGAGGCCGTGGCGACGGAATGGAAAAACTAGGGCGGGTAATGCCCGGCATAGGACGCTTCAGGAAAAAACGTTGAAGATAGCGCTCTACTATCCCTGGGTTTATCTGACATCCGGCATCGAGAGGATGATTCTTGAGCTGGCGCGTCGCAGCCGGCATGACTGGACGATTTTTACCAGCCATTATTACCCCGAGCAGACCTACCCGGAGCTCAGAGAGCTGGACATCGTCGAACTCTCACACGTCTCCGTCAGCCGCAAGTATTCAGCTGTCAGTAATGCAGCTGTCACCATCCTCAGGCAGAAGATCGAACTTGAAGGCTATGATGCCCTGGTTGTGTCCTCAGAGGGGTTGGGCGATCTGATAACATTCCGTAACCACAGCGTGCCCGTAGTCTGCTATTGCCATACTCCCATGAAAGTCATACACGATCAGTTCACCCGTAAGAGGTACCTGGAACAACACAGGGGTGTAGCGCCCGCGTTTTATATATTTTCAGGGCTTTTCCGGATGATAGATAAACTTGCCTGGAAGCATTACCAGTATGTATTTTGTAACAGCGAGGAAGTGAAAAATAGAATACTGTCAGCCAGGCTGACTACTCCGGAGAAAGTGGAGATTTTGCATCCGGGACTAGATACAACAGTTATGAAACCGAGCGGAAGATATGATGAATATTTTCTCGTCGCCGGCAGGATCAAGTGGTTCAAGAATATTGAGTTGGCTATCGATTCGTTCCGTGAATTCAAGAAACTCAAGCCTGAATTTAAAAATTTTAAGCTACGCATCGCCGGCAGGGTAGAGCCAAGAAGTGAAGAATATTTCTCGAAACTTCAATTACTCGCTGGCGGGTCGGGCGACGTCGTTTTTCAGCGCAATCCCAGCGACGAAGAGCTTCTCGCATCATACAGGTCCTGTTATGCACTGATTTTCCCAAGTCTGAACGAGGATTGGGGCATGG
Organism: Thermoleophilia bacterium; assembly: GCA_020053595.1. Lineage (GTDB taxonomy): Bacteria > Actinomycetota > Thermoleophilia > BMS3ABIN01 > BMS3ABIN01 > JACRMB01. The sequence continues at coordinate 378 of JAGVMV010000005.1, read as the reverse complement.
TTCCACTGGAAGCGATGGGCTTCGGCAAACCGGTCATCTCTGTGAATCGCGGCGGTCCGGCCGAGAGCGTTATCGAGGGCGTGACCGGCTATCTGGTTGAACCCGAGACCGGCGCTTTCGTTGATGCGATGGCGCGCCTGGCCGGCGATCCGGACCTGAACCGCAAACTGGGTGAAGCGGGAGCCCGTGAGGTGCAAAAGTACGATTGGGGACACTTTGTAGAGCGCATGGACTCCTATCTGGACACTCTAACTCCGTAAGTCGCTCAATTTCCTTGAAAGAGCAGCTTTGAAAAAGATGCTGGCCATATTCCTTCTCTTGCTCTTTGGCGTGTTTGTGTATCCCGTCACAGCAATGGCGGCTACCTCAGATTCCACT
>JAGVMV010000030.1 GCA_020053595.1 Thermoleophilia bacterium | reverse complement strand
TACCTTCGCTGGCAGTCAACACCGGCTCGAGGTCGGCGGTGAAGAGTTCTATATCGACATCCTCCTGTATCACCGGGCGTTAAAATGCCTGGTCGCCGTGGAGCTCAAGGTGGGAAAGTTTATGCCGGAGTACGTTGGCAAGATGCAGTTTTATCTGGCGGTGCTCGACGATACGGTCAGACTGGACGGTGAAAACCCGGCCATCGGCATCATCCTCTGCAGGGAGAAGAACCGGACGGTGGTCGAGTACGCATTACGCGATTCCGACAAACCCATCGGCGTAGCCAGCTACCGGATGGTCTCAGCGCTTCCCGATGAACTGCAAGGCCAGCTTCCGGGGCCCGAACAGGTGGCTTTGCTGATGGAGGAAATATAGGTCAGGCCTTCGCCCCTCCTCATCAACCGCAGCCGTCCACTTGTCAGCGAAGTGGATGATCATCTGGAGTCTGCATTCCCTGTGATGGTAGTCCAGGTTGTTGAGCAAGGCCCGCACGTCCAGAGCGTTGTCCACCGGGTGCGGACGGAGGTCATTGCCCCTCACGGCATCTTGAGCTACGCTCGCTACGCCAGACTCTGACAACACGTACCCGGTCATTGTCCAAACGATAAACAATGCGAAACGGTGGGTGAATGATTTCCCTCAACTGTGTTACATCGAACTCGGGCACAATCCGTCCGCTCTCGGGGAATTCGACGAGTCTTTCTACCTGGTCGATCACCTCACGCAACAACCCTTCACCCACGTCAGGCACATGCTGATCCGCGTACCACTTGCGGATGCCCTCGAGATCCTCCACGGCCGAGACCGCGAAGGTGATTTTGTGCCTTCGCGGCACCTCAGTCCAGACCGAGACGGCTCTTGACGCTAGACAGATCGATCTCGCGACCCTCCTCCAGGTCCATGATGCCTTCGACTACGCCGCGAAGAAACTCCTTCTCTTCAGTCTCGGTTTCGTAGTCCTCCAGTGACTGGACCACAGCGACGCCTCGTCCTCGCCTGGTCAGAAGCACCGGCCGATGGTCCTCGTCAAGCTGATTGACGACCTTGCCCGGATTAATTTTCAGGTCGCTTAGTGGAACGATGTCTTGTGAGAATTTCGTGTTTGCTCGCATGGCTCCTCCATTAGGTGCTTTTAATAGCACTGAGTTTAGCACCTGTTAGCGGTGCCTGCAACAGTACCCTGTCAGCCCTCCTTCCTTTTCCTGGCTTTCTTGTAAACGGCGAGCTTATCCCGTTTGCCAACGGCTATCACGAGAACGCAGACCTTTTTGTCCTGTGCTTCGTACACGAGGCGGTAGCCGGTTGCACGCAACTTTATTTTATAGTGATTCGGGAAGCCGTAAAGTTGACTGGCTGGAACATGCGGATTTTCAAGGCGCTCTGCCAGTTTCTTTTTGAATTGAAGCTGAACAGGCCGATTCAGTTCTTCCCATTCCTTGAGCGCGGCAGGAATGAATTCGAGTCTGTAGCTAGAGCTCATTGATGTCGACTTCGACAGCCTCTATTTTTTCATCCTGCCGTTCTTTCACGATAAGACCCAGCTGATAGTGTTCGAGCCTCTCCATTATCATTTCGTATGTCTCAGCAGGAACCAGGTAGGCAGTTGGGCTGTTGTGATTCAGGATAGCAATAGGTTCGCCTTCTGATTTCTCAATCAAGGCACTTGGATTTCTTTTTAGTTCCGAAATACTGGCTGAGCAGCTTGCAAGCACGGATTTCATTCTTCCACCTTCAGATTGTTAACAGGTCATAATATAGGTCATATATTAGCACTTATTAATAACCTGTTTCAAGTCCTGATTGACGTGAAGGAACCGATCCACTGTACGTCCAGTGCGAACATTGTCAGCTGTCGCTTCCGGCGGGAAACACCAGTGACCGAAGATGTTTCGGAAGGTGCTGGTTCTGCCAATCTTGTTCCGTGGGCGGCGACTGCGGCGGCGCGCACCGGGGACCCACCCGTATCTCGTCGAGCGGCTTGACCTGCTCAGCCTTCATCGAGGCTCCTCTGCCTGACGTGGCGCAGCAGCGAGATAGCAGCTCATTTACCTTTTCAAACTTCTTCTATCTTGAGCTGCCCCTCGATCTCTTCGCTCCCTGTTGAATACAGCTGATCGATGAAAGCGACTTCAAAGCTCCCCGGTTTATCACTTGTCTTTACGGCTAGATCAGCGCAAAGTCCGTAATATCCGAAAGCTGCCGCCGTAGCCAAGGCAAGGTTGTTGTCTGCAACTGCACAAAAAGCAGCAGTTACAGCCGACAGCCCACAGCCGATCCCTGTTACCCTGGTCATTACAGGCTGGCCATTTCTCACGCGAAAAACCTTGTTGCCATCGGTTATGCAATCCTCTTCTCCTGAAATTGCAATAACACATTTTTTATCAATTGCCATTTGTCTGGCAGCATCAACTGTCCGGTCGGATAACGATAGAGAAGAATCAACCCCCTTGGTTTTGATATCAGCAGATCCAAGAGAAAGAATCTCTGAACAATTACCTCGCAGGACAGAGATGGAACAGTCTTCCATTATCTTTTCTATCGCTTCGGTCCGGAGTTTGGTTGCCCCCGCGCCAACCGGATCAAGGATTACCGGTATGCCAACAGAATTTGCAGTTATAGCGGCGATGATCATCGACTCGAGCCAATCCTCCTGGATTGTGCCAATGTTGAGAACCAGGGCACTGGCCCTGGAAGCCATCTCTTCAACTTCTGCCCAACAATGGGCCATGACAGGAGAAGCGCCGATCGCCAGCAAGATATTGGCAGAACTATTCATAACAACAAAATTAGTGATGTTATGAATAAGTGGGGCTTTTTGTCTGATTCTGGTAAGAAATTCAATTGTATTTGCTTCTACTTCCATCATGAAAACCTTTCTCGCTGCTGTTCCTTGAGTATTTGCGGCAGAACGGCTGCTCTTAAAGGCGGACGGCAGTCCACGCCTGAATAGTAAGCAGGGTTTTACCCCCGCAGCGTCGCCCCAAGCTCCTCACCCAGCGCTGTCAGAATCGCCCCGCGAGCCCCATCCACATCTTCATCCGTGAGTGTCCGCTCGGGCGAGCGGAACTCGAGGCCCAGGGCGATGCTCTTCCTGCCCTCGCCCACCTGGTCGCCAGTGTAGGTGTCGAATACCCGGGCGTCGCGCAGGAGCGGCGCGCCGGCTTCCCGCACCACCCGGATGACCTCTTCAGCGGCGGTCTGCTCATCCACCACCACGGCGATATCCTGGAACGATGCCGGGAAGGTCAGCAGGTCTTCGAAGATGACGATGCCCGCGGAGCTGGCGATCAGCGCGTCTTCGAGTATCTCGAACGCGACCACCGGCTTGTCGATGTCGAAAACTTCCAGCACCAGCGGATGCACCTCGCCGATGAATCCGGCACGTTTGCCATCGACGACGATATAAGCTGACTTGCCGGGATGCAGGAAAGGCTCGTCGCAACGCTCGACGCTGAAACTTCCCTTGACCGAGGAAAACACCGCTTCGACTATGCCCTTGCCGGTGAAATAGTCAGTCTCTCTTCCCGCGTGTATCCATGACTCGCCCCGGAGCGAACCACAGAGGCAGCCGGCAACGGTGCGATTCTCATCCGCCAGCTTTTCGCCGGCGATGGCGCGGTAGGCGCGGCCGAGCTCGAATATATTTACATCCGGATTCCGCATGGAAAGATTGCTCGCCACGGTCAGCAGCAGGCTGGGGAGCATCAGCGTGCGCATCACCGACTGGTCGACGGATAGCGGGTTCGCCAGTTTGACCACCTGGCGGCGCGGGTCGTCCGCGGCCAGCCTCAGCCGGTCGGCGAAATCGGGCGCGATGAAAGTATAGGTGATGGCCTCGTTGACGCCCGTCGCTGTCAGCGCCCGGGCGATCTCGCGTTCGGCCATCTGATAAGGAGACAGTCCGCCCATCACCCGCATGTCGCTGGGAAGCGTCGGCGGGATCAGGTCATATCCGAAGACCCTGACGATCTCCTCGATGAGATCGACCTCCCGCTCCACGTCGGCGCGGAAACTGGGAACGGTCACATGCAGCGCGGCGCCCTCCCGGCGGCTCTCGAAGCCAAGCCTGCCCAGGATGGCCTCGATTTCCGCACCCGGCACCGTGATGCCTAGCAGGCTGGTGACCCTCTCCTCGCGCAGATGGATCGCCTGCTCCGTGCGGGGCTCCGCGTATATGTCATATTCCCCGGGAACCAGCCGACCGCCGCAAAGCTCCACCATCATCCGGGAAGCCATGGCCAGGGCACCGGGAATGACCTCAGCGTCGAGCCCCTTCTCGAAGCGGGTGCTGGACTCGCTGCGAAGCCCCAGCGCCATTTCGGTCTTCATCACGTTGGGGCCGTTGAAATTGGCGGCCTCCAGCAGGATGTCGGTGGTCTCATCCGAGACCTCGCTGCCGGCGGCGCCCATGATGCCGGCGACCGCGGCGGGCTTGTTCGCGTCGGCGATGACCAGCATGCTCTCGTCGAGCTCCCGGATATCGCCATCGATGGTTTCTATCTTCTCGCCCTTGCCGGCGCGGCGCGCGTTCAGCCGCGGCCCGGCGACCTTAGCCAGGTCGAAGGCGTGCATGGGCTCGCCCAGCGTCCACATGACATAGTTGGTGATGTCGACGACGTTGTTGACCGGCCTCATGCCGGCGGCGGCGATGCGGGCCTTGAGCCACGGCGGCGACGGCGCCACCTGCACGCCGGCGATGAGCCTGGCTCCGTATCGGGGGCAGAGCTCGCTGTCGTCCACCGTTATGGTGATCAGGTCTTCGATGTTGTCATCGCCGTGCGGTTTTGCGTCT
>JAGVMV010000034.1 GCA_020053595.1 Thermoleophilia bacterium | reverse complement strand
GCCACCAGCGCTTCGGCGGTTGTCTCAGAATCTCAAATATCTTATTGGCCGCCCGGGTATTGCCTGCCTCCAGGTCGGCAAAGGTCTGTTGCGGGTCTTTGTGGCCGAGCATTTGTCACCGCCCTACGAGAACGCCGATGCACCTCGGGGGCCTGTTTAAACCGCATGGTTGACGTGGGTCAGAGGACAGAAAGGTTAAGAAAATGGCATCATGAGAAAGAGATTCACGCGAATAGTCCCGCGAATTATCCATCACTCCGTGATGCTGAGGCTGTCAGTTCATTTTAGGCAGCATTGGCTCCTGTTACTGTCCGCACTTTGCCGATGTAAAGAGGGATGTGCCCGGGGATATAATCGTTACCGGGAACGCGGACTGGGCCGTGTAGGCGCTGCCCAAGGGGAGCAGTCAAAGGCGCAAGCAAGCTAAGGAAGTTTTGGAGATCACGCTCGTTTGCGTCGATCTGCCTTGTCTTGATGTTTGGTGTCACGAATTCGTGGACTACGAAGAGGGCGTGCGAAGCGTCGACTTGACCCGCATAAGCGAGGGCAGCTGCGATGCCGTAGAACAACTGGTAGCGAAGCTCGCCAATTCCGGGCAAGTCGCCGGGCTGGTTGCCTAGAAGAGCTTGGCAAAGCCTTTCCAACCGCTCGGGCCGTCGCGACGGCGGTGGTGTCCTGAGTACATTGGCGACCAGCTCGCCGAAAGGCTCGTCGGCCTTTGCCTCGATGCTAATAGCGATGCGTTGATTGGCCCGTTCAGCGATGCATACCAAGTCGGTGTTCCGTGGCTCTCCTGGGATGTTGTCGAATGCGACCTTGTGCTCCGGGATGGCTTCGAGGAATGCGGCGCCGTCGATATCGGGATGGGTGCTTAGCAATTCCTGTAACTCAACAGGCACGGCGGGGGCAGAGGCTCTGCCGCACCAGGCCTTAGCAAGCTCCTTAGCACTCTTGCCATCGACCCAGTGCCTGGCACCGCCTGCCGGAGGGGCAAGGCGAAACCAGTCATCGACCGTCGAGATATCTTTGATGATGCGCACTGAAAAACCTCCCATATCCAGAGCATAGCAAAAATTTTTCAGAAAATCCGGTAAGTGTTCATTTTGGCAAGGAGATAGTCGCCAACGAGATCTGACGATCTATGACTTAATCCTGGCTGCCCTGAGCCGTTGGGTCACTGCGGTCTTTGGGTGGCTATAAATACCTTCGCGTGATGCCGTCGCCCGCTCTCAAGAGCGAACCCTCTTCTTGATAGTCGCTTCGGAATCCTGCCACCCGGCTTCGCGCTCGTAGGACTCGGCGATGCCCTCGAGGACTCCCCCGACATACGGGTAGTCGAAGTGCAAGCGCTCGGCCCAGGCGCGGTATTTCGCGGCGAGTTCGCGCTCCTGTTCGCCGCCTTCGCCCCGGCAGTGAACGCCACGAGAGTTACGAACGCCAATATAGAATCCCTCGCCGATTTCAGGCGATGCTATTCCTTCCATCGCCTCGCACACCGCTTCGCAGGGCCATATGCCGTTTTCGCCCTCGGGCGCCCTGGCGAGAAGTTGACCGAGGCAGTGATCGCCAATATCGGCGCGGGCGTACTCGCGGCACAGGCGCCGAACGTCGGCAAGCCACGCGACGAGCTCCGTCGCGTCGATTCTTCCGTTTTCATCCGTGCCGGGAATCTTCTTTATCTGGTGAAGAAGGTCATGGGCTGCCGAGGCAACTGCCGCCCGCTGCTCAGGGGTCTCGATCCTCCATTCCGGCGGATCCTCGCCTTCATCACTCCGCTTGTAAGCGAGCGCCACCGCCTGGACGAATACCCCCGGCGATTCCGCGATCTGCCTTTCGAGATTCGGGATTCCGTGCTTGCTGTCATTCAGGGCGTCGATGAAGAGGAATTCGAGCTGGGCCATTTCATCACGAGTAACGCCCGTGCGGCCATGAAGTGAATCCAGTCCCTCGGAAATATAGTAGCGGTTGAGCTTGAACTGACCTGCTGGCTCGGCATTGACCGTGGCGACGTCGCGCAGCAGCCGCTTGAGGCGTGACGTCTCGATGTCCTTGAAATCCATGTGGACAGCATGGAAAGCTGCCCGCGGGCGCTTGGCCTCCAGAAGGCGATCGATCAGTTCGGTAAGCTCGGCGGGGTTGTGCCGGCCCCAGGATGGGAAGACATCCTTCCAGTACCCGACGCGGATGTCCTCGCCATAACCGTCCAGAAGACGCCAAGTGGGTGCTTGGAACGGGGCGCATACAAATAGCCGCGTACAGTCTTCGGCAGGCAGCCCTTCGGCCGCAGCCTGCAGCACCTCGGCGCGCGAGTCTTCCTCGATCGCCCAAAGGAAGCCCTGTAAGCACCATTCGGCCTTGCTCCGGAGGTCTTCGTCCAGAGAAAGGCAGCGTCGGATAAAATTGACCCGCGGCTTCACGCCGGTAACGCACGACGCCGCGTAACGGCCGACGGTGCCCACGGCGCTGCTGCCCTTAAGCAATTCCTTAACACCCTCGAAACCGCACTCCGTCCATATCTCGATCGCCGCTTCGCGGCGCAGCCTGTCAATCCGTTCGTCGCGCTTACGATAGTCGAAATCCTCCTCTTCGATCTCGTCAGCCGATTCCTGCACCCACTGATCGGCGAATAGCCAGCAGTGCCGGATGACCGGATTGTGGGGGCGGAGGTAGTCATAAGCTTCGCGGGCCCGGTCGCGGGTCACTTCCCCAAGCTTACGGTGGCGGCCGCTCCGGGTGAAGGCGAACCGCCGAATGCGCTCGCGCAATGCGGCCTTGGCGGCCTCATCGCCTTTCCGGCACCATTCATTGATCAGGTCCCAGACCTTGGTCTGGTCTTCGTCGGGCATGCCCTGGAGGGACTCGACGAGATCGCCAAGAGTCTTTTCGTCATGCGATGGCCAGGCGATGAGGAAGTCCAGACACTTTCCAGTGAAGTCGTACATCTCGTCATACGTGACAACCTGGCCGGCCCCGGAGGCATCGCTGCGCCAGCGGGGCCTGTAGCTGGAGTGGCCGAACCGGGAACCCGGCTTGATCTGGTCGATGCAAATCTCCCAGCCCACATGCGGGAAACGCCTGATGATCATCTCCAGCGCCTTGACCCTCTGCTCCACCGAGGCAGCCGTCTGCGGCATCCATGACCTAAAGATTGCCCGAAGGCTCGCGTCCGGTTTGTTCATCCAGTTGTCGTCGATCTTCGGCCGGGATAACTGGGCGAGGATAGACGATACGCGTGGGAGGTTTTGCGGTTTCCAGGCAAGGCACTCGAGCGCCCAGAGAAGGCCCGTCCGCAAAGGCGATGCCCAAAACGAGCCTCCGTCGACCGGCTTGAGAAGACCAAAGACGACGGGGTCGTTGCGCCGAAGGTCCTCTTCAATGACCTTAAGGAATTCATCAGGCGCGGCTTCTGCGTAGCGCGGCAGGTCGTGGTCGTGGGAGAGCAGCTTTGCCAGCGTCAACGGCGTCAGGAGTTTGCGGATCAGAACTGCGACCCGGCTTTCGACATCGATGCCGAGGCGGCTGCGGAATAGGTTGTTGCCATGGATCGACAGGACGATTAGTGTCTCGCAGATACCTTCGCGCAACGCGCCAGAGTGATCGCGTTTCTTGCCGTACAAGGGCGCGGCCCACCTCTTCTCTTCTGGCAGTTCGAGGGCCGGATCGGACTCAGAAAGGACGTATTCGGCGGCGTCAAAGAACAGGTCGAGGTCCGCCGGTGTGACCATTTTCGCGATCGCGAACAAGGCGTCGATCTTCGACGCAACACCCCTGTAACGTCCGGCGGACCACACTGGGCTGTCATCGAACCGAAGCAGGCTCGCGACGTCGTCTTCGATGGCCTCGTACTTTCTATCCGCCACATACGAGACGATCTCACGATCGGCCTCCGGCTCGGCATGCCAGACGCCAATCAGAGCTATCGGCACGAGGGTCTTTGCCGTCTTGTCATTGGCGGCCCATGCCGGCGACCTGATTGCTGGATTCTGCGAGAGACGGCGGCGCAGGATCGTAGGCGAACGGCCCGACTCCCTTGCAAGCCGGTCGACGTCGCCTTCCTCGATTCCCATGGCGGTGAGCGCCTTCTCGAAGGTGTCGTAGCTGAGCAGGTCGAGCACTACATCGGCTTCAGTATCGACCGGGTTGGGGGGACGGAAAAAGATGCAATGAAGTCGACTATAAGCGCCGACGAGTTCGCGCCCGGCGTCTTCGGAATGGACAACGGGGATGAAAGGCACGGAGGACGCGAGAAGCGTCCTGAGCGTCGCTGGAGATGTGAACACCGCGGCGAGATCTTTGAATTGACGCAGTTCTTCGTCATCGAACAGGCAGGCGAGAAAGGCGAGAGCTTCATCCCGCGAGTCGGCCGCGACGACCAACGGTCTGTCGCTCGGTTTATTGAGCCACGTTTTAAAAAAGCTCCGGTGTGCCGCGACCGCGGGTGCGAAGATTTCGGGCGTCAGATGGGGCTCGCTGGCGCTCGCCCAGCGGCGCCATGCCTGTTCCAGCGTTTCATAGCCCGTGACCGGCAGGGTGAGTTGTTCGGCAAGCCAGATTTGCGCCGGCACTGACTGCTCCAGCCACTGCTCAAGATCGCTCGCATCGAAAGCCCTGACGGCCTTCCAGTCGCCGGCCTCGTTTTTGCGTTTCTCCCAGGCGGTCTTGCCGGGCCAGTTGCGAGGTGTCACGAAGACGAAAGTGCTGTTTGCCCGCTCGGTGGTATCAACCGATGTCAGCCGCGCGGAATAATCGCTCTCGGCTTTGGTGGCCGGTTTTTGGTCGGTGCCGAACTCCCAATAGGAGTTTCCCTCAGGGATCCAAGGTGTGGCGGCGCCCGCTTCGACAAAACCATCAGAGCCCTTGCGCTGCGCGTTATCGTAGCCGGGGAAGTCGACTTGGCGGAGGTCGTTACCGGTCGAGTGCACCAGCTTCCGCAAAAACACGGGAAGATGGCTGCGAGCGTCGATTTGGCTGTCGGCCCAGTCCTCGATCTGCCTTGCCTTTATGGTCAGGAAATTCGGAACGAACGCGCGAACTACAACCTGCTTTTCACCGGCGCGGCGCTCCTGCTGTTCGTATGCTGCCTGCATATCGAGCAGCCGCTTCCGGTCGACGCCAAAGACCTTCTCTAGCCTGACCGCCATTTCAGGAGAGAGGCCAGATTTTCCGTTAAGGAAGTTAGACAGTGCTGGCCTGCCGACGCCGAGCCGCTTGGCGGCATCCTTCACGGACATGCCAACCGGGATGATGCTCTCGCGGACGTAGATGCCGGGATGGGTGGAGCTTTTGTACGACGTCGTCATTGATACTGCCCTCCAGTAAAAATGTATCGTGTTGCGTCACACGATACACCTCCCAGTCCGTCATGTCAAAGAGTCAAGCAATAATATTTCGCGAGCAGAAATAAACCCTGACCGGAAGCAGATAACTGCCCTGATCAGAAACTTATCACATCGCCAAAAACCTTCCATAACCAGACCATAGCTTGCATTTCTCCGGGTAAGGTGACAATTGTCGATCATGGCAAGCTATTGAAACTATCAGGTCGCAATTTTTGGCCGTCCTTTTGGTAAACCAAATTGTGGATTGACTTTCCTGATCCCTTAATCAATACTCGTCATATTGTCGTGGGCAGATCAGTGTCATGAAACTATAATTTCTCCTGGGGTACCTGGGCCCTATGAAATTAAACAAAGGTGAAATAATGAAATGTATTGTGCGAACAATGGCCTTAATGTTGTTTTTCATGTTTATCGTTATTACATCAGCTTCAGGTGGTGACTTCCAGTTGTGGCGTAAAGATGTGGCATGTGGTCACAAACTTCCTGAAGCAGAGCGAGTAGCCATTTCAGGTTTTGAAAAGTCGTATTGCATTCAAATTTCGAAGTCATCCCGGATTTGTGCGGGAATGAAAACGCCAGATTCAGTGGTTGCTCAGATTTTTTATGAGCGAGATGGTTCTATTATTCAGCAATGGGATGCTCCGATTGATACTTTTCTCAGTGAATCGGGTTTACGTGTTGATACGATTAACATGACAGGTGATGGAGAAGGTGAACTCATTGTTGGTCTTATGAACTCACAAAGCATGGGCATTGCGATCCAGCAATGGACGATCTGGGCAATCACCGGAAACACTGTCTCTAAACCCGTAAAGGTTGACGATTATGGCATCATGAGTTTCCTGACCAAGTCAAATCAAAGTGGTAAATGGTATCTCTTATCCACTCGATGGAGAGATGGATGGGAACCCAAGCGTGGTGATGGATTGTATGCAGTTGGTAAATGGTATGAATTGAGCGGAGGGGAATTTGCCCCAGTATCTGATCGCCCCCAAATCCAGCGACGATATCTTCCTAGCCTTGAGCGGATTCGTCTGCATGCGTTTGAACAGAAAAAGCCGACTCCTGTAATTTGGTATAAAGATAAAAGAACCAGGCCAATTGTAGGTCAACAACCGTTGTTAAAGAAGTTAGATGAATAAGACTGGGCGGCAATCGCATCCGGCAGATGAATTTCCAAACCAGGAAAAATTTGCTCAGATTTATTTTAAACTGGAAAGTTTTTGACAAGAGTCGAAAAAGTTGGAGCATTTTCTCTGAATTGCAATGCCAAATACTACGGAGACGTACGCATGACAATCGGAAGATCATTTAACTTTGTCAAGTTGGTAATGGTTGTGATGGTGACAGCACTATCGTGCACGATGGCAAGGGCCGCTGACAACCTGGACCCCAAGCTGAAAAGGCAAAACGTGACGTATAAAAGAATGAGCCTCAACGATTACCAGAACTTCCTTCGCAACTGGGATGAGAAGAAGCATGCCTTGCTCTATGCCCTAATTCAGACGCCCGCCCAGTATGATGCCTTGTTCGCCCCCGCCACGCTGATGGGCAACCGGCGCCCCTTTGCTCCTGAGGCAGCAGTGTACACCAAAGAACAGATTCTTCTTGTTGCTCGGGTGATGGCAGCCCCTCAGGACATGGAAAAGAGCTTCGCAATAGAGCGGCTCAGCGAAAGTAATCAACAGCTGGAGTTTCATTATCGATTCAATGAACCCAAGCCCGGCGCCAGCCATTTTGTGAAGAACTACCTGGGCGTAAGAATCCCCAGACACGATTATAAGAAGGTGATCTTCTTCGAGAACGGAAAAAAAGTTGGAGTATTGAGCCTTGCCCATGGACAGTGGTCTGTGCCGGAGTTGACCCCGAAGCCGAACCAGGCGGATGCAGGCGACGACAAGTAGCTGTGACTGATTTGAATTTATATGACTGGCTCGGTTGGCACTCCGGATCCACATGGCACCCCGGAGGGATGGAAAAAAGCAGGAGAAGAGGTTGAACCGCTAGAAAAATTTTCGGCCTTAATAAATAAGGCAAGAACCGAAAAGGGACGGTACATCCTCCTGGAATACCAGGTCACTCATACCACTAAATAACCTGGGAAAAGCCCGGAAATAAAGAAAAGGAGCAGATTATGCGGCATAGAATCACCGTCAGTCTAGTGGGATTGCTACTGTTGGTGGCAGCCCCGGCCTGGGCGGCTAAGTTGGCCCCCACCACTGAGAACCTGGTAAAAATCTTGGGAGATAATGGTTACCAGTACAAAGAGATGCGGGGCAACAAGGCCATTCTCACCGGGAAGCAATCCGTGGTGTCAGTTTCCTTGAATGACAAGGGCCTGGTTTATGAGGGCGCCATCTCCATCGGGCCGAAGGCCGATGTTGATAATACTTTGGCGGCCCTGTACGCGATTTACACTACCCTGGAGGTGAATAAGGGCAGGACCCAGATGCTCAATGAAAAGGTCGCCATGGCGAAGATGAGAAAATTAATTGAGAAGGTGGAATCTGCTTTAAAAGTCTCTAACAAGACCCAATTCAGTTTTGAAAAAATGGAGGTTTTGGCTACCCGGAATGACAAGACGGATTCCTTCACTATCGGTCTCAAGCCCCGGTGAGTGGCTGAGGGGTGAAGATATTTGAACCCAGCAATTAAGAATAAAGAGCCTTAAGGATGAAGATGAGATTGATGTTGGCTGTGGTAATGGTAGGCGCTTTTCTCCCCGGAGTCGCTCAGGCGGCGGTGGTTCAGGAGGTTCTCTTTGCCAAGGGCCAAAACTCGACCCTGATTAAACAGAGTGTCATCCGCGGCGAGAGCGACCAGTATTTCCTGATCGGCAAGGCGGGGCAAAAGATGGAAGTGATCATCACCGCTATGGAACAGAATGCCGTGTTCCAAATCTATCAACCAGGGTACAAGGCCGGCAAGGACCAGGACGGCATCCTGGAAATTAAAGGCGCGACTCTGAAGGGAGCGGGGGAGGGCGAAAACGCCATCGCCTGGAAGGGCGTCCTGCCCAGCTCCGGCAAGTATCTGATCCTGGTGGGTGGAACGCGCGGCAACGCCACCTATAAGCTCAAGATCAGCATTCGCTAATGACTGGTTTTACCAGTCATGATCTCAAGGCATCGATAGAGACATTATGGATTCAATCACACGCGAGGTTGCCGCGATGCTCCATTTGGTTCGAAACGGGGTTGGTCTGCTGGCCCTGGCGGTCTTGCTCGCCTTGCCGGGCATTAGTCTGGGCCGGAGGCTCCTTCGCATTTGAGGATCTTCGGCCCTTATTGCAACAGGAGCCGGGGCTCGCCAAATGGCTCAACGACGGCTTGGAATTTGCCGAAGGCGGCATCGCGGTGCGCCTCGGCCAGAACGTCAATCCGCGTTTCGGCGGCCTTCGAGTCGGGCCTTACACTATCCTGGCCAAGCCCAAGGGCGCGGCCGGGCCCTTCACCCTGGAGGTCACGGTGGAAACCGACCTCATTTGCCGAGATAAGGCCGGTAAACCGGTGGAAGTCTCCGAGGCCAGTACTATCCAGGAGAAATTCGCCTCGGTCAATGTTAAACCTTACCAGGAGAGCAAGTAGTGGTAGCTTTTGAAGGCCGGATGCACTCCGGTTTCCCGCTCAACAATTCTTAAGGAAGGCAGGGGGAAATGTGGAACATATTTAAACGGGTCAGGTTACTTCCAGATAGGCCCATCCGGGGCGTGTGGTCGGTGATCCTCATCAGCAGCTTGTTCTGGGTTACGGTCGCCATGGCAGGCGATGTCAAAGTAATTACCGATATTAAGAATTGGCAGCATCCCGTGAAGACCGTGTTGCAAAAGCACAAAGTTGACCTTAAGAAGGTCGAATTGCAAAACGAAACCTTTCCGGTTTTTTATGTAAAATTCCCGTATGATCCGATGCTCGGCCACAATGACAACTACTTCCATCCCCTTTATTATGACACCCTTGCGGCCAATGGCTTCTGGAATTACGCCTTTGTGGACCTCGATTCTGGTAATCGCATAAATATTACCTGGGATAAAAAGACCAAGACCTTATCGGAAAATATTGAAAATCCAAAATAATGATAAGGAAAGAAAAACCGATGAAACTGTTGAAGATCGGATTAATAATGTTGCTGCTGGTCACTCTGGGCAGCCCCGTCCCTGGGCAAGGGTCCGATAAGCAGGGAGAACCGGAAAAAACTGCCGCCGGTTTAAGCGAACCGCAGAAAGTCGTTTGGGATTATTTTGCGGCGTATATTGCCTGGCTGGAGTATGATGGTAAAAAAGGGGATGAGACGTTTAAAACAATAAAGCCTGTCCCCAATCGAAGTTTAGATCCAGGTTATGTAACCCAACATTATATCGATTCCTATCATAAATTAATGCAGGAAAACGAGAAAACGACCCCACCAGGAGAGGTTGGATTTTTAGATTATGATCCAATTATTTGTGCCCAAGATTGGCCAGAGAGCATGGCTCGTGCCTCCGTGGTCTTGGTCAGGAATACTGAGACTGAGGCTTCAGTAAAAGTTGATCTATGGGGAAAAAAATCAGCGCCGCCACTGATGGTTAAATTAAAGAAACTGCCAGATGGTTGGCGAATTGATGCTATTGTCTGTGGTAAAGACGATTTCGATTCATTGTACCAAGCGATAAAGAAAGAGGAAAAGCAACAGAAAAAATAACAATTCTCCAACCGGCAAACCTTATGGAGGAATAATGCTGAAAAAATGCTGTGTGGCTCTGATGATAGTTGGCATTATTGGTAGTGTGGCTCTGGCTGCGAATGAGTTCCCGTATGCTAAAGAACAGGTTGGCAAACTTCACCTCGGCCTGTCGGAAAAGGTAGTTAAACAGATAATTCCCGGCAAGCTGACCCGGGGGCCAGAACAGAAGCAGGGGGCCGACGGGCAGTATCACCAGGAGTGGAAATATCCTGCTGACGGCCTTACCCTCGGCATGGTCTCGGAAAAGAAAGGTGCTCCTAAGAGCATAGAGTCTATTACCATAACCAGCCCCAGTAAGCTGCAAACCCAAAGAGGTATCGGGATTGGCAGCACCGAGGCCGAGGTCGCCAAGGCTTATGGCCCCTTCCGAAATGCCGAGGAAAGCAAGCCGGGAGAACTCTTGGTGGCCGGCTCCATTTTCGGGGGGGTAATGTTCAATTTTCAGCAGGGCAAGGTGAGCCAGATATTCATTGGGGCCGCGGCTGAATAGATCTCAATTCCCTTCTCTCTCTCAATAAGGCCCCGTTCTTAGACCTGTCCCAGGGTGACCCTAATGACCTGCCTGACAAGAAAAGGACCAAATATTAGGTAGGAGCAAAGGACCTAAAGGAAGCAGGAGGAGGAACATGAAGCCTTCGCCACGGAGCAGTTCAGAGGAAGCTCAAGAAGGTGGCCAAGCAATATAGTAAAACTGCAGCTACCTGCCCTCTATCCGCACCGTTAATAAAAAAAATAGGTAGTTGAGATGGTTATCATATCTGTATCTCAAACTCTACCAGGAGTTTGTTAGCCTTTTACGGGTTCGCCTTCACTTCCAGAGCTGCCACCAGCGCTTCGGCGGCTGTCTCAGAATCTCAAATATCTTATTGGCCGCCCGGGTATTGGCCGCGCCAAGTTCGGCCGCCTCCCGCAGGTCCACTTTATAATTGGCCTCCTTGAAGGCGCTCTCCGTAGGAAAAAAGAGGCCCGCCGGCTGCCCCGTCGTAGAATCAATGAGCTTCTTCGTATTCAGGGCCGGTTCCGCCGGCATCTTTATATCGGGCAGGGGCTTTAGCGCCTCCTTGGGGATTTGCGGGCAGGGCGTGGCGCACCCCGCCAGGAGAATTAAAGTCATCAGCAAGACCGTCCAGGTCATTTTTCTGCCGTAATTCATTGAGGTTACCCCGCTTCTTAGTGGCCTTGGCCTTTATTTCTTCCCGTTCCTGGTAGAGAAGAACCTGCTGCTGGGAGATTGCGGCCGCGGTCTGAGCCGTGGCT
>JAGVMV010000039.1 GCA_020053595.1 Thermoleophilia bacterium | reverse complement strand
TGGTGGACCAAACCGGGTTCGAACCAACCGCTCAATATGCATGCTATATGGTGGGCCTAACCCAGTGCGTAACTGTCGTTGAACCTTAACCGAAGATCAGCCTTCGTCTACACCAGGAATGATGCGGTAAGCGTCAAAAACAGTATCAATCCCCTTGATCGTTTCGAGCACGGTATCAAGGAGCTTGGCGTCGCCGATCTCCACCACAAAACGGTCTTTGACCATATGGTCGGGCATGGTGCTTAATTGGGCTGAAACGATGTTGATGCCCGATTCGCTGAGGGTGCGCGAGATATCTTCCAACAGATGGCTGCGATCCATCGCCTCGATCTGGAATTCCGCCCGGAAAGCTTTTTCCGAAGCCCCTTTCCAGGCGACTTCGATGAACCGCTCACCGGAGCGCAGGGTCAGGGCCTTGGCATTGGGGCAATCCTTGCGGTGGATGCTCACTCCCTTGCCCAGGGAAATATAGCCGACGATTTTGTCTCCCGGGAGAGGCTTGCAGCATTTGGCCAGGCGGACACCGACATCGTCGACGCCATCAACGCTGATGCCGAGTTCCTTTGGTGGCGCCGTTGCCGAACGCTCACGAGCCGGCATGGTGGACTTCGTTACCACCGACGGCATGTCGCCGGTACCATCCAGGTGCTGAGTGATCTTGGTGAGGACCTGTTGCGGCGAAGTCTTGCCGGTGCCCAGACTTACATACAGGTCTTCAGCTTTCAGGAAGCCCATGGAGCGTGTCATTTCAGAGAAGTCGGGCGAGGCGACGATTTTCTGACTGGCCAACCCCTTTCGCCGCAAAGCTTCCTGCAGCAGCTCACGTCCGATATGCTCGGAATCCTGGCGGCGCTCCTTTTTGAACCATTGGCGGATCTTGTTACGCGCCCGGCTGGTTTTAACAAAATTGAGCCAGTCGCGGGAAGGGCCCTGGCTTGATTTTGATGTCAGGATTTCGATGAAGTCGCCGCTATGAAGAGTGTGCTGCAACGGCACGATGCGGCCGTTCACCTTGGCTCCGACGCAATGGTGCCCGACGTCCGTATGCACGGCATAAGCGAAATCCACCGGCGTCGAATTGGCGGCCAGGCTGACGACCTCGCCCTTAGGCGTGAAAACATATACCTCTTCCTCAAAAAGGTCGATGCGCAGCGTCTTCATGAACTCTTTCGGGTCTTCCGTCTCGCTCTGCCATTCCATCATCTGCCTCAACCAGGCAAGCTTGTCGTCGGCTTGCTCCTTCGACTTTTTCGACTTGCTGGTTTCCTTGTAAAGCCAGTGGGCGGCGATGCCATATTCGGCTGTCTGGTGCATCTTGCTGGTGCGAATCTGGATTTCCAATGGTTTGCCCTGGGGGCCGATCACGGTGGTGTGCAGTGAACGGTACATGTTGAATTTGGGCATCGCGATGTAATCCTTGAAGCGTCCCGGCATCGGTTTCCAGAGAGAATGAATGATCCCGAGTGCCCCATAACAGTCCTTGACTGAGTCTACAAGAACCCGCATGGCGGTAAGGTCGTATATCTCGTTAAATTCCTTGCCGCGTTTCACCATCTTGGTATAAATGCTGTAGAAGTGTTTGGCGCGACCCTCGATCTCTGCCTGGATGCCGACCTTTTCAAGTTCTACTTTCAGGTATTCGGCGACCTGGGCCACGTAAGTTTCCCGGTCCGCCCGGCGCTGGGCCACCATTTGCTGCAGCTCGGAGTATTTACGGGGATGCAGTGCTCCAAAGGCGAGATCCTCGAGTTCCCACTTGATGCTGTAGATTCCCAGCCGGTGGGCCAGTGGCGCATAAATCTCCAGGGTCTCCTTGGCCTTTTGAATCTGTTTTTGTTTGTCCATGTAGCAGATGGTCCGCATGTTGTGAGTGCGGTCGGCCAGTTTTATCAGGATCACCCGGATATCCTTCGCCATGGCGATGATCATTTTACGGAGGTTGTCGGCCTGCTCTTCTTCCTCGCTTTTGAGAGATACTTTTTGCAGCTTGGTCAGGCCATCAACCAGCTCGGCTACTTCCGCGCCGAACATCTTGCGGATGGTGTCCACCGTCGTTGATGTATCCTCGACTACGTCATGGAGAAGGGCTGCGGCGATGGTGACGCTGTCGAGCTTGAGATCAGCGCAGATGCGCGCCGTGCCCAGGGGATGGTAAATGAAATCTTCACCGCTTTTGCGGAAACGACCCTCATGCTGAGCGCGCGAGTACAGGAAAGCGCGTGTTATCAGGTCCCGGTCAAAATCGGGATTGTATTCGGAAATAGCCTGAAAAAGATCCTGAAGAGCGGCCTCTCCGGACTCTAGATCATCTTCGCGTTTAGCGACTTGCTCAAGAATTGCAAACACTCCTTATAGAACGACTGAATCGCTGCATAGGTAGCCGACCGGTCAAGCTCGGTACGCTCAGCCTCCAGCAGGGTCAACATCGGACCCTCTTTTCCATTCATGAACGATATCAACGACAACTCCTCGAGGATCTTCAGGCATCTGGCAACCAGAAGCGGTTGCCGGAGATGCTTTCCGCCCGCGAGGAGGAGCCTTTCAGTAGTATCGTCGAGAGGGTAGATCTTTCCCGCTTCCAGGTGCCCGTACACCCTTGTCAACGGACTACGAAGGTCATACTCGTGTTCAAGCACCTTACTGGTAAATTGTACCTCATCGCTACAGTAGAATAAATGAACGAAAGCGTCAGGGGCCGTTGAAACCAGGAAATCGAGGACTTCAGCGTTCAGCGGCGGGTCGACGAAGACCAGGTGGTCAAAATTTTCCGCCAGCCCGGGGAGTGCGGTCACAGTGGCAAAATCGGCGAGCATCAGATCGGGCCCGTCCTGCCGCACCTGCGACAATCGTTTTTCGAGAATCAGCCGACCGCAGCGGGAGCTGGCCAGAAACACCTGGTGTCCGGGAGCCTGGCTCAACTTCAGATCATGTGATAGCAAACGCCGGCGCCTGGCTACATCAGCGGTCAGTACCAGAACGCTTTCGCCACCGGCGATCAGTCGCGTTATCTGGGCATCGATGCCACCAAAATTGCGCCGATCAATCAGGCGTTTTGACAGGTCAGTAGCGCTCGCGCTTCGGGCTCCCCGAGCGGTAGCCGCGGATGGCAGCCAGGCATCAGTAATCTGCAGATTTCCTGAGAGGAGACCCCAGAATTCATCACCGGTAACGCGGTCAGGGCAGTCAGAGTCACAGTGAGATTCGCACATGCCGTCGGCAATCGCGGTCTCGCTTTTGCGAGGGAAGATCTCACGCAGTTGCAACTGCGGCGAGACCGAGCCATTGAATTCGTTGCGCTCCAGCAGACAGGCCACGTCCCAGTCGGGAGCGTTTTTCAGTTTTTCCTGCATGTATGCCTGGCCGAACCCGATAGCTTTCGACCTGGCGCCCCCTGCCTCCACCTGGCACTGAAGGTGCTGCCCGTCCCGGGTAACGCGGTCGTTCGTGATATGTGCGCCCGGCAGCAACAGCTCGACCGCGGGGTTCCCGAGCCCGAAGGGCTCAAGCCGGGTAAGCTCCTGGGCCAGCTCCAGGGTAAGCTCGCGGCCACAGACGAGTGCGTCCACGTAACGGCTCGGCATAAGCTCGTCGTCCGTCAGCTGGAGGTCCGCATAATCGGCGAATCGTTTCCGGAATTCTTCAACACCATTGATATCTATGGTTAGCCCACAGGCGGCGCGATGGCCTCCGAACGCCTTGAGAAGATCACCCAGCTCCACCAGGGCACCGTGAAGGTCAAAGCCACTGACGCTGCGCCCCGAGCCTTTTCCCAAGCTCTGGCCTTCATTTTCGGCGATCATTATGACCGGGCGTTGATACGTTTCCACCAGCCTTGAGGCAACAATGCCGATTACGCCTTCGTGCCATCCGGGCGAACTCAAAACATAGCCATGTTGCAGCTGACGGTCCTCCGGCCATTCGCTGATCATTTTTATTGCTCCAGCGAGCATCTGATTTTCGATGCGTTGCCGTTCGCGATTGCTTGCATCAAGCTGGCCGGCCAGCTCTTCCGCCCTCTGTGCATCCCCGGTCAGCATCAACTCCAGGGCAGGAGTGGGGTCTTCGAGGCGTCCGGCCGCGTTGATCCTGGGAGCCATGCGGAAAGCCACCAGGCCGGTGTTGACCCTGGATTGCTCGATCTGGCCGATGCGCATAAGTTCCCTGAGGCCGGGCTTTTCCGTGCGCGCCAGCTGGGTCAGTCCGAGTTTGACCAGGGTGCGATTCTCATCAACCAGGGGAACCACGTCGGCAATCGTGCCCAAAGCCACCAGGTCCAGGTGATGTCTGATCTCCGGACTTATGAACGATAAATCGCTGGCCGGTTCTGATTCAGCCACCAGCGCCTGGGCTACCTTGAAAGCGAGGCCGACGCCGGCGAGTTCCTTGAACGGATAATCACAGATCAGGGGGGAGATGATCAGCGCCGATGGCAGGTTCTCCTCCAACGGCCGGTGATGGTCGATGACAATCGATTCCATGCCGAGTTCGCCGGCGCGGGAGAGCTGCTCCCGGGCGCCGATGCCGCAATCCACGGCTATCAGCAGAGTAGTCCCCTCACCGGCTATTTTTTCCACGGTCGGCATGGCAATTCCGTACCCCTCGGTGAAGCGATTGGGGAGGTGGAATGCCACGTTTGCGCCCATACCATGAAGAACGTTGACCAGCAGAGCCGTTGAAGTGATGCCGTCTACATCATAATCCCCATGGACGCAGATCCGGTCTCCCCGTGAAATCGCCAGGCGCAGACGGTCGCATACGGCCTGCATCTGGGGGAAGAGGAAAGGGTCGTGAAGCGCACCCTGGGAGTCGAGGAACAATCTGGCCTTGTCCGGGTCCCCATAACCGCGGCGCGCCAGGATTGAGGCTGTTATCTCACTTGTTTCCAGTGCCTGCGAGAGTCTTCTGACAGTGTCATAAGATATAGGCGAGGTGTGCCAGCTAGCGGAACGCACAAATGAATCCTAACAACCGCGGCGGACGGAAATCAACAAATGACACCGGGCTTTTTAAGAAAACCGTCCCTCCAGTAACCATATTGGGAATACATTAGCGTTTCTGGCATAATGTTCCGGGGTATCCTTAAGATATCCCTTCGAGGAGGAGGTGATGTGATGTTGCGTGAAAGAGTAGAAAACGCTCTGAACAGAATAAGGCCCGCCTTGCAGCAGGATGGAGGCGACCTGGAACTTATAGAAGTGACCGATGAAGGCGCAGTCAGGATCAAGCTGACGGGTGCTTGCGGAAGTTGCCCAATGTCCGAGATGACGTTGAAAATGGGAATCGAGCAGCGGCTTCGCGAAGAGGTTCCCGAGGTAACTGTAGTGGAAGCCGTTTAGCGGCAGACTCCAGACGTTGTTGATAAAACAGGCGGCCGGTTTTCCGGCCGCCTGTTTGTTTCCAGAAGCGAGCTTATTTTTCCGCTTTCTCCGCCTGCACCTGCTCGATGATCTTCTGGGCCAGGTGAGCGGGGACCTCGGTGTAGCGTAAGAAATCCATCGTGTAATCTCCACGGCCGCCGGTCATGGACCGCAGGTCAGGCGCATAGGAAAGCATTTCCGCCAGGGGAACTTCCGAGTTCACCTGACTCATCTTGCTCTTGGGCTCCATGCCGAGCACTTTGCCTCGCCGGGAGTTCATGTCGCCGATGACGTCGCCAACATTTTCTTCTGGCACGGTGATCTGCACCGCCATGATCGGCTCGAGAATGATCGGAACGGCCGCGGATATCGCTTTTTTCAGACCCATGGAAGCGGCGATCTTGAAGGCCATCTCCGAGGAGTCCACCGGGTGATGCGAGCCGTCATAGACGGTCACCCGCATGTCCACCAGCGGGCTGCCGGAAAGTTCACCCTCCTTCATGGCTTCGATAACGCCCTTTTCCACCGCCGGGATAAATCCGCGCGGTATGACACCGCCAACGACCTTGTTGACGAACTCGAAACCATCGCCGCTGGCAAGCGGTTCAACCTTAAGCCAGCAGTCGCCGTACTGGCCGCGGCCGCCGGTCTGTTTTTTATACTTGCCCTGTGACTGGGCTGGTTTACGAATGGTCTCCAGGTAGGGGACGCGCGGCGGTTTCAGGGTCACCTCAACACCGAAGCGATCTTTCATGCGATCAACCACGACCTCCACATGCACCTGGCTGAGGCCTGAAACGATCAGCTCGTTCGTCTGCGGATCTCGTTTTACGACCAGAGTCGGGTCCTCTTCCTGAAAACGGCGGAGCGAGGTGCCGATTTTCTCATCGTCACCCTTGCTCTTGGGTTCCACGGCAAAAGACATGACCGGGTTGGGGAACTGTAACGCCGGGAAGGTTATCTGGTTCGTCTCGCTGCAGAGGGAATCGCCCGTGTTTGTCGCCTTGAGTTTGGCGACAGCGCCGATGTCGCCGGGTCCCAGCGTATCGACGGTACTGTTATCCTTTCCTTGCAACTGCAGCAGCTTGCCCACATGTTCCTTGGTCTTGGTGGTCGGGTTGTAAACATTGCTGTCGCTTTTCAGCTCCCCGGAATAGACGCGCATAACATTAATGCGGCCGCTGAAGGGATCAGCCAGCGTCTTGAAAACAAAAGCGGCCAGCGGCGCGTCCGGCTTGCATTCCAGCTCGATCTCGTCGCCCGAACCGGCGTCAATGGCTTTGCAAGCGCCATGTTTGGCCGGTGATGGAATGGCGTCGACGAGCAGGTCGAGAAGCAGGTTTATGCCAGTTAACTTAGTGGCGCAACCAGCGCCGATAGGAAATACGGTTCCCGCAGCCACGCCCGCCTTGAGGGCCGAATACAGTTCCTCGTTAGAGATCTCCTCTCCCTCCAGATACTTCTCCATCACGTCATCATCGTTTTGGGCCACTTCGTCCATCAGCTTGTCGCGATAGGTTTCAACCAGATCGGCCATGTCGGCCGGGATATCGCCCTCGACTGCCTTACCGTTATCGTAGCGCCATGCTTTTCGGGTCAGCAGGTCGACCACACCTTCAAACTTGTCCTCGGCGCCGATCGGTAGTTGCGCCGCAACGGCGCCGGTTCCAAAACTCTCCTGCAGCTGCTCGACCGCGGCCATGAAATCGGCCCGTTCCCGATCCATCATGTTGACGAAGATCAGGCGATTGACACCGTTGTCCTCGCAGTGCTTCCAAAGCCGCTCGTGCTGCACCTCGACACCGATGGTGGCGTTGACGACAACGACAGCGCCTTCAACTACCCGCAGGGCGGCGATAGTGTCCGCATGAAAGCTGGGGTCACCTGGTGTATCCATAAGATTGATGTTGCGATCGCGCCACTTGAGATGGCAAAGAGAGGCGGATATCGACATCTGTCTCTTCTTCTCGTCTTCATCATGGTCAGCCACCGTGGTACCCTGCTCGACCGTTCCCTGGCGATTGACAGCGCCGGAGATGAAAAGGATTGCTTCAGTGAGGCTGGTCTTGCCGGTGCCACGGTGGCCGATTACAGCTACGTTTCTGATCTTGGAAGGGTCTGCAGCGGGCATATGTGCAACTCCTTTGGTCGAATTTGGAATCACAGCCCGGCGTCCACGGATGAGAGGGCGTCTTTGCCGGGCGCGTCAAGTCAAAAATTCTATCCCTTTGGGAGCGGGATTTCTATAGCAGTGGCGCAATAAACCGGCACGGACGCCATGTGAGCAGGTTTTCTGTTTACTACTCCACTTGCTGGATGCCGCGAGCCGTATCGCTTATGTTTTTAACCGTATGAACGGTCGTATTATCAGCCAGGCTGACAACGTAAAGAGTACTGAATTGTCCCGCGGCCTTGCCTGTGACAAAAAGAAAGTTTCCATCAGCGCTTAAGGCTCCATCGGAATACATGGTGGCCGGGTTGTCGGAAGGCGCGAAAGTCACCCTGACCGTCATCGAAGCCGGGTCGATCTTTAAGATTCGCTCCGGCGCCATGATCAGGACCGAGCGGCCGTCCACTGTAACCACCGGCTTTGATGCTCCCGTAGTTTCCGGCAGGTCTAAACATCTTTCGGCTGAAAGGGATGGCCACGAGGCGGAACAAAGCCGCCATTGGCCCTGCGGACTCCGGCCCGAGAGATAGACTGTTGACCCATCTGGCGACCAGGCGGCTCCCTGAACATCAAAAAGCGAGGGGAACAGCACCGGCTGTTCCTCAACGCGGTCAGTGATTAAATCCAGGCGAAATAGCCGGCCCTGCTGTTCCCTGCCATTCGCGGATACGTATAGTTTGCCGTCAGGACCTGGCATCACGGCGGAGATTGATGTGACCGGCAGCTCCAGGGTAACGCCGCCCCGGATCCAGTTATTGCCATCCCAACGGAACTTGTCCATGCGGCCATTTTCGGCGCCGGCAACGTACATGGAACCGCCATCGCTGGTCACATAAACGTCCGCCGGGCCGGCGGCGGCGGTCTGTTCTACCGTTTTTTCCACAAAACCGCTGACGTTGTCATAGACCCGCACGCTGCCCCAGCCGGGAACAGGACCATTTTCATCAGCAATGTAAAGGAGCGCGCCCCGCCAGTCAGGCGTCCTGTCGATGACGGTTCGCTGGGGGGCTGATGTGTCCGGACCCTCGTCAGTGCAGCCGGCGGCCGAAAGTGCGATCACTAAAACCAGAAGCGCTATAGACAGCTTTGCTAAAAAAAAATAGATGCGATGATTATTTTCCTTTTTCAACTCAGATATCACCCTATAAATTGATTTGCATCACTTATACCATTTTATTGACCGTTTCGCCGTTTGGGGCCGCATATTACGGGAATACTTTTAACTGGAGCGAGGGTTTAATAATTCGGCGAATGTCAATAAAGAAATCAGGAGATTCGAACCAGATGAAATGTCCGGGAAGCGATGTAGAAATTACAGTGAAGAAATGTCCCCGGTGTGGGGAGGAAGTCGAGCTTTTTACTGGAGATTCCAAGGTCAAATGCGCTGGCTGTGGCAACCTGGTTACTCGGGAGAAGGCATCGTGCATCGAGTGGTGCCCCGCCGCCAAACAGTGCTTTCATCACGTATTTGAAGAGGAGGGGGCGACCGCCGACAGTGAAGGCGATGTTGATGACACCGAAACGACCGGCAATCGAAAGATGTCATGACGCACTACGCTTGAGCTGTACCGGCAAATCCGGCGCATAAAATAATATCGCAGATTAGCAGGCTTTTTAGCGACTTGGTGTCGCTTTTTTTGATATGCACGGACGATTTGACAAAATCTGAGTATGTAATTATCATATGTCCGGTGATTGGCACTCATATGTATGGAGTGCCAAGAATGTCGAATTAGTCTCTTATCAACAACAAACAGAAGGAGGGTTGTTTCTATGAATCTAAAACCTCTGGAAGACCGGGTTATCGTCAAGACTGTGGATAGTCAGGATGTAACCGCCAGTGGCATTGTCCTGCCGGACTCCGCCCAGGAGAAACCGCAGCGTGGCAAGGTCGTCGCGGTGGGTGAAGGCAAGCTCGACGACAACGGCAAGCGTATCCCCATGGATGTGAAGAAGGGTGACGAGGTCATCTACAGCAAGTACGGCGGCACTGAAGTCAAAGTCGAGGGCCAGGATCTGCTGATCATGAAAGTCAGCGATATATTGGCCAAAGTTGTAAAAAAATAACGAAGGGAGTGAGACGATATGGCGAAAGAAATCAAGTTTGATGAAGAAGCAAGACGGGCGCTGGAGCGCGGCGTCAATATCCTGGCCGATGCGGTCAAGATCACGCTGGGCCCCAAGGGGCGCTACGTCGTGCTGGACAGGAAGTTTGGCGCGCCGACCATTACCAACGACGGCGTAACCATCGCCCGCGAGATCGAAGTCGCGGACCCTTTCGAGAACCAGGGAGCACAGCTGGTGCGCGAGGTTGCAACCAAGACCAACGATGTAGCCGGTGATGGCACCACCACCGCTACCCTGCTGGCTCAGGCCATCGTGCGTGAAGGCCTGCGCAACGTGGCTGCTGGCGCCAATCCGATGGCCCTCAAGCGCGGCATCGAGCTGGCTGTCGACGCTGCAGTTGAGGCCATCAAGAAGCAGGCCAACCCGATCTCCGGCAAAGAGGATATCGCCAGGGTTGCCACCATCTCTGCTGACGATCGTGTAATCGGTGATGTAATAGCCGATGCCATCGAAAAGGTCGGCAAGGACGGTGTAGTCAACGTTGAGGAGGGCCAGACCTTCGGCATGGACCTCGAATTCACCGAGGGCATGCAGTTCGACAAGGGCTACCTCTCTCCTTACATGATCACCGACCAGGAGCGCATGGAAGCGGTTCTCGAAGAGCCTTACATCCTGATGGCCAACCAGAAGATCGGCGCGGTCCAGGACCTGCTGCCGGTACTGGAGAAGGTCATTCAGAGCGGTCGTCCACTCCTCATTATTGCCGAGGATATCGAGGGCGAGGCGCTTGCCACCCTGGTAGTCAACAAGCTGCGTGGAACCTTCACCGGCCTGGCCGTCAAGGCTCCGGGCTTCGGCGAGCGGCGCAAGCGCATGCTCGAGGACATCGCGATTCTCACCGGTGGCGAGGTCATCAGCGAGGAGCTGGGCCTGAAACTGGAGAACACTATCGTTGATCAGCTGGGCAAGGCCCGCAAGATCGTAGTGACGAAGGAGAACACTACGATTATCGACGGTGCCGGCAAGGCAGCAGATATCAAGGGACGCATCAAGCAGATCAAAGCCGAGATCGAGGCAACCGATTCCGATTTCGACCGCGAGAAGCTGCAGGAGCGCCTGGCCAAGCTGGCCGGCGGCGTGGCTGTAGTCAAGGTTGGCGCGGCCACCGAGACAGAGATGAAAGAGAAGAAGCACCGTGTCGAGGATGCCCTGAACGCAACTCGCGCTGCTTTGGAAGAGGGAATCGTGCCTGGCGGTGGTGTCGCCCTGATCAACGTTATCGGCGCTGTCAAGAAGGTAAAAGCCACCGGTGACGAGGCTACTGGCGTCAACATCATCGCCCGTGCCCTTGAGGAACCTCTCCGCCAGCTGGCCGACAACGCCGGCCTGGAAGGCTCCGTCGTTGTAAACAGGGTCAAGAGCGAGAAGCCTGGAGTCGGTCTCAACGTCGCTACTGACGAATATGAGGACCTGGTAAAGATCGGCATCATCGATCCGGCCCTGGTAACCCGTTCCGCCCTGCAGAATGCCGCATCCATCGCCAAGAATATCCTGACCACGGAATGTGTTGTGGCCGAGATTCCTGAGGAACACCCGGCGCCCATGATGCCCCCGGGCGGCGGAATGATGTAGGAAGGCAAGTAAGCCGCATGACAGCGGCGAGGCGACCAGAACACGGAAGCCGAACAGCATGAGAAGAAATACGGGGCGGGCCCTTCGGGCCCGCCCCGTATTAATTCAACCAAGACCCCATAATTCTGTTCCGGAAAGCGAAAGACCCTCAAAATGAGGGTCTTTCGCCGGGTATAAGGGATGAAGGGGGTGAAACAGGCACACGCCCTTCGGCCCATCATTCAACGTATATCAACAAAACCCTTTTTGGTCTGATCGGGAAAAGATATCAATTCACCCGCTATATCCCTTAACTCATTCCAGTGCGGCAGGTACGTGAGCCATCTCGCCGGAATTGAGTGCAGGCCATAGGCGGCCCCAGCCATGGATCCGGTAATAGCGCCGATGGTATCGCTGTCGCCTCCAAGATTCACGGCAGCCACCATCGTTTCCTCAAAAGTCTGATTAAAAACCAGCGCCCAAAGGGAACATTCCAGGCTATCGAGAACATATCCCTTTGGTCGAAGATGATCTCCCTTGCGGGATTAAACGGAGGGGTGTTGCACGACTGCTTTTGCTTTGCCGCCTTCAACTTTACACGGTTATTCCAGCCGCTCCTGAAGATGCACAAGATCTTCGTAGCTTTCTCTATTGATTATCACCCGTGCTTTGGCCTGTTTGACGAAGACGACCGCCGGCCTCGTCTGTCCGTTGTAATTGCTGGCCATCGAATATCCATAGGCCCCGGTGCAGGGGGTGACCAGCAGATCACCCGGCTGAGGATCGGGCAGTCCGGTATCCTTGACGATGATGTCTCCCGACTCGCAGTGCTTGCCTGCTATAGCCACGTTGATCGTTACCTGCGCATCGGGGCGGCTGGCGATCAATGCTTCATACCGGGCGCCGTAAAGCATTGGCCTCATATTGTCTGACATGCCGCCATTCACGGCAACATATGTCTTGACGTCCGGGATGGTCTTAACGGCTTCGATGGTGTAAACAGTCAGACCGGCATTGGCCACGATCGAACGGCCTGGCTCCACGATGATTCGTGGAATCGGTAATCCAACCCGCGCGAACTCCGCGTTGATTCCACCAACGATGACTTCGGCCAACTCGTCGACGCCCGCTGGTTCATCAGCTGCCGTGTACGCTACTCCCAATCCACCACCCACATCCAGCAAGTCGCAGGTGAAGCCATATTTATCAGCGCAGGCTGCTGCAAAATCAGCCAGCACTCCGATGGCCTTGGCGTAAGGCTCCAGCGCGAAGATCTGCGAACCAATATGGCAATGGAGGCCTGTAAGCTCGAGATTCGCCACGTTCATCGCCAACCGGACTGCCTGCTCCGCTACACCGTCAGCCAGACAAAAACCGAACTTCGAGTCCAGCTTACCCGTCTGGATGAAATCGTGGGTGTGGGCTTCGATGCTCGGCGTGATCCTCAACAGGATGCGCTGGCTTTTACCCTGCGCCCGGGCGATCTCGTCCAGGGCAGTCATCTCGTCCAGGGAATCCACGACGACCTGCCCTACCTCAGCGCGGACAGACCTTTCCAGCTCCTCACGAGTGTTGGCGTTCCCGTGCAGATAGATTTTTTCTGGTGGAAACCAGGCCTTGAGCGCGGTGTGCAGCTCGCCTCCGGAAGCCACGTCCAATGACAGCCCCTCCTGGCCGATCAGCTGGCAGAGCGCGATACAGCTGAACGCCTTGCTTGCATAGACAATTTCAAAATTGTCCGTTCGCTCGGAAAAAGCCCGGCGGTAATCACGGCAGCGCAGCCGAATCTGCTCTTCATCATAGATGAACAGAGGCGTGCCAAACTCACTGGCAAGTTCGACGACATCGCAACCGGCGACCTCGAGGTTACCGGCAGAATTGATCCGGCTGGATTGGGGTAATGGAGGAATAGAAAGAGCCATAGTGATCGAAATTAACATAGCTGCTTGTGGCCGGTCAAACCGCTTTCTGAAGCGAGCAGGCAAAAAACTGCTTCTTGAGCGTTCCTTTCACCCTCTGATATAGTTTTCAGGAATGGCAGCCAAAGAAACCAAGTTCACTTCCTACATGGGGGATACGCCCCCCCAGTTCGCCAATCGCAGCGAAGAGGAATGTGCCAAGATTCTCGACTATTACCGCATCCCCTGGATGTATGAACCCCGCACCTTTGTTCTCGAGCGTGACGCCGAAGGAAATGTTGTCGAGGCTTTCACCCCGGACTTTTATTTGCCGGAGCAGGATCTGTTTGTTGAGTTAACCACCATGAAGCAAGCACATGTGACCAAGAAAAATATGAAGATTCGCAAGATAAGAGAGCGATTTCCGGAAATAAACATAAAGCTCTTTTACAAAAAGGATTTTCTCAAGCTCGCCCAAAAGTTCGACCTGTCACATGAATAAGCAGAATAATGGATAAGGAGGAGGGGGTGAATTTGCCGGACGAAAAAGACTTTCAGAGTCTGGTCGGTGAGACCTATCTGGATCGGTACGCCATTGCCGAGCGCGTCAGGCAAATTGCCCGTCAGATTTCCACTGATTACGCCGGACGCGAGATCCTGTTGTTATCCATCCTCAAGGGGGCGATCTTTTTTCTCGCCGATCTCGCCCGCGAAATTACCGTTCCGGTCACGATCGACTTTATTGCGATCTCCAGTTACCGGCGAGATCGCCGCGAGGGTGTGGATACTCACGGCGTGCGATTCCTGAAGGACCTGGATCAGGACATCGAGGGGCGGGATCTGCTAATCGTGGAAGATGTCATCGACACCGGGCTCACGCTTAACTACATAGTGCAGAATCTGTGGCTGAGAAATCCGGCTACGCTTGAGATCGCTACCCTGCTGGACCGCCCCTACCGGCGGCTTGCCGATCTGCCGGTTAAATATCAGGGATTCCAGGTTCCGGATGAGTTTTTTGTGGGCTACGGATTTGATTATAAGCAGATGCTTCGCGGACTGCCGATGATCGCCAGGCTCAACATCTAAATTTCAGCAGGTACTGTCCAGAAGTCCAGTTCTTGCCCTGTCAAGGCAGGATAGAAGCTATTTTCTGCTCGAAAGTGCTTTCCGTCAGTGGTCCGATAAAAAAGGCCGCAATATTCCCTTCTTTATCGATGAAGAAGGTCGTTGGGATGCCGCTCATATTGACCTTGCCGGCTTTCTGGTAGTTGTAAATGATCTTGCCATCAAAATCGAGCCCGATGGGGAATTTCAGGCCATGCTTTTCAGCAAAGGCTCGCTGGTCCTCTTCCTGGTCTTTCACAGCCAGACCGAAAAAAGTCACCCGGTCTTTATATTTCTCATACATCTTGGCGAGCACCGGCGCCTCAATTTCGCAGGGACCGCACCAGGAAGCCGCAAAGTTCAGCACCACCGGCTTGCCCTTAAAGGATGAGAAAGCAACAGTATCGCCGCTGAGGGTTTTTGCGGAGAAATCAGGAGCTACCTTGACGCTGGAAGCGCTCCCGGAGGTGCTGGTGGATGAGTTTGAACCGCCGCAGCCCGCCAGAGTTGATCCGGCCAGGATAATTGCCAGAATGAGCATCACTGAATATGGGGATATTTTGCGGTGGGTCATATAGTAATAAGTGAAATCATAAGTCGCGTCCGGCGACCGCCGGGCGATTAGATACCTCAGCTGCCACCGAATCCTATGGAGACCTCGCCACCCTTGACGATTACCGGAACCGCTGCCTGACCGGCCAGCCTGATAGCCTCTTCCTTGATGGCCGGATCCGTGGTGACATCGTGTTCCGTGAACTGGATTCCCTTTTCTGCCAGGTCCTCTTTTGCAGCAGCGCAGTACGGACATCCCGGCTTGGTGTAAATTACCAATTCAACAGGCATACGCGTGGCCTCCTCGACTTCGATGCTCTCATTTTACCATAGACTTGTGAGCAGGTTGCTTTTTAACCAGCCCTTATAAATAATTGAATACCGTCCGGGCCGCCCGCCCAATGAGAATTATCAGCACGGGCAAAATTCGGCCGCGGATATCACGATTGCAGCTAAAACCTATCATGAAAAATTCTGGGAGGAAATAATGAGCAACCGTACGCCCATCATCGCTGGCAACTGGAAGATGTACAAGACAAACGTTGAGGCGGCGGCCTATCTGGATGATTTTCTGGACCTGGTTGCGGATATCGGCAACGTGGAGGTTATCCTTTGCCCGTCATTTACGGTTCTTTCTGAGTTAAGGAGTCTCACTAGTGACAGTAAGGTCCGGGTCGCTGCCCAAAATATGCATTTTGAACAGGAAGGCGCATACACAGGTGAGGTGTCGCCACCAATGCTCAAGGAAATCGGTATTGATGACGTGGTGCTTGGTCACTCGGAGCGCCGTGAATATTTTAATGAAACAGACACCGATCTGGCGCGCAAGGTGGTCGAAGCCTTGAAGGCAGGCTTCCGGCCGATTCTCTGCTGCGGCGAAACAGATGAGGAGCGTGAGGCGGGACAGACGCAAGAGAAGATCAAACGGCAGCTTTTAAGCGGTCTTGCCGGGATCGACGCCGCTCAGCTGGCAACTGTCGTGATCGCATATGAGCCAATTTGGGCTATAGGAACCGGAAAGACTGCGACCCCGCAAATCGCCCAGGAAACCAGCAAATTCATCCGGGAAATACTGGCGGCTCAATTTGGCCGCGATGCAGCGCAACAGGTGCGCATTCTGTATGGTGGCAGTGTCAAGCCGGCAAACATCAAAGAGCTTATGGCCGAAGAGGATATCGACGGTGCACTGGTCGGCGGCGCCAGTCTGGCTGCTTCAGACTTCGCCCAAATAGTCAACTTCCGCTAAGAGTCCGGGCTTTGTCAGCAAAAGAACCACCAACCGTTTGTCTGATCGTGCTCGATGGCTGGGGCATAGCTCCCGCAGGGCCGGGAAACGCCGTTACTTTAGCCAATACACCCAATCTGGATCGTTTGTTCAGGGAATTTCCTCACACTGAACTCAAGGCATCTGGTGAAGCCGTAGGTCTCCCACCCGGGCAGATGGGCAACTCCGAAGTCGGTCATCTGAACCTCGGTGCCGGCCGTGTCGTATATCAGGATCTTACCCGCATCAACCTCGCCATAGATGACGGATCATTCTTCGAGAACACCGAGCTAAAAAAAGCTTTTACTCATTCGCGAGACCGGGATAGCTCGGTACACCTGTTGGGGCTACTGTCGGATGGCGGAGTTCATAGCGATATCGGACACTTAAAAGCCCTAATTGAACTGGCTGGCCGTCAGGGCTGCAAGAATCTTTACCTGCACATCTTCCTGGATGGTCGGGACGTTTCGCCACGAAGCGGCATCGGATATGTCGAGGAGCTGATCCGCTATACGGAGGCCGAGGGAATCGGTTCCATAGCTACGATATCCGGACGATTTTACGCCATGGACCGGGATCACCGGTGGGATCGAGTGAGACTGGCTTACGAAGCCATAGTGTACGGCGTTGGGCCGCACGAGACAGATGCATTAAAAGTCGTCAGAGACTCCTACGCGAAAGACGTGACCGACGAGTTCGTCCTGCCCACCATAGTCGATGACAAACCCGGCTCGCGGATCAGAGCCGATGACAGCGTCATCTTCTTCAACTTTCGACCCGATCGCGCCCGTGAATTGACTCGCTCCCTGATAATCAGTCAGTTTGAAGGCTTTGATCGAGGCCCCGAGCCACCTTTTCCCTACTTCATCAGCATGACTGAGTACGACGCATCCTTCAAAACACCAATAGCCTTTGCTCCAGAAACGTTGAAAAACGTACTGGCAGCCGTCATCTCCGATGCCGGCAAGACCCAGCTTCATATCGCTGAAACCGAGAAGTATGCCCATGTAACCTTTTTCTTCAATGGTGGCGTCGAGAAGAATTATCCTGGCGAAATACGCAAACTGATACCATCTCCGACTGATGTCCAGACCTATGATAAAAAACCGGAGATGAGCGCCCGCGAAGTAACCCGGGTTTTCATAAAGATGATTGATGAGCAGAAATTTAATTTCGCCATTCTGAACTTTGCCAATTGCGACATGGTGGGCCATACAGGAATAATCGAGGCGGCGATTCAGGCGGTCGAAGTCGTTGACGAATGCGTGGGCAAGGTCGTTTCGAAGGTTATGGAGAACAGCGGCGTGTGTATAATCACCTCCGACCATGGTAATGCCGAGAGCATGACAGACGAGGATGGTGGCCCGGATACCGCACATACGACCGAACTCGTACCACTGATTGTTACCAGGAATGTCACACTCGAAGATGGTTGCGCTCTCTGCGATGTCGCGCCTACCGTGCTGAAGTTCATGGATATTCCGGCTCCCGATGAAATGACCGGGCGATCCATCGTCGTCGATCCCTGAACCTGCAAATAATCTCCGTCTTGCAGTTATCATGCCTGACCGCTATCATCTTTAAGGTTAATCGTGTAATCGGAACAGGAATTGAATAAGTATGACCTATCTGGTAATTGGTGTTCATAGCATCCTCAGCATTGCACTCGTTGTGCTTATTTTGTTGCACTCAGGCAAGGGCGGTGTTTCCGGTATATTCGGAGGAGGAATGAGCGAGACATTCAGCGGTACCAGCGTTATCGAGAAGAACCTTACTCGCGTAACGGTTGGGGTCGCAACCGCGTTTTTTATCACCACCGGCCTGCTGGTGTTTCTGCCGAGCCTGCGCTCCTGACGGACTCTGACCGTCCCGTTCCGGTTTTTTCCACACTACTCTGATTTACTTCACTCTCCGCATTTCCCTCCAATTCCATTAGGATTGGCTTGACGACCCTGCTTTGGGTTTGAAAACCGTCATCCATAAAAATCCATAAGCTGCCGGAATATGCCCTCTCTTTTTAAGTCCGGCCATCCTTGGCCGATGGCATAAGTCAGCGGAGAGCATCCGGCTTAACTGGCGGGAGGCTGAATATGAAAATAACCGGCAACACCAAACTAATAGGGATTCTCGGTAATCCCATTTCCCACACCCTTTCCCCGCGTATGCAAAATGCTGCATTCGAGGCTATGGGTCTCGAAATTTGTTATGTCCCGCTCGAAGTAGCGGCGACTGACCTCGAGGATGCGATTCATGGTCTCAAGGCAATGCGATTTCTGGGGGCAAACATCACCATCCCGCACAAGGTTCAGGCGGCACAGCTCGTTGACCGGCTGGAGGGAGCGGCCGCTGTCACGGGAGCCGTGAACACCATTGTGAACGATTCCGGCTCACTAGTCGGACACAATACTGACGGCACGGGCTTCATCCGCTCTCTGGAGGAGGTTGCCCGCATCAACTTTGCAGCCGAAGCCGCCCTCCTGATCGGTGCCGGCGGGGCTGCCCGATCGATAGCTTTCGCTCTGGCGGAAGAAGGTATAAACCGGCTGACTATTATCAATCGCACTCGCGCTCACGCCGAAGAAATCAAGTCGTTAGTTTTGGTCAATTTTCCGGATTTATCCATCATGGTCCGTACTCCCGAAGAGGATAATGAAGAGCTTCTGATGGGGAGCAAGCTCGTGATTAATGCCACTTCTGCCGGTCTTGAGGGCAATCTAAAGATGCCTCCAGTGGCGGTCGATAGATTAACGAAAGATCACGTCGTCTGCGATATCGTCTACACGCAGTCAAAGGAAACTCCGTTCCTGGTAGCGGCGCGAGGCAAAGGGGCAAGCACATTGGGCGGTCTCGGCATGCTTCTCCATCAAGGAGCGGCGGCAATCCAGTTATGGACCGGTTTCGAGCCTCCCATTGATGTAATGAGGGGAGCAATTGAATCCTAGCGAATTGACAACCCGGCAGACCCGCCAGAAGCTGCAGCCAATCGG
Organism: Thermoleophilia bacterium; assembly: GCA_020053595.1. Classification (GTDB taxonomy): domain Bacteria; phylum Actinomycetota; class Thermoleophilia; order BMS3ABIN01; family BMS3ABIN01; genus JACRMB01. The sequence continues at coordinate 40,453 of JAGVMV010000039.1, read as the reverse complement.
CGAGATTCTTGTAACCAAGAACCTGATCACCCGTGAGCAGCTCGACACCGTCCTTGAAAAGCAGAAAGACACGCCTAAAAGGCTGGGCGAGATCCTGATCGAGGACGGAATACTGACACAGGATCAGCTGAATCTGGTGCTGGCTGAGCGTCTGGGTGTCGAGAGTATCGCGCTGGATGAGTTTGAAATAGATTTGCTTGCTGCCACCATGGTTCCGGAGAAGCTCGCACGTCGCTATGGCGCCGTGCCGATCAAGTTCCTCAATGAAAACACATTGCTGGTGGCAATGGTCGATCCCACCAACGTATTTGCCATCGATGACCTGCGGATGATGACGGGTTATGACATCAAGCCTGCAATCTCTTCGGCTGAGGATGTCTTTAATCAGATTTCGAAAATACATCGTCTTGGCGATTCTGTTGCCGAAGACGTGGAGGCAGAAGCTGCGTTTGCGGCAGACACCTCAATGGATGCGGATATTCGCGACGTCGCCTCCGAGGCGCCGATTGTCAAACTGGTCAACGGCGTCATCAGCCAGGGCGTCGACGACGGCGCCAGCGACCTTCACTTCGAACCACAGGAAAAGGAACTCGTGATACGTTTCAGGATAGATGGCGTGCTGCACGAAGCCATGTCCGTTCCTAAACGAATGCAGGCCGGCGTTCTTTCCCGAATCAAGGTTATGGCTGACATCGACATCGCGGAGAGGCGAATTCCTCAGGATGGACGCATTGGACTAACTGTAGGCGGTAAGCCTATCGATATTCGCGTTGCCTCCATGCCAACGGTTTACGGAGAGAAAATCGTTCTTCGTCTTCTCGACAGGGGCAGCATCATGCTTAACCTTTCTGATCTCGGTTTCTCGGAAAGGGCATTGAAGAGGTTCGAAATGTCTTTCCGGAAGCCGTATGGCGCAATCCTGGTAACTGGGCCGACTGGTAGCGGTAAATCAACCACCCTGTATGCAGCCCTGAATGTGCTGAACTCGAAAGAAAAGAACATCATTACGGTCGAGGATCCGGTCGAGTACCGGCTTGCCGGTATTAATCAGACTCAGATCAATCCAAAGGCAGGCCTCACTTTTGCTTCCGGTCTCCGGGCAATCCTCCGATCTGACCCTGACATTGTGATGGTCGGTGAGATTCGTGACAAGGAAACCGCCCAAATAGCAATCGAAGCAGCCTTGACCGGTCACCTTGTGCTAAGCACACTGCACACCAATGATGCTCCTGGTGCCCTGACGCGTCTGACCGAGATGGGGATAGAGCCGTTTTTAACGGCTTCGGCAATTGAGTGCATTATGGCCCAGAGGCTGGTGCGCAAGCTATGCACCAACTGCAAGGAGCCTTACCAGCCCACGGATGAGGCACTGCGCCAGAACGGGTTTCCTCAGGAAATCATGGGTAAGAATGCCACCCTCTATCGGTCAGTGGGTTGCCCCCGGTGTAACAACACGGGTTATAAAGGCAGACTGGGCATCTATGAAGTAATGCTTGTGAGCGAAGCAATAGAGCGGTTAACGGTGGAAAGAAAAAGTGCCGATGAAATTTCCAGAGTGGCCCAGGCGGAAGGCATGCTTTCTCTTCGGGAAGACGGCATCGATAAGGTTCTCAAGGGCATAACCTCGATGGAAGAGATTGCCCGGGTCATTATCTAGCAAGGCACAAGAAAGAGGGGGGAAACTAATGGACTTGGTCGACATACTTGTCGAAGTTCTGGAAAGAAATGCGTCAGACCTGCACTTGACCGTTGGGTCTCCACCGGTAATAAGGGTATCAGGCAAGCTGATACGACTCGATTACCCTCGCTTAACGAGCAATGACACCAGGGATCTTATCTATAGCATTCTGTCCCAGGATCAGCGTCAAACAATAGAGAACGAGTGGGAAATCGACTTCTCGTACTCGGTTCCCGGCAGAGCGCGTTTTCGTGTGAATGCATACTTCCAGCGTAACAGCCTTGGAGCGGCATTCCGTTTAATTCCCACCCATATCAAGGATGTGGATGAACTCATGCTTCCAGCTGTGATTCACAAGATGGCAGCAAAGCCACGAGGTTTTGTAGTTGTGACCGGCCCGACCGGCTCAGGTAAATCAACGACTCTCGCAGCCATTATCCAGGAGATAAATTTCACTCGAGAGGAACACATAATAACCATAGAAGACCCGATTGAGTTTCTGCATCGCCACAATAAGTCCATCATAAACCAACGCGAGGTGGGGACTGACACCAAGTCCTTTAACCGGGCATTAAAGTCAGTATTGAGGCAGGACCCCGACGTGATCCTGGTTGGTGAGATGCGTGATACCGAAACCATGCAGACTGCTTTGACTGCAGCAGAAACCGGCCATCTTGTTTTTGCAACTTTGCATACCCAGGACGCGCCACAGACCATAGATCGAATTATCGATGTATTTCCACCGCACCAGCAGGGACAGATTCGCGTACAGTTAGCCGCCACTCTCATGGGAGTCTCCACTCAGCAGCTATTACCGACCGTAGATGGCAAGGGCCGAGTGCCTGCCTGCGAAGTCCTGATACCAACCCCCGCGGTGAGAAATCTCATCCGAGAAGCCAAGACGCACCAGATTTACTCTGTTATGCAGACCGGCGCCAGGTTCGGCATGGTGACCATGGACAGTTCGTTGGCCGATTTGGTAAGGCGAGGGTTAATTACCAAGGATCTTGCAATACGCCGATCCAGCAATCCAGAAGAGCTGGAAAGACTGATAATGGGCAAGAAAGTGGCGTAAGACGCCGACTTATTAGACAAGGATAAACCAGGGCAGGGATGGAGACATGAGAACATTTGTATACAAGGTAAGAGATGTACGGGGAATACCAGCGAAGGGAGAGTTGGAGGCGGGCAGTCGTGCGGAAGTAGCGACTGAATTGCGCAACAAGGGATATACCGTTGTAGACATCAATGAGAAGAGTGGCGGTACCTCCATTGGTAGTTTGCTCGCCAATAGTCAGCGCATCAAGTCCAAGAGCATCGTCATATTCAGCCGGCAGTTTGCGACAATGATCAACTCGGGTTTGGCATTGCTAAGGGCTCTCTATATCCTTGAAAACCAGACTCAGAGCGTCAAGTTAAAACAGGTAATCAGCGAAGTCAGAACAGATGTCGAGAGTGGTAGTTCACTTTCAGACTCTCTTGAAAAGCATCCAAAAGTATTTAATAGGCTTTATGTAAGCATGGTCAGGGCCGGAGAAGCCGGCGGCATCCTCGACGAAACGCTAATCAGGGTTGCAACGCAGCTCGAGGCCGAAGACAGTCTTAAGCGAATGGTGCGCTCAGCAATGGTCTATCCACTGTTGATCGCAGTTTTTGCGCTGCTTGTATTGGTCGCAATGATGCTATTCATTATCCCGATCTTTTCCAAGATGTATGCCGATCTGGGCAGCAAGCTGCCATTGATGACTCGAATTATGGTTGATATCAGCGACACTTTACGAAGCGCCTGGGGAATTGTCGTATTTGCCGCCATCTTCGGGGTTATCTACGGCATCATCCATTTGAAAAGGACTCCGCAGGGAACGGCTGCCTGGGATCGGATCAAACTACACATCCCGATGGGTATTGGTGACATTATTCTCAAGCTGGCGATGGCCCGCTTTTCACGCACTCTCAGCACGTTGGTATCCAGCGGCGTTCCTATCATTCAGGCTATCGAGATAACGGGCGATACTGCAGGAAATACAGTGGTATCGGACGCTATGGATAATGTGAAGCGAGAAGTTAAAGAGGGTCGACCGATGTCGGAGCCTCTGACCATGAGCCACGTATTTCCGCCGATGGTGACCCAGATGATCGCGGTTGGCGAAGAAACCGGAGCGGTCGATACGATGCTGAACAAGATCGCTGACTTTTATGAAGATGAGGTTAACGCATCCGTCAAGTCGCTGACCTCGATACTTGAGCCGATAATGATGATGGGAGTAGGCGCTCTGGTGGGTGTCATTGTCATCGCTTTGTATTTGCCGATCTTCAACCTCATGTCGGTTGTGAAATAGCCCTCATATCGGTGATGAAATTGCCCGATAGGGGCTGAATGAAAGAAACGAGAATCGCAGTATGAAAGCTAACGCTACAAAAAAAAGCAATCAGTTCGACGGACCGGCTAAGCCGATGAAAGCAAATGTCGTGGAGTTCCCACGCTCTTGTATGATCGAGTGTTGCAACGAGGAACTGGTCGAGCAATACCAACGGAATAAGAGCTCGGAGATCCTGGAGAGAATAGTCTCTAGCAATCAGGGACTGCTGCACGCCACACTTAAGCGTTTCTCCTATTTACCGGATCCCTATGAAGATATGCTTCAGGTTGCCAACCTGGGTTTGATTAAGGCCGTGCAAAACTACGACAGGTCACGTGGCGCCAGGTTTTCAAGCTACGCTACTGCTATAGTGGACGGGGAGGTAAGGCACCATCTAAGAGACAGTGTTCTCATGCGCCAGCCCCGCTGGTTGCGAAAGACCGAAAAAGGGATTGAAGAAGCTTCCATCGAGCTGACCAGGAAGCTAAAAAGACCTCCGACGTTGAGTGAAATCTCCGGTGAAGTGAATATCTCGGAAGAAGGCATCCTCGAGATCATGCGGGTGTATGCGGCTATCGGTCTTCATACGGTCGATGATCCAATCACGCAAGAACGGTTACAGACAGGCCCTGATGTTAGTGTAGTTCATTCTCAACACTATGAATCGTTCTCCTTGCCAATAGAAGACAAGATCGCTCTAGCGGATGCTCTAGATGCACTGAGTGCGTTTCAGAAGAAGATCGTTTACCTGTTGTTTTACAAGGATTTAACGCAGGCCGAGGTGGCCGATGAGATGGGCATGACGCAACGCAAAGTGTCGCGTGAGTCAGCCAAGGCCCTCGACCGCCTGAAGGCGATTCTGAACACTAAAATTTGTTAAAGCTTTAAGCGGCCGGCGCCGATTAAAGGCGCGAATTCACCGCGCATCCCCAAGCGGTAAGTGTCTAAGAAAAAGGCAGTTGGGCAGTATAAAGGTGAAGGTGTAAAAGGCAAACCACTCGTAAGGGTGGGGCGCAAAGCTACAGGACCAGGGTATCTTGGTCAGCTGAGCTGCCACCAGAGGTCTAGTACTAAAGGATCTGTGGTTTGCCAATAAACCACAGGTCTTTTTTTGTGGTTTGGTCAAAGGTAAAGACAAAAAAGAGAAGGGAGGTGCAATCATGATTACAAGAATCAAGAACAGGATGCAGGTGGGTGGTGAAGGCGGTTTTACCCTGATTGAGCTGTTGGTGGTCATCATCATCATCGCCATTCTGGCGGCAATCGCCATTCCGATGTACCTGAGCCAGCGGCAGAAGGGCTGGGAGGCTACTGTAAAGTCTGATCTGAGGAACGCGTCCGTGGCCGCCGAGAGCTACTACACTGGCACCACTCCAACCACATATGTGGGGTTGACGCCAGTCCTCCTTGATACAAACGGATTCAATGTATCAACAGGGGTCACCGTAAGCATGGGTCCACTGACTGCTACTAGTTATTGTATCCAGGCAGTGCACACAAGCAACAATAACCCTGCCAATACCTGGCATATCGGTAACCGCGCTGCGGATTCCGGAGCGCCGCAATCTGGCGTCTGCTAGCCGGGAGAAAATAAGCAAAGGCCACCTCGGTATATAAAAGCTCCGAGTGGTGATAAAGTAAGAAATATCGCTAAAAACAGACAGGCGGGCCATTGGCCCGCCTGTCTGTTTTTGATAGAGCCAGATAGGACTCATGTATGGGTTTCCTGGATGCTCTCTTGTGCTAAGTTTTAAGAACAAAACTTCCGATAATAATTATGATAAGGGGCAGTAGCCGTTAAGTTACGTGTTCAGTGGTAAAGAAGGCTTTCAAAGTCCGATAGCATCTAGCGCAATCGGCCGCATAAAGGAAGAAAATGAGTGACGACTGGAAAAAGTGCATTCGCTACGGTGAAGGCGGGTTCACCATCATTGAAATCCTGGTAGCGATGATGCTGCTTGTAATGGCGATGGTGCCTCTCGCCTCCGCGCTCACAATCAGTCTACGAACTACTGTTACGACGAATACGCGAATGCTCGCGCGTCAGATCGGAGCGACTGAGATCGACAGGGCTCGCAGTATGACGTTTGGGGAAGTTGGCATTAATGGCGCCCTTAATACTTTCGCCTCTCCCGGACCTACGCCACCCGATCAGAGCTTCCAGATAGCTCCCGACGCGGGTTTAACGGGTTTTAACGCCGGTCCGGAGACCGTGACTGCAATTGGGGGTGGCGTGGATTTTAAGGTGACCAGGGATGTGGAAAAAATTGCAAGTAGTCGTTCTGCGACAGAAAATTTGTCGTATACCAAGAAAGTAGTAATCAAAGTATCCTGGGACGCGCCGCAGCCTGCGGGTTCGGACGAATTTACAACTATTATCGGACCCAGCGAAATGACTAACTGATTTGTTGCCAAGATGTTGAAAACTCGATTACATAATGTTGCCGCTCATTTACAGGACGGTGTAAGCCTGGTAGAGACGCTGGTGGCGATTTCTCTTTTCTCAATTATCATGACCGCCGTGACCAGCATGCTCATAATGAGTATGCGTTCGCAGCAGGAAGTGAACGCTCATTTCCGCTCCCAGCTGGATGCAAAAGTCGTTTTGTACGACATGGAGAAAAACATCGCCGAGGCCAAGCGCAAGGACACCTCGGATAATCAACCCCTTTTTCAGGATGATTTGATATCTTTTCCCTCGCAAGCGGGAACCAACTGGATAACTTACACTTACGCGACGCCGCCGGGAGCGGAATCACCCACAATCGTTCGAATTAATACAAACACAAGGCCGACATCGTTCATAGTACAGTCCACTGATAAGCAAATGATAAATGTAAATCCAGGCAGTGATCTGGTTACAACGGTTGAAAGGGTTCCCCCTGGAGCTCCGATCTTTACCTATTATGGTGCTGATGGGTCTCTGATCACTGCTCCTGTAGCTACTCCCAGGAACGTTCGCTCCGTCAGGATAGCTTTTGCGACTTTTGTCAGTGACGGGCACGCTCAACGTGAGTCAGTGGTTTCGTCCACGCAGATAAATCTACGCAACTTCTAAGGAGAATTAGACATGAGATCATTGATAAGATTGATGAAAGGGCAGGAGGGGGCGGCTCTGGTCGTAACGCTGGGTGTGATCTCGATAATGTTAATCATCGGTGTGATGGTCACGTCAATGTCCGTGAATAGTGTGAAGACTGTCAACCACGATCAGCAGCAAACCATGGGCCAGAATATAGCTGAGGCCGGTGTTGATGACGCAATCGCGGTGACTCTCGCCAACTATCTGTCAGTCTATCCTGGCGGTACTGTGCCAACTGGTACTGGAGACGGCGTCCAGTTATTTAATGACTCGCAACCATTGACGGATAACCAGGGTACACAGGTCGGCACCTACCAGGTCTGGACGAAACCGGATCCGGATCGGCCAGGCAATGTGCTGATCACCTCCAAAGGTACATTGGCAGGCGCAACTGCTCCGACCGAAACTGTGAGGGTGTCAGTTAAATATTTAAGCAACTTCGACTATGTGTTATTCTCTGGCGCGCCGAACAATCTCGCGACGGCGACATTTACCGCTCTGGGCAGAGGCGATCATGATGATTGTGACGATCACGACAAACACGACCAAAACGGCAGTTGTGGTGCCAATATAACAGCGACGGGCAAGATCAATGTCAACGGCAACATGGTTATAAATGCGTTGGCGAATGGCGACGGCGATCATCATGAACATGATGAAAATCCCGGGTACGTGACCTTCTTGTCACGTATGGGGTTTACAGATCCCGTGAATTATACCAAAACGCTATCAGGGGAAAAACCGTCAGGTACCCAGCCTACTTGGCTAGCTGATCCCATGGAGTTTCCGAAGGTCGACTTCAGTACATTTACGAGTTCGGTTAAACCCGTTGATCTGCCTTCCAGCGGCAAGCCTACCGGCTGGACTCGCGACGCCGATACTTTCAGCATTAATGTTGATAATTTCCAGAACAGGTACAGTAACTACGATGTTATCAAGTTCACTTCTTCTCAAAGTAACGCCAAGATCCAAATAATTGGTAATTGCAGCTCCCCTGCTATAACCCCAACGATCATGATAGAAGGGGTTTCGGGCAACGGTACAGGAATCGCGGAGCTCGACCTGGTAGGGCCGGGAATTAATCTGCAGCCGAATAACGGGATTGCCATTCTCGCGGGTGAAGGACTGGTATCGCTTCAGAATGAGACAGAGGTCGGTAGTCTTAATCACGGAGCGCTGATATATCTCAGCGGCCAGAACGGTACAAGCTCATTACAGGTCAATGGCAATCTGATGATGTACGGTTCGGTCATTGTCAACGGAAAAGTTGATCTCACTGCCCAAGGTGTTGGCAGAGTGGGCCATCATGAACACGATGGTGAGAATCATAATTACGGCAGTTACTCCTGCGATGCTAATTACAACGAGCATCATCATGATCATGAAAGTGATAATAATTATCACGCGACCAACATGTTTCTGAGCTATGACGGGAGTTATATGACGAACGACAAGTTACCGGTAAACTGGTGGACCTGGACTGGCGGCAGCAATGGCAGCAATCTTACAGCTGTCAAGTATAACTATGTGAGAGGTCAGTAGCGTAAATCAATAAATACGTTGTTTCAAAGGAACTCTCTAGCGGCCCGCGGAAGCGGGCCGCTTCGCTAATGGATAACAGTTTGCGGGCGCAGGTATACGGGAAGAAGATGCGAACTGTAGGGTATTCGTTTCTTATCCGGTTGACGAAAAATACTCACTACTGGAGACCTGTATGCAGTTATGTCAGCTTGCCAATGAAGACCTTAAGAGCGAGTTAAAGACCCGCTCTGCCGGTCTATCGGGTGAGGAGGCTGCTTCCAGACTCCTGGAGTACGGCCCCAATGAGATAGCTGAGGCGAAAAAGACCCCTCTTATACTTCGCTTCGCGGCCAACTTTTATCACACTTTCGCCTTACTGCTCTGGGTGGCCGGCATACTTGCTTTTGTCGCCGGCATGCCTGAGTTGGGATGGGCGATCATTGCGGTCATTGTAATCAACGCATTGTTCAGTTTCTGGCAGGAATTTCAGGCAGAGAAGGCCGTTGAAGCGCTCAAGCGTATCCTTCCGGCGCGAGCGCGTGTGATACGCGGTGGCGATGTAAGTGAAATATTGGCTGAGGAGCTGGTTCCTGGAGATATCCTGGTCCTCCAGGAAGGCGATAACATTTCAGCGGACGCCCGGTTGATTGAGGACAGTGAGCTTCGGGTAAATGCTGCAACTTTGACCGGGGAATCGGAGCCGGTACGAAAAATGGCCCAGCCGGTGTCGGGCGAAGGGTTGACCGCGAGCGAGATACCGAATCTGGTGCTGGCGGGCACCAGCGTTGCTCTGGGTTCGGGTAAGGCTGTTGTTTATTCGACCGGCATGAAAACCGAGTTCGGCAAGATAGCCTCTATGACCCAGGCGGTAAAGACCGAGCTGAGTCCACTGCAGAAGGAAGTCAACCGCGTGGCTCTGATTATAGCTGTCGTGGCTATTGTAATGGGCGCTGCTCTCTTTGGGATTGCCGCGCTGTTTACACCTTTGAGTTTGGGTACAGCAGCTATTTTTGCCATCGGCATGCTGGTGGCAAATGTACCCGAAGGCCTGCTGCCGACGGTCACTCTTTCGCTGGCCATGGCGGTCAAGCGCATGACTCGCCGGAATGCTCTCGTGAAAAAGCTCTCGGGGGTTGAAACGCTTGGCAGCACCACGGTCATCTGTACCGACAAGACGGGAACGCTAACCCAGAATGAGATGACCGTACGGCATCTTTGGGCCAACGGAAAGCTGTTCGATGTGGGCGGCGTGGGTTATGAACCGTCGGGTGAGTTCACTGCGGATGGGCTGCCGCTGAGTGAAGCGGACCATGTATTTCTCGAGCCGCTGATGCAAGTGGCCGCGCTATGCAACAACGCCCGGGTGGTTCCGCCTGAGTCCGGTAAGAAACGCTGGAGTATCATCGGTGATCCGACGGAAGCGGCCTTGCTTGTGGCTGCAGGCAAGTGGGGCTATGACCCTAGCGTGGATAGCCGCGATAATCCACGGCGTTACGAGTTGCCGTTTGACTCCCGGCGCAAGCGCATGAGTGTAATTCATGCTGATGGATTAACAAAGGATGGCGCAGGTAATGCTCAGAGGGAGGCAGAGCAGGGAGATTATCTAGAAAAGGCAGCTGAGAGAGAGCAGGGAGGAATGGTGGGGAAGGGCGAGGTGGGAGCGTTGATCGCCTATGTAAAAGGCGCTCCCAAGGAAGTTCTATCACTGTGCCACCAGATACTGATCAACGGCGTCGAAGTCCAGCTGACGGACGAGCAGCGCGATTTGGTGATGTCACAGAACGACGATCTTGCGAGGTCTGGCCTCAGGGTACTGGCGATGGCGAGTCGTCAGCTTGACGCTGACACCGAGATGAAGTCGGAAGACGTGGAGAAGGAGATGACCTTTGTGGGTCTGATGGCCATGATGGACCCGCCGCGGCCGGAAGTGGAGCAGGCCGTGAAGCAGTGCCACGAAGCGGGCATCAGAGTGATCATGATAACCGGGGATTATGGTCTCACGGCGGAGTCGGTCGCCCGCCGTATCGGTCTGCTGGAAGACGGCCGGGCGCAGATCGTCAACGGCGCCGACCTGGAGATAATGTCTGAAGACCAGTTGCAGAACACGGTTAAGCAGCCACAGGTGCTCTTCGCCCGCGTTTCCCCGGAGCACAAGATGCGAATAGCCGCGGCGCTGAAGAGCCTGGGCGAAATCGTGGCCATGACCGGAGACGGCGTTAACGACGCTCCGGCCCTGAAGACCGCCGATATTGGTGTAGCCATGGGTATATCGGGGACCGATGTGGCCAAGGAGGCGGCTACGATCGTCCTGACCGACGATAACTTTGCCACGATCGTGGGCGCGGTCGAAGAGGGTCGCGTCGTCTACGATAATATGAAGAAATTCCTGGCATATATTTTCGCCCACGCCACACCTGAAGTGATCCCCTTCGCACTTTTTGTCCTGCTGGGTATCCCGCTGCCGCTAGTGGTGATGCAGATCCTGGCCATCGACCTGGGGACGGAAACGCTGCCGGCGCTTGCTCTCGGCGTCGAAAGGGCCGAACCCGATATCATGAAGCGCCCGCCACGGTCGAGGCAGGAGCGGCTGGTCAATCGACAGATGCTGTTTCGCGCCTGGGTCTTTTTGGGACTAATCGAGGCAGTGCTGGTGATGGCGGGTTATTTCTGGGTACTGTATTCAGGTGGCTGGCACTGGGGCGATATGCTGGACGCCGATAACCACCTGTACCTGGAGGCGACGACCATGACCTGGGCTGGCATCGTCGCAACGCAGGTGGGAACGGCCATGACCTGCCGAACCAACAGGGTCTCGGTTCTCCGGGTTGGTTTCTGGTCCAACAGGTGGCTGCTTTGGGGAATCCTGTTTGAGGTCGTATTGATGGTGCTGATAGTCTATGTGCCAATCTTGCAGAAGGTATTCCAGACTACAGGACTCGGTTGGCAGCAATGGGCGGTTCTGGCTTTGTTCGCGCCGATCATGCTCATAAGTGATGAACTGAGAAAAATGTTTTCGCGCAGGGTTTCTGCAGACACCGCCATGGGAGGGGCAAAATGAAATTCGTGATTTTAGGCTGTGGGAGGGTAGGATCCAGTCTGGCAACCGCTCTCTATGTCGAGGGGCATGAGATTGCCATAATCGACAGGGATGAACATGCTTTCCGTCGTCTCAATCCATCCTTCCAGGGCCAGACCGTTGTTGGCACAGGGTTCGACCGCGACATCCTCATCAAGGCAGGTATCGAAAATGCCGACGGCTTTGCCTCGGTGACAAATGGCGACAACAGCAACATTATCTCGGCGCTGATTGCCAAGCGCGTCTTCAGGGTTCCTCGGGTCATCACGCGTATTTATGATCCTGCTCGCGCCAATATTTACAAGAAGTTTGGCATTCCGACCATCTCCTCTACAGTTTGGGGCGCCAATGAATTAAGGGAGCATCTGCTATATGCGGAGCTTAAGAGCGAAATGAGCTTCGGTAGCGGCGAAGCGGAGCTGCTGGAGTTTGAAGTTTCAGCCAACCTGGTGGGCAGATCCGTCAAAGATCTTTTCGTGGACGGGCAGGCGCTGGTCACCTGCGTCGTCAGGTTGGGGCAGGCGATAGTGCCTACCGGCGCCATGATATTTGAAGAAGGCGACCTGGTTTACGCATGTGTCGCCACGAGTTTTCTTGGAAGATACAAAGAGATGGCCGGCTACTAGGAGGATCTGATGAATGTGCTGATCGTGGGGTTGGGAAGGACCGGTTCGTATCTAGCTGACGCTCTGGCTGAATCGGGGGCGCATCGGGTGGTCGCTGTCGAGTCTGATGAGAGTCGGGATGTGCCCACGACGGCAGCAAAGATCAAGGTCATCTGGGCTGATGGCTGCGAGCCCAGCGTACTGGAAGAGGCCGGGGTGCGTAATTCCGACCTGGTGGTCGCTACTACCGGCGATGACGAAGACAACCTGGTGATAGCGCAGCTGGCGAAGATGCACTTTGCCGTACCCAGGGTGATCGCCAGGGTGAACAATCCGCGCAACCACTGGCTTTACACCAAAGAATGGGGAGTGGATGTAGCGGTTTCTCCCACGGATATAATCGCCAAGATCATCGAAGAAGAGATGTCGCTGGGCGACCTGGTGACCCTGCTCAAGCTGAAGGGTGGCGCGGTCGCGTTAGCTGAGATCAAGCTGAAGCAGTCATCGAAAGCAGCGGGCAGTCTGGTTAGCGAGCTGGAACTGCCACAGGGCGTGGTAATCGTTGTGGTCATGCGTGGTGGCGAGGTAATAGTTCCGGGAGGTGAAACGCGTCTTGAGGCTGATGACGAGCTGCTGGCCGTTACTTCGGTAGAACGCGAGCACGAGTTACTGGAAGCGCTGCAATAGACGGCGATCAGATAATGGATACGGTTCTGACGGAAGGGGCCTGATCTGAAAAAGATAATCGACATTTCAGTTCCGATTTATACAGGAATGCCATTTTATCCGGGAGACCCGGGAGTGGAAATTGAACCGGCCAGGCAAATTTCTGACGGCGCCGTTGCCAACCTGTCGCTTCTGAAACTGGGGTCGCATTCAGGTACCCATATTGATGCGCCGCATCATTTTGTTGATGGCGGGAAAACAGTGGACCAGTTGTCCCTGGAAGCTTTGGTCGGGCCGGTGCGGGTGCTCGATCTGACCGGGGTCGAGTCTTTCATAGATCGCGAACAGTTGGAAAGTAGCGGACTGGAGGGTGTCACCCGTCTACTGCTGAAAACTTCGAACTCAGGTCTATGGTCTTTAGCGGATTTCAGCGAGGATTATGTATCTCTTTCAGGATCCGCCGCAGATTATCTAGTGAATCTGGGGATCGTTCTCCTGGGTATCGATTACCTTTCCATCGAGCAATTCAAATCCGAGGATTATCACGTTCATCATGCCTTGCTGGGCGCGGGTGTAGTTGTCCTCGAGGGGATAGATCTTGGCCAGGTGGAAGCAGGGGATTATGAGCTTGTCTGCTTGCCGCTTAAGATCAGGGGTGGAGACGGAGCTCCCGCGCGGGCGATTCTTATAGACAAGAGCTGAGGTATCGTGACTGAAGTACGGTGAAGTGGGTTTGTCGGGGTAGCTCCGGGAGCAATATCTGTTCTATTCAGTCTACTCGGTGACGATAGTTCTGACCGTACCCACCTTTTCCGTGACTACGAAGGAGGTAACGTCACCGTCCCGGCGGAATTTCAGCGAAATCGCCGCTTTGCCTACCCGCAAACTTTTTACATCCACTTCGTTAAGCCATCTTGGAAGCGCCGGGCTGTTGACGTAGAGAGTGTTCGTTGGCGCGTCGGCCTCTATGCCAAGCAGTGCCTGCAGGATCATGAAAATGCTGCCGGCGGCCCAGGCCTGGGGGCTACAGGCAACCGGATAATTAACCGGTCGGCTAATAGAGCGTTTGGTAAAGCCACAAAAAAGTTCCGGCAATCGATAGTAATCGTAGTGCAGGGCGGCGTCGAACAGTCCGCTGGCTGCTCTCGCTGCTTCCTGGTTAAAACCGTATTTCTTCAGGCCCCGGATAATAATGGCGTTATCGTGCGGCCAGACGCTGCCGTTGTGATAGCTCATGGGGTTGTAATTTATGGAAGACTTGCTCATGGTTCGGATGCCCCAGCCGGAGAACATGTCCGGCTGCATCAGGCGTTCTGCCACCTGGGGGGCCTTGTCTTCGTCAATAATGCGCGCCCAAAGGCCGTGAGCCGGGTTGGAGGTAATGGTCTTGACGGGCTTCTTGTCCCGGTCGAGCGCCAGGGCAAAGAAGCCTTCGCGTGGCATCCAAAAAGCCTCGTTGAACCGTTTTTTGAGCAGCTCCGCCTGCTTGGACAACTCCTCGGCCCGATCGTGGTCGCCCAGCAGCGCAAAAAGCTCACTCATGCGGCGCTTGGCATAATATACATATGCCTGAACCTCGGAGAGGGCGATTGGTGTGTCCGCCAGGCTGCCGTCGGTATGAACTACTGAGTTTCCGGAATCCTTCCATCCCTGGTTGACCAGTCCCCGCTTGGACTTGGTTTCATATTCCACGAAACCGTCACCATCGAAGTCGCCGTATTCATCTATCCAGTCAAGCGATTTGTTGATCGGCTCGACCATGCCCCGGGCTAATTCGAGGTTGCCGGTCCACTTGACGATGTCCGAGAGCATAATCAGGTAAAGAGGCGTGGAGTCGGCGCTGCCGAAGTAGGGGGTGTGGGGTATGGCCCGGATATTGGCCAGCTCTCCCCTTCTGACCTCGTGAAATATCTTGCCCGGTTCTTCATCGCGCCAGGGGTCAACGACTTTGCCCTGCAGCTGGGTGAAGACATTCGCCGTAGCCGTCGCCGGGTGCGCGTCCAGCATCATTATCTGAAGGCAGGTGATGATAGTGTCGCGGCCGAAAGGGGTTACGAACCAGGGCACACCAGCGCTTAGGAAGTAACCCATGCCGGTTTCCGTTTCCAGCATCCTGATATCACGCTGGCTGCTGCGCAATACAGCTGTGAAAAGTTCATTGTCAGTGTCTATCTGGCTGCTTCCCTTGAACCATGACTCATAGCTTTTTCTGACATCGCCGATCGCCTTGTTGAAGTCGGTGGCCTCCGGTGGCCTGGTTGTAGGCAGGATAGGCTCGATGCTGTACTTTACTACTCGTCGTTCCCGCGGCTTTAGCTGGAAGCGAAAGATGGCCTTAGTGCCCTCTATGGCGGTAGGTGGCGTTTCCAGGCGTATGTCGGTCTTGCGCAGGATAGCGTCAAGGCCATGATAGGCTAGCAGAATAGAGTCCTCGGAAACCTTGGGAGCCAGGCGGGTGCCATATTTTGTGCGCTTGGTGCCGCGGACCTCGAACATATCGGCGAAATCAGAGTCAAAATCGAATTCCAGGGAGATATCCACCGGAAAATGATTGTAGTTTTTAATGCGGATAAGTTCGTAGAGTTTTCCATTGACTACACGTATGCGCCGGATATTGATGGTTTCCTGAGGCACTACGGTGCCGTCGGCGCACATAAAGTCAGCATTGGTGAGCTCGATCTGGCTCATGAAACCGCGATCGGCGGTTGATGAGAGCAACACCGGACTGGAGCCGAACAGCTTCATGTCGAAAGTGCTGAGAAAACGCGTATCCTGGAAATAAAGCCCCAGGCCTGATGTGTCCTCCCGGGAGACGTTTCCCTCAATGTCACTGTAGAGGAAGAGCTCCCCTTCTTTGACGACCAGCTTTTCCTTCTTGACATCGACGATGACGAATGGCTCGCCCTGAGTCAGAACGCGACCGGAATCTTCCTTCAGAACCTCGAAGTATTCATCCCCTATCTTGATCTGCTGATTTTTATTTACGTCAGATTCGGGCATTGGCTTCCATCAGGGAATATCCGGAATTGAGGATAGCGGATATATCCGCCGACTGCGCTGGAAAGGAAGTCCACAAATTGGATATGAAACCAGCTTGAGTTATAGACAAGAAAAGCACCGGGAAAGGTAGGAAATATTTGCGTATTGTAGCATAACATTTTTACATCGCCGTTCATCTGTTAACAGTATGGCGGTTTGTTGAAATCCCCTTTATTTTTCCAATTCAGACAATTAAAAACTTAAGTGCGATAATCCTGATTAAATTAAGCTCCTGATAGCGGGCTGTTTAATACAGCCGGCCGTGTTTATACTCTCATACATGCTCTCTTTTCTGACCAATTGTCTTCATATCGGCTAATGCTCGCTTCTCGGCTGCCGATCTCGTGTTCATGAAACCCGTGAAACACCACAGCCAGGAAATGCGCTGGGGGCCAGAGGTCGATCCTTTGAGGATTGGCTGTGGCTGGGATAAGGAAGATCTGGCCAAACCGTGGCTGTTGATTGAGAGCTCCGGTGGTGATTCTCATCCGGGAAGTGTCCATCTCCCCGACCTGGTGAACGATGTTCGCGAAGGCGCCAGCAAAGCGGGCCTGGCAGTGGGCCGCTATTCCTGCACGGATATGTGCGATGGTATCGCCCAGGGGACTGAAGCCATGAGTTACTCGCTGGCCTCGCGGGAGTTGTTGGCCATGGCTGCCGAGCTTCACTACCGGAGTGGCCATTTCGATGCCTGGGTAGCTGTTTCCAGTTGCGATAAGGCGATTCCGGCACATCTGATTGCAGCCGCCAGGCTGAATTCGCCCGTACTCTTTTTCCCCGGCGGAGTAATGCACACCGGCCCGGATGATATTTCCGTAGACCGCATGGGCGAACTGTATGCTCGTTTGAGACGCGGCGAAATCTCTGAGGATGATTACCGTTATCACAGTCTAACAGCAGCCCCCTGCGCCGGTGCCTGCAATTTTCTGGGCACTGCGGTTACGATGCAAATACTGACGGAGGCTTTAGGTCTTGCGTTGCCGACCTCCGCCTGCTGTCCGACTACAGAGAATGAGCAGAGACGTCTGGCAAAGGCCGCCGGAGCTGCCGCAGCGTCCCTGATTGCCGGGGGATTGACCTCCCGTGATTTCATTTCGTCCCAGGCGATAGAAAATGCATTAGTCATTCATGCCGCAGCGGGGGGATCGACCAATGCCATGCTTCATCTGCCGGCCCTGGCGGCTGAAGCAGGGCTGGCCTTCTCATGGCAGAGGGTGCGCGAAATCAACGGTAGCGTTCCCTGGATTCTCAACCTGCGTCCTTCCGGCGAGCATACCGCGGACTTGTTCTGGTATGCCGGCGGCGTGCCCCGGCTCATGTGGGAGGTGCGCGATCGGCTTAATCTCGACGTGATCACCGTGACCGGCAGGACGTTGGGTGAGAATCTTGAACAGCTGGATGCGAAGGGCTCTTTCCAATCACATTCCCCACAGCTGACGAGCCATGGACTGGCTGTCAGGGATGTTATCCACTCGCTTGAGGAACCATTGGATGAGCATGGCAGTCTGGCCGTACTTGTTGGGAATCTGGCTCCCGATGGGGCTGTTTGCAAGCGTTCGTCTGTGGTTCCCGACATGATTCGGTTTAAAGGGCATGCTCGAGTATTTAATGGGCAGTCAGCGGCGCTGGAGGCAGCCTTAACCGGTGGCATCAAGCCCGGGGATGCGGTTATAGTCCGCTTCGAGGGCCCGCGGGCATCGGGAATGCCGGAAATGTTTTACCTGACTGCGGCACTGGCTGCCGATCGCGAACTGAATGAAACTGTCGCCCTTGTAACCGACGGACGTTTTTCAGGGGCCACACGCGGGCCGTGCATCGGTCATGTATGTCCGGAAGCAGCTGCCCGAGGGCCGATATCCGTCGTCGAGGATGGGGACCTGGTAAGCATGGATCTGGAAGAGGGAAAGCTGGAAATTATTGGGATAGCAGGTCAGGGCAGGTCACCCGAAGCGATTGCAGAAGTTCTTCAGGAAAGAATGGCACATCTGGAGGTATGGCAGCCGCCTCCTCGAAGTGGTCTTCTCGAGCTGTATACAAGGCTGGCCGGGCCGGCTTATGAAGGAGCCCGCCTGCGGTTGTCATAGGGCGTGGTTGCGTGGTTGTTTTAATGTTTGTTGCTATCGGGAAGTTATGATCTGATGAACCGGTTAATAAAAGCCTGGCAAAAAATCCGCGGCAAAGGCGCGGCAGTACGGGCTCGTGGCAGGAGTTTCAATGTCTACGAGCCCAACGCTCCCAAGCGGGCTCGACAGAAGAGTATCCGGGTCCTGCGCGACCTCATCTTTGTCTTTATTGTTTTTGCAATCGCCTTCGTGCTCAGCTTCGTACTCGATCTGCACGGCTCGTTCAAGGCCGCCTCCCTTGAGCTCAAGGACAGTCCCTTCCAATATGACGAGCTTATCGTTGCCCTGGCTATTCTGGCCGCCGCCCTTTGTGTTTTCGCCATGCGGCGCTGGCGCGAGCTTGAAACTGAGATTGTTGAGCGCGTGCAGGTGGAGCAGGCGCTTGTGGACAGTGAGGAACGCTATCGTACATTGGCCGAAGCGGCCCAGGATTTTATCTTTATTGCGAATCGCCAGGGTCTGATTCAGTATCTGAACAGCTATGCTGCCGGTAAATTGGGCAATCGGCCTGCTGCTTTCGTGGGCAAATCTCTTCACGCTGTATTCCCGCCGGAGATGGCCGAAGGGCAGAACCAGGAGCTGAAAAAAGTATTCGCCAACGGCGAGCCACTTAATGTTGAGCACAAAGCGACTCTGGGGGGTGAGGAATCCTGGCTGAGCACGTCGCTGGTACCAATCAGGGATGACGCTGGAGCTTTTGACAGTGTGCTTGGTATTGCCCGTGACATCACAATACGCAAGCTCGCCGAGGATGCTTTGTTGGGCAGCAAAGATGATCTGGAGAAAAAAGTTTCCGAACGCACCCTGGAGCTGAGCAATCTAAACCAGCGTCTCAAGCTCGAGCTGGGCGAAAAAAAGCTGGCCGAAGAGCGGCTTCAGGCTGTTAACAGAGCTCTGAGGACAACGATGGCCGCTCACCAGGCTCTCACCGGAGCCGAGGGTGAGCCAGAGCTTCTGCATCAAATATGCAAGGCACTGGTAGAGGTGGGAGGTTACCGGTTCGCCTGGGTCGGTTTCGCCGAACAGGGAGAAGAGCAGTTGGTGCGCCCGGTTGCATCAGCGGGTTATGAAGAAGGATATCTGGGGGCTGAAAAGGTGTCCTGGGATGAATCCAGCGAATTTGGCGCCGGCCCTGTAGGAAATGCTATCCGTTCCGGCGGGCCGAGTGTTGTCCGCGATGTTCTGGTCGACGAAACCTATGCGCCATGGCGTTCCGAAGCCACCAGACGCGGATTTGCATCCACTGTTTCGCTACCGTTGTCGAGCAACGGCGATATTTTCGGAGCGCTTAATATTTATGCGGCTGAACCGGATGCATTTGACGGCGAAGAGGTTGAACTTTTAAGTGAGTTGGCGGGTGATTTGTCCTATGGCATAAGCGCCCTGCGCACCCGGGGGGAGCGTGACCAGCAGGCGCTGACCCTGAGAAGGACTGGTGAGCAATTTTCCTTGCTGGTGGAGTCGCTTCCCATAATTTTCTATACGAGTCAGGCCACTGATGAATTTGGAATAACATATGTAAGTAAGAATATGGAAGCATTTACCGGTTACACGGCTGAGGAGGTAACGGCGGATACCTCGTTCTGGGCGGACCACATCCATCCCGAGGATGCCCCGCGGGCTTTTGAGGAGATGTCGAAGGTTTTCAGCCGTGGCTTTCATGAATATGAATACCGCTGGCTTAGTGCTGACGGATCGTATAAATGGTTTCTGGACATTCTGCGACTGGTGAAAACTCCCGAAGGCGAGGAGAATTATATCGTAGGTATGTGGCTGGATATTACAGCGCGCAAGCATGGGGAGGAGAGGCTGCTCCAAGTCAAGGATCAATTGGAAAACGATGCTCAGTCAAAGTCAGTCGAGTTGCAGGCGACCCTTGAGCAGCTGGAGCGTGCCACCAGACGGCTCGAGCGGCAACAGCACGAAATCACCATGCTCAACCAGATGGATGAATTGCTGCAGAGGTGTCTGACGACTAAGGAGGCATACGTCGCTTTTGCCAGTTTTGCCGGCAGGATGACCGAGGGAGGCTCGGGGGCGCTGTACATTCTTGATGAAAACGCCGGACACTATGAGGAGGTCGCTTCGTGGGGCGCTTCACCTCCTCTGGAAAAGGGATTTGAACCGGACGACTGCTGGTCGCTCAGACTCGGGCAAATCCATGTTTATTCCGGCGTAGAAACTGGAATGAAATGTCGGCACACAAGTGCTGAAGATCCATATATATGTATACCGGTACGGGCTGCAGGAAACACTTTCGGTGTGCTGGTTATGCTGTTCCCGTCTGGCGAGGAGTTTGATGATAGTCAGATAAAAGGAGAGCAGGAACTGG
This sequence comes from Thermoleophilia bacterium, assembly GCA_020053595.1. GTDB lineage: Bacteria > Actinomycetota > Thermoleophilia > BMS3ABIN01 > BMS3ABIN01 > JACRMB01. The sequence continues at coordinate 19,971 of JAGVMV010000039.1, read as the reverse complement.
CTGCGGGATTAGCGGCGCGAGTCGGTATGGCGGTCTACAGTTTGAATCTGCGTCGCGCTGTGCAGGGAACGGCTGGCAATGAATTTGAGAAATAGGGGTAGATATTGGATTAGCGTTATTCATGAAGAGTGGAGAGAATCAGTGAGTTCAGATGTTTGTTATTAAAGGGTAAAAGGGCATCAGGAAGAAAAGTAATCCAGTAAGCCCATAGAACTCACAACTACGGCACGCGGGTGGGTTTTATTACCCGCCCGGCAGGGCGGAGCCGTATTAGTGGGGAGGCACGGCGGGGACTTAAATTAGGGCTTAAGTCCCCGCCGCTATTATGCCCCGGAAGTTCCCAGGAACCATTCCATCAGCTCCCAGCCCCTCTCGAACTTCAGGTTGCTCTTACTGGCGGATACTTCGTCAAACGACTGGTCCTTCTCGCCTCTACTGGATGAATCGTGCAGAAGAAATGGCACCGGCTCGGCATTGTGGGTCTTTGTCGCCAGGGGTGTGGCATGGTCCGGGAGGATCAGAACACGGTGCTCGGGAAAAGCTTTCAGCCCTTCGAGCAGCGTTCCCAGAAGAAGTGAATCGAAACGCTCGATTGCTTCGACCTTTGCTGCCGAATCTCCAGAATGGGATGCTTCATCCGGCGCCTCCACATGGACATAGACAAAATCCTTGCTTTCAAGTTGTTTCAGTGCAAATCGTGCCTTGGCGGCATAATCGGTATCCAGCCAGCCGGTGGCGCCGGGTACCTCGATTACCTCCAGACCGGCATATTTTCCAAGTCCCTTGACGAGGTCAACCGCGGAGATTACCGAACCCCGGAGGCCGAATCGTTCATGGAAAGATGGCATTTTCGGCGCGGTACCCTGACCCCAGAGCCAGATCATGTTGGCAGGCGACTTGCCTTCGAGGATGCGCTTCTGATTGACAGGGTGATCGGCAAGCAGTCGGGCTGATACTTCCATGAGGCCTCGTAACCAGCTGCCTCCCTGACCTTTTGGCAAAAATGGCTCAATGGGCTTGCCGGTAATGTCATGTGGTGGTGTGCACAGCGCTTCGAGCGCTTTGCCCTTCGAGATCATAATGTGGCGATAGCTCAAACCGGGAAAAAAGGAGGCGTCGCCTGTGCCCAGATTTTCTTGCAGATACGAAATCAGGCGGCAGGCGGATTCGGTATCGATGTGGCCGGCGGAAAAATCGCGCAGGAAGCCATCTTCGATATAGACGAGGTTGCATCGAAAAGCTACATCGTCTTTATGCAAATCAATACCCAGACTGGCGGCTTCCAGCGGAGCCCTGCCTGAATAGTAAATATGGGGATCGTAACCAAGCACGCAGAGATTGGCCACATCACTGCCTGGAGCAAAGCCTTCGGGGATAGTTTTTACCAGGCCAACAGTACCAGTATGGGCCAACCGGTTAAAATTAGGAGTTTCTGCAGCCTGTAGTGGTGTACGGCCGCCCAGTTCAGCCCGGGGGTCATCGGCCGATCCATCCGGGATGAGTACCAGATATTTCATCATCGGCTCCTAGAGTCCGAGAACCTTGACAACCTGGTCGAGATCAGCGTCGACCCGCACGACTTCCCGGCCGGTGCTTATTGCCGTTTCCGGGTCCTTTAGACCATGGCCGGTAAGCACGCAGACGACGGTATCACCCGGTTTGAACAAGCCTACCTCCTGCTTTTTAATGACACCGGCCAGGCTTGCCGCCGAAGCAGGTTCACAGAATGTGCCTTCCGTGGAGGCGACCAGCTGGTAAGCATTTATTATTTCCTCGTCGGTGACGGCATCGATAAGCCCCCCAGAATCATGGGCTGCGGCCAGGGCCTGGTCGCCTCGAGCCGGGTTGCCGATGCGGATAGCCGTAGCGATGGTCTCGGGGTTCTCTACCGGGTGCCCTATTACCAGTGGCGCCGCTCCTGCCGCCTGAAAGCCGATCATGTGTGGCAGGCTGTCCAGGAGGCCCGCCTCCTGATACTCGTTGAAGCCTTTCCAGTAGGCGGTAATATTGCCGGCGTTGCCAACGGGAATGGCCAGGTAATCCGGGGCAGCTCCCAGAGAGTCAACTATTTCAAAAGCGCCCGTCTTCTGGCCTTCGACCCGAAATGGATTGATTGAATTAACCAGCTGCACCGGATACTTGTCAACAATAGCCCGGACGATATCCAGTGCCTGGTCGAAATTACCGGTCACCGATAAAACTTCGGCGCCGTGAGTAACCGCCTGCGCCAGCTTGCCAGCGGCGATCTTGCCCTCAGGGATTATCACGATGCAGCGCATACCCGCCCGCGCCGCATAGGCGGCCGCCGAAGCTGAGGTGTTACCGGTAGAGGCGCAAATTACAGCTGTTGCGCCCGCCTCCATTCCCTTGGAGACCGCCAGAGTCATACCCCGGTCCTTAAAGCTGCCAGTTGGATTCAGGCCTTCGAGCTTGAAATACAGGTTAATCCCCAGTTTTTTGCCTAGCCTGGGGGCAGGGAGAAGTGGTGTGGAACCTTCTGCCAGACTCACCACCGGGGTGTCTTTCGTGACGGGCAGAAAACGGCGGTATCGCTCGATGAGGTAGCTGTCGCGAATATTATTGCTGTTCATTGCCGTTTCCTTCGACCCGTATGGGCCATGGTTGCGATTTAACCTCTGACAGTTCCGCTATTTTTTCCAGAGCTGCTCTGAAGCTTGCTTCTCTTACCGCGTGAAAGACCATGACCAGCTCGGCGTGCGCTCCGCTATCTTTCTGGATTACACTCTCAACGCTGACATTGTGATCCCCAAAGACTTTGGCGATCGTTGCGAGCACACCAGGCTCGTCTTTGACTTCGAGTCGCAGGTAGAATTTGGAGATAACCTCATCATCGGGATAGAACTCCATTTCACGCCAGGCGGCTATGTTCTCGTGCCCTCCCGGCTCCCGCCGGACAATGATCGAAACAAGATCACTCACCACAGCCGATGCGGTCTCGATCCCCCCGGCGCCAGGGCCTGAGAGCATGATCTCATCGATAGAGTTCCCCTTAAGAAAAACGGCATTATAGGCACCGCTCACAGTGGCCAGCGGATGATCCTTTTTTATCAGCGCCGGGTAGACTCTTACGTTAATCTTGTTGCCGTAGAGTTTGGCTACACCGAGCAGTTTAATCGCCAGGTCGAGATTGCGCGCATAGGATATGTCCGTGGAACTGACATGCTCGATACCGATACAGGCCACATCATCCAGGCTGACTGCGGTATGAAAAGCGATAGAGGCCAGTATGGCCATCTTGGCTGCAGCATCCTTGCCGGTAATATCCTCGGTGGGGTCAGACTCGGCGTATCCCCACTCCTGGGCGTTGGCCAGCGCGTCACGGTATTTTGCTCCGGTGCGGCTCATCTCGCTTAAAATGTAGTTTGTGGTGCCATTGACGATGCCATAGACGCTGGTCAGATCGGCCGCCACCATAGACTCGCGCAAGACCTTGATTACCGGTATGGCACCAGCGACACTGGCTTCGAATTTAATTTGCGTATTCTTCTCCCGCGCCAGCTTGAATAGATGAAAACCTCGCTGTGACAACAGTTGTTTGTTGGCAGTAACAACTGCTTTGCCATTCTCCAGCGAGCTTGTAATGTAATCGAATGCGGGCTCGAGCCCGCCGATAAGCTCGATGACAATGGAGATATCGGGATCGTTGAGTATGTCTTCGAAGTTATCCGTGAAAATTTCAGGCGGCGCGTCCTGGCGAGGCACTGCGATGTCGCGGACCAGTATTTTCTTGATTTCGATCGACGCCCCGGTTGCCTGGGCGATCTCCAGACCCTGATCTTTTATGAGGTTATATACATTGGAGCCAACCGTGCCGAAGCCAAGCAGGCCGATTGAGATCTTATTCGTGCTGGAGTCAGTGCTTGCCAAAGTTCTCCCAAGATTCGTAAAAATGGACCGTGCCCTGAGTGGGCAACCAAAGCCAAATGTTATCAGGAGATTGGGGTAGAGGAAAGCTTAAAAGGAATGATGCAGGTAAACGGGGTGGACCCTTAAAGCACTTTACAGTCGGCAGGCTCCAGAGTAACTGCCGCCTCCGCTGATACCTGTAATGGAAACAACCATGCCTTCCATCGGAGCATGAATCATGCTGCCGCCACCGATGTATATGCCGACGTGACTTATCGGTTGTCCGAAGAAGACCAGGTCGCCCGCCGCCAGCTCTGAGTAGCTGACCGGAGTGCCCGAGTAATACTGGGCAGAAGCAGAGTGTGGCAGGTAGATTCCCATCTGCGCGTATACATACATTACAAGCCCGGAACAATCGAAGCCTGATGGCGAGGCGCCTCCCCACACATACGGTACGCCAAGGTACTGCATGGCAATCGATGCGGCGTCTCCGTTGACCGGTGGTGGCGGTGGACTGTATGGGGATTCGGACGCGGGACCCGGGTCTGGAGTGGGCGAAGGTTCCGTCTGAGGTGTTTCGGACCCCCCAGAGTTGCCACCGGGCTGTCCGTTTTGAGGCGATTGAGAACCGGCAGTTGGTTGATTCTGCGCAATCTGCCGGGCAAGAAGCTGCGCCACTTCTCCCTCAGCGCCTGTCAGGATCGCCTGGCGTGCGGCCAGCTGGGATTCGACCTGGGATTTTTCCGTGGCGACAGAATCGACCAACTCCTCTTGCCGCTGCCGTGTACGGTCGAGATCAGCCTTTGCATTTTCGGTCTCACTTTTATATTGCACAACTTCATCTATGTCGGACTTGTCCTGGGCGCCGATCTTGCCCAACAGGTCGAATCTTGATAGCAGCTCATTGAACGATGAAGTATTAAGCAACACATCCATGAAGCTCAGAGAGCCCTGACGATAGATATTCTCAAGGCGCCGATCGAGGCGCATCTGTGCTGCCGCCAGTTTGGCTGAGGCATCGGCGAGAGCCTTTTCGTTTTCAGCAATCTGGAGCCCGGTTTCTTCCAGTTCCGAGTTAGCCTGGTTATAGCGCTCAACCGCCTGTTCGGCAGCAAGGTTAATCGATGAAACCTCCGCTTTAATGCCATCGACTTCGGCTTGCTTGGCCGAGAGGTCTGGTTCGGCGGCCGCGGGGGCAATGAAGAGGAGGAGAAGCCCGATAAGTAGTGCAGGGAATGCCAGCATCAAGGCCGGCTCTCTAAATTTCATCCTTTTTTTCGGCTGGTAAGGCATGGTCCCGGTAAACTCCAATCATCGAATTCATCTAACGAGCGCTTTTGGCGGTTTTTCGCCAGAATTCTCAGGCCGCAAAGCCTTACAGATAGTTGTTTCAACCCTTTATGGCGAACCCCTTCAAATAAGAATGAGATTTCTCAAGTATGTTCAATAGGGACCGATTGCTGCATTAGCAGGTTCTCTCACATTTTTTGGGCGGTTATGAAGACTTCAGTTACTAGGACCAGGGCATTTAAATACGGAATCGCTGGGGCGGCAGCCGGCCTTGTCTATGCGATTTTTGCCTTTGTTGTTGAAGAGAGATTTGGCTCTGATTACGAGGTTATGCATATCGTCCTGGCGCCGATCCTCGCAGGCATCGTAGCCTATGTCGTCGGGCGCGAAGAAGAGCGAATACATCAGCAGTCCAGGATGTTGTCTGACGCCAAGAAGAAATTTTCAGCGCTTACACACGATGCCATCACACAACGCGACTGGAACGTCAGTTTTCACGATCCGGCTATCCCCACGTGTTGGAAGGCCAAAAACTGCACGGCTGAGGATTGCCCGTCTTTTGGCAAGGAGCATATGCGCTGCTGGCTGGTCGCTGGAACTTACTGCCGGGGCGAGGTCCAGGGACGCTTCGCACAGAAGCTGGGGGACTGCGCCAAATGTGAGGTATACAAGGCATCCATCGAACGCGACCCCATTAACGAGATAGGCGAAAACTTCAACAGCCTGATGTGGGCGCTACGCGAGAAGGAAGACATGCTCTCGGAGACCAACGATGAACTGCAAAAGCAGTATGGTGAGCTGGAGCTTATGCACAAGCAGGCCAGGGAGATGGCTGACACGGACATGCTTACCGGCCTCAAGAATCACGGACACTTTCAGCAGCATCTGAAATGGGAGGTTGAACGGGCCCAGCGTTATGGCAGACCACTAACGCTGATCATGCTTGATCTCGACTATTTCAAAGCTGTAAACGACCAGTTCGGGCACCAAAAAGGTGATGAGGTGTTGCAATGGGTAGGCAAAATAATTCGCCAGGAAGTAAACAGCAATGGATATGCGGCTCGCTACGGCGGTGAAGAGTTTGTGTTGGTGCTGCCCGATTCGACGGCACAAACTGCCATGGTTGTCGCAGACAAGCTCCGCCTTAAGATCAAAACCGTGGAAGCGGAAACAGGACTTCCGTCAGGATTTGTGGCCGGCAGCTTCGGTGTTGCAGATCTTCCTCACTGCGCGAGTGACGCTGACAGCCTGATATCGGCGGCAGACTCTGCACTGCTCTTTGCCAAGAGAAAGGGCAGAAACCGGGTGTCATATTTTTGCGACCTTGCTGATACTGAATTGAGGGAAGGAGATCTCGACCGTTTGCATAGCCGACTCGAGGGCGCCAGTCTGCAGACGATTCGGGCGCTGGCTGAGGCTGTTGATACCAGTGATGCGTATTCCCAGGCAAACACATCCAGTATGGCCAAGGTGGCGATAGCGATCGCTGAACGGCTGGGGATGGACCAGGAACAGGCGGACGCACTGGCCCTGGCTACCAGACTCCATGACATCGGCAAAGTAGGCGTTCCGGGTTCTATCCTCAGAAAAAAGGAAAAGCTTTCGCAGGAGGAGCTGGCAGCCGTCCAGCGGCATCCGGAAATCGGTCAGAGATTACTAAAGGAAATGGAACAGATTCAGGAACTCATCCAGGCTATCCTCTACCACCATGAGCGGTGGGACGGTAACGGTTACCCGGAGCGGCTCAAAGGCCAGGAGATTCCCGTAATGGCTCGCGTGGTTGGAATTATAGACTCATATCGTGCCATGCTGTGCGACCGGCCATACCGTAAAGCGCTTTCACCGGCACATGCTCTTGAGGAACTCCGCAAAGGGGCCGGGACCCAGTTTGATCCACAGCTGGTGGAATTGTTTATCGAGGTCACAAGGGAAACCGGCGAACTCGAGTTGAGCCAGGCTGGCTAACAACAAAACAGAGGCAGGGCGGATGTTGAAATTTCTGGCACAGCGCTTATCCTCCATGCGGCGAATCTTTATGGTAATGATAGCCTTCGGGCTTACCATGGGGCTTGTTTTCCCACAGATAGTCGGTCCCTTTGTCACCTGGGATTCCGACCGAAAGATTTACTTCCGGTTTGCTTGCCTGGTGGCGGGCTTCCTCGTCGGCACCTTCTGTTATTTCCTAGTGAAAATAACCTTGTATCAGCGAAATATGGAACTCGCGCAGAGAAAGGTCGAGCTGGAGGATGCAAAGGAGAAGTTTTCTTCCCTTACTCACAAGGTTATAAGGCTGCAGGACTGGAATGTCATTTTCGAGGATCCGCATGTGCCCAACTGTTGGGAAGTGAAGAACTGTTCATCGACGGCTTGCCCGGTCTATGGACGCGAGCATGTTCGGTGCTGGTTAATAGCGGGGACTTTTTGTAATGAAAAAGTGCAAGGCCGTTTTGCCCAAAAATTGGCCGACTGTTCGGAATGTTCGGTCTACCGACAGGCTGTTGGACAAAACCCCATCAACGAAATCGGAGAGAATTTTAATAGTCTGATGCTGGCGGTGCGGGAGAAAGAAGAATTGCTGGCGGCTGTTAATGATGAGCTGAAGGACCAGTATGCAGAACTGGAGATTTTGCACAAACAGGCACGTGAGATGGCCGATACCGATTTGTTGACCGGTTTGCGGAACCACGCACATTTTCAGCATCATCTAAGGTGGGAAGTTGACAGGGCTTGTCGACAGCATAAGCCGTTGTCGCTCATCATGCTTGATCTGGACCACTTCAAGACTATCAATGATCGTTTCGGTCATCAAAAGGGTGATGAAGTACTGAAGCGTGTAGGCAAGCTACTGCGCAATGAAATCCGTAAAGGTGGTTATACGGCCGGGTATGGCGGTGAGGAATTCATCGTGGTGCTGCCGGAAGCCCCGAGCAGCGAGGCAATGACAACAGCGGACAGGTTGCGGAGCCTGATGAAGGAAGTGGCACATGAAGTAGAGTTACCGGAGAATGTTGTTTCAGCAAGCTTTGGCGTGGGCGATCTACCGGACTGCGCCAGCGATGCTGACAGCCTGATTTCGGCGGCGGATACCGCACTTCTGTTCGCAAAGCGGTGTGGCCGCGACCGGGTGGTCTATTTCCGGGATCTTTCCGGCACCGAACTCGAGGATGGTGATGTCGAGCGCCTCTATAGCCGTCTCGAGGGAGCCAGCTTGCAGACAATGCGTGCCCTGGCCGAGGCGGTTGACGTCAGCGACCACTACTCGGCTGTGGACACGAGTGCCCTGGCTGAGATAGCCGCGGCGATGGCTCGTGAGCTGGGCATGGCCGAAGATCAGGCTGACTCCCTGGTTCTGGCGGCAAGGCTCCACGACATTGGCAAGATCGGTGTGCCAGGATCTATTTTAAGAAAGAAAGACAAGCTCTTGCCGGAAGAGCTGGCAGGTGTTCAGCAACATCCGGAGATCGGGCAGCGAATCCTCGAAGAAGCAAGGCAGTTACAGGATTTCATTTCCGCCATTCTCTACCACCATGAACGCTGGGACGGCGACGGTTACCCTGAGCGCCTGCAGGGCAAGCAGATTCCATTAATGGCGCGGGTGGTTGGCATTATGGATGCCTATCGGGCAATGCGTTCAGACCGGCCATACCGGAAGGCCATGAACAAAACTCAGGCATTGGCGGAACTGGAAAAAGGCTCCGGAAGCCAGTTCGATCCACAGCTGGTCGAGTTGTTTGTGACCCTGGTTAAGAAAGAGGGAAAAACCCGGTTGCGCGAGGTTGGCTAGCTGAAAAGGCTGGAGATCTTGTCGTTAAGCCTTTCAGGGCGTCTTTCCAGGGCGCCTTCAAAGTTGAAATCTTCTTCGAACTTCAATATCATGTGTCACTAATGGCTTCGATTTCTGCAAAATATCATATGGTGCAGGGATCGGCCTCCCCCGTGGGAGGCAGTTTTATACTGCCTGCCGCCATCTCTCTCCTGAGTTTGCTTCTCCTCCCCCTTTCGGGGGAGATTATTTAGTAGTTTGCCCGTGCGGCAAACCTGCCACTTTTTTCTTTACACACAAAACCTGAGTGGTTTTAGGAGAAGCAATGGATCCTCATCGCATAATCATATTTGATACAACGCTGCGGGACGGTGAACAGTCTCCTGGCATCAATCTCAATTCATTCGAGAAGCTGGAGATCGCCGAGCAGCTGGCACGACTGGGTGTCGATGTCATTGAAGCCGGATTTCCCATTTCATCTCCCGGGGATTTTGAGGGCGTACAAAACATCGCCCAACGGGTTTCCGGTGTGTCCGTTTGCGCCCTGGCACGCGCCATCGAGAAAGATATAACCACGGCATGGGATGCCATCAAGGAAGCCGACCATCCCCGCATTCATACTTTCATATCAACGAGCGACTTGCATCTGAAACATCAGCTGCGCAAGTCGCGTCAGGAAGTGCTGGAGACTGCCAAACGCATGGTCGCTCTGGCGGTGAGCCTTTGTAACGACGTGGAATTCTCGGCAATGGACGCCACGCGCAGCGACCCTGATTACCTGGCGCAGGTATTGCAGGCGGCCGTCGATGAAGGCGCCAGCACCATCAATATTCCTGATACGGTGGGTTATGCCATACCTACAGAGTTTGGTGAATTCATCCGGGAGCAGTTCAAGAAGGCGCCGGGGCTCAAGGATGTAGTAGTCAGTGTGCATTGCCATAACGATCTGGGCCTGGCGGTGGCCAATTCGCTGGCCGCGGTGGAGAATGGCGCTTCGCAGGTAGAATGCGCCATCAACGGACTGGGTGAACGGGCCGGCAACGCATCGCTGGAGGAGATCGTCATGATCCTGGAGACCCGCAAGCGCCTGCTGGGCATGGCTACCGGCATCAAGACTACTGAGATAACCCGTACCAGCCGTCTGGTGAGCCGTCTGATCGGCTATGACGTTCAGCCCAACAAGGCGATCGTGGGGAAGAACGCCTTTGCCCACGAGTCGGGTATACACCAGGACGGAGTGCTGAAGGAACGGACGACCTATGAGATCATGAGCGCCGCCAGCGTCGGTCGGGGTACAAGTGACCTGGTGCTTGGCAAGCACTCAGGCCGCCATGCGTTAAAGGTGGCCATGGAAGAGCTGGGCATGACGCTCTCGGATGACGAACTAAACCAGGCGTTCGTACATTTCAAGAAAGTCGCGGACAAAAAGAAGCAGATAACCGCGGCTGACCTGGAAGCGCTGGTTGGCGAAGAGGTACGTGAGCAGTCGGACATCTACGAGCTGAAATCGTATGAGGTGACCTCGAGTTCCGAGTTCGTACCCACCTGCCAGGTGATCATCGAGAAGGAAGGCGAGGAGCTCACAGGAAAGAGCTTCTCCGGCGGCTCGATGGAATCGATCTTCAAGGCAATCGACGACGCTGTCGGCACGAAGGGAAAGCTGAAGGATTATCAGGTGCGCTCCGTGACCGAGGGGAAAGACTCTCTCGGAGAGGTGCGCGTAGTGGTGGAAGTGAAGGGTAAGGCGTACGCGGGCACGGCATTGTCTATCGACGTGGTCGAGGCCAGCGCCAAGGCATATGTCCGCGCCCTTAACAATGCATACAGAGCTGGGGCGGTGAAATAGATGGCAAGACCTATGACTATCACAGAGAAGATACTGGCACGCGCCTGTGCCCAGGAAGAGGTGCGGGCGGGTGATTTTGTCAATGCGCGCCTGGACCTGGCGCTGGCGAACGATATCACGGCGCCATTGGCCATACAGGAATTCGAGGCGGCGGGAATGACCAGGGTCTGGGATCCAGAGAAGGTTGTGCTGGTTTGCGACCACTTCGTTCCCAACAAGGACATCAAGTCAGCGGAGCAGGCCAAGCTGGTGCGGGAATTTGCCCGCCGGCAGGGTCTGACCAATTTCTATGATGTCGGGCGCATGGGCATCGAACACGTGATCCTGCCCGAAAAGGGTTTGGTGGTTCCGGGAGACGTGGTCATTGGCGCCGACTCCCATACGTGCACCTATGGGGCGCTGGGGGCTTTTGCCACCGGCGTCGGCAGTACCGACCTGGCGGCAGGAATGGCCACCGGCGAGGTCTGGCTGCGGGTGCCGGAGACTGTCAGGTTCAACTATGAGGGTGAACCGGGGCGTTATGTTACCGGCAAGGATTACATCCTGTATACGATTGGCCTGATCGGCGTCGATGGCGCCCTCTATCAGGCGATGGAATTCTGTGGCAGTGCCATAAAAGCGTTGTCCATGGATGGCCGTTTTACCATGTGCAACATGGCTATCGAGGCCGGCGGCAAGAACGGTATTGTTGAACCCGATGCGATCACAGAGGAGTATTGCCGGGGCCGGGCACTGCGCGAGCCGGTGATGATGAAAAGCGACGAGGGCGCACAATATGAGCGCGTGATAGACATAGATGTGGGCTCAATCGAGCTTCAGGTGGCCAAGCCGCATCTGCCGTCGAATTCGGTGCCGGCTTCGGAGCTGGCCGACCTGAAGATCGATCAGGTGGTCATCGGCTCCTGCACCAACGGACGCATCGAAGACCTGCGGATGGCGGCTGAAGTGCTGAAGGGGCGCAAAGTGCATCCAGACGTACGCGCCATCGTCTTCCCCGGAAGCCAGCTGGTATACCAGCAGGCGATGCGGGAAGGGCTGGTCGACGTTTTCATCGACGCCGAAGTGGCGGTCAGCACGCCGACCTGCGGTCCCTGCCTGGGAGGGCACATGGGCATACTGGCGGACGGCGAGCGCTGCGTATCGACGACCAACCGCAACTTTGTCGGCCGCATGGGCCACACCGGCAGCGAGGTCTACCTGGCCGGACCCTATGTAGCGGCGGCCACGGCGATAGCCGGAACTGTTGCGGTTCCCGAGGAGGTGCTGGCATGATCTTTGAAGGTACGGCACATAAATACGGCCGTGATGTCGACACCGATGTCATTATCCCGGCGCGTTATCTCAACACGCATGACCCGGGTGAGCTGGCGGCGCACTGCATGGAGGATATCGACCGGGACTTCATCGGACGGGTACAACCGGGGGACATCATTGTCGCCGATGAGAACTTCGGTTGCGGATCATCGCGGGAACAGGCGCCGGTGGCGATCAAGGCCGCGGGTGTCTCCTGTGTGGTGGCGGCGTCGTTCGCGCGTATTTTTTACCGCAACGCCATCAACATCGGCTTGCCGATCCTGGTTTGCCCTGAGGCGGCGGTCGGGGTAGAGAATGGCGACAGGTTGCGTGTAGACCTGGACAAGGGAGAGGTTGTCAATCTGACCAGGGAAACTATGTACCAGGCTGACCGTTTTCCGGAGTTCATGCAGGAGATCGTGATGGCGGGCGGCCTGATGAAACATGTCAAAAAACGCAAGCAAAGCGGAGGAGCGAATGCATAACATAGCTGTCATGCCCGGCGATGGAACCGGGCCGGAAGTGGTGCTGGAAGGGCTGAAGGTGCTCAAGGCCGCAGCGGCGCGGTACGGTTTCGAGTATGAGACTACTGACTATGACTTCGGTGGCGATCGTTACCTGAAGACCGGCGAGACGCTGCCGGACTCGGCGCTCGACGAACTCAAGGGCCACGACGCTATCTTCCTGGGCGCCATCGGGCATCCGGACGTGAAGCCGGGCGTTCTCGAGCAGGGCATCCTGCTCAAGGCTCGCTTCGAGCTTGACCAGTACATCAACCTGCGGCCGGTGAAGCTTTTCCCCGGTGTGGAAACGCCTATCAAGGACAAGGGGCCGGACGATATCGATTTTGTCGTCGTGCGTGAGAATACGGAAGGCCTTTACGTTGGCGCCGGCGGCTTCCTGAAGAAGGGTAAGCCGGACGAGGTGGCTATCCAGGAGAGCATCAATACCCGCAAGGGTGTGGAACGATGTGTCAGATACGCATTCGATTATTGCCAGCGACGCGGCAAGGACAACAAGCTCACGATGTGCGGCAAGACCAATGTGCTCAATTATTCGCAGGATCTTTGGATGCGGACCTTTAACGAGACGGCGCCGGATTATCCTGGCGTAACGACCGATTACGCGCACGTCGACGCTATCTGCATGTGGTTCATCAAAAACCCGGAATGGTTCGATGTCATCGTTACCGATAATATTTTTGGCGACATCATCACCGATCTGGGCGCCATGATCCAGGGTGGCATGGGCATCGCCGCCGGGGGTAACATCAATCCCGAGGGTGTCTCGATGTTCGAACCCATTGGTGGCTCGGCGCCCAAGTACACCGGGCAGAACGTTATCAACCCGCTGGCCGCTATCGCCGCCGTGCAGATGATGCTCGAATTCCTGGGAGAAAGCGAAGCCGGGGCGGCAGTCGAGGCCGCTATCGCCGATGTCACCGCCAACAAGCTGAAAAGCCTGGCAGTGGGCAAGACCGGCTTCTCAACCACGGAAATAGGCGACCTGGTGGCGGAGAGGGTCAGTAAGGGTTAATTTTGATCGCCGTATCGCCGGGCGGTTGTGCCGGAGGCGCATCCTGGAAAAAGGAGTCACATGCCGATAACTGAAGTCTCGAAAATCTGGATGAACGGAGAGCTGGTGGACTGGGCTGATGCCAAAATCCACGTGCTGACCCACGCGCTGCATTATGGATCGGGCGTCTTTGAGGGCATCAGGGCGTATGACACCAAAAAGGGAACCCATGTCTACCGCCTGACCGACCATATCGAGCGGCTGCTGCGCTCGGCCAAGATATACATGATGGACGTACCTTTCAGCACCGAGGAACTGGTGGAGGCGACCAAGGAAGTAATCCGGGCGAATTCCCTGAAGAGCTGTTACATACGCCCGTTAATCTATCGTGGCTACGGCGAGATGGGGCTCTTCCCCCTGCATGCGCCGGTAGATGTCTGCATCGCCGTCTGGCCCTGGGGCACATATCTCGGCGACGAGGGGATCGAGCATGGCATTCGCGCCAAGATCTCCTCTTTCCGGCGCTTCGGGCCAAACAGCATGCCACCGGCAGCCAAGGCGACGGGGCAGTACATCAATTCCAGCCTGGCGAAAGTAGAGGCGGTTAAGGGCGGTTACGAAGAAGCTATTCTGCTCGACGATCAGGGCAACCTTTCGGAAGGATCGGGGGAGAACCTCTTCGTGGTCAGGAATGGTGTCGTGGCGACGCCGACAACCTCCTGCGATGTGCTGGAGGGCATAACCGCGGATACGGTCTTTACCATCTGCCAGGATGAAGGCATCCCGCTGGAGCAGAAAGTCATGGTCCGCTCGGACCTGTATGTGGCCGACGAGGCGTTCCTCACCGGTACGGCGGCCGAGATCGTGCCGCTGCGTGAAGTGGACGACCGCGTCATCGGCGAGCCGGGTCCGATCACGAAGAAGATACAGGATATCTTCTATGGGATTATCAAGGCGGAGAACGACAAATATGCTCACTACCTGGAATGGGTTTGATCAACCGTATGTTGGAATCAACTATTATATCCAGTCAGGTGATCGAGAGCAGCCATTCAATTTGGATAGACGCAACCGCCGATCAAGTGTATGGGCACATCGAGAGCATGCCGAACAAATTCCCGGTATTTAAAGCGCTCGAGAGGTGGCCGCTGCTCGCGGTGCGGATCTTTCTGATCGGCGGTTTCAAGCGGGGGATAAAAATGTTATTTTCAAAGAGTTATTATGAGATGGCAAAAAGTAATATGTCGAAGCCGCTGGCCGTGGGCGGTTCGTTTGGCCCGTTTGTGCTGACCGAAGCCGATAGAGGCCGGAAATATTTCTTTTCGCTCAAGACAACGCTCTTCAACCTGGAAGCGGGTTATCTCATGGATTCAGATGGGAGCGGCGCCAGGCTTTCGCTCGCCTTAGCCTCGTCTAACCCGAATATGGTACAGCGGATCTATTGGCCCTTTGTCAGGCCGATGCATTTTATCCTGGCAAAAAAGACTCTCAACGTCATCAAGAAAGATGTCGAAAAAGCGCATTGAATTATACGACACGACTCTGCGGGACGGCATGCAGCGGGAGGGCATGAGCGTTTCAGTGGATGAGAAGGTCCAGATCGCCTTGCGGCTGGACCGCCTCGGTGTGCATTACATCGAGGGCGGCTTTCCCGGCTCCAATCCCAAGGATGTGGAGTTTTATCAAAAGATGGCCGGCCACAGGCTGCGCACGGCCAGGCTGGCCGCTTTCGGCATGACGCACAAGAAGGGCGCCAGGCCGCATCAGGACCCGCTGCTCAAACAGCTGCTCAAAGTGGATACGCCGGTGGTCACCATCGTCGGCAAGAGCTGGAAACTGCACACTCAAAAGGTGCTGAGGGTTGGTCTTGAGGAAAATCTGAAGATGATCGAGGGCACCGTTGGTTTCCTCGCAGGCAAGGGTCGCGAGGTCTTCTATGACGCCGAGCATTTCTTCGACGGGTTCGACGACGACCCGGAATACGCAATGAGCACGATTGAGGCCGCTGTAAGGGGTGGGGCGACCAGGGTTGTTCTCTGTGATACCAACGGCGCCACGCTTCCATCCAGGGCATCCGAAGTCGTAAAGCAGGTAGTGGACAGACTTGGCGTGCCCGTTGGCATACACGCCCATAACGACGCCGACTGTGCCGTGGCGGTGACGCTCGAAGCGGTCGAGGCAGGCGCGACCCAGGTTCAGGGGACCGTGAATGGTTACGGCGAGCGCTGTGGCAATGCCAACCTGATATCAATCATCCCGGCGCTCAGGCTGAAGATGGGCTATGACTGTGTCAGCGACCGGCGACTGGCGGAACTTACAGAGACTTCTCATTATGTTGCCGAGATGGTGAACGTAAGCCCCGAAACGCACCAGCCTTACGTGGGCGAGAACGCCTTCGCGCACAAGGGCGGATTGCACGTGAGCGCGGCCCTCAAGGACGCGAGGACTTTTGAGCATGTGGATCCGGCCCTGGTAGGCAACAAGCAGCGCATACTGGTCAGTGAACTGGCCGGCCAGGCGACTGTTCTCAAGAAAGCAGCCGGGATGGGACTGGATCTCAGCGGGGACAAGGAAAAACTTGGCGCCCTGCTTAAAAGACTCAAGGAAAAGGAACACGCGGGTTATCACTACGAAGTGGCCGACGCATCGTTCGAACTGTTTTTACGACGGGAGCTGGGCCTGCTCAAGCCAATAGTCGAGCTCGACAACTTTCGTGTCATCGTGCAAAAGCGCAAGAGCGCCGTTATCAGCGAGGCCAAGATCGTTCTCAAGGATAACAGTGGCGGCAAGCTGCCGATAGCTTTCGCTGAGGGAAACGGCCCGGTTAACGCCCTGGATATAGCCCTCAGAAAGTTGCTGCCGGCAAGATATCCGAAACTGGTGGAAGAGCTTTCACGCATCCATCTGGTCAATTATAAAGTGCGCATTCTCAACGAGCACAAGGGAACGGGCGCAGTCACGCGCGTGCTCCTTGACTCCAGCGACGGCCACGACAGCTGGGGCACCATCGGCGTATCGGAGAACATTATCGAGGCAAGTTGGGAGGCGCTGGTGGACAGCATCGAATACGGAATGATGAAAAGACGCCGACGCCACTAGCGTGCGGCTCGGGACGGGTATCGAATAAGATGACGCATCTCGAGCTGATTCATCCAGGCAAGATAATCGCCGTCGGATTGAACTATCGTTCCCACGCTGATGAACTGGAAATGGCTGTTCCGTCAGAGCCGGTCATTTTCCTGAAGCCGCCATCGTCGGTCATCGGACACGGCGAGGACATCATGCTTCCCGCTGCTTCGGAACAGGTTGACTATGAGGCTGAACTGGCGATCGTCATCGGGAAAACCGCTCGAAAGGTAACCGTGGATGAAGCAGCCAGCCAGGTGCTCGGCTACACCTGCGCCAATGATGTGACGGCGCGTGATCTCCAGCGTCTTGATGGGCAATGGACGCGATCCAAGAGCTTTGATACTTTCTGTCCGCTGGGACCGTGGCTGGAAACCGGCCCCCTGGCGCCGGAATCAAAAGTGGAACTTTTCCTGAACGGCACACGGCGGCAAAGCGCAACAATTTCAGACATGATTTTTTCGCCGCTGGAGCTGGTGGCTTTTATCTCCGGGGTAATGACGCTCGATCGCGGTGATGTGATACTGACAGGTACGCCTCCCGGTGTGGGCGGAATGAAAGCGGGGGACGAAGTCACGGTCCGCATAGATGGGATCGGCGAGCTGACCAACAGCGTTACCTTCTAAATATTAAGAGATCAGGTAAGATGAAGAATCCCGTGGCGTGGTGGCGTTTTGCCTGCACCACCTGTTTCAGATCCTGCTTCGCTGAAGAACTGTTGGAGACGGTGTCCGGAGCCCGTGGTATATTTGTTCCGGCTTACTGAACGGCGCGAAAGTGGACACTGTTGAAGCAGAGTAAAATTGGTCATTCTCAGCACGTAGAGCCAGTTGTGGAACATGATTACCAGGCCGCGCTTGAACGGCTGGGATTTGAGTTGCTGCGCCCCGGCCAGCGGGAAGCCCTGGACGCCCTTTATGCGACCGGCAGGCTTCTGCTTGTGGCCCCCACGGGTGGCGGCAAGAGCCTTATCTACCAGCTGCCTGCTGTGATGCACGATGGGACGACGCTGGTCATCTCTCCGCTTATCTCCCTGATGAACGACCAGGTGTCGGCCTTGTCGGCCCGTGGGATCCCCGCGACCTATATCGCTTCCACGCTGGATCCGGGTGAGCAGCGCGAGCGGCTGATGCGGATGGCACGGGGAGAATACCGGCTGGTCTACGCGGCTCCGGAGCGGCTGTCACTACCTGGTTTTCGCCGGGCGCTGGAAGGGCTAGACTGTTCCCTGATAGCGGTGGATGAAGCTCACTGTATCAGCGAGTGGGGACACGACTTCCGTCCCGAGTACATGCAGATTGGCGAGCTTCTTTCACGGATGCCGGACTCCCGGGTGCTCGCCTGCACGGCGACGGCCACGCCGGTGGTGCGCGACGAGATAATCGCCAGGCTGGGCCTGGGCGCCGATACCCGGCAGATTGTCAGCGGTTTCGCCCGGCCGAACCTTTCCCTGCGTGTCCGCGAGGTTAGCGGGGCCCGTGACCGGGAGCGGTGGGTAGATGCCGCGCTGGCGGAAGCGCTGGGCTCTCCGGGTGGCAGTGGAACGTCAATTGTTTACTCATCCACGCGACGGGCTACCGAGGCCGAGGCGGAACGCCTGGCAGGGGCCGGCTGGAGCGCCCAGGCTTATCATGCCGGGTTGCCAGGCCCTCGGCGCGACCGCGTGCAAAAGGACTTTTTCATCGGCAAATGTCAGGTGGTAGTGGCGACCAACGCTTTCGGCATGGGTATCGATCGTCCGGATGTGCGTGCGGTAGTGCATCTGGCGCCACCCGGTTCCATCGAAGCCTACTACCAGGAAGTGGGGCGCGCCGGACGTGACGGCCGTGACTCCATCTGTCTGATGCTGATAAACCCGGGTGACATGCCCCTGCGCCGCCGGCTGATCGAGCGAGGGTCAGGCAATGACGGGACTTCCGGTTCCGAAGCCATGCAACACAGGTGGAACCTGTTCCTGGAATTGATGCGCTGGGCGGAGGGCGGCAGTTGCCGCCACGATGCCATCCTGCGCTATTTCGGCGATGAAGAGGAGACGCTATCCGGCTGTGGACATTGCGATGTCTGCATGGCAATCGCCGAAGGCGGTGAGCAGGATCCGGAAACGGTCAGCCTGACGGTCCGCAAGGCGCTGTCGGCCGTGGCCCGGACCAATGGCCGGTTCGGCATCCAGGTCGCCGCCAACCTGCTCAGGGGGTTCACCGGGGATGAAAGGCTGTCCTGGAGTGGTCTCGACCAGTCACTGACCTTCGGCGCCCTGGAGGGGCGATCCCAGGAATGGCTGCTCAAACTCCTGCGCCGCTGCGTCACCGTGGGCTGGTTGAATTTTACCGGCGATCAACGGCCGCTGGTGGTTCTGACCGAGGAGGGACGGGCGGTGATGCGCGGTGACCTGCCCGTCCGGCTTCTGCTGCCACCGGAAAAAGAGCCTGTTGGAAACAGGAAGACAGCTGCCGGACCAGGCCGGACCAGGCGGCCCATGGCCACGGGAGATGATCTGAAGTTGGATGTCGAAGCCCGGGCACTCTTCGAAGCGTTAAGGATCCATCGCCTGGAGCTGGCCCGCCGGGAGGCGGTTCCCCCCTATGTGGTCGCCAGCGATCGAACCTTGCGCGACATTGCCCGCCTGCGGCCTGCAACCCTCGATAAGCTATTGCTGGCCCATGGTATCGGGCCGGCCCGGGCTGAACGGTACGGCGCCGGTTTTTTGGCAGTGATTAACGGTGATCGGGTTACTGAAGAGGTCCAGGGAGATTAACTCCCCTTTCCGGGGCTATCGGGATCTCTGGCGCCGATGAACTTGCTGTTCCTCGTATTCCCTTACAGGATAACCTTTGCCCGATAGCGAACTAATTCTTTGAAAACGCGCCGATGTCCAGGGCACACAGGCGCGAAAAAAGCTCGGGAGGGAGTACCAGGTGAAATTCAAGGGAGGAATAGTCAGCGGGGCGCTGGCATCGATCTATGGGGCGGCCAGTTATATCTGCCTGTTTATGGCGTCGAACCAGCACGACGCAATGAAAACCACTTGTTATGCTCTGGGGGTTGCTGGAATTTTAATAGCCATTTACTGGTTGGCGACCAGTGAGGTTATGGGACTGCCAATTATTCTTGTAGGACTTTGTCACGTGGGCCTGGCCGCCAGGGCGGAGCATTCCGCAATGCAGATCGGCTGTACGGGACTCGCGGTAGTTGCATTCATGATCGGTGTGATGATGCTGGCCATGACGAAGCCGATGGGCTCGGAAGCCTAGGGATTTATCGTCAGCGGGCG
>JAGVMV010000036.1 GCA_020053595.1 Thermoleophilia bacterium | reverse complement strand
TCACCGGCCCAGAAAAAAGCTTGGATTCAAAACGCCCTATGAAGTATTCTTCAAAACATCAACTCTGTTAACTGTTGCGCTTCAAAGTTGAATCCGCCTTTTGATGATCCACCCCTTCGATACATAAATGGAATTGGGGAAGGTCATTATTATCATTCTCAATATCCTGCAATTTCCTAGACTGACGACCCCAAAAAGTTCCCCAATATCTGTTTGCCCGGCTCCGTCAGAATACTCTCCGGGTGGAACTGCACACCTTCCAGTGCAGGCAGGGTCTTGTGCCGCACACCCATGACGACCCCATCATCCGTCCATGCTGACAGCTCCAGCTCATCGGGAATCGGCTGCGCCAGAATCAGGGAATGATAACGGGTCGCCGTGAACGGATTTTCGACACCCTCGAAGATGGTCTTGCCATCATGCGTGACCAGAGAAGTCTTACCGTGCACCGGCGCCTCGCCCCTGAGGATCTTGCCGCCGAAGACCTGGCCGATCGACTGATGGCCCAGGCAGACTCCCAACAGCGGCACCTTGCCGCCAAGCTCGCGCACGACCTCCATTGATATGCCCGCCTCGTTGGGCGTGCATGGCCCCGGAGAGATAACGACATGGGTCGGTGCCTTAGCCGCTATCTCCTCGACCGTGATCCTGTCATTGCGGAAGACTTCAATCTCCGCTCCCAGCTCCCCGAGGTACTGCACCAGGTTATAGGTGAACGAATCGTAATTATCGACGATCAGCACGCGCGCCATCAGCGGCGCTCCTTTCCGTCAGGTGCGACTATGGGCATGATCATCGTCGTGCTCATGTTGTGCGCCACAACAGCCATCATTCCCATTCCTCCTGGCCCTGGGCCAGCTCGATAGCGGTGAACAGCGCCCTGGCCTTGTTCCGGGTCTCTTCGTATTCGAGAGCCGGCACCGAGTCGGCGACCACCCCGCCTCCTGCCTGAACATAAGCGGTCCCGTCCTTGACCACGATGGTGCGGATACAGATGCAAGTGTCGAGCTCGCCGCTCTGGAAGCTCAGGTAGCCGATGGCTCCGGCGTAAGAACCACGCTTGACCGGCTCAAGCTCGTTGATTATCTCCATGGAACGGATCTTGGGAGCGCCGGAAACGGTCCCCGCCGGAAAGGCCGCCTTGAGAGCGTCGGTCGCCTTCATGTCATCACGCAACTTCCCGACCACTACCGAAACGATATGCATGACATGGGAATAATATTCGATGCGCATCAGATCGACCACCTCGACCGTGCCAGGAACACAGACCCGTCCCAGGTCGTTGCGGCCCAGGTCCACCAGCATGATGTGTTCGGCGCGCTCCTTCTCGTCGGCCAGCAGGTCCTCGGCCAGCTTCCTGTCCTCTTCAGGCGTGGCGCCGCGTGGCCGGGTGCCGGCGATCGGGCGGGTCTCAACCCAGCCCCGATCAACCTTGATCAGGGGTTCCGGCGAGGAGCCGACCAGGGAAAAATCCTCAAAAGCTATGTAATACATATATGGCGAAGGATTGACCGTCCTCAGGCCCCGGTAGATGCCGAACGGAGAAACTTCGACGTCCACCTGGAACCGCTGGGAAGGCACGGTCTGGAAGCTGTCGCCGGCAACTATGTATTCCTTCACCCGCTCCACCGCCAACTCGAAATCCTCGCGACTGAAATTGGATACCGGCTCGCCCAGCGTCCCGCGCTGGTGGCGTACCGGTTGCGGCAGCGGCTGAGACAGAAGCTCCTTCAGCTTGCGCACCCGGTCGCAGGCGGCCTCGTATGAGGCAGATATCTCCTCGCCTTCCTCGACCATAACGTTGGCAAGCACAAAAATTGTGTGCTTGAGGTGATCGAAGATGACCGTCGAGTCTGAAATCAGGAAAGCCATGTCAGGCAGGCCCAACGTATCCGGTTTCGCCGGCGGCAGCTCTTCGGCCCAGCGCACCAGGTCATAGCCGAACAGGCCGACGGCGCCGCCGATGAAAGGCGGCAGCTCCTCGAACTCCGGCGCCGTGTAGCGTGACATGTACTCGGAGATGGCGTTAAAGGGATCATCGCAGGCGCTCACGGTCTCGTCGTCGCCCTCACGGATCTTCAGCTCGCCGTCCTCGAAGGTAATGATTGCCCGCGGGTCGCAGCCCAGGAAGGAATAGCGGCCGATGCGCTCGCCCTGCTCGGCGCTCTCAAGCAGGTATGAATTTTCTTTGGCGCCGAGCTTCAGGAATGCCGAGACCGGCGTCTCCAGGTCAGAAATGAAACTGTGATAGACCGGTATGAGGTTATACTTTTTGCCGAGTTTACGAACCTCTTCGAGGGAAGGACGAATCTCGAGGCGGAACGGCCCGGACTGCGACCCGGTCATTTCCATCGTTTGAGGAGCTCCTCGAGGACATCGTTGAGCGGCACGTCGGCTTTCGACAGCAGCACCCCCACGTGATAGAAAAGGTCGGCCGCCTCGTAGGTGATCTCTTCGCGCTCGCCGCCCTTGGCGGCCACGATGAGCTCCGCCGACTCCTCCCCCACTTTCTTGAGAATGGTGTCGGTGCCCTTCTCGAACAGACTGGTCGTGTAGGAACCGGGCGGCATCAACCGTTTGCGCTCGTTGATCAGCTCATAGAGCCGTACCAGAGCCTCATAAACGGCGGGCTTCAGCGGCTCGCCGTCCAGAGACCGGTAAAAGCAGGTGCGTTCGTTGGTGTGACAGGCCGCGCCACGTTGCTCGACAAGCACCAGCAGACAGTCCTGGTCACAGTCATGGCGCAATGATTTCACGAACTGGAAGTGGCCACTGGTCTCGCCCTTGTTCCAGAGTTTCTGCCGGGAACGGCTCCAGAACCAGGTACGGCCGCTTTCGACTGTGAGCCGCACAGACTCGTCGTTCATGAAAGCCATCATCAGGACTTCGCCGCTCAGCCAGTCCTGCACAATGGCGGGTATCAGGCCCTGGGCGTCAAAGGTGAGCTCGGGTATGGCGATTGGCTCTGGCAATAATTATTCCTTCTGCTCGGCGAACTCGTTCATAATCTCGACGGCGTGGCTGGTGCCCAGTCGGGCGGCGCCGGCGTTAATCATCGTCTCGGCGTCTTCGGAGGTGCGTATACCACCCGCGGCCTTGACCCCCAGGTTCTCGGAAAGCTCATCGCGCAGTAGCTCCACATCCGCAACCGTGGCGCCCTCGGGACCGAAGCCGGTGGAAGTCTTGACGAAATCGGCGCCGCCGTCCTCGATCATTTTACAGGCCAGCTTCTTCATCTTCTTGTCAAAGTATGCCGTCTCCATGATGACCTTGACCAGCACCAGGCCCTTGCCGACGTTAACGCTCTTCATCCGCACGGAGCGAACCACCGAAGCGATCTCGTCACGGACCAGCCGGAAGTTACCGGAGAGCATGGCGCCGATGTTCATCACGAACTCGACCTCATCCGCGCCGATACCGACGGCATTTTCCGCCGCCCTGACCTTGGTACGGGTGGTGTCACCGCCAAAGGGAAAGGAGATAACCGTCGAGACCTTGACGTCGTGGCTCTTCAGTAGCGTCGCCGCCAGGGGCACGTAATAGGGAAAGACACAGACCGACGCGAAGTGGTGATGGCGTGCCTCCTCGCAGAGCCGCTCGATGTCGGCGCGCGTCACGTCGGGCTTCAGCAGCGTATGGTCGATCGTCTTCGCCAGTTCTTCTATTCTCAGTGCCATTCGCGGCCTCCGGTTGTTGTCATCATTCCCCTCGCGGGATGTGTTTTATCTTATCACAGGGCGCAAGCCGCCAGACCGGTGTGTTGTGGCTTTACGGCTTGACGCAGCTACCAGCCGGCGGCCCCTATAACCCCAGGTCACCCAGCATTCTTTCATTTTGCCGCCACTTCTTTTTCACCCGCACGGTCAGGTTGAGAAAGACCTGCGAACCAAGGAGCGATTCGATTTCAGCTCTGGCGCCAGTGCCGATATCCTTGATCATCTTCCCCTTTTTTCCAATGAGTATGCCTTTTTGTGATTCCCGCTCGACGATGATCACCGCCTCGATATCCACCAGGTCAGCTTTTTCCCGCTGTTCCATGTGGATGACATTGACGGCCACCGCGTGGGGAATCTCCTCGCGCGTCAGCCTGAGCGCCTGCTCGCGGATCAGCTCACCCGCCACCACCCGCTCCGGCTGGTCGGAAACAGCGCCTTCGGGAAAGTATTGCGGACCCTCGGCCATCCTGGCGACAATCGCAGCTTTCAACTCGCCGAGGCTCCAGCCCTTGCGGGCGCTGATGGGAAAGATCTCCTGGTAGTCGCCGAGCTCCCCGGCCTGCTCGATCATCGGCAAAAGCTGGTCCGGCCCGACCAGGTCAGTTTTGTTGACGGCTATGATTACCGGCGTGCCCGTGCCGAAGGCTGCCTCCGCCACAAAGCGGTCGCCGGCGCCGACTCCCTCGGCGGCATTCAGCATCAGCAGGATGAGATCCACCTCTCTGAGGGTCGTATTGACCGCCGTCTGCATCCGCTCCGTCAGCAGGTCGCGTGGTTTCTGGAAACCGGGCAGGTCGAGCAGCACCACCTGCCAGCCGCTGCCATTGAGGACGCCGGCGATGCGGTGCCGCGTCGTCTGCGGTACCCGGGAAACAATGGCGACCTTTTCACCGACCAGCGCATTGACCAGCGTCGACTTGCCCACGTTGGGGCGTCCGATAACAGCGACGAAGCCCGAACGGAAGACATCGCTCCCAATTCCTGCATTGACTGTATTGCTCATCGCTTCCTCTGCGTCATGTCTGCGCCGGACCCTGCAGCGACTTTGCCAGCAACAGACGGTGGCGTCCAGGCCCAAACCGGTCTGGCAGATAATCTATCTCGCGGAAGCCGGCCTTTTCGTAAAGCCGCAGCCCCGCTTCATTCTCCGGCGAAACCGTCACCAGCAGCCGTTTGAATTCGTCAGGCGACAGCAGCTCGGCGACCGCCGTCAAAAGTCCATTTCCGAAACCCTGCCGTTGAAATTCGGGGCGGATGTAAAGACCTTCCAGGTAGAGGTCATCGCCGTCAAGACAGCGAATGATCTCCGCGGAACCGACGATCTCTTCGCCCAGCCTGCCGACATAGAGCAAGCCGCAGCTGGCTATAACCGGCAGCATCCATTCGTCCAGAGCCGATTCACCCAGGGCGGAGCGCCCATAATCGACCAGCGCCGCCAGCAGGGCCGGCTCCAGATGCGTGAGCCTGCGCACAACCAGCTGGCCGGCGGGGATATCAGACAACCTTTTCATCCTGGCCGAAAGGGTCGGGGAGCAGCTCCGAGAGCAATCGCGTGACATGTTCGCCGTTTGTCCTGTAGGTGATACTCAATCCCGGGGAAAATTCCTGGAGCGCCTGGCGGCAGGCGCCGCAGGGCGCCGCGTCCTTTTCTCCCGTGTCCGTCTCGGCAACCACGGCGAGTTCCGAGAACTCACGCTCGCCCTCACTGACCGCCTTGAAGAGCGCGACCCGTTCAGCACAGATTGACAGCCCGTAGGAATCGTTCTCAATATTGGCGCCGGTGAACATCCGTCCAGAGGTTGAGACGATGACCGCCCCCACCCGGAACGCCGATGCCGGCGCATAAGCGTTACGCGCCGCCCATCGCGCCTGCTCCAGCAGAGCCTGCCTTTCCGGTGTTACTTCAGCCATTTTCCTCCATCAACTCGTGATTGCCAGCCGCGCTCATCCCCAGAGCTGGAAAAGAATCGTCGTCACCAATATCCCCAGGACCGCTCCGAAAAACACTTCCATGATTGAATGAATGCCGGACTCGACACGACTCTGCGCCACGAGAAAGGCCATCATGAAACCGAGTATGGAAATCAGGATTCCGTGCTCCAGCGAGGCTGAGACATAGGTGATAGCCGTCCAGCCGGCGAAAGCCACGGCGGCGTGCCCCGAAGGCATGCCACCCTGGAACGGCGTGCCGCGGTGCAGTACCGCCTTCGCGACTATGGCGCAAAGCACTACCACCACCAGCGCGATAACTGAAAGATGCGTGGGTGATTGCCGTACCAGATGAATGACATTCTGCGAAGGTTCGGTTATGCGGTCAAAAAAGATCAGGTAGGCCACGGCCAGCGCGTTGGTTGCCGAAATAAGCACGGCGCCGGCGGCGGCGTCCTTGGCGATTTTCGCCATGGGATCAAAGGCGGTGCCGAAGGTGTCGATGGCAGCCTCCACCGCGGTATTGACCATTTCAGCCACCAGCACGAAAGTGATGCTCATCAGCAGGGCGATCAGCTCGGTCCGCGACAGATCGAAGAAAAGACTGCCCGCCATGACCAGAAAAGCCACGGCGAAGTGGATCTTCATGTTGCGCTGGGTGCGCAGCACATAGACTATGCCCTCGAAGGCGAAGGTGAAACTTTTGAGTGTGCTGCGTCTGTACATCTATTCCACGCACATTTCGTCAAACAGCTTTTTTTGCAGTTGTTCCATCCGGCCGTCGTCCGCTTCATGATCGTAACCGGCGATATGGAGAATTCCATGAACGAGCAACAGGCAGAGTTCCTGAGCCATGGTGTTACCCAGTCTGGCCGCCTGCTCTTCCGCCACTTCCGGGCAGATGACGACATCCCCCAAGAGCAGTGGCGCCTCGTCGCTGACGCTGCCCGGACTGGAGGTCAGGCTGGCCAGGATCACCTGCTCCTCTGCTTCCAGCTCCGCCAGAAAACCGGTCTCCACTTCCGCGGCACCCGCTTCCAGCGGGAAGGACAGCACATCAGTGGCGCCTTCACGGCCCATGTATTCGTGATTCAGCTGAGCCATCTCGCCGGCTGTAACATAGGTTACTCCCAGCTCACCGCCGCAAAAACCCAGCCGGACCAGCACCGCCACCGCAAGACCGCCGGTGCGCACCGTATCTATTTCGTAACCGGAGCGATCCTCGGCCTGGACCCCCGGCACGCTCACCGGCTGCCGCCGCTTCTCCGTGTGACCTCAACGGCGCTGGAAGCGCGCCTCTTTTTTTCTTCCTGGGGATAAGCGATCCGCATCGCTCCAAAACCCTGCAGGCACTTTTCGAAGACCAGGCGGACTTTTTCCAGATCGCCGAAGGTCATGCGGCTCTCACTAAGCTGCCCATCGCGCAACCGCTGGTCAAAGATGTCCCTGATCAGGGTCTTGATGCGGCGGGGCGTCGGATTATTCAGCGACCGCACCGCGGCCTCGACAGAGTCCGCCAGCATGATGATTGCCGCCTCACGCGAAACAGGCTTCTGCCCGGCATAGCGATATGCCTCCTCGTCCACCACTCCCTCACGGGTGCTCTCTTTTGCTTTATGGTAGAAATATGACAATACCGTGGTGCCATGGTGTTCCTTGATGATATCGATGATATCCGGTGGCAGCCCCTCCGCCGTGGCCAGCGCCACCCCGTCCTTGACGTGGGCTGTTATCGCCAGCCGGGAGAGACCCGGCGTCAGCCGGTCGTGCGGGTTTTGTATGTGGAACTGGTTCTCAATGAAGTAGCCCGGCCGGTTGAGCTTGCCGATATCGTGATAGTAGGCGCCGACCCGTGCCAGCAACTGGTTGGCGCCTATGGCCTCGGCGGCCGCTTCGGCGATGTTTCCCATGATAATGCTGTGATTGTAGGTGCCGGGGGCCTTCATCATCAGGTCCTTCAGCAGCGGCCGCGTGGGATCGGCCAGCTCCAGCAGTTTCTGCGGCGTCGGCAGGTTGAAAACCATTTCGTAGATGGTCAACAGCCCGATGGTGGCGACGATGGAAAGGGCCGCGTTGCCCGCGCCCCAGGCTATGCCGCTGGTCAGCCTCGCAAAGGAGCTTTCACTGATCTGGCTGGCGCCCGCCGCCGTGGCGATGACCACCAGGCCGGCAACCAGGCCCGCCCGCATCAGGTCGCGGCGCTGGGAAACATGAGTAACGAGAAAAACCGCCGTCAGGCCGCCGAACAGGCTGACGAGGATATATTGAGGGTCAGAGCCGCCGACTATCGCCAGATTGACGCTGGAGAGAATCACCAGAATCGCGGACATTCGCGTCCCCAGGATCAGCGTCCCCAGCATACCCAGGGCAGCCATCGGCACTATCAGGGGTGTAAACGGTGAAATGGCTGAAATGCGGTCCAGCAGTGCAAACAGGATCAAAAGCGACGCCGCGATGAACTGCAACGAACGGGAACCACGCGTGCGTTTCTCGAAGCTGTTGATATAAATAACCAGGAACAGTACCTCGATAGCCACGATCAAAGCCAGCCCCGCCAGGGTTCCGAACTTGCGCCCCTGTTCATTGAGGCCCAACGCCTGCATGATCGCGACGTTCTCGTCGGTTACCACCTGCCCGGGGGTTAAAATAGTCTCACCATTGCGAACCGTGATAATCACCGCCTGAACGTCAGCCGCGGCCCGCTCCTGCGCCTGCTGGGTTTTTTCCGCGCTATACAGGTTGTTGGGCTCGAGGAGGACGCTGGCGATATCGCCGGCGGCGGCAACCTCCTCCGCCGTCAGGGCCATTGTCCCGATTACTGATTTGAGACGATCTTTGTCGGTGGCCAGCGTCGCTTCGGTGACATTGCCCTCTAGTATTCTCTTCACGCTCTCGATGACGCTACTCCGCACCAGTGCCATGTTGGCATCGTCAAGCGATGACAGTACGCCCGCCGTGGCCTCGCCGACAGCCGGCTGCCCGGGCAACTCCCTGATTCGCCTGGCCGCCCTGGCGGCGTCATTTGGCTGTGAGGTCGCCTGTGCCAGCGCTCTCTCTTCGGCGACAATCCTGGACACGCCGTCAAAATATGCATTGGCGTTTCTGGTTACCCGTGGCAAAACCGTCGCGTCAAAAACGTATACCTTCGGGACCGCCTCGGATGCCTGCTGCTGGCGCCGCTCTGTCTCGGCGCGGTTTTCAAAGGTCAGGGTGCGTGTCGCGTGAATCAGGTCCGGTGCTACATCCCCGGCAGTCAGGTCATAACGCGCCGGCAGAAAGGCGCTACCGACGAGGAGCCAGACGGCCAGCCAGGTGGCAAGGGCGAATACCACTCCGAAGATCCTGAGATCGACAGTGTTGAAGAAACCCCGGGTTCTATTGATGGTGCGGCCCAGTAAGGAAGGAGTATTCATTATAAATCACTTATGCCTGTTGGCGTTGTCCACCCGTATATTGCTTGTAAGCCGCGACGATCTTCTGCACGAGCTTGTGGCGAACGACATCCTTGCTCTCAAAATTGATGAAGGCGATTTCAGAAATTTCTCCAAGGATATCGACCACGGTAGCCAGCCCGGAGAAACGCACGTCGGGCAGATCGACCTGGGTGATGTCACCGGTCACCACCATCCGTGAACCGAAACCGAGACGGGTAAGAAACATTTTCATCTGCTCGGGGCTGGTATTCTGGGCCTCGTCGAGGATGATGAAGGAATCGTTGAGCGTGCGCCCGCGCATGAAAGCCAGCGGCGCCACCTCGATGGCCCCCTTTTCCATCAGCGTGGTCAGCCGGTCGGGCTCGACCATGTCATACAAGGCATCGAATAAAGGCCGCAGATAGGGATCGACCTTTTCCAGCATCGTGCCGGGCAGAAAACCGATCTTCTCCCCGGCTTCCACCGCCGGCCTGGTCAAAATGATGCGGTTTACCCGCTTGGACAGGAGTTCGCTCACCGCCAGCGCCAGCGCCAGATATGTCTTGCCGGTTCCAGCGGGTCCTATGCCAAAAGTAATACTGCTGCCACGTATGGCGTCCACGTATTTCTTCTGGTTGATGGTCTTCGGCACGATCCGGCGCCCGCGGTGTTCCCAGACGATGTCGCCGAAGACCTCGGATGGCTTGCCGGAATCATCCGCAATGACCGTGCCCACCGACTCCACCGTCTCGCTGTTCACCACGTGCCCGTCGGCGATCAGCTCAGCGAGTTCTTCGATTATGGCGCGTCCACGCGCCACTTCCTTTTCGTCGCCCTCCAGCGAAATGACATTTCCGCGCAAGCCGATGTCGCAGCCCAGACGCCGCTCCAGCGCCTTGAGGTTGGCATCATGCTCGCCCGTGATCTCCGGGACGATCTCATTATCTATTTCGAAAATAATCTTCATATCTGACTCAACGATGCCTCTGCACTGCCTCAATTCTCATATGTGATTCAGCGGCCATGTTTCTCAGCCGGCATTACCTTACAAGCTTACTCTAACCGGCGGTCAGCCGCTCTTTTACCATGGCGCTGGCCACATTGCCATCGGCACGCCCGGCCACCAGCGGCATCAGCCGGGACATCACCTTCCCCATATCCTTGATGCCAAGCGCTCCCGTCGCCTCGATGGCGTCATCCACCAGCTTGGCCAGATCTTCATCAGACATGGCCTGTGGCAGATAGGTGTCAATAATCCCGGCTTCGGCTTCCTCCTTGACAGCGCTCTCCTCGCGGCCGCCAGCCCGGAAACCCTCGGCTGCCTGCAACCGCTTTTTCTTTTCAGTGGCCAGAACCTTGATCTCCTGCTCCTCGCCGAAACCCTCCACTGCTTCCTTCGCCCCCATTTGCAGCTGGCTGAGGATCATCCTCAGAGCCGATACACGCTCCTTGTCATGGGCCTTCAGAGCCACAACCACGTCCTTCTTCACCTGTTCGGTGATGCTCACAACTCCTCCTCGATATTGAATCCGGCAGAGCGGCCGGCAAGCAGATGCCAGTGTAAATGGAAGATCACCTGGCCGCCGCCGCTGCCCACGTTGTTTATTACCCGGTAACCCGATTCTTTTACCCCAAGGCTGCCGGCCAGCTCAACCATGAACTCGAGCATTCCCTTGCATAGTCCGGGGTCGGCGCCGCCAATATCGTTGAGCCAGTTTATATGCTGTCTGGGAATAACCAGGGCGTGAACCGGCGCCTTGGGATAGATATCCCTGACGGCGATAAAATCCTCGTTCTCGATTATTTTTTCAGCAGGCGACTTACCCGCGACTATCCGGCAAAAAATGCAATCATCCTGACTCAAGCTTCGATCACCTCTCCCCTGACTCCTTCGGCCAGGATTTCCCTGGCTCGCACGCGAACCAGCTCACCGGCCTCGCGGCCTTCGACGACATAGCGAGTGTAATCGGAACTGTAACCGCCATGGACTCCCGGCGACAGCGGCGACTCCAACAGGATTTCGCCCGTCAGCCCTACTTTCCTTTGACGGTGCGCGCGCTGCAGCCGTCCGGACAGATCGCGCAGGATGCCACTACGCCGCTTCTTCTCCAATGGCGCTACGGAATCTCCCAACCGGGCGGCGGCGGTACCAGGGCGTGGTGAATAGCTGAACACGTGCAACCTGGAGAAGCCGGCCTCCTCTACATACCTCACGGTATTCGCAAACGCTTCTTCGTCCTCGCCGGGAAAACCAACGATCACATCCGTGGTCAGATTGACCCCCGGCAGCTTTTTTCGAGCGAGGTCGACCGCCTCCCTGAAAGCCGTTGTATCGTAACGCCGGCCCATAGCCGTCAGCACCCGGTCGTCACCGCTCTGCAGCGGCAGATGCAAGTGCCTGCCAATCCGCGAATTCCCGTTCATCACTTCAAGCAATTCCTCAGTCACCCTGGTGGCCTCTATGGAACTCAACCTCAGCCGCGCCAGCCCTTCGGTCTGGGCCAGCCGCTCCATCAGTCCTGCCAGCCCCATGTCTCCATCACCCCAGGCGCCCGCGTTGATGCCGCTGACCACCAGTTCCGGATATCCCGCCTGTACCATTTTTTTCGCGGTCGCCAAGACCTCCAGCGCGGGTATGCTTCGCGGTTTACCCCGCACCTCGGGGATGACGCAGTACGAACAGCGATTGGCACAACCGTCCTGCACTTTGAGAAAAAAGCGGGTGCGTCTTTCCGGTGGTTGCGGATGATTATGATCCATCGCCTCGCCGGACAAATGGCTGCCGCCGTTTATTTCCCGCTGAATATCCGCCGCAATCTCTTCCGGCTCGCCGGTTACCACACGGACGTTTTCCGCCAGCCCCGCGAAAACGTCGGGGCTCAACCTTGCAGCGCAACCGGTGACAAACACCCGGCCGGCCGGGCCAACTCTCCGTATGGCCCGGCGGACCTCCTTGCGCGACTGTTTCTCGCCCTCGGCGGTTACGCAACAGGTACCGACCAGAGCCAGCCGGTCGCCACCTTGATCCGGCAGACGCTCGACCACAGCCTGAAGATCGGCGTAGTTGACCTTGCAACCTAAAATGTGAGTATAAAGATTCTTCACTGCGCAAATTTCCCGCCTATCAGCCTGCCGTCCTGACGGACACGGCTGAAAGGCCTGGCGTTCTAGCCGATTGCCCCCAACCGGTGCATGACGACGACCGCCGCCGCCAATGCGGCGGTTTCGGTACGCAGTACCATTGGCCCGAGACTGGCGTAAACAGCGCCGTGCTCCTTCAATAATCTCGTCTCCTCGCTGGAGAATCCCGCTTCGGGACCGGTCAGCAAGGCCAAAGAAGCAGCTGCGCCCTCCACGGCCTGTCCGAGCGGTATTCCCTCTACTTCCGTGGACAGCGCGATCAGGGTTTCCGAATAACCGCTAAGCCAGGCTTGCAGCGGTATGGGCTCTTCCACCGCCATCACCCGGCTCTGCCGTGATTGCCCGGCGGCCGAACGAGCGATCCGGCGCCAGCGTTCCAGCTTTTCACGCGATCCCGATCCGGGGCGCCTGACCGATTTTTCCGAGTAAAGCGGAACCAGTCGCGATACGCCAATCTCGCTGAGCTTCTCGACGATCAGGTCCATTTTCTTTCCCCCGGGAAGGGACTGGGCGATGGTAAGCTCGACACCCACAGCCGGCTGTGGGTGGATCTCCTCTTCCGCCCGAGCCTCCAGGGATTCGTCAACCAGGGTCACAAAGGAGTGGAAGACGCGTCCGTCAGGTCCGGCCAGCTCCAGCGGGTCGCCGGGGCGCAGCCGCAACACCCGGGTCGCATGAAAGGAATCATCCGGGCTCAGTCTGGCGGTCCTCCCGGAAGAAAGGGCGTCGGTTACAAAGAAGCGGTGGATGTGTTTCAAGACAGTTGCTCCAGTACGCAAAAAGCGCCCGCGGCCTCCGCTGGCATTCTAGCGGAAAGCAGCCCGTATGCGGTTGATCAAACCTTCATCGCTGGTATAGTTTTTTTCATGGGTGACCTCGGCGAACTGCTGCAGTAGATCCTTCTGCTCCTGGGAGAGATTGTGTGGGATCATGATCTCCATGACCAGCTTGAGGTCACCCCGGCCACGGCCGCGTAAGTAAGGCATGCCCCGGCCTCTGAGCGTCCTGACCTCCCCCGGCTGGGTACCCGGCTTGATTTCAATCTCCTCATCGCCTTCGAGCGTTGGGACCTCCTTTATAATACCGACTGCGGCGTCTACCATAGTCAGCGGCAGGCGGTAGACAAGGTCGTTGCCGTCGCGGATCAGCTGCTCGTGAGCCGCCACCGAAACCTTGATATAGAGATCTCCCGCCGGCGCCCCGGCTTCACCGGCGCTGCCGCTGCCCGGTATACGGATGCTCTGCCCATCGGCTATTCCCGCCGGTATTTCGACTTCAAGCTTTTTGACGCTGACCGCCAGGCCACGGCCACCGCAATCCGGGCAGGGCTTGTCAACCGTCGAACCGGCGCCGCCGCAGGCGCTGCAAGGTCCCTGGCGGACAAACTGCCCGAAGGCCGTCCGCGCTACCGAACGGACCTGTCCCGCACCCTTGCAGGAGCCGCAGGTCTTCCGCTCACTGCCGGGGGCCGCTCCGGAGCCATCACACGCCAGGCAGTGAGTTATGGCTTCATATTCCACTTCGCGGCCGATTCCCGATGCTGCCTCGGCCAGCGTTATCTCGACCTCGGCGGCTACATCGCCGCCCCGCGCCGGCCCGCGAAAACCGCCGAACATGTCTTCGGCGAAGAGGCTGTCACCGAAGAAGGAGCGAATGATGTCGTCAAAGGAGAACTGGGAGAAATCGGCAAACCCGCCGCGCTTGAGACCCTCGACTCCATAACGGTCGTAGGTGGCGCGTGACTCGGGATTGTTCAGAACCTCGTAAGCTTCAGCTGCCTCCTTGAACTTGCTCTCGGTTTCCGGATCGCTCTTGTTGACATCGGGGTGCAGCTTCCGTGCCAGGGATCGAAAAGCCTTTTTGATTTCTTTCTCATCCGCGCCTTTCGGCACGCCCAGCACTTCATAGTAATCGCGTTTCATGGATAGAGGACTCTCCTGAAAATAGCGGCCTGTTGATCAACCTGGATAAACTGCCAGGGGCCTAGTTGTAAATCTCTTCCACCAGCCGGCTCAGCGTGCTGGCCGTGTATTCGACGCTGCCGATGACCTCGGGATAATCCATGCGGGTCGGCCCCAGAACCCCCACCGTGCCAAGATTGCGATGCGCCACACCGTAGTTAGCCGCCACCAGGCTGCAGCCACGCATGGCAACCGCCGGCATCTCCCGGCCGATACGCAGGTAAACCTGACGCTCGGAGATTGCGGCGCCCAGCAATTTTACAATTTCATCCTGCCGGTCGAGAAGCTCCATCATGCTGCGCACAGCCGAACTTCCATCGGCCTCCAAACGGGAAAAGAAGCTGGACGCCCCATCGACATATAAGCCCCTGGCGCCGACGGCGGCGTCGGCAAAGGCCGAAGAAACGGCGGCCAGAAAAGTCTGCTCTACAGTGGAAAGACCCGCATCCTCCAGTCTCAGCATCAGCCTTCGGCTTCCCAGCTCAAGCCCAAGCACAGCCTCGTTCAGATAGCTACGAACCCAGTTGACCAGGCCGGGATCGACCACATCTTCGAAGATGACCAGTTTCTTGGCGACGCCACCGGAAGCCGTGATGATCACAACCACGACCATTTCCGGATGCAGCTGCAACACTTCCACATGCCTGATGGCAGTGTTGTCCTGCGAGGGGGCCGATACCAGCGCCAACAGACCGGTGGTCCGGGCCAGAATTTCCGCTGAACGCCGGAGCACGTCCTCGATCTCGCCCTCCAGCTGGCCCGGCCCAGGATCATTCGCCGCACGGCGTTTTCGTTTCTCCCGCGCCGAGGTATCCACATAAAAACGGTAACCCTTGTCGGTAGGCAGGCGGCCGGCGGAGGTGTGGGGATGGGTTAAAAAACCCATCGCCTCCAGCCGCGCAAGCTCACTGCGAACCGTCGAAGCCGATACCTTAAAGTCAAAGTTCTGACACAGAAACCGCGACCCGACCGGCTTGCCCGTAGCCACGTGATACTCGATCACGGCCGTCAGAATCCCGGCCAGCCTGGCCGACAGCCCTGCCTCTTCATTTTGGTTATGGTCCGGCATCAGGTATTTTCCCGCGGTTCGATCCGCATTAATCCTTTATCAGGCGCGCGCATACTTCGTTTGCCACAAACCTGCCACGGCGCGTCAGGAGTATTCTACCACCTTCATTTAAAAGGAATCCATTTCGTAGCAGGATGTTTTCCTGTTCACCATCGAGCGCTTCCGCCACCACCTGGCGATCGATGCCGTTTTTAAGCCTGAGGCCCAGCATCAATAACTCTGTCAGCTGCTGGCTCCGGGTGAGGCGCTCGTGTTCACGGATTCCCTCCCAGTCTCCAGGCGCCGCGCCTTCGATATATGCCTCGGTATCCTCCAGGTTACGCCAGCGATTCAGGCCCTGGCTGCTCCAGGCTCCGGCGCCAAGCCCGAGAAAATCAGCCCGCTGCCAGTAGGCGAGATTATGGCGGCACTCCTTCCCCGGGCGGGCAAAGTTACTGGTCTCATACCAGCGATAGCCGGCATCCTCCAGCGTATCGACCACGGTTTCATAAAATCGGGGGCCATTCCCGGCCACCTCTTCCAGCTGCCTCTGCCAGCGCCGCTGGTAATCGCTGCCATTCTTTACCGTCAACTCATAGCAGGAAAAATGTTCCGGCTCCAGCGCCAGCGCCTCAATCAGATCCTGCTCGAGATCGGCTAGCGTCTGCTCCGGGATGGAAAACATCAGGTCGAGGCCGACGTTCTCAAATCCGGCCGCCCGCAGAGCAGTCATCGCCCGGCCGATCGCCTCCACGGGACCAGTACGCCCCAGGTTTTTTCGCAGACGCCGGTTAAAGCTCTGTGCCCCCAGAGAGACCCGGTTCACTCCGGACTCAGCCAGCCCGGCCGCCAGTTCGGGAGTAACTGTCGTAGGGTTGGCCTCGACCGTGATCTCAGCCCCCTCGCGGCAAAGGGGGCGAAGCGCCGAGAGCAGTCTCTCCAGCAGCCGGAAACCGAGCAAAGTCGGTGTGCCGCCCCCGATGTAAACGGTATCCAGTCCACCGGTGGCCGAGGAGGAATCATCCGTGCTGCCGGTGCCGCAACTCGCCAGCTCACCGGGCAGGCGCTCAGCCTGGCCGACAACCGCGGAATCATCCAGCTCAGCCAGCAACGCGTCAACGTAGGCTTCGCCCCGCGACAGGTTACCGGCCTGAGAAAAGAAGTCACAGTATCCGCAGCGGCTGGCGCAAAAAGGAATATGGATATAAAGATGGTTCATCTGCTTCTCCTGCTGTTGCCGGCACTGCGAGTAAGGTGATCAAATTCTCCGCGCCGGTCAACATTCTTCCATGTTAGCATTTAGCGCCCGGACTGATCATAATCCCCAGCGGCCCGGCAAATGCCCGCCCCTTAAAATCTGGTCTGGAATTCAGCTTATATGGTATTATGGCAATTAATCGGGCCGACAAGCCGCCAAGAGACTATCCGCAGGGCATGCAATCTTGACATCAGACAACGATTCGAGCGCCGTTGCCGAACTGGTAGAGCGCGGCATGGCCAGGCATGGCGGCGAGATACACACGGGATACTTCGACTTCCACGGCGTCCTGACCAGGACGTTGACGAACTCGGAGATGGTCGACCGGGCGGTCGCCGGCTTCCTGCGAGCCTTCCCCGGGAAGGAAGCAGAAAAGCCCGATATAGAGTTCCATCTTTTTACAGTGGACAAGCTGGATGACTCGCTCGGCGAGATTCCGGCGAAGGCGACCATGCTCTATGACTGGGGCATGGTAAAGATCTACCACCAGGGTCCGCTGCGCTACCTGCAGGTGGACACCCGGGCGCGGGTGATCGCGGATGTAGAAAAGCGGACCGCGGTTGGTTTCGCCGAAAAGGAACTGCTCCAGTCGGACTGGCTGGTCACCAACCTTTTCTTTTATCCCCTTTGGGGACAGTTGCTAAAGGAGTGTGGTTTGTTTCCACTCCACGCGGCAGGCCTGGTGAAAGAGGGCCGCTCCTGCCTGTTTCTGGGACGCAGCGGCTCGGGCAAGTCGACTTTGACCCTGCACCTGGTAAAGAACGGATATGGGCTATTAAGCGACGACACGGTTTTTTTGCGGGAAAAGGATGGCAGGATCGAAGCCCTGTCCTTCCCGGAGGAAATCAACGTCAGCGAGCAAACAATGGAGTTAATTCCGGAACTTTCCCGGGTACAGAACTTTACGGTAAACGAGCTGAGGAATAAATCCTCATTTTCGATCGAGGAGCTTTATCCGGGTTGCGTGGTGGATACATCGGAACCGGCGTTAATGGTGTTTCCCGAGATTGCCGAGGTGCAGTCCACGACGGTGGCGCCGATGAGCCGCACGGAGGCTTTGGCATTGGCGATGCGGTACGGATATTTTTTCCTGGATCCGTCAACGACGGGCAGGCATTTTGAAATTCTGTCGTTGCTGGCCAGACAGACCCGATGCTTCCGCCTGTATTCAGGCAGCGACCAGAAGGAGCTGGGGCGGGCAGTCGACAGACTGTTGACCGGCTCCCTTGAGGAAAACCAGACATCCGGCGAGGAGAAGGAATGATCCAAAAAGATAATTACCTGGTGAAGGACCACGAGGTACTGTTCACCTCGATGGGAGAAGACGCGGTTCTGCTGCATGTGCAGCGCGGAGATTATTACAGCCTCAACAAGGTAGGCGCCAGGCTCTGGGTGCTCACCGACGGCTGCAAGACCATCAGCGAACTCGCCGTACTGATTACCGAGGAATTCGAAATCACGCGGGAACAGGCCGAGAGCGATATCATCGAGCTGGCGGAGCAGCTGGAAAAAGAGGGACTGGTGAAGGCAGTTGAAACTCCTCAGAACGATCAAGCGCCTTAATAACCCGCGAGACCTCAGGCTCTTCCTCAACATACTGGCGATGCTGATTCTACTCCCCAGGTTGATCCGCAAAAAAAGCCTGCCGGAGTTACTGGAGGGCATCGACCCTGGCGTGAAACAGCGAGGCAATAACAAAGGGGGGCCGATCAGCGGTCATGGCAGTCCAATCGAAGATCTCGATGTCGCCTTGAAGGACAAGACCGTCGGTTTTGTCGACTCCCTGCTCAAGTACCGGTTATTCCAGCGATATGGCACCTGCCTCCTGCGCTCCCTGATCCTTTTTCGTTTCCTGCGGCAGCAGGGTTGGCCGGTGAAGATCCACTTCGGCGTGCGCAAGACCGCCGAAGGCCATGCGGATATCACCGGACACAGCTGGCTGGTCCTGGCCGGTGAGCCATTTCTGGAAGCCGAAAGCCAGCACGGATCCTTCGCCACAACATATTCCTACCCTGAATGAGCCCTTCAGAATTTTTTTATAACCGCTTTACTGCTCCCGCGATGGTTGCGCTCAGCGGATTTGCCGGTGGCGCCGTCTTCCTGCCCGCCGTCCTCGAATCAGCCAGGGTCCGAAGCCCCGGGACGCTGCTGCCCGCCGGTCTGGCCGGCGCCGTAGCTTTAATCCTGCTCTGGCTGGCCCTGTCAGCAGTGCTTTCAGGCCGCCTGACCCAGTCGACCGGCGAGCTGATGCGGCGCACCGGTGTCATCTTTGCCGTGAGCCTGGCGCCGCTGATTTCCTATTTCCCCTATCTCGTCTATCGGACCAGCCTGGATGGCGAGTCCGTCGAAGTGCCGCCGCTCGGGTCACGCCCATCGGCGATCATCCTCCTGATCTGGTCGATCCTGTTGCTAGCCGTGCTGCTGCGAATGATCCTGGGGCAAGGAGAAAGCCGGCTGCTGAACCGGCTGACGCGCCAGCCGGCGGTTACGCTCGTCGCCATGATGGTAGTCTGGCTCTTCGTCTTCTTCATTTTCGACGTCACAAAGCTCCAATACATGCATGTGTCCAGTGTTAACAGCGCGTTCTTTAGCGAGGCGATGACTGATGTCTTCGACAGCCGCGGCTTCATGTGGAGCAACCTTCTCTATGCGGACGGCTCAACAATTTTCGGCGTGCATATCAACGCTATATTTTTCTTCATTCTGCCGATTTTTCGCCTCTGGCCGGATTACAGGCTTTTACTATTCATTTCAGACGTGGCCCTGGTTCTTGCAGCCGTGCCCGCTTACCTGATCGCGCGCAGGCATTTCTCCACGGCGATCAGCCTGCTCATCTCAGCCATGTTGCTGATGCATCCGATTCTCACAGCTCAGCCCGGGCGTTCCGACTTTTCCGAACTCCGTTTCGTGCCAGTCCTCTTCCTCTTCGCCTGCTATTTCTTTGAAAAGAAAAGGCCGTGGGCATTTGCAGTCGTCGCGTTTTTCATGCTTACCATTCGGGAAGATATGGGCCTGTATTTGGCTTTCTTTGGTGTCTATGCCCTCATCAGGCATTATCCGTGGCGCTGGATCGTACTGCCCACCTTGGCCGGTCTGGGCTGGTTCGTGGTAATGGGCGCAGTTTTGCTCCCGCACCTCGGTGCCGGCGGAAAGGCCGCTCGCGCCGCCTTGCGCTATTCTAATCTGGGCAATAGCGGCGGCGAGATCGCCAGGACCATCCTTTTCCGACCCTGGAAGGCGATCGGAGCGGCGCTATCAACCCCATCACACGTCGGTGTCGCCTACGGACTCCTTCTTACTTACGGCCTGGGTCTGCCGCTGCTATCCGGCTCGATAATCATAGCTATACCAGGCATCTCGGAGTTGATGTTCCAGAATACAACGACTTTGGTTAATTTCATGGCGCTGCCGATTGTCCCGGCGCTGTTGTTCGCCTACATCAACGGCCTTTACCGCCTGGACCAGATATCACAAAAGAGGTGGAAGCTAAAGGTTGGAAAAACGGCTGCGCTCACCGGAGTCTTTTTCTTCTTTCTTAGCGCCACGGCCTTCCACGCCTGGTTCAACCCGGAGTTGTTACAACCGCGCTATAACTACGACGCCGCTCGCGAAGCGTTCAACCAGGTGCCTGGTGACGCCAGCCTGATGATGCCCGAGTTCATGCTGGTTTATTCCCGGCCGGACCAGACCGTCAGAGGCTTTCACCAGGTTGAGTATGAGATCGATGAGAGGAACAGCTTTCAGGTCACAGAAGATTACGTGATCCTCGACCGCCGCATCCCCGCACACGCCGCCAGCAATCGTTATTACCAGGGGCTGCAAAAAGTCACGGACTTATTGGAAACTTCTGCCGATTACAGGAAGGTCTACTCGCGTGACGATGTCCAGCTCTACGTGAAAAACGGGCATGAGCCCGCCGGTGTTCTGATTGAGTCGGGAGAAGCGGACGCTAGCTCTCACCCGGGCGGTACCTCAGGATAGTAGCCGGTGGTACCGCTGGCGGTCGTGTATTGCGCCCATAACCTCGCCATAAAAGTACCCACCCCCACTGGCACACTCCAGCGAACCGTGATTATCGAACTGGAGCCGGGGCCAATGTCACCCAGGGGCAATGGCATCGAGCTGACGCAAACAACGCCGGAGTCACCTTCTGCCTGCGTGACCGAGACCGCGCCAGCGCTGCTGATATCATTGTTGGAGACCCGAAAGTCAACGCTAAGACGGCCTGACTCATAGCTGGAGTAGTCGGCCCAATATACCCTGTCCTTTGTAACGGTCATTCTTTGGCTGGTTGTCCCCGACTTGTATCTTTGTGCGTATGTCCGGGTAAGATCGAGGTAAGTACTGCCGTAATTCATGCTGCTTTCGATGTGGGTGTTTTCGTTGTATTCATTCCAGCTCGTAACCATCATCCAGTCAGGGTTGCCAGTCAGCATCGTATCCCACATGTAACTGTAAAGACTGCCCCCGTTCCTGGGCAATATGACACCCGGATTATTCATTTTGGTCGTATCTTCTCCCGGGACCACCGTGCCGACCCAGAGTTTACGCTGAGCAGTTGGGTCAGCTAAAAGCGAATATGTTTTCGTATCAACCGAACGGGTGGAAGCAAACCAGGAGATATTCGAAAAAACGGCGGGGTTATAACTGTTCAATCCATCAAAGACCCTCAAATACGATGGGTCGACACTGTCAGCGATATAGAAGGCATCGATTCCTCTGGCGTGGAGATTCGCAAATATCCTCTCCCATTGATCCGGCGACAGATCTCCATTTTGCCGCGCGTCACGCGTAGTATCCCCGGCCCAATAAAGAATGATTACGGGCACGTTCTTTATCGTTCCATCCGGCATCTTCTTGTCCATCTTCGTATATGCCGGTGAGTTTCCAAAATTTTGTACTACGTATTCGATCCATTGTTCAACATACGCTGGATCTGGCTGGCAAGCGATATCCGGAAGACACGCAGAGCTATGAGTGGCATTCGCGACCCTTGTCTCGAGATATACTGCGACTGAGAAGTTTTGTCTTTGATTGGCTTCGTTCAGGAGAGTCCTGAATTTTGGATCTGAGTAAGCGCCAATGCCTTCAGTCCCCTGCCACGACGCGAGGAAGCCATCGATCCCGGCAGAAGACGCCTGATCCACTACGCGGGCCACATCCGCCTGGTTACCGGTATCGTAAGGAACCGTCGGCTTGTCGGTCCTGACCGTCTCGGGCCAGAGCTTCCAGCTGCTCTTCGTGTACCAGGGAGCATACCAGGCGAAGACTTTTCTTGGTCCTACCGTGCCGGCCGACAGCGGGCCGCCCTGGGACTCGGCCTGGCCGGCGATCACGAATGTCTTTGCGTCCCCGCGGGCCTCTACATCATTCTGGCTTGCCAGTAAAACAGGGTTCGCCAGATCGTTCACGTTATATATATCCACTTGGGTGCTTTGACCCCAGCCCTTCGTGATCTGCCAGGCGCCGTCGGACACTCCATCGGTCGTCAGCAGTAGGTCGTATTGCACAGTTGCCGTCGCTCCTCCGGTTTTGCCGCCGAGAAACAGGCTCTCGGCGCTAACCGCTACATTGCTGGAGCTGCCAGCGGTCAAGCCACCCTGCGACTTGACGATGGTATCACCTGCCGGTACGGTCAGACGGCTCCAGTCAGAGGTAGTCGTCATGACCACCCGCAG
>JAGVMV010000006.1 GCA_020053595.1 Thermoleophilia bacterium | reverse complement strand
GAGCGCCTCGCCCAGGTTGACGGCGCCGCAGACGAACGGCACGGTGAATTTCCATTTGTTGATGTGATGGGCCTCGTCCGCCGGGGTCAGCACTTCGCTCTCGTCGATGTAATCGACCTCGAGCGACTGCAAAATCTGTGCCTCGACGAAATGGCCGATGCGGGCCTTGGCCATCACCGGAATGGTCACCGCCTTCTGGATCTCCCTGATCTTCTCCGGGTCCGACATGCGGGCGACGCCGCCGTCGGCGCAGATATCGGACGGAACCCGCTCCAGTGCCATAACGGCGCAGGCCCCCGCCTCCTCGGCGATTTTGGCCTGTTCGGCGTTGGTGACGTCCATGATGACGCCGCCCTTGAGCATCTCGGCCAGACCAGCCTTGACTGTCATTGTACCCATTGTACCTATCTTCATATCGCTCATCTTGTTGAAAACCTCCGTAAATTGCGTATAAACATCTTATCCAACTGATAGAAGGCTTACAAATGGGAGGAAGGGCGGATGCCCATGGCGATGGCTCGCGAGCGACAGCCCCGCGCTGCGCCGCGCGGGTTGAAAAGTGTAATTGCAGGGTGTAGCATCCCCCGTAACCTAAAGCTCCGAAATGGGCCGTGGGTGTAGTTTTCCAGATAAAATCAGCTCCCCCGGAGGGTTCATGGAAGTCGAAATCGGACGAGGCAAAAAAGGCAGAAGAGCTTACGGGCTGGACGATATAGCCATCGTCCCCAGCCGGAGGACCCGCGACGTCGAGGATGTCGATATCACCTGGTCCATCGGCAAGCACAAGCTGGAACTTCCCTGCCTGGCCTCGGCCATGGATGGTGTCGTTGATGTGAATTTCGCGGTAGCCATGGGCAATATCGGCGGCCTTGCCGTCCTCAACCTGGAGGGCATCCAGACCCGCTTCGAGAACGCCGGCGAGCAGCTGGAGAAGATCGCCAAACTGCCGGCGCAGCAGGCTACCGCCGGGTTGCAGGAGATCTACCAGGAGCCGGTTAAGGAAGAGCTGATCGCCCGGCGGATCAAGGAGATCAAGGACCAGGGCGTTCTGGCGGCCGCTTCGCTTACTCCCCAGAAAATCACCCAGTACTACAAAACCGTTATCGACGCCGGTCTCGACGTGCTGATCATCCAGGGAACCGTGGTCAGCGCCGAGCACGTCAGCTCCATCGTCGAGCCGCTCAACCTGAAAAAATTCATCGCCGAGGTGCCGATACCGGTCATCGTCGGCGGCTGCGCCTCGTATACGACCGCGCTGCACCTGATGCGCACCGGCGCCTTCGGTGTGCTGGTGGGCGTCGGCCCGGGAGCCGCCTGTACCACCCGCGGTGTGCTGGGCATCGGTGTCCCCCAGGCCACGGCCATCGCCGATGCGGCGGCCGCGCGGATTCAGCATCTGCTCGACACCGGTGACTACGTCCAGGTCATCGCCGACGGCGGCATGCGCACCGGCGGCGATATCTGCAAGGCCATCGCCTGCGGCGCCGACGCCGTCATGATCGGCTCACCGCTCTCCCGTGCCAACGAGGCGCCCGGCCGCGGCTACCATTGGGGCATGGCCACCTTCCATCCTCAACTGCCCCGCGGCACGCGCGTAAAAACCAACCAGGTGGCGTCACTCGAGGAGATCCTGATCGGCCCCGCCCGCGAGAACGACGGCACCCTGAATCTGTTCGGCGCCCTGAAGACCTCCATGGCGACCTGCGGCTACGAGAACATCCAGGCATTCCAGAAGGCAGAGGTAATGGTGGCGCCATCGCTGCAGACTGAAGGAAAGAAGCTCCAGAAAGAGCAGGATGTGGGGATGGGATAAAGACCGGTTCGTTCTCTGGCAGACGTCCCGGGCATCATCATATTTAGCTGAACACCGGCCGCCAACCTTGGCGGCTGGTTGCATTTCCCGCTAATTGCAACTTTTTTCCCCCTGTTGTAACCTTGCCTGACGATGGCGGCGCGACGCAAAACACGAGCGACCAACGGCAGCCTGCTGCGCGCACTTCAGGATGACTTCGAAAGCTTCTCCAAATCCCGCAAGGCCATCGCCCGCTACCTGATCGACCACCTCCCCGAGGCTCCCGTGCTCACGGCGCAGGACCTGGC
This sequence comes from Thermoleophilia bacterium, assembly GCA_020053595.1. GTDB lineage: Bacteria > Actinomycetota > Thermoleophilia > BMS3ABIN01 > BMS3ABIN01 > JACRMB01. The sequence continues at coordinate 150,061 of JAGVMV010000006.1, read as the reverse complement.
CCGCCACACCGGCACAACCAGCTCGACAGTCGTGCGCTTCGCCCAGCACCTCGGTTTCTCCGGCTATCCGGAGATGATGAAGGCCGCCTGGGAAGAGCATCGTCTGGCCTCGGCCGGCAACAGCGGCGGCGTCGAGGGCCAGCTGGTCTTCCCGGTGGACGACGACTTCTCCGGACGCGCGGTCCGTATCGACATCAACATCCTCGAAGAGACCATGAAGAAAAATCGCGCCGACGACTTCCTGCAGACCGTGGAATTGCTGGAGCAGGCCGGGACGATCTACCTGGCGGGGATGTTCGAAACGGCGATGGTGGCGGGCTACCTGCGCTATTACCTGACCATCATGGGGCTGCCGGTGGTGACGGTCACGGATAACTCCGAGGAACAGGTGGCAAAACTGGCGGGGCTTGGTGAAGATTCGGTACTGATCGCCATCGGTTTCCGGACGGGACACCAGTTCCTGCTCAGGCTGATCAAAACGGCCCGCGAGCGCGGCGCCATATCCGTGGGAATCAGCGAAAACACGCTCTCCGAAGTCTCCAAGCTGGCCGACCGCAACCTCTACTGCCAGCTGGACTCGACCTCGTTCGCGCCTTCCCTGGTCGGAGCCTTCAGTCTGGCCAACGCCCTCGTCTCGGCGCTATACGCGCGGAACAAACGCGCTTACGACTCCCATATATCCCACCTGCACAGCCTGCCGCTCAGTTCGGACTGGCTTTAAGCTCTGATAATCAAGGTTTTTCAACCCCGGCCAGCGCCCGCAAATCATCCATGCGCTTTTCGTCACTCGGTTCGGTGCTGCCGGCGGTCTCCATGATCATGGGGACGGAGCGCAGCTTCGGATGGCGGACGATGGCTTCCAGACCCGCGAGCGGAATCAGCCCGCAGCCGAGGTGCTCATGTTTATCGCGCTTCGCTCCGAGCTCAAGCGGCGAATCATTCAGATGGATGAGGTGCAGGCGGTCGATTCCCACGGAGCGGTCGAACCCGTCGACCAGGCGCCGGGAGGCGGCGGCCGATGTCATGTCGTAGCCGGCGCCCCACATGTGCGCCGTATCCAGGCAGATTCCCAGCGGCAGGCGCACACCGTGGCTCTGCGCTGCCGCCAGCACTTCGGCAAGTTCCTCGAAAGTAGAGCCTACCGTGTCGCCAGCGCCGGCGCCGTTTTCCAGCAGGAGCATCGGCAGCCCGGTAGCCGATTGACCGTCGGTGCCGCAAATATCTTTTTCCAGCCGGCAGATCCCCGCCACCAGCGCCGCCAGCGCTTCGTCGGCGCCCGTCCCCCGGCGGCTTCCCAGGTGGACGACGACGTACTCGCAGGAAAGCGCGTCGGCCCGCTCCAGCGTAGCCGCCAGCAGTTTTACCGACTTGGCGAAGAGAGGCGCGTTGCGGCCTGTCCGGCAGGAAAGATTTATCAGGTAACCGGCGTGAAGAAAGACGGGCCGGATCGCCTGTTCATCAAGAAAAACACGGAACGCCGCCGCCTGTTTCTTATCCAGTACTCCCGGGTTCCAGGCCGAAGGATTACCCGACATGATCTGGAAGGTAGTGCAGCCGATCTCACGCGCGTGCCGCGCACCGGCCAGCAGTCCACCGCCGGTGCGGATGTGGATGCCAAGAGGTTGGGCGGCAGCCACGGACAGGGAGCCGGTCAGTTGCCCAGCAGATGCAGGTTCTTCGGGGGCCAGTAAACGATGTCGGCCCGGCCGATGACGTTTTCCACCGGCACATAACCCCAGATGTGGCTGTCGGAGCTCTCGTTACGGTTGTCGCCGAGCACGAAAAGCATGCCATCGGGGACGGTCTCCGCCGGCCTGGTGTAGGTCGGCGTAACCGCGCTTGGCACGACGAATTCCTCGCCGTTGACGTAAGTCTTGCCGCCGCGGATGTCGATAACGTCGCCCGGCAGGCCGATCACCCGTTTGACGTATGGCGTTCCCTGCTCGACTCCCATGGGCGGCGTGAAAACGATGACGTCTCCGTGTTGCACCGAATGCAGCCTGTAGACCAGGCGGTTGGCCAGGATGCGGTCCTGCAGCTGAATGGTCGGCAACATCGAGCCGGACGGTATCTGGTATGGCTTGGCGATAGTTGCCTGGGCGAACATGGCCACGGTAAAAGCGATAACCAGAGGTGCGACGACGTCGCGGATAATGGTGCGGAATGAAAAGATGCGGCGGCGGGGCTTGGCCGGCGCCGGTGGTGCGGCAATCCTGTTCCCCGTATCCCGGAGCGAGGCTTCTTCCGCCTCTGCCGCGGCATTGAATCCGTCTTCCTGAGCGCGGGAACCGTCGGTCCAGCCTGCCGGAGGAGCGGTCACCCAGCGATTATGCCTGATTTGCGGGGTGAGTTGTTCCTTCCGGTCCATGTTCAGGCCGTCTTTGGAATTATCCTTGGGGGCTTCCCTGGTGGGATCGATTTCAGCCAATTACGTTTCTGGTTATTTAAGCGGCCGGAGCGGCCGCGGTTTTAAGCATTCGCGATATTTGCACACATACCCATATTAGCGGTTTTTTAAGACAGCCGCCAACACCGGCAAGACCAGAATACCGCGGCCGGCGATGGGTGCCGAGCCACCGACCAGGCCAGTCCCGGCGGGAACTCTAGATCGCCATCAGGCGAATGAATTCGTCCTGAAAATTCTTGTTGAGCGGCAGGGCCACATGCCTGATTTTCGCATGGACCCCCGCAAGTGAAAGGCGGTGCTCTTCCCCCAGCATGAGAACCGCGCCCTGGCAGGCGGCGTCGGCGACGACCTCAATCCGGTCGTTGGGCAGGTCGGGGAACATCTTCAGCGTCCTGGCGTTGTCGAGATTGATATAGCTGCCGAAGGTGCCGGTGATCAGCATGCGGCCAAGCTGATCGCTGCCGAACTTTTTCTGCAACACCGAGATGGCGGCGTGCACGGACGCCTTGACCAGCTGGAATGAGCGAATGTCATGCTGGCTGACCGTAATCGGATCGGCGTCGTCGGCGATGACCACCGGACCTTCACGCAGGAGGCGTCCACCCTCATCCACCCAGCCGTGGCGGCGCATCTCGGCGATGATGTCGATGAGCCCGGAACCGCAGATACCGCGGGGCTCGCCATTACCCACCACCGAGCAATCGAATCTCTCGCCTGCCAGAGTCGCTTTATAGATGGCTCCCTCGGTAGCGGAAAGCCCGAACGACATATGGGTATCCTCATAGGCCGGGCCCGCCGGGCTGGAGGCCACCAATATTTTTTCGCGGTAGCCCAGCGCCATCTCGCAGTTGGTGCCCACGTCGACGATCAGCTCGATTTCGTCGCTATCGGCCATGCCGACCAGCAGGATGTCGGCCAGGGCGTCGGCACCGACGAAGCCGAAGACCGGTTTAGGAATGAAAAGGTTGGCTCCGGGCGGATTTACCCCGAGTTCGGCCGCCGGGCCGTAAAAGTCCCTGGCGCCTTTGAGATTGAAGGGAGTGCCGCAAAGCGGTGTCGCGTCCAGGTCAAGCATGAAGGCGTACATCGCCGAATTGCCCACAGCCGTGATCTCCCTGACCTGGCCGGTCGGAATGCCGGCGTCGGCACACAGCCTCTCGATGGACGAGTTCATGGTGCTGATGACTTCGGCGTGCAGGGCAGCCCGCGCCCCGGCGTCCCCGGACGCCAGCCCGAGACGGCTGGTGATGTCAGCCCCGTGCCGTTGCTGGGGGTTGGGCACCACGTATGTGTCCAGCACCCGTTCGCTGCCCAGCTCGATCAGCCGTGACCAGATGCTCGAAGTGCCCACGTCGATTGCCACTCCGTAACCGGTCGTCGCGGCTGATGAGCGATTTTTTTGGTTTTCAGAACCGCTGTTCATTGGCATAGACTGCTATCACTTGCGTTTCCCCAAGACCGCGATGTTACCTGTCAGGCGCTGACTGTCTGCCCTTGATTGACCGGCAATCGCCGGACCAGCCACCATCCCGACAGGTCATGGAAGCTGCCTGCATCGCGGAGAAAAACAGAATTCAGCGTAGCAGAAAAGACGGAAGCGAACAATCGGGCAACCCGGCGGCTATAAGCCATTTGTCCTGTAAATACTGTAGATATAGGTATATTTGTCTGGTAAACTGAACATAGTTTATGGGGTGAGGGGAAAGCTCGGGGAACCACTCTTGGCCAGATGACCTGTCACTGGCTGTTTTTAGCGCTCTTCTCTCTTGTTCTGATTCGGGTTACGATGTAATCTGCCGGATTCGCCGTCGCCGCTACTACTCCCGTGAGGAGCAGCTTTAGTGAAGTCAATGGTCATATTGCCGTCCTGGAAAGCGGACGACATCTATCCCTCCAAGCTGGCCAAATCGGCCATCAGCTATCAACACCCTCTGGGTCTCCTCTATATCGCTACCTGCATTCAGGAAGCCGGCCATGAGGTACAGCTGATCGACGGCGCCTTCTGGACCCACCAGGAAATCATCGACAAGGTCCGCGAGTTCAAGCCTGGCTTCGTCGGTCTGTCGGCCAATGCCTCGATGTGGACCAAGGCCATGAAAACCGCCGAGGACATCAAGGCAATCGACCCGTCCATCCATGTGACCGCGGCCGGCCCCTATCCGTCGGCGGTGGAAGAGCTGTGCCTCGAAAAGTGCGGACATCTCGACTCCATAGTCATCGGCGAAGGTGAGGAAACCGTCCCCGAGCTGATGGACAGACTGGTGCGTGGCGAGAGCCTGGCGGGAGTCGCCGGCGTCGCTTTTCGCGCGGAGGACGGCGCTATCATCAAGAACGAGCCCCGCCCGCTGATCGAGGACCTGGACATCATCCCCATCCCCGACCGCAGGCTGCTGGGAGACTTCGAGAAGTACGAGTCGCCGCCGGGCAGCTACAAGGAAAAGCCGATCGCCATCGTCATGACCTCACGCGGCTGTAAGGCCCGCTGCATCTACTGTTTCCAGATGAAGGGCGAGCGGCGCATCCGTTTCCGCAGCGTCGAGAGCGTGGTGAAAGAGATCGAGGAGCTGGTCAGCCACTACGGCTTCCGCGAGATTCGTTTCCTCGACGAGACCTTCACCGCCGACCGTGACCGTGCCCTGGAGATCTTCCGTCAATTGAGAGAGAAGAAGCTCAAGTTCAGCTTCTATGTTTCCTCCCGGGTCAACACCGTGGACTACGAGCTGCTCAGGGAGATGGAGAAAGCCGGCTGCTGGGCCATCCTCTTCGGGGCCGAAAGCGGCGTGCAGAAGAACCTGAACACCATGAAGAAGGGCATCAAGCTGGAACAGACCCGTAACGCAGTGGCCGCGGCCAAGAAGGCGGGGCTCAGAGTCTACACGCCATTCATCATCGGCATCCCCGGCGAGACCTACGAAGAGGCGCTTGAGACAATCGACTTCGCTATCGAACTCGACCCCCATTACGCCAACTTCCACTCGATGACGCCTTTCCCGGGCACCGAGCTCTATGACAATATTGAAGAATATGGCACCATGTCCAGCGATACCGATGACTACACCTTCGAGGGCGGCGCTTTCGTGCCCTACACGATGACCCGCGAGCAGATCGACGAGCTGCGAACGCTGGCCTTCCGGAAGTTTTATTCACGCCCGAAATTCATCCTCAGGCGCCTGGTCGAAGTGCGTAGCTGGTATGATTTCCGTACCGTTATGAAGGGCGCCACCAGTTTCTTCTGGCTCTGGGCCAAGAGCGACTCGCTGGTGGTCAGCAAGAAAACCGCGAACACCAAGGAAGAACCGGAGCAGGTGAGTTAGCTTGTCCAGTCCCCTGAATAAAACCGCATCCGCCAGCCCTGAGGAAACGCCGGCGGCAGAGAATGCCATCGCCGTGCCGGCGCAGCCGGTTGTTTCGGTTATCATCCCACTCTATAACGGAGCCGACACAATCACGCCGGTCATGGAGGCTCTCTATCAATCCAGCTTCGATAATTTTGAAGTCGTGGTCATTCATGACTGCTCCAGGGATAACAGCGCCGAGGTGCTGGCTGAGCTGAACCAGAAGTATCCCTTCCGGCTTTTTGAATTCCCCGAAAACCGCGGTGTCTCCAAGGCGCGCAATACCGGCGCCCGTGAAGCCCGCGGCGAGATCCTCCTTTTCATCGACGCCGACTGCATCGTCCAGCCGGAGACCATAGAGCGCTGTGTCGCGGCGTTGCGCCAGGGCGACAGCATCCAGGTGGGCGGCGCCTACACCAAAGACGCCTGGGACAAGGATTTCTTCAGCAACTTCCAGTCGCTTTACATCCATCATGTGGAGACCAAAAACGAGCACCCGGATTACATCGCCACCCACTGCATGGCTATCCGGAAGAAGACCTACGAGGAGTTCGGCGGTTTCAAGGAGGATTACTTCATCGGCCACGCGGCCAGCGTTGAGGATGTAGAACTGTCACACCGGCTGATCGCGGCCGGCCATCAGCTGTCACGGCCGGCGAATATCCAGATACAGCACATGTTCCGCTTCAACCTGGGCAAGTCGGTGCGCAATGCTGTCAAAAAGAGCAAGTACTGGACCATGTACTCGCTTTACAACCGCGATGTGACCAAGGACTCGGGGGCCGCCTCCTACGAACTGAAGGTCAACGTGGGCACTCAGGTCATAAATTTTGCACTGGGGGTGACGGCTATAGTGACGTGGTCATTCTGGCCGCTGATTGCAGCGGCGTTTCTCTACGGCATCAACACCGCCGTCAGCTTCCGGCTGCTGCTCCTGATCAAACAGGAAAAAGGCTGGTGGTTCCTGCTCAAGGCCATGGTCTATTACCAGTTCGTCTACCCCTACGTCGTCGCCTATGGCTCGACCATGGGCATTATCAAGTTCATCTGGGAAGTAAAACTTACCCGCCGCTACTCATAAGCGCCCCGTGTTTTCATCGCTGAAATATCTCCCGTCGATTTTTTACAAGCGCGATCCGCTTCAGTTCACCTTTTTCGTGACTTCGCGCTGCAACTCCCGCTGCCCTTTCTGTTTCTACTGGCAGGACCGCAAGGCCGGCAACGACGAACTGACCGTGGAGGAGGTCGAGAAGATCTCGGCTTCCATGGGCAACCTGCTCTGGCTGCTCTTCTCCGGTGGGGAGATCTTCCTGCGCCGGGACCTCCCCGATCTGGTTGAAGCCTTTTACCGCAATACTCATCCAGTGATCATCACCCTGCCGACCAACGGCCTGGCGCCGGATCTGATCGTACCCGCCACCGAGGAGATACTCAAACGCTGCCCGGAGAGCGCCGTCGTCTGCAAGGTCTCGCTGGATGGCACCGGCGACGACCATGACCGCCTGCGCGATACGCCGGGCAGTTTCGAAAAGGCCCTGGAAACCTGGGAGCAGCTGCGCCGCCTGGGAGAGCGCTATGACAACCTGCAGCTGGGGATCAATACCGTCTTCTGCCGGGAGAATCAGGACGAAATGGACCGGATCATCGATTTCGTCAACACGCTGCCCGGCTGCGAAACCCACACGATCTCCATGGTGCGTGGCAATCCCGCGGATACCGTCTATAAGGAAATCGACCTGGAGAAGTACCGCCGCGCCGTCCTGCGCCTGGAAAAGGACTTGAAAGGCGGCAACGCAAAGATGTACCATTTCACCCTGGCGCGGTTAAAGACCGCCCAGGACCTGGTTCAGCGTCGGCTCATTTATGAGACAGTCAGGCAGGGACGGAGGCTACTGCCCTGCTACGCCGGCCGCATCGGCGCCGTCATGAACGAGGTGGGGGATATCTTTCCTTGCGAGATACTGACGGATAAGATGGGTAATGTCCGGGAGTCCGGCTACGATTTCCCCAAAGTCTTCTTTTCGGAGCAGGCCGACCGGGTGCGGGCAAAAATCAATAACACCAAGTGCTATTGTTCTCACGAGTGCTATTTCGTCACAAACATACTATTCAACCCGCTGATGTGCGGGCAGGTAATCCGGCAGTACCTGGAGCTGCCCGGCACTTCCCGGGCGGCTTCCTGAGGTCGGCTTCCCGCTTCGGCCCGGGCGCCAGGCTCGGCGAACGGTCGCCCCGGCTGGCGCTTGCCCTCAGCCTCGGAGCTGTCTTCGCCTTCGTCCTGCTGATTACCCTGCCCTTCGCGAACCAGGCGTTCCATATCGACGACGCCATCTTCTGGGACTTCGCCAAACTCAATCTGGAATCGCCGCTGCAGCAGGACTTGCCGGAGTACCGGCTGATGGGAGTGGAGATCCCCAACTGGCGGGACACCCACCCGCCCCTCGATCAGCTCTACATGTCCGCGGTCATGCGGGTGACCGGCAGCGACGCGGAGTTGCCGCTGCACCTGGGTTTTATTATCTTCCCGGGTATAACCGGGGTATCCATGTTCTTCCTGGCGCGGCGGTTCACTCGTAACGCGCTGCTGGCGACGCTGCTCCTGCTGGCCACGCCGGCAGTAATGGCGGCTTCCCATACCCTGATGGGCGACCTGCCGATGACCGCGCTATGGATGGCGGCGGCGGCGCTATATATATTCGGAGTCGACCGCGACAGCGGCTGGCTGCTGGCCCTGGCCGGACTGACAGCTATGCTGGCGGTTTTCGCAGGCTACCAGGCGCTGGCACTGATCCTGCTGCTACCGGCCTATTCCTGGCTCAAGGGCAGGCTCAACTGGAAAACCGGCCTGCCGCTGCTGTGGCCGGTGGCCGGTTTCGGCGCCTATACCCTCTACAGCCTCGCGCGTTATAACGCCCTCCCCCGCTTCAAGCACGCCAAGGGCCTGAGCCTGGAAGGCAGCAGCGTGATCGCGCGGATCGAGGGCAACCTGCTGCAACTGGGAGGCGCCTCCGTGTTCCCGCTCATCCTGGCAGGCGTTTTCTGCCTGCGGCGACGGCGCTGGCTGATACTGGCACCCGTTATCGCCGCAGCCTCCGGGTTGGCCTTGTACTACCACAACAGCATCATCAACTTTCCGTTGGCGACGGCGGCCCTGTTTGTCCTTTTCCTGTCCACCGGTGCCCTGGTGGTCATCGCGATCTGGAGCGAAGTCCAGGTGCAGCTGGTGCAGGCCTTCAAGAATCGCCGCGCCGATACGGATTTCATTTTTCTGGCCTTCTGGTTTTTCCTGATGTTAGCCACGATCGCGCTGTTGTTGCCCCATGCGACCGCCAAGTACATGCTGCCTTTCCTGGCGCCGCTAATCCTGCTTTTCTTCCGCGAGATCGAGGCCGGCATCAAGTCCGCCTCCGTTCTCACGGGTGTCTCCGTGGCGGCCGTGGCGCTGACCTTCCTGGCGGGCACCGCCGTCTCTGCTGCCGACTATCAGCTGGCGCAGACCTACAAGGATTTCGCACAAACCCTGGGGGATCGTCACCATCCCGAGGGAACCGTCTGGTTTGTCGGTGAGTGGGGCTTCCGCCATTACATGGAAGCCGAGGGGTACCGTTATCTGACGTTGGCCAGCACTGCTCCGCAGGAAGGCGACCTGGTTGTTCGGGTGGGAATGATGGACTGGCCGCTCGACAGTTCGGTGACTGACCGGTTAAGCCTGGTTGGGTCAAGCGCGGCTCAATCGGGCAGCCCGTTTAGGATGATGAGTCTCCCCGCTAACGCCGGCTTCTATGGCACCCACTGGGGCAAGCTGCCTTACACCTTCTCAGGCCAGCCTGTTGAAATGCTGGATGTATACCGGGTTGGTCCGCCAGCGTAACGAGGGCTCACGCTCCGCCATTCCCCTGTATACCGCAGCAGCTGACGCTCCCCGGCAGCGATCCCACCCACCGCCGGTCTACTTGAAAAAAGTCTGCCTGACGCTGCTCGCATAGGTACGCACGGTCTGCAGGGAATTCACGCCGCGTAGATGGCGGGCGATTATACGCGGTCTCAGATAAAACCGGCGATATGCCCGCCGGGTCGCACTCATCAGCTCTTCATTCGTGACATTCTTGTGCCTGTACACCGGCTTGCTGCCAATGTCATAGTCGCGCCAGTCCTCGGTCAGCAACAGCCCCTCACGCCGGAAATTATCAAACTCCTGGGTACCCGGGAAAGGCACCATAACCGCGAAACCGGCGCTGTCCAGGTCAAGCTCCAGCGCGAAAGAGATGGTTTCCTCAATGGTCTCCGGCGTCTCCTCGACAAATCCGAAGAGGAAATAGCCGTGGGCGGAAATGCCGGCCCGGCGCGTATCGCTCACCGCCTGGGCCACCCGCTCCCTGGTGATGTTCTTGATCTCCTTGAGCATCCTGGCGTTGCCCACCTCGATGCCGTACTGTATCAGCCGACAGCCAGCTTTTTTCATCACCGCCAGCATCCCGGGATCCACTTCGTTGGCCCGTGCGTTGCAGGTCCAGGCAATATCCAGGCCCCGCTCACCGATAAGTCGGCAGATCTCCAGCAGGCGCCGGCGATTGCAGATCATCGAAGGATCACGGAAAGAAAACTGGGTCACGCCGAACGTCGCGTTGATCCAACTTAGCTCATCGACCACGTTTTCAGCGCTGCGCAGGCGATAGCGCTTGCCCTGCTGGGAGGTGACATCACAAAAACGGCAGCTGTACGGGCAGCCGCGGCCGCTGATGATACAGGAAAAATTGCCCTTCTTGCCCCAGGCGGGGAAGGGGTTGTAAAAAGCGGTCTGGGGCAGCAGGTCGTGGGCTGGAAAGGGAAGTTTATCGAGCTCCATGTACCTGGCCCTCGCCGATGTCGTTCTAAGGGCGCCATCGTTGCCGATGACGATTCCGCTGACCGCGTCGAGGGATCCGTCCCCGGCAATGGCCTCGCAGATCTCCACCATGCTCTGCTCCCCCTCACCGATGACGGCAATGTCCACATCAGGATGGCTGGCGGCCTTGTCAGGCAGGGCGGTCACGTGGGGTCCGCCGGCCACCGTGAGAATCCCCGGATCCACGCTCTTGACGATCCCGGCGACGATTTCCGCGTCCGGCCATTGCGGAGTCAGCGCCGAAATTCCGACCACGCGCGGCCGGAAATCCTGGATTTGCGCGCGAATTTCAGCGGCGGAGAGACCGAGGGAATATGCGTCAATGACCTGTGTGGGGAAGCCGGCATGCCGGACAGCCGCCGCTATGTAGGCGAGACCCAACGGTTGCGTCGAGATCCAGGGCTGCTCAACCTCATTCTTCCATAACCCCCGGGAAGGAGTGATAAACAATGCTCTGCAGCCGGATTTATTGTCTTTCATACTTTAATCTTTCACCCATCTGTGACCCCCCAGTGATCATAATGATTGCCCCCGGCAATCTTTATCCTACTAATACTACAGATTAAACTGCATTTGAGTCAACGAATCGCTGCACCCCATATTACTCCATAATCGGCTTACCAGCCCATCACCGGAACACCCGTCTGGCCGCATGTGCATACTCGCGAAAAACCCAGAAAGAGGTCATCCCGCGCAGATGCCGGACGATCACGCGAGGCCTGAAATAAAACCGGCGGTAGGCGCGGCGGAAGCTCCCTGACGCGCTTTTCGGCTACTGTATCGCGAACCGCTAGTCGCCGGTCAACGAACGGCAGACCGCCAGCGTGCTTTTGACATCGGTGGCAAAGCCGTCGACGCCGATCTCGCGGGCGAAATCCTCCGAATGGGAGGCGCCGCCGGAAATGACCTTGACATCGCCGCGCATGCCCCTGGATTCGAGGGCGGCGATGATGTCCAGTAACGCCGGCTTGGTGGAGGTGGTAAAGGCGGATAGCAGCAAGAGATCGGCGCTGGTCTCTTTCACCTTGTTGATGAATTTTTCAGTGGAAACATTAACGCCGAGGTCATGCACCTCGTAGCCCGACGCCCTCAGGGCCGAGACGATTATGTTCTTGCCGATGTTGTGGATATCGCCCTTGACCGTGCCCATGACGATTATTCCCGCCTGCTCATGCCGGCGTTCGAAGAGATAGGGCTCGAGCACCGTCATCGCCTTCTCTACCGCCTCGGCTGAGCGCAACATTTCGGGGATGAAATACTCGCCCGTCTCGTACCTGGCGCCCACCTCTTTCATGGCGGCGGCAAGGTGATCGAAGATCTCGTCCGCTGTCGCCTGGCCCTGCCGGACGATGGCATCAGCCAGGTCGGCGCTGGTGTCGGCGTTTCCGGCTATGATCGCCAGTTCGAAATTTTCCAGTATATCTTTCATCAGCTGCTCTCCACTTTCCTGGGATGCTTCCGGCAATCGGCCGGAACTCTCCACCCTTATCTAATACTTGCCATACTTTTTGCCGGCCTCAACCAGTGCGGTCAGATTATTTTCGGGAGCCGTATTCGGGATCGAGTCGCCGCTGCTGAGAATGAAGCCGCCGCCGGCCTTGGCCGCCGACATGGCGTAGCGCACCGCTGCTTCAACATCATCGAGACTGCCTTTCCCGATAACCGCCGCCGCGTCGATGTTGCCTTTCAGGACGACCCGGCTGCCGACGGCCGCCTTGGCCGCCGCCAGATCCACCGGCGAGTCGATTTCCAGAACCGCGGCCCCGGTTTTCGCCATGTCTTCCAGGATCGGCATGCTGTTTCGGCAAATGTGCAGAACAACTGGAGCCAGTCCCCCCAGTTCGCCGATTACCTGGACCTCAGCGGGCCAGGCGAATTCACGATAGTGATCCGGAGAGATCATGCTGGACGAGGCGAACGAGTCCTTGATCACCAGTGCGTCGACCCCGGTCTCGATGAGCGCTTTGCCCACTGCCAGGGTCGCCGGTATACAGGCTGTAACCAGGTCGCGCACCAGCTCCGGGTCCCGGTAAAAATCAGTCATGAAATCATAAAGGCCACGAACAGTGGCGGCATACTCGAACGGTGAGCGCACGCTGCCCAGCACGACCTGCCCGGCGCCCACCGCCTCGACCAGCCACCGGACCGGCTCCAGTTTGCCACCAGTGGCCACGGCAGAGGAATCAGCGGGGATCTTCAGCTTCCCGATATCCTCACGGCCACCGATCAGCGTTTCGACGACCAGGGGCACATCATTGCCCTCGACCTCGACCGGACAGCCCAGCACGTTCGGTTCGTCTCCCAGACCCATCTCGGCGATAACGCCGTCGTAACCGAACCTGGCGAGCGACGCCGCCAGCGCCTCAGCCTGGCAGATCCTGTCGAGGAAACACTCATCATTGTCACGGCCGATGATCTTGGGCGCGAAGTAGCCGTCAACCACCGGTATGACAGGCACCCGGTCGGGAATCTCGCCGGCCAGCACACTGAAGAACCTTTCGCGAGAGTTCACCCTGCCACACCGATCCTGGGAGCTTCCTTCCAGAGGACTTCGAGACGATAGAATTCACGCGTCTCAGGAGTGAAAACATGCACCACGACGCTCAGGTAGTCCAGCAGGACCCAGTCGCCGCGTGCCTCTCCTTCTGTTCGCAGGGGCACCGGCCCCTCTTCCTTGATCGTAGCGCGGATTCCATCGGCGATCGCCTTAGTCTGCCGCGCCGACCTGCCGCTGCAGATCAGGAAATAATCCGTATAGCTGCATATGTCCTTCATATCGAGGATGACGATGCCGGCGGCCTTTTTGTCCGCGGCCGCCCGCGCGATCGCCTGCACCAAACTTTCGCTGCTGATACTGCTAGTGATCGATGACCTCTCGTCTGTTTCGGTTGCCACCGCCATTCTGTTCCCGGCGGCCCGGTTTTTCATGTCGCCGGCTACCGTTTCTCCAGTTCCGCCAGTGATATGTCTCTACCAATGATAACAGTGATTTGGCGCTTTTCCATGTATTCGTCCTTGATAACGATACCCTTGCCGAGGATGTCGCGAACCCGGGCGGCGGCGGCCAATGCCTCGCTGCCGACGCGGATCTGGGTATTATCGAAATCGACTCCGGATGGCTCGGTCCGCAGGGAGGTGCTGTAACGCAGCGCCGCCAGTCTTTCGGCCGCCGCCTCCACAATGCCGGCGGTATCGGTGCCATTATGGATCTCGAGAGTTATGGCGGCGTCCTGGGAATTGCCGGTCATCAGCATCTCAATCTCCGCCGGCAGCGGTTCCAGGTACCAGCCGGCTCCGGCGCCGGCAATCCTTACGGGAAGCGGCCAGACACCGAAAGAACGGCCCGGGCTTGTGATTGCGAGAAACAGGTCCACGAAAGCATCCTCATCCAGATCGGTCTCCAGCCTCTTGGCCAGCAGACCGGCCAACGCCCTGCGGTCGGCCTCCGTTTTAAGCGACAGGGAATCGCGCAGGCCCTGGTAAAAAAGCGTCTGGATCTTCGGGCCTGCCTGCCCGTCGGCCGAGGATGCCTTGAGTAAGGCAACAGCCCGCTGAGCGCCGGTGGAGTTATCACCGGACGCGAGATTTATGGTCTCGCCGTCGACAGTCATGGCCAGGGGACGGTCTGTCGGGAAGTTTATCGACCCGGCCTGTTCCGTGGCTATCTCCAGGGTCGGATAGGCAAGCTGGATATGATACTGAACGGGTACCTGCAAGAGGTTGGCTACCGTCTGGTCGAGCAGCCGCTGGCCGCCGAGCTCGATCACCCGGTCGAGCTGCTGAAAACCAAAACCGGGCGTATCCGCGATAGTGCGTGCCGGGATGGTATAAAGGCTGAAACCACCCTGTTCTTCGGGTACCAGCAAGGCCAGCTGGCTCAATCTGCCAGACTCATCCCTGCCGGTGATAATAACCGTGCCCGAACCATCTCCTCCGGATATCCCGGGCGCCGCTTCCGACTCGCCCCGGGACCGCACCAGCAGAAAAACAGCCAGGAAAAGCAGGACCGCAAGCACGATGCCCGCTATCATGATGCGGGTGGCCAAACGGCGGCGCTTCTCCTGCTGCCGGGAAGACAGCCGCGCGCTGCGATAGCCGGGCTTGCGGACAGGGGTGAAGCTGCTGCGCCGCCGCCCCTGGCTACGCTTGGAGCTATTTTTGAAGGTATAGTCTTTCTTTTTCAATAAATTTCCCGACGCCCTCCGGAACGAGATACCTGATGGACTGGCCCTTGGCTACCCTCTCCCTGACCAGGCTGGACGAAACACCAATACAGGGGATCTCCATAAACCGTGCCCCGTTCTCTTCCAGAAACTTTCGCTCTTTCGCCGGTATCTGTTCAACCGGGTAACCGAACCTGGTGGCGGCGATCAGGGTGGCCAGCTGGAAAATCTCTCCGGGTTCCTTCCATTCGAGAATCTCGATAATGGCGTCGGTTCCGGTAATGAAGAAGAGTTCGGTATCCGGCAGTGCGGCCCGGAAATTGCGCAGCGTATCCACCGTGTAAGAGGTCTGTTCACTATCCAGTTCATGGCGCGATACCTCGAAGCGGGGGTTGCCGGCGGTGGCGAGGACCACCATCTTAAAGCGATCCTCGGGGCCGACATCGTATTCAGTCTCCTTGTGGGGTGACTTGCCGGTGGGCATGAACAACACCTTGTCGAGGCCGAACTGGCCAACTGCTTCTTCGGCGCAGACCAGGTGCCCAACATGAATCGGGTTGAAGGTGCCGCCCATGATCGCGAGTTTCAATCGAGCCATGACCATATGTCATTCAAGGCCGGGGCCGGGTAATCCTCTGCCAACTTACCCCCGTACCTGGCCATCCCCGGTAATGATGTACTTCACCGAGGTCAGCTCCCGGAGGCCCAGCGGTCCGCGGGCGTGCAGCTTCTGCGTGCTGATGCCGATTTCCGCGCCCATGCCGAACTGGCCGCCGTCGGTGAACCGGGTCGAGGCGTTGATGTAGACGCAGGCGGCATCGACCCTGGCGGTGAACAGCCGCGAGTTCTCCAGGTTCCTGGTCAGGATGGCTTCAGAATGGCCGGTGCCGTAGGTGGTAATATGGTTTACCGCCTCGTCAACGCCATCGACGACCTTGACGGCCATCTCCAGGTCGAGGTATTCGGTGGCGTAGTCTTCGTCGGTGGCGTCAATGACGCCATCAGCCTTGCCCTTGATCAGCGAACGTGATTCCTGGTCGACATGGAGCTTAACCTTGCGCTTGAGCAGCTCCCTGGCGATCGCCGGCACGAATTCAGCAGCAATATCCCTGTGAACCAGCAAAGTCTCGACGGCGTTACAGACGCCTGGCCGCTGTACCTTGGCATTGATCACGATCTTGACCGCTTTTTCCAGGTCGGCGCTGGCATCGACGAAGATGTGGCAGTTGCCGCCGGCGGCGTAGATGACCGGTATCTTTGAATTTTTAACCAGATACTCCTTAAGCTCCTCACCGCCGCGGGGGATGATCAGGTCGATATAGTCGCTCCTCTGCAAGAGTTGCTTGAGGTAACCGCGGTCACGCGACGCCACCAGGGAGACAGCGTGCTCCGGCAGCCCCGCGTCGATCAGGGCGCCATTGATGACCTCGGTAAGCATGCGGATGGAATGCAGCGAAGCGCTGCCGCCGCGCAGTATTACAGCATTGCCGGTCTTGAGGCAGAGGCCGGCGGCGTCAACGGTGACGTTGGGGCGCGCCTCGTAAATAACCGCCACCACGCCGAAGGGTACCCGAATCTTGTTGATCTCCATGCCGTTGGGCAACCGCCAGCCATCGACGACCTCGCCAACCGGATCCGGCAGGGCAGCGATGCTCCTCAGGCTCCAGGCCATTTCCCGGATTCGGTCCTCGTCGAGCATCAGCCTGTCCATCAGCGCATCGGAGAGGCGGGCGGCCTTGCCCTCCTTGACGTCATCGCGATTCTCCCGCAGTATCTCGGCCGTACGCCGTTCCAGCGCCATGGCGATCTCGTTCAGGGCGCGGTTCTTGCTGGCGGCTGGTAATGCTGCCAGCTCCCGCGATGCCTGCCTGGCGTTTATGCAAAGGTCCTTGATCTTCATCTGCTCATCCGTTCAGTCCTGGGGTTTCCCGCCCGTTCTTTGATTCCCGGGCCTCTTAGTCAGCCAATACAAAATAATCACGGTGGATAACCTCTTCTTCACCATGTGGCAACAGCTTCATGACCTGCCGGCTCTGCATCCCCTTGATACGGCGCAGCTCCTCGCTGGAAAAATTGGTCACGCCCTTGCCCACCAGGCGCCGGCCGTTCTTGCGGAAGAAAACATCCACAGCCTCACCGGCGGCAAAGCGGCCTTCCACCCGCACGATGCCCGCTGGCAGCAGGCTCTTGCCGCGCTTGCGGAGCGCCGCCGCCGCGCCCTCGTCAACAACAATGGCGCCACTGCTGGGCCGGCCGTATTTCAGCCAGAGCTTGAAGCTGCTCATGGATGATTCGAGGGGGCGGAACCGGGTTCCTACCTTCTCGCCAGCGGCAACCGCGGTGATCACACCAGGACGGGACCCGTTGGCGATGACCACTTCGATGTTGGCCGTCGTAGCCATCTCCGAAGCGACTATCTTGCTTTTCATGCCGCCCGAGCCGATGGAGCTGCCGGCATCGCCAGCCTTGATCTCGTCCAGCATCGACAAGTCGGTGACCTCTTCCACCAGCCTGGCGCTGGCGTCCCTTGAAGGGTCACTAGTATATAACCCGTCCGTATCGGTGAGCAACATCAGCAGATCCGCCTTCACCAGGATGGCTGCCTGGGCGGCGAGAAAGTCGTTGTCCCCGTAGCGGATCTCGTCAGGGGATGTGGTGTCGTTTTCATTGATGATGGGAACGATGCCCCATTCCAGCAGCTTGAGCAGCGTGTTGCGGGCATTGAGGTACTGGCTGCGGGCCTCGATGTCATATGAGGTAAGCAGTACCTGGGCGGCAGTGACCCCCTCTTCCGCGAACAGCTTGTAGTAACGGTGGAAGAGGCGCCCCTGGCCGATCGCCGATGCCGCCTGAAGTTCCACGGTTTCACTGGGCCTGACCTTTCCAGGAATCAGCCCGAGGCCGCAGGAGATGGCCCCGGAGGAAACCACCAGTACCTTGTTACCGTCTTTGGCAAGCTGTGCGATCTGTGAAACCAGCCCTGCCAGGATATCGTCACGCAGATTGCCGGACTCATCGGTCAGGGTATTGCTGCCAATTTTGATTGCGTAGATTGCGTCCAGGATTATCGCTCCTTCGCTGAGCTGGCGACAGGGCAGCCGGACAAAGTGGACAAATGGAAGCCGGAACAGCCGGACACGGTGGACAACCTAGTTAAAAGGCGCGATGAAATGGGTGCGGTCGTTGGTCTCGATCCGCTGGATATCGGCTCCGAGCCCCTGCAGCTTCTGTTCGAAGCTTTCGTAGCCACGGTCGATGTGCCCGATGCGGCCGACCTCGGTGGTGCCGGAAGCGGCCAGAGCGGCCAGTACCAGGGCGGCGCCGGCGCGCAGATCTGGCGCCTCGACAATCGTACCTTCCAGACGGCTGCCGCCATGAACCACGGCGTGGTGGCCGCTCACCCGGACGCTGGCGCCCAGCCGGTTGAGCTCGTCGACGAAGCCAAAGCGGTTCTCAAAAACATTCTCGGTGACGATGCTGTGGCCGCGGGCCAGCGACAGGAGCACAATCATCGGCGCCTGCAGGTCCGTGGGGAAACCGGGGTGCGGCAGTGTAGAGATGTCGGCGCTTGAATACCCGCCTTCGCCCTTGCAGCGGACGCTGTGATCGAACTCCTTGATATCGACCCCGACCGCCCGCAGCTTGCTGATGAATATTTCCAGGTCCAGCGGGTTGATGCCCTCGACCTCGATTTCGCCTTCGGTTACCGCCGCGGCGACCATGAAGGTGCCCGCCTCGATCCGGTCCGGAATGACCGTATGGGTAGCCCCGCCCAGCTCTTCGACACCTTCGATGATTATGGTGTCGGAGCCGGCGCCGCTGATGTTGGCGCCCATGGAGCTGAGGAACTTGGCCAGGTCGATAATCTCCGGCTCACGGGCGGCGCTTTCGATGACGGTGCGGCCGCGAGCCATGCAGGCGGCCATCATCACGTTCTCGGTAGCTCCCACGCTGGGATAATCAAGGCTGATGACATCGCCGGTGAGACCGTTGGTAGCCACATTGATGAAGCCGTGGTCGGCGTTGATGCGGGCGCCCAGCTTCTCCAGGCCGCTCAGATGGAAGTTGATCTGCCGGGGCCCGATGTTGCAGCCGCCGGGCATTGCTACCCGGGCGCGGTGCAGACGGGCCAGTAACGGCCCCATAACCACTATGGAAGCACGCATCTTGCGCACCAGTTCGTAGGGGGTCGTATGATGAAGTTCGCCGGAAGCATCGATCTCAACGCTATCGGGGCCGATGGTGACATCGGCGCCGATTTCCCTGAGCACGTCCGCCATCGTAAAGACATCTTTGATCAGGGGAACATTGTGGAGGGTGACTTTGCCGGTGGTCAACACCGAGGCCGCCATCAGTTTCAGAGCCGAATTCTTGGCCCCGGAAACCCGGACGGACCCCACCAGGGGAAAACCACCGTTAATTAAATATTTGGCCATACATACAAGAGGTTAGAGGTTTTTGCGGGTAATTACCACTACCCACCCATAACCTTCTACCACGCGGCCCTAGGCTTTTCCTGCAACCTTGAGCCTGTTGGCCGCCCTTTGGCGGGATTGCTCAGCCCGATGCACGTCTACTTCCGGCTCTCCGGAGCGGGTGAGATACTGCTCCGCGCGCTCCAGGGCCGCCTGGGCCCTCGCCGCGTCAATGTCGGTCGCCTTCTCGGCGGTATTCACCAGCAAAAGCAGCCGATCGAACTGCATCTTGACGTAGCCGCTGCCCACGGCCAGGTGATTCCAGCTCTTGCCGTCTATCTCCCTGACACGGGCCTCGCCGACAACCGTACGCGACACCAGCGGCGCATGGCGCGGCAGCACGCCGAGTTCGCCCATCTCACCGGGGACGACCACCATTTCGGCACGCCCGTCGTAGATCAGCCCCTCGGGGGTGACTATCTCGCATTTAAGGTCTATTGATGTCCTGGTTTCTTCCATTTGCTCTCAGTCGGTTCTGGTTTGGCAGCGTTCCGGTGCCCCGCCTATGCTGCTTCCTCTTTGTCGCCGCTCCCGGTTTCCTCGGCCTGGCCCGCCATCTCCTGGGCGTTCTTGACGACTTCCTCGATGCCGCCGGCCATGTAGAAAGCCTGCTCCGGCAGGTCGTCGTGCTTGCCGTCGATGATCTCCTTGAACCCGCGGACAGTGTCCTTGAGCGAGACATAAACGCCCGGACGACCGGAGAAGGTCTCGGCCACGTGGAACGGCTGCGACAGGAAACGCTGCAGTTTGCGCGCCCGGGTGACGGTGAGCTTGTCCTCATCGGAAAGCTCATCCATTCCCAGAATGGCGATGATGTCCTGAAGTTCCTTGTACCGTTGCAGGATCTCCTGCACACGGGTAGCCACTGCGTAGTGCTCTTCACCGACGGCTGCCGGCGAGAGGATGCGCGAAGTCGAATCCAGCGGATCCACGGCCGGATAGATACCCATTTCCGAGATGGCGCGGGAGAGTACGGTGGTGGAGTCCAGATGGGCGAAAGTGTTCGCCGGCGCCGGATCGGTAAGGTCGTCAGCCGGTACATAAACAGCCTGCACCGAGGTGATTGAGCCGTTCTTGGTCGAGGTGATGCGCTCCTGCAGCTCGCCCATCTCCGAGGCCAGTGTCGGCTGGTAACCCACGGCGGACGGCATGCGTCCGAGGAGGGCCGACACTTCCGAGCCCGCCTGTGAGAAACGGAAAATATTGTCGAGGAAGTAGAGCACGTCCTGGCCCATCTTGTCGCGGAAATACTCGGCCATGGTCAGGGCGGTGAGGCCCACGCGCAGACGCGCCCCGGGAGGCTCGTTCATCTGTCCGTAGACCAGGCAGGTCTTGTCGAGGACGCCGGACTCGGTCATTTCCAGGTAGAGCTCGTTGCCCTCGCGGGTACGCTCGCCCACGCCGGAGACGACGGAGACGCCGCCGTGCGAAGTAGCGATGTTGTGGATCAGCTCCATGATGAGAACGGTCTTGCCGACGCCGGCGCCGCCAAACAGGCCGGTCTTGCCGCCCTTGACGTACGGAGCCAGCAGATCGATGACCTTGATTCCCGTCTCGAAGACCTCGTCAGTCGGGGTCAGGTCCTCGAAAGCCGGAGCCGAGCGGTGGATCGGCCATTTTTCATCAGCTTTGACCTCGCCCAAATCATCGATGGCTTCACCGATGACGTTGAACAGACGGCCGAGGGTGGCGTTGCCCACCGGCACGCTGATGGCGTCGCCGGTGTCGACGACCTCCAGGCCGCGGGCGATACCGTCGGTATTGTCCAGGGCCACGGCGCGAACCTTGTTGTCGCCCAGGTGCTGCTGCACCTCGGCAACCAGCCGGTTGCTGGTCCCGTCCTCCTGGGGAACCTGAATCTCCAGGGCGTTGTAGATGGCCGGCAGCTTCTCCTCGAACTTCACGTCCAGAACCGGCCCGATGACTTCGACTATGGTTCCTGTGTTCATGCTCATCGCTCCTCGATTTCAGTTACTAATTAAAAAGTATCAAATCTCTGACCGGATTTTCCTCAGCTCAGCGCCTCGGCGCCAGCGACAACCTCGAGGATATCCTGAGTGATAGCCGCCTGACGGGCCTTGTTCATATCCAGCGTCAGCTTGTCGATCATCTCTTCCGCGTTATCGGAAGCGTTACGCATGGCGGTCATGCGGGCGCCATGTTCGCTGGCGGTCGATTCCAGGAGCGCCCGGTAGATGGTCGTATCCACGTAAGTGGGCAACAACCCGGCCAGGATCGCCGACGCCCCCGGCTCGTATATGAAATCGCCCTCGAGTTTTTTGACGCCCTCGGGTTCCGGCTCGGGCTCGGCCTCCACCAGCTCACGCCCCAGGGGCAGGATGACCTGGTCGGTCACGATCTGCTCCACCGGGGACTTGAAATGGTTGTAGACCAGATGGACCTTGTCGAGATCGTGGCTCGTGTAGAGCGTGGCGATGCGATGAGCAATGTCCTCGGCGTCCGTGTACTTGGGCCGGTCGGTGATGCCCTGGATCGATTCCTTCACACCAAAGCCGCGAAAACGCATGGTGCCCACGCCCTTCTTGCCGACGACTATCCAGACCACTTCCTTGCCCTCGGCTACCAGCGCGTCGTGCAGCAGGAAGCCGTGACGGATTATGTTGGAGTTGAAACCGCCGGCGAGACCTCGATCGCCGGTCAGCATGACGATGCCGACCCGCCTGATCTCGTCATGAACCTCCATCAGCGGGAACTGGTCTCCCTCGCTGGCGTGCTTGGCGACTTCCTGCATCAGTTCGAACATCCGCTCGGCATAGGGCCGAAGCGCCTCGATGCGGGACTGAGCCCGCCGCAGGCGTGCGCCGGCGACCATTTCCATGGCCTTGGTGGTCTTGCGGGTATTTGCGACCGAACCAATCCGGCGCGATATGTCCTTGAGCTTTGCCATAGTTTAATCCTATAGCGACTATGCAGTCGCGGCGGGTATTGTCAGCTCCTCGTGATCGGGTTCGAAGTCCTTGAGGAAAGCCTCGAGGGCCGCGCGCAGCTTGGCCTCGGTCTCATCGCTCAGGTCCTTCTCCGCCTTGATGGTAGCAAAGATATCGGGGTGCTCCGCCCTCACATGGTCCCGCAGACCGTTGTTGAACTCCGGTACGCGGTCGACATCCAGGCCGTCGAGATAGCCCTGGGTGGCCGCGAAAAGAACCGCCACCTGCTCCTCGACCGGTATGGGAGCGAACTGGCCCTGATTAAGGGCGACGACCACGCGCTCACCACGGGCCAGCTGGGCCTGGGTAGCCGCGTCCAGCTCCGAACCGAACTGGGCGAAGGCCTTGAGGGCGTTATATTGGGCCATGTCCAGGCGCAACTTGCCGGCCACCTTCTTCATGGCCTTCAACTGGGCGTTGCCGCCAACCCGGCTGACCGAGATACCCACGTTGATGGCGGGCCTGACACCGGAGTAGAACAGGTCGGGCTCCAGGAAGATCTGGCCATCGGTGATGGAAATAATGTTCGTCGGGATGTACGCCGAAACGTCACCGGCCTGGGTTTCCACGATCGGCAGAGCGGTAAGCGAGCCGCCGCCCAGGCTGTCGTGCAACTTGACCGAGCGCTCCAGCAAGCGGGAGTGCAGGTAGAAGACATCACCTGGGTAAGCTTCGCGACCCGGCGGGCGGCGAAGTAGCAGCGACATCTGACGATAGGCGTCAGCGTGCTTGGTGAGGTCATCGTAGATGCACAGGGCGTCCTTGCCGTTGTAACAAAAATATTCGCCCATGGCCGTGCCTACATAGGGCGCCAGGTACTTGAGCGGCGCCGTCTCGGAGGCGGAGGCCATAACGACGATGGTGTAATCCATGGCGCCTTCGGCTTCGAGCTTGGCGACGACGCTGGCCACATTGGAGGCCTTCTGGCCGATGGCCACGTAAATGCAGATGACGTCCTCGCCCTTCTGGTTGAGGATGGTGTCGACCGCGATGGCTGTCTTGCCGGTCCGGCGGTCGCCGATAATCAGTTCGCGCTGGCCGCGGCCGATGGGAATCATCGAGTCAATGGACTTGAGGCCGGTCTGCAGCGGCACACGCACCGGCTGGCGCTGCAGCACGCCCGGCGCCTTGAACTCCACCGGACGGTACTCGGTTGTCTCGATGGGGCCCTTGTCGTCGATCGGCCGGCCGAGGGCATTTACCACGCGGCCGACGAGGGCGTCGCCAACCGGCACGCTCATGACCTTGCCGGTCCGCTTGACGAGATCTCCTTCACCGATCAGGGTGTCCTCACCCATGAGCACCACACCGACGTTGTCTTCCTCGAGGTTGAGGGCCAGACCGACAACGTCGTGCGGGAACTCGAGCATCTCGGAGGCCATCGCACGCTCCAGGCCATGGACGCGGGCGATACCGTCCCCCACCTCCAGGACCCGGCCCACCTCCTCGACTTCGACTTCTGCCTCGTAGTTCTCAATCTGGATCTTGAGAACCGCGGTAATTTCTTCAGGACGCAGTTTCAAAGCTTCTCACTCCCTATGTTGGCTTGGGCAAGCCGGCCTCGCAGCTGTTCCAATTTTGCCTGCAGGCTGGCATCCACGATTACATCTCCGAACCTGAGAACCAGACCGCCGAGGATGTCCTCGCGGATGGTCTCCTTGATCTCGACCTTCTTGCCGGTCGCTTCCTCGATACGCTTCCGAATGTTAGCCCTGGCCGTCTCCGGCAGCTCAATCGCCGCCGTGACCTCGACCTCCACCACCTGCTGTTCCTTTATTAGCAAACGGCGGAACTGTGCGTTCATGTCGAAGATCAGGTCCGAATGCCGCTTGTCGATCAGCAGGTTGACGCCATTGATGAAAATGCGGTCTCCTCCTTCGGTCAGCTGGGCCACGACATTCTTCTTGGTGGCCGAGTCGATCCTCGGGTTGAACATGACCGCGGTCAGCTCACGGGATGCGTACATGGCCTCCGAGAAGGACAACAGGTCCGCCGCGGTAGCTTCCAGGCTGCCGGCATCCCGCGCCGCTTCGAAAAGGGCCCGGGCATATACATTCGATATCTGCTGTTTGCCCAAGCCTTACTTCCCTCCGGCGCCGAGCTGGTCGAAATCGACTTCTGACAAGGCTTCGTCCACCAGGCGCAGATGATCCTCTTTGGTCATGGTCTTGCCGGTGACCTTGCCGGCCGCCAGGATGGTCAGGTCAGCGACCTGGTCCTTGATCTCCTGGATGGCCTTGCGGGTCTCCCGCTGGATCTGCTCGCGAGCGCCGTCGACTTCCTTTTGCGCCTGCGTGCGGGCCTCGATGACGATTTCGGATTTGGTGCTTTCGCCCACCTTGTGGGCGCGTTCGATGATCTCCTCGGCCTCGTGCCTGGCCGAAGCGATGCTCTCGCGATACTCCGCCAGCATGCGCTCGGCCTCGCGGCGCATTTCTTCAGCAGCCGTGATGCTCTCCTGGATGGAGTCGCGGCGCGCGTCAATCATGTTCTGTATGGGACCGAAAGCGAACTTCCTCAAAAACAGGAAGAGCAGGACGAAGGTCACCAGGGTCCATATAACTAGTCCTGGTTCAGGATTCATCATCTTGTTCTGGTAAGCACCTCCCGAAATGGTCACTTGCCGGGGGGCTGCGGTACACAAACTGGCACCGCGGCCCGCATCGGCTGGCAATTTGCCCGACCGTTCTTATTTAGCGACAAAGATAAGCAGAATGGAGACAACCAGAGCGTACAGGGCGACCGCCTCGGTCACACCAACACCGATGAACATGGTCGTCCGGATGTCGCCTGAAGCCTCCGGCTGCCTGGCGATTCCCTCGACGCTCTTGCCGACCAGATAGCCAATGCCGATGCCGGGGCCCAGGGCGCCTACACCCATGCAGAAACCCGCGGCTGCGAGAGCCATTGCTTTATTTTCCATGAACTTACCTCCCTTCCAAAATCAGATGACAGATACAAGACTTGCTCCGGGCTTGTTCAGGCCCGGTTGGTAATCGTTTAAAGCTCAGTGCTCCTGCTGGATGGCTCCACCGATATATACCGCCGACAGGATGGCAAAGATATACGCCTGGATCGCCGCCACGAATATCTCGAAGAGACTGACGGCGAACACGCCCGCCTCGATCAGCGGCGACAGGATCACCAGAAAAACGACCGACGGCAGCATGAAGATCAGCGCGTAGAATATCAGGATCATGATGTGTCCGGCCAGCAGGTTGGCATAAAGACGCACTGCCAGCGAAAGCAGGCGGAACATCTCGCTGAAGAAGTGAATGACAAACAGTACCGGCTTGAGTACGGCCGGGGCGCTGCCCGGCACCCAGCCCTTGAAATAGCCGATGGGGCCGTTGGCCCTGATGCCCGAAACGTGGGTCAGCAGAAAGGTCAGCAGCGCCAGCGCCACGGTAACGTTGATGTTGGAAGTGGCGGCGTAAGTCCTGAAGGCGGGGAAGGAAACGCCCCCAAACTCCCCGATGCCCAGGAAAAACGGCACCAGGCCGATCAGGTTGCTGAAGAGAATGAATACGAACAGCGACAGGATATACGGGAACCAGGCTGCGGCAATCTTTCCGTGCATGACCGCGCCGACCAGGTTGTCCTCCACATATTCATAAAGGGCCTCGAAGGCCATCTGTTTGCGCGTGGGAACTTTTTTGGCCCGGCGGGCGATGAGATAACAGATGCCTCCGACCAGGAATGCCGCGAGCCAGAGATAAACCACGGCGGTGCTGATTGACAGGTCCAGGGGACCGAGGTGGAACTCCAGGGTGTGGCCGCCGATGGTGAGCGGCTTGACCGCGTGCTCGAATTCGCCGGTCGGCTGGAAACCTTCGCCTTCTGCTCCGGAACTCATGCCTCACCTCCCGCGGCTGGCTGGTCCGCGACAGTGCGGCCCTTAATCCCTACGGCTATCTCGAGTCCCAAAAACAGCGTGTAGACCACAAGGAAACAGATGGCCGTAGTCAGGAAATATTCCGGCAGCGCCAGCGCCATGGCGATCAGCCCCAGGCCGAGCAGTCCGAACCGGAGGAAAAAACTCAGCAGCGCCACTCCGGCGGCAGCGCCGGTGGCAAGCCGTGAAATGGGACGCATGAAAAGCAGGGAAAGCGAATAATTAAGAATGAACAGTGAGGAAGACAACAGCCACGGCACCAGCAGCGGCCGGATGAAGATACCCGCCACCATGCCGGCGGCGATAAATACCATCATCACAGTTGTAAGCTTCCTGACGATCATTGCCTCCCAGTCGTAACGATTCAGTCATGGCAATCACAGGCTTTTATAGATGCCGTAAAGGCCGGCAGCGAAACCCGCGAACATTCCCACGATGAGGAAAAGCGGTGTGGTGTGGAGAAGGTAGTCCAGACCGAACCCGCTGATGGTGCCGACCGCTACCCCTCCGACCAGGTATGAAGCGATCCATTCCCAGCCTAAAGGGTTGCCCCCGGGGCCACCATTCGATTTTGCCTTCTTCTTGTCAGGCAAATTAAAAACCGCGTAAGCATAACGCGGCAATAAAAATTAGTCAAGAGCCCCCGGGGGTATTTTTTTCGGTTAGCGGGAACTGGTGCTCCGGCGGCTTCGGACCTGAAGAATATCCAGCAGATAAGCCAGGTAGAGGCTGACGCCGGTGACCACTCCGGCGAGGATCACCGTGACGAATCCGGGCGCGAATCTCATGGATAACGCCAGCGAACTCATCAGCGTGCACCAGGCGTAGAGCACCAGCACGGCCTTCCGTTGGGAGAAACCGATGTTGAATAAACGGTGATGCAAATGGCCCCGATCGGGCCGGAAGATGTTCTGCCGGTTCTTCATCCGCCGCATGATGGCAAACGAGAGATCGAAGATCGGCACGCCCATGATCAGCAGCGGGATGACCAGGGTGACGGCAGCCACGCTCTTGAGCACGCCATGGACAGTGACCGCGGCGAGGACGAAGCCCAGCAGCATCGAACCCGAGTCGCCCATGAAGATGGACGCCGGGAAGAAGTTGTGCCGCAGAAAGCCCAGGGTGGTGCCGGCGAGGATCGCGGCGAGGACGCCGGCCTCGGGCCGCCCCAGGGATATGGCGATGATGGCGAAAGTGCCGGCGGCGATAGTACAGACGCCGGCCGCCAGCCCATCCATGCCGTCGATGAAGTTGACGATATTGATCAGCGTGACGACCCATAAAATGGTCAGCGGGATAGCAACAGCCGCGCTCAGTTCCAAGGTGCCCAGGAAGGGCAGCGTGAAATAGTCGATGTGGACGCCGTACCAGACCAGGCAGCCGGCGGCGAGAAACTGGCCACCGAACTTGACCAGCGGCGTGGTGCCCCGGAAGTCATCGACAGCGCCGAAGAGGGTTATTACGGAAGCCCCAACCACAACACCTTTCAGCTCATTAGTCAAAGGAAGGAACAGCAGCGCCGGGATAATAAATCCGAAGTAAATGGCCAGGCCGCCCAGGCGCGGAGTGGGGTCCTCGTGGATCTTGCGGGCGTTGGGCTCGTCCATGGCGCCCATCCTGCGGGCGATGTTGCCCACCGTGGGCGTAACGGCAAAAACAATCATTGCCGCCATCAGGAAAGCGACAAAAGCCGCTACCTCGTCCCTGAACAAAAACCCCAGAATGGTGCCCGCGTCCTCCACTTAGCTGCCAATCTTGTGCAGTTTGATGCCGGCCTCGGCGAAAAAGCCGGTGGCCAGCTCATCGGGATAACCCTCGTCGAAGTACACTTCCACTATCCCGGCGTTAATAATCATTTTGGCGCAGAGCGAACAGGGTTGATGCGTGCAATAGAGGGTCGAGCCCTCGATCTTGACGCCGTGCAGCGCCGCCTGGGCGATGGCGTTCTGTTCCGCGTGCAGCGCCCGGCAAAGCTCGTGCCGCTCGCCGGAAGGCACTTTCAGCTCCTCTCGCAGGCAGCCCACCTCGATACAGTGGCTGATGCCCTTGGGGGCTCCGTTGTAGCCGGTGGACAACAACCGCTTGTCCTTGACCAGCACCGCCCCCACCTGCCGCCGCATACAGGTCGAGCGCGTGGCCACCTGCTGGGCGATCTGGAAAAAGTATTCGTCCCAGGTGGGACGGCTGACTTTTTGGGGAAGCGGAACCGCGGCGAGAATCTCTTTCTTGTCCTTCTTGTTATCCATTATCCCCGGTCCCAAGTGGGTGAAAATCCTTAAACAGCCTAGCCGCCAGGCCTCTTTTTTGCAAACCAGGGCAAAAAATCTCAACCTCCGAATGGCGGCAGCCGGCTACCGGCCTCTTCAACATGTTCGGTCCGGAACCGGGCTATCCTTCAGCCGCGGGCGCGCGGCAAATTGCAGTAAGTGGAGATCGCCTGGACGCCGGGTTAATTTAAAGGTGCGGGTACAGCGGGAATCCGGCAAGAAGGTCACTGGTCTTTTGGCGCAGCAGCTTGATCTCGGCGGCAGTCGCATGAGGGCTGAGCGCCGCCAGGATGATCTCGCCGACCTGTTCCATCTCCGCTTCGCGGAAACCGCGGGTGGTGACCGCGGGAGTGCCCAGCCGGATACCGCTGGTCACGGTCGGCGGCTGATCATCGTAAGGCACCGAGTTCTTGTTTACGGTAATACCGACCTCTTCGAGGCGGTTTTCCGCCTCGATGCCGGTTACTCCGATATTGGTCAGGTCCGCGAGCATCAGGTGGTTGTCGGTACCGCCGGAGACCAGGTTGATACCGCCGTCCTGCAGGCACTGGGCCAGCCGGGCGGCGTTGTCGATGGTCTGTTGCTGGCGATCACGGAATTCATCGGTGCCGGCCAGCCTGAAACAGGCAGCCTTGGCGGCGATAATATGCATCAGCGGGCCACCCTGCAGCCCGGGGAAGATAGCCTTGTCAATACCTTTCGCGAGCTGCTCCTTGCATATGATGACGCCGGAGCGCGGTCCCGCCAGGGTCTTGTGGGTGGTGGTGGTGACGTAATCGCCGGGAGCCACCGGGTCCGGGTGCAGCCCCGCCGCGACCAGGCCGGCGATATGGGCCATGTCCACCATCAGCCGGGCGCCCACGCCTCTGGCGATATCCGCGAAGCGCGCAAAGTCGATCTGGCGGGGATAGGCGCTGGCGCCGGCTACGATCAGCTTCGGCCGCAACTCCTTGGCCTGCCGCTCGATCTCATCGTAATCCAGCCGGCCGGTTTCGCGGTCCAGCCCGTAGTTGTGAAAGTGGTAGAAGCGCCCGGAGAAGTTGACCTTGAGCCCGTGCGAAAGATGACCGCCGTGGTCCAGCTTCATCGCCAGAACGCTGTCGCCCAGGGCGAGGTCGGCGAAGTAAACCGCCTGGTTGGCGCTGGAACCGCTATGCGGCTGGACGTTGACATGCTCGGCGCCAAAGAGCGACTTGCAGCGCTCGATGGCGAGAGATTCCACTTCGTCAACGACTTCGCAGCCGCCATAGTACCGGGCCTGCGGATATCCTTCAGCATATTTGTTGGTGAGAATCGACGACGCCGCCTCGAGCACGGCCCGGCTGGCGAAATTCTCCGAGGCGATCAGCTCGACTGTCTGGCGCTGACGCCGAAGCTCGTCCGTGATCAGGCCGGCAAGCTCGGGGTCGACTTCCGCCAGGGGGGCCAGAAATTCTATCTGTGTTTTTGATTCCGTCCGCTGGTCGTTCAATTTTTTTCCTGATCCGGTTTGAATATTTCCTGCTGGTTCCAGAGGCTCAATTATCCCGGTCGTCCAGTTTGATTATTTGCCTTCCAGCTCAGCGATCAGCTCCAGACGCCGGGCGTGCCGGCCGCCTTCGAACTCGGTGCTCAGCCAGATGTCCACCATGTCAAAAATCATCCGGTTGTCCATGGTGCGCTCACCCAGGCAGAGGACGTTGGCGTCGTTGTGCCGACGGCTCATCTCCGCCTGCGTGACATCGCAGGGGCCCACGGCGCGAATACCGGCCACCTTGTTGGCGGTGATGCACATGCCCAGGCCGGTGCCACAGACCAGAATGCCGCGAGCCGTCTCGCCGCTGGCCACCGAGCGCGAAACCTCGACGGCGTACTCGGGATAGTCGCAGCTATCGGCGGTATTGGTGCCAAAATCAAAAACCCTGTGGCCTTGCGCTTCGAGGCGGTCGACCAGGCTCTGTTTCAGCCGGAAGCCGGCGTGGTCGGCAGCGATAGCGATCTTCAAGTGGTCTCCTCCCTGAGGGCGACACTGAGTATCCCTGACAGCGTGGGTTTCAGCATTTCCAGCACATCGAGATAGAACCCGACCGACTCGCCGATGGGGTCAGGAACCTCGCTGGCTGCCTGAGACTGACCTTCGAGCCCACGCGAAAACAACAGAGCCAAGTATAACTTATTTTTACTTTCCGGGAACGAATGGAGCAGGAAATTGTAGTGCTGCCGCGTCATGGCCAGAATTATGTCGGCGTCGTCGGTGATGGAGCGGCGGACTTCGCGGGCACGATGGCCGGTCAGGTCGAGTCCGTGGCGGGCGCCGGCGATGATGGCCTCGGATGTCGCCGGGTTGCCGTCCCAGGCGTGGGTACCGGCCGAACTTACAGCCAGCCGCTCTCCCAGGCCCCGGCTGGCGGCATAATCCCTGAGCTGGGCCTCGCCCAGCGGGCTGCGGCAGATGTTGCCGGTGCAGACATACAGAATGGAAACCGGACGCTCGGCCTGATCGGTCATTGGCTGACAGCTTTCATGATTTTTTGCCTTTCGCCGTCACTCCGACCAGCCGGTCCGCTCCTCGATTTCTTCCCGGGACATCGCTCCTCGCCTGAGGATGACCGGCGGCGCTCCCGCGATCAATGGCCGCAGGTCGATGACGGTCGAAGGCACCTGGTGCCGGCAGCGGCCCGCGTCGATGACAAAATCGCAGACATCCAGGATTTTCTCCGGGATATCGCCGACGGCGACGGTATCCGGTTGCCCGGAAAGATTCGCGCTGGTTACCGCCAGTGGCCCAGGCAATTCATTATAGATATCTCCGGCTGGCGAAGGAATGATGCGTACACCAATGCTGCCGGGGCCGTGCGCCTCGATGCCGCCGGCGCCTTCCTCGAAGGGAATGATGGCCGTTACCGGACCCGGCAACAATTTCCCGAGAGCAGACTGGAGGATCACTGGCAGGTCGGGGATCACGCTGAAGATCTGCTCGATGGAGCTGAACACGAGGGCGACCGGCTTATCCTGCAGGCGGTCCTTGACTTCGTAGATGCGTTGGACGGCTCCGGGGATCGTTGCCAGGCAGGCCAGGCCGTAGACGGTATCCGAGGGCAGGACGACGAGCGCGCCCTGGTAGAGGGCCACGCTGAGACGGTCGCGGTCAGCCGGGGTCATATTTTTTTGCCGGATGATTTCGGTCACGAGATCAGGTCTGTCGGTGCCGTGCTTGATGGTACGCATATTTCTGATTGGGGCGCTTGACGCCGGAAGTGAATCATCGCCTCTGTGCCACCACGACCCGGTCGAGCCCCGCGTAATCCTGGAATACGCCCACGGTTTTGAAATGACCCGTGGCTTCCAGCATTTCACTCACCGCCGCAGCCTGGGTCGACCCCGTCTCCAACACCAGGCCGCCGTATGGTTTGAGTTGCTGGGGCGCCTGTTCGGCCAGCAATCGGTAAAAGTCGAGCCCGTCCGTACCGCCATACAATGCCTCTCGCGGTTCAAACTCGCGCACATCGCGAGGCAGCGCTTCCCATTCCTCGGCGGATATATATGGCGGGTTGGCGACGATGAGATCGTAGGTTGCCACCGGGTCGATATCCTCAAAGAGATCAGACTGGATGAACCGGATACGCGGCGTCACGCCGGTCAGCGTGGCATTTTCCGCGGCAAGGGTGAGCGCCTCGCCGCTGGCGTCGCTGGCGGTGATGTCGGCTTCGGGAAACCCCTTGACGATGGCGATGGCGATGGCGCCGCTCCCCGTACACAGATCGAGCACCTCGGGCGGACTCGGCCAGTCTCCCTCCATCAGGAATTCGATGGCCGCCTCCACCAGGTGCTCGGTCTCGGGTCGCGGGATGAGCACCGAGCCGTTGACTTTTATTTCCAGGTTATGGAAGTAGGCGCGTCCCAGTATATAGGCGACCGGCTCGCCCTCGGCACGCCGCCGGATGAATTCGCGATAGTTGTCGATCTCGGACGGGATCAGAGGCTGGTCGAATTTTACATAGAGGTCGACCCGGCTCATACCGAGCACCTCGGCGAGCAACAGCTCGGCGTCGAGGCGTGGGCTGGTGCAACCCTTGTCCCTGAGCCAGGCGGCGGACTTGCTGAGAAGGTCGGCGATGGTCGGCGGCGTTGCCCCCACCATCAGCGCCTCAGACTCCGGCCTTGAGCTGCTCGGCCCGGGCCTGGGCGGTGAGCGCCTCGGTGAAGTCGTCGATATCGCCCTGCAGCACGGCCTCGAGCTTGTGCAGGGTCAGCCCCACACGATGGTCGGTCACCCTGCCCTGGGGAAAGTTGTAGGTGCGGATCTTCTGGCTGCGGTCGCCAGTTCCAACCTGGGACTTGCGCTGGTCGGCCAGCTCTTTCTGCTGCTCGGCGACCTTCCTCTCGAAGAGCCGCGCCCGCAAGACCTTCATCGCCGCTATCTTGTTCTGCAGCTGGGATTTCTCGTCCTGCATGGAAACAACCAGGCCGGTGGGCTCATGGGTGAGCCGGACCGCCGAGTCGGTGGTGTTCACGGACTGGCCACCCGGGCCGCTGGAGCGGAAGATATCGACGCGCACGTCGTTGGGGTCTATCTCCACCTCTACCTCCTCCACTTCCGGCAGCACCGCCACGGTAGAGGTGGAGGTGTGAATGCGGCCGCCGGACTCGGTCACCGGAATGCGCTGCACCCGGTGCACGCCGCTCTCGTACTTGAAGACGCTGTAAGCCCCCTTGCCTGCCACCTCCATAATGACTTCCTTGAAGCCACCCATCTCGGTCGGGCTGGAGGAAAGGATTTCGGTCTTGAACCCCTTGTTCTCGGCATGCTTGGCGTACATGCGCAAAAGCTCACCGGCGAACAGAGAGGCCTCGTCGCCGCCGGCGCCGCCGCGGATCTCGATGATGACGTCCTTGTCATCGTTGGGGTCCGCTTCAAGCATGGTGACGCGGATCTCTTCAGCTAGGCGTTCTATCGCCTCGCGGGAATTGGCGATCTCTTCCTTGAGAAACTCGCGCATCTCCTGCTCGATCTCGCCGCCGCCGGCAAGCAGCTCCTCGGCCTCAGCCAGGCTGTTCTCCGCCTCGCGGTATTGCCGAACAAGGTTAAAAGCCGGCTGCAGATCCGAGTGGGCCTTGGCCAGCTCGGCGTAATGCTGCCGGTCATCGTGCACGCCAGGGGCGCTTATCTCCTCGTTGAGCTGATTGTATTTCTCTTCTATTTCCGTGATCAGTTTATCGATCATGATGATTCACCCCTGGCGCCTGACTCACGCCATAACCTCCACGTCCGCCTTGCCGCCGTGGTCCATCTCGATCGGTTCCAGCGCGGCAACGCCATCGAGGGCGGCGATCGCCACCTCGATCTGGGATTCGTCGGGTTCCCTGGTGGTCAGCTTTTGCAATAGCATCCCCGGGTACATGACAACCTTCATGAAGCTGCTGTCCTTGTGCCTGCCGGCATATTTTATAACCTCGTAGGAAAGGCCCACAACGAGCGGGATGCCGATTATCCGCGAGAGGATGAACAGCAACACGTAAACGATATTGGTCCAGTCGCGGGGAATCGGCACAAACGAGAAGACGATGATCGCCAGAACCATGACGATCAGCAGAAAGCTTGTGCCGCAGCGGGGATGCACCGGCGAAAATTTTTTTACGTTGGCGGGCGTAAGCTCCAGGCCGGACTCCAGCGCGTGGATGGTCTTGTGCTCGGCGCCATGATATTCAAAGACGCGCCGCATCTGCTTGATCCGCGAGACTACCGCTATATAAACAATCAGGATGGCGATACGCATGACGCCCTCAGCCGCGACGAACGCCGAGGAGTTGGGGAACCAGTCGCGCACCGAGCCCACCGCGAACAGCGGCAGCACCACGAACAGCCCCACCGCCATCAAAATACCTACCGTGAGGCTGAGCCCCATCTCCTTTTTGGAGATATCACGCTCTTCCTCGCCCATGGACTCGTTGGCCGACATGCCAAGCGTTTTCATGCCGAGGGACATGGATTCCCAGAGGCCGATGACGCCCCGCAGAACCGGGCGCCTGAGGATGGGGAATCGGTCCGCCAGCGGGGTAAGGGCCTCGGAGTGCAGGCTGATGGTGCCATCGGGCCGCCGGCAGGCCAGCGCCCAGTGCCGTTTGCCCCTCATCATCACACCCTCGATTACGGCCTGTCCGCCAACCGACGCGGCCGGGTGCTTCTCACCGCTCAAAGCTCACCACTCAATGCTTTCCATCCATTCTTCCATTTCTGCGACTTCCTCCAGCGTGTAGACATTACCGCAATACATTTTGCCTTCGTGGCATTTGCCATATAGGCAGTCGGGACCGGATTTTTTCATCAGCAACGGCGCGGTGGCCAGTGCCAGAGCCCTCATCCGCCAGGCCAGCTCGTTGATCTCCCATTGCGCCCGGCGGCAACAGCGAACCTGGAAAAAATGCCTGAGCTCCCGGGCGTTCATGGTAACCACAAGCCGGGTCTCGGCGGCGTTGGGAAGCACGAAGCGGGCGTCCTCCTGAACGGTCTCCTTGGCCAGCCCGCGGGCCGTGCCGAGCTCGACCAGTTTGTCATACGCCGCCAGCGCCTGCCCCATGGCCTCTTCGAAGACACCGAGCGCCTCAGCGTCTTCGGCAATCTTCGGGGGAATGATAAAACCGCTGTCTTTGCTAAAGTGCACATAGCGCTGGGACTGCTGCGAATAGGATGCCAGCCGGTGCCGCACCAGCTGGTGCGAACAGGCGCGGGAGATGCCGTCGATGCCGAAAGTGAAGGAAGCGTGCTCGAGGGCGCTCAGATGTCCCGACCTGACCAGCAGGTTGACCAGCCGCTCGACCTCCGCGGCCGACATCTTCTCCTTGAGCTCCGCCGCCGTCGATGACGAATAGCAAAGCCTGCCCGCGGACGCCACGGCGCGCTCGGGCTCGGGAGTATAAATAAGAAGGGTTACGTTGAGAGTAGCCGTCACCGGTCAGAACCGGCTAGGAGGTTTCCCTCTTGGCGTACTTGCGCTTGAACCTCTCCACGCGGCCACCGGTATCGACCAGCTTCCGCTTGCCGGTGTAGAACGGATGGCACTTGGAACAGATTTCCACGTGTATCTCCGGCGCGGTCGAACGGGTGCTGAAATCCTCGCCGCAGGAGCAGCGCACCTTGGTCTCCATGTATTCCGGATGGATGCCTTTTTTCATTTCATTTCCTCGTCTGTCTCAGTGAACAAGAAATGATAGCACAAAATCGACCGCGATTGCGGTATGTGATTGTCCATTCAGGACTGAAGATGTATCTCCATGAATTCACGCGGCTTGAGTACATTTATCCCGCGATATCCATCAACCTTCAGTAATTCCTTGTCGCCACTAATGATGATCTTGCATTTACCTGCTATAGCGCAAGCAAGAAATTTGTCATCATCAGGGTCGGCACACACCTGTTCTTTCAGATCGGGAGCACTCGCGACGCCATGCCTCGATGATCTTATAGGGAGGTCCTGAAAAGAAAATGCTGGAAACGAGGACGTTTGTATCGAGAACTGCCTTCACTTGCGCTTTCGCGCCCTGCAGATCGCTGCGCTGATGTCGGACCGTTTGAGACCGGCTTTGCGAGCCTGCTTGCGTGCCTCGGATATAAGCTCGTCAAAGTCATCAATTGAAGGTGCTGAGATTTCCTTCAATACCACGGCCCCTTTATCGCCTACAACCACAAACTGAGAGCCCGTTTTAAGATTCATTTTTTTCCGGATTTCCTCAGGGATGACAATCTGCCCCCTGGATGACATCTTTGTTGTAGCCAATGGTTTCATGAAATTACCCTTCGTCGTTTCTTACTAGTAAGATTAGCTAAAAGTATGGGCATTTTCAAGTATGCACACTAGCAAAATTACTCAACCGACCTGTCAGCAAATCCTAAAGAGACTTGCGCAAGACCGCCGCCCATCTCTGATATTCTTAATACATGAGATTATCGAGATCGAGATACAAAGCTCCGGCCGGGTCCATATCCGCATGGATGCTGACGCTCCTGGCCATTGCGCTGCTTTCCTTCGATGTCGCCGGTTGCACCAGCGACATCGACGTTGCCAACGAAGCCGTCAGGGAAAGCGACTCCTTGCGTACATTGGCTGTCGAAAAGCTGAGGAAATCGACGGCCGCCATGGACGGGCTCGTGCAGGGCGCCGCCGCCGGCAAGGCCCTGCCCGCCACCCAGACCAGGATCGCCGCCGATGCGGCCGTGGCGGATCTCGATGCCGCCCTGGCTGAACTAACCAACAGAGACCAGAAACTTGTGAGCGCCTAGGAACTGGGACTGAATGCCAATTACCAGGAATACCTGCGCCTGCTCCGGGAGAGCAACGACAAGCTGACGCAAACGGTCAGCTCAGCCCTGGAAATCCCGGAGCTGCTTCAGAAAGAACAGTACTCGCTGGCGGGGTGGGACGAGATCAAAACCCAGGCAGTCGTCAAACAGATTTATTCGGTCCAGCAGAACATCGAAAGGCTGAACGGCGAATCGGAAACCCTGCGCAACCAGGCTGAGAAGCTGCGGCAGGACCATCCGGAGGATTTCGGGGAATAAACCATCGCCTTGCCTTGCAGCCCTGGCGTACCTAAAATACCTTTGGTGGACACGCGGGCGATTAGCTCAGCTGGTTAGAGCGCCGTCCTCACATGGCGGAGGTCACTGGTTCGAGTCCAGTATCGCCCACCACATCGCCTCATCGCCGGTGGTCGGAAGACCACGGCGCCCGCGTGGGGGATTAGCTCAGTTGGGAGAGCGCTTGCTTCGCATGCAAGAGGTCACCGGTTCGAGTCCGGTATCCTCCACCAGTTTTTTATAGAGCGACGATTCATATGGGGGATTAGCTCAGTTGGGAGAGCGCCTGGTTTGCATCCAGGAGGTCACCGGTTCGAGTCCGGTATCCTCCACCATTGTTCGTAACTCTAAAAATGCCTTGTTTAAGGCATTTTTTGTTGTCCGATATCGTAACAGCAGGCGGGAATTGAACTTTCACGTCTTTCGGAAACTTGCCACTTGCAAAACCAACGGTGATACTTTAGTATCACTTTATGCGGACCGAAATTGTTACATCACTCAAGCGCCAAGCCACCAGGCTTCTCTCAGAGCTGGAGCAAAGCAAGGAGCCAATCCTCATAACCCAACACGGTGTACCAAGCGCCTATCTGGTGGATGTCGAGACTTATGAGGCCCTTCACCGCCGGATGAGCCTGCTGGAGGGAATCGCCCGTGGAGAGAGGGCTATTGAGGAAGGCCGTACACTCTCTCATGCGCAGGCCAAAAAGCGCATGGCTCGATGGCTGAAATAGTCTGGACTGAACCAGCACTCTCCGATTTGGATGCTATCGCGGATTACATCGCGCTGGACAATCCAGAAGCGGCCAGGAAGCTGGTCCAGAACGTGTTTCGGCACGTGGAGCAATTGGCTGATCATCCCAAAAGCGGCTCAAAGCCACGCGAGCTTAAGGGATGGCGCTATAGACAGATTATTGAACAACCATGTCGAATCTTTTACCGGGAAGAGGGTTCGCAGGTCTATATCCTCTATGTCATGCGTGGCGAAAGATTACTTCATCCATCTGCGCTAGATGGCCGCAGTCACAGCGCGAAGCAAAGAAAAGAATCCTAAAGCGTGGAAAAGACTCTGAGTGTTTAATCCATGGCGAACCACAAGAAATAACACAGACGATATTACTCAAGCTGCGCACTCTGCAAGCCTGACAAATACTGGAGCACGCGCAAGAATAATTACGGCGAAAGATATCGCGGACAAAACCAATGGCTCATAAGCGAAAAGGACAACTAACTCCTGCGCCCCAATGGTGGAAGCATCTACGCGACTGGAAGCGCGTCGCCAATAAGCGGGAGCGCAAGGCGGAAAAGGCAGAGATCAAAAGAAATTTAAACCCCGATTTTCTTGGAGACAAATTTTCTAAGAGACTTGATTGAGTGGCGAAGGACGAAATGGCAATCCCAGCTTTTCAGGACCTGATGTTGCCGTTGCTGACGTTTGTGAGTGATAGCAAGGAGCATACTCCGCGTGAAACAGTGGAGGCATTAGCTGAGGAATTTTCCCTGAGCGAGGCGGACAGGCAGGAGATGTTGCCCAGCGGCCGGCAGGCAACTTTTGATAACCGGGTCGCTTGGGCAAAAGCTCATATGAAGATGGCCGGTCTCTTAAGTTCGCCAAAAAGGGGAGTTTTCAGGATCACAGACCGTGGCAAAGATGTTGTTAATCAGGCGCCACTGAGAATCGACATAAAATTCCTAAAGCAATTTCCTGAATATGAAGAGTCCAGGAGTAAAAAGAAGGAAGTAGACGACCTTTCCGATGAGCTCGAAGAGAAAACCGGCAGGACGCCAGAAGAATCAATGGAGGTAGCACATAGACGTATAAAGAACGATCTCGAAAATGAAATACTCCTTACCATTAAAAATTGCTCACCAAGATTTTTCGAGCAACTGGTCGTCGAACTGATTGTCAAGATGGGATACGGTGGCTCACGACAGGATGCTGGCAGGGCTGTTGGTAAGAGTGCCGACGGTGGAATTGACGGCATCATCAAAGAAGATAAATTGGGTTTGGATAATGTATATATTCAGGCCAAGAGATGGGAGAATTCCGTCAGCAGGCCCGAGATACAAAAATTTGCTGGCGCCTTGCAGGGCCATAGGGCGCGTAAGGGAATTTTCATTACCACATCTTCATTTACCAAGGGCGCCCGAGAGTATGTTTCCGGGATTGAAAGTAAGATCGTTCTGATAGATGGCGATGACCTAGCGGAGCTAATGATCGATTTCGACGTGGGCGTGTCTACAGTGGCTTCATACAATGTGAAAAAAATAGATATGGACTATTTCACGGAAGAATAATCTGATTAACAATCTGTTCCAACCGGCTTAGAATATTAAGCTCAGAGTTCGAATAGCGTTGCACCGCCTCCACCATTTTGTATATGAAATAAGCTGGTGGTTCGAACCCGGTATGGTCCACCAGCGGGAGCAGATGTCGGCGGAGACCCATAAACAGCTGCATTCACTGGTACATAAGCTGGGTGCAGAAATACACGCTATCGACAGACGACTACATGAATTTGCCGACGCACGCATAACCGAACGCTTCCGTCAGCTTGAGTCCCGGTCAACGGATATAAAAGAACCGTCTGCGCTCGATACTAAACAGCCTTGAGGATGCGGCATAACTCCAGGTCGTCCTCATCTGCCCCCCAAGTCGTCCCTCTTTGACCCTACACAAACATCTTATGGCGGCCTAAGATTCACTTAGGGAACAGTAGCACTCCTTCATCCTATTCAAATCCGGTCTGGATCTGGACAAGTTCATAAAAAATTGACGCCTGTCTCCGAGCAGGTGTCAACTGTAATCGGCGCGGATCCTACCCCGCGCCGATTTCTTTTTCTCCAAAACCCCCCGAGAAGGAGAAAGCCCCGATTGAGATCGGGGCCTTCCAAGGGGGGCGATTAAGCCCATGACACTAAGTAAAGTATGTTGGTTAGTATGATAACCTCAATGTTACATAGCCGTCTATAATGAATTTTGCTCAAATAATTAGTACTTATGAATTACACAGAGTGGTGTTAAGCCCTTCTGTGTCAACCTCTCTAGCCAACAAAGTCTACATAACCGGCGCGAACCGCAAAGGCGACCGCTTCCAGCTTGCTGTGGACTCCGAGTTTTCCGAGGATGTTCTGGATGTGGTTACGCGTGGTTGTGGGACTGATATAAAGCTGCCTTGAGATGACTTCGTTGTTCAGACCCCTTGCCAGCAGCTGCAGAATTTCCAGTTCACGCCGGGTCAGCCTGACCATCGCCTTGCCGCCCTCCTGCTCGACCCCTTCATAATCCATGGCCCCCGGAGCTGCCTGGCGCGGCTGCTCGTAGTGCTGCACGGCGGCGCGCACGTGCTTGGCCAGCGCTTCCAGCTTGGCGTTCTTGTGCCGCAGCCGGTCGATGGCCACTTTCTGCCGAGCGGCGGCTCCCACCCGCGCCACCAGTTCTTCCCGGTCGTAAGGTTTGGCC
The DNA here is from genome assembly GCA_020053595.1 of Thermoleophilia bacterium. Lineage (GTDB taxonomy): Bacteria > Actinomycetota > Thermoleophilia > BMS3ABIN01 > BMS3ABIN01 > JACRMB01. The sequence continues at coordinate 109,672 of JAGVMV010000006.1, read as the reverse complement.
AGATAATCCTGGGCTCCCGCCTCGAAACCCGCTACCTGGTCATCGGTGGTCGGCTTTTCGTGAAAAAAGATCACGGGGATGTGCTTCAGGCTGGCGTCGCCCTTGAGAGTTTTGCAGATATCGAGACCACTGGTTACAGGCATTTCGACATCAAGGATTATTACGTCGGGGCGCTCGTCGCGCGAGATCTGCCGGGCTGCGGAACCATCTACCGCGGTCAGCACCCGGTAACCCACCTTGGAAAGGCATTCCTTGGTGTTGTGTAAAACTTCAGGGTCGTCGTCGACGACGAGTACGATTTCGTTCGGCATAATCTTCTACCAGCTCCCTTGCCCGGCGAACTAACAATTCTCAACTGAGAAGTTTCAATAGTATACCAATATACTCAGGATTTTCCAGTTTGGGCGCGTTAATTTATTTTCACCAGAAAATGGTGGATGTGCTTCAGACCCCACAATTTCGCCGAAGACCCACTATTGCAGGCCGTTTGTGGGTATTGTCAGGGTTATCGCGACTGCCGGTACTTCTTTCGGCCGGATGTGTAAAGATTGCCGCCCTGAGAGTCCATGACCACGATGGCGGGGAAATCGCTGACTTCGAAGCGGTGAACCGCTTCGGTGCCGAGTTCGGGCCAGGCCACCACTTCGGCCACCCGGATCCTCTCGGCCAGCAGCGCGCCGGCGCCGCCGACTGCCGCCAGGTAAACAGCGCCATGTTCCTGAAGGGCCGCGGCCACTTCCGGACTACGGTCACCCTTGCCGATTACCGCCCTCAGGCCCCGGGCCAGTAACAGCGGTGTGTAGCGGTCCACCCGGGAGCTGGTGGTCGGACCCGCGGAACCGGTGGCCCTCCCTGGTGAAGCCGGTGTCGGGCCGACATAATAGATGATCTGCCCCGTCAGCTCGAACGGAAGCTCCCCGCCCTTCTCGATGAGTTCGATCAGCCGGCGATGAGCCGCATCGCGAGCTGTGTAAATCGTCCCTGTGATCAGCACTTTGTCACCGGCAATGAGCGAACGGGTTTTTTCCAATGAAAGCGGTGCGGTCAGGGAGATGGGCATCGTCGTCATTTTCGCCGCCACTCCACGTTTTTCGAAAATTTACAGTTACCTTTGCGACGTATCATTGCCAATGCCATCAGATGCTCCCCGTCGCCCGGCGAGCCGAGTTGCACTGAATGTTGACGGCGACCGGCAGCGACGCTATATGACAGGGATATTCTTCGAGCGCCACACCCAGGCAGGTGATGCTGCCGCCAAAACCACCGGGGCCGATGCCAAGGGCGTTCACGCTGTCCCGGATTTCCAGCTCGAGCCGCGCCAGCCTCTCATCCGGATTCGGCGAACCCGCCGGCCTCAGGAGCGCCAGCTTGCTGAGCAGGGCCGCCCGGTCCATGCTGCCACCCACGCCGACGCCGAGGAAGATCGGCGGGCAGGGATTGCCGCCGGCTTTTTCCACCGTATCCACCACAAAATCAACCAGCCCCGCGATCCCTTCGGCGGGCTTGAGCATGGCCAGGCGGCTCATGTTCTCGCTGCCGGCGCCCTTGGGAAGCACGGTGATTCGCACGCCGTCGCCGGCTACCAGCTCTGTATGTAACATCGCCGGCGTGTTGTCGCCCGTATTCGCACGGTCATGGCAGGGGCTGCTGACCACGGAAGCCCTTAGATAACCATCCCGCCAGGCTTTGGCGACACCCGCATCCACGGCCTGCGTGAATGAGCCGCCGGTGAAACAGACCTCCTGCCCCACCACGGCGAACACGGTGGCCAGCCCGGTGTCCTGACAAAGGGGAACGCGGTCACGCGCGGCGATTTCGGCATTTTTCAGGAGGGTTTCCAGGACTTCGCGCCCCAGTGGTGATTCTTCAAGCTTAAGCGCCGATTCCAGAGCGGCGACCACATCGGGCGGCAGGTTGAAATTGGCTTCCTGGTAGAGCCGGGAGACCAACGCGGTGACTTCGCTGACATCGATCTCCCGCATCGGTTATCTCTCCTCGAAATTCTGCGTCGGCGATACTGTAAATCCGATCATCGGCTATTCCTTGTAACCCGGCATCCGCTATTCCTCGATGCCCAGCATCCGGCGGGTCGAGGCGGCAACCTCGGCTGGAGTCTTCGGGTCGCGGGCGACACCGCTATCCACGGCGGCGCCGGCAACGGCAGCAGCCACGGCCGGGGCAACGCGCAAATCGAAAGCCTCGGGGATAATGTTTTCAGTTGACGGTTCATCGCCGACCAGCCCGGCCAGGGCCTGGGCGGCGGCGATTTTCATCTCATGGTTGATGACGCGGGCGCGAACGTCCAGAGCACCACGGAAGATTCCGGGGAAGCCCAGCACGTTGTTCACCTGGTTGGGGAAATCGCTGCGGCCGGTGGCAACCACGGCGGCTCCGGCGGCCAGGGCGTCTTCCGGCAAAATCTCCGGGTCGGGATTGGCCATGGCCATGACGATGGCGTCCTCTTCCATCGAGGCCACCATGGCTTTTGAGACTGCGTCTTTCACCGAAACGCCCACGAACAGGTTGGATCCCTCCATGGCCGCCGCCAGGTCGCCCTCGCGGCATTCGGGATTGGTCCAGCCAGCGACCTCCTGCTTGACCGGCGTCAGGTCGTCCCGGTGATCGCCGATGATGCCCTTGGTGTCACAGAGGATGATCTCCCTGACCCCGGCGGACTGGAACATGCGGGCGATGGCGATGCCGGCCGCGCCGGCGCCGTTAATAACGATCTTCAGATCCTCAAGCGCCCGGCCGGTCACCTTGCAGGCGCTGATGGCCGCCGCCAGCACGACGACCGCGGTGCCGTGCTGATCGTCGTGGAAGACGGGGATGTCGCATTCCTCGATCAGGCGCCGCTCCACCTCAAAACAGGTGGGTGCGGAGATATCCTCCAGATTGATACCGCCGAAGCTGGGCTCCAGAAGTTTCACCGTCCGCACGATGTCGTCGGCTTCCTGGCTGTCGAGACAGATAGGGAAGGCGTCCACGGCGCCGAATGCCTTGAACAGCACCGACTTGCCCTCCATCACCGGCAGAGCGGCGCGGGCGCCGATATTGCCCAGTCCGAGGACCGCCGAGCCGTCACTGACCACCGCCACCGTGTTCCAGCGGCCCGTGTAGAGATCCACCAGCCCCGGATCGGCGGCAATGCGCCGGCAGGGTTCGGCCACGCCCGGCGTGTAGGCGATGGAAAGCGCGTGCTTGTCGGCCACCGGAACCTTGCTTTCGATGGACAGCTTCCCCCGCCACTGCTCGTGCAGCGCCAGCGCTTCTTCCTGTAAGGATTTGAGGCGATCATTGTTCGTCATGGCTGTTTATTATATATGTAACAGCACGGGCACGGCATCCGCGCCCCTGATATAGTGGTATCAATATGGAAACAGCTGGCAGGCAAAAACATTTGAAGATCGGCGGCATGGCCCTGGAAAACGGCGTCATGTTCCAGACGGAGAAACACTGGGCCATGGCCCTGCGCGAACCGGGCAGCGAGATCAGAATCGCCTCGGGCGACAAGATGAGCCTCGGCCTGACGCGCATGCGGAAGATCCCGCTCCTCAGAGGCCTGGTCAGCCTGGCCGAGTCGGCGATGGTGCTGCCCAGAGCGAGCGCCCATGGCGGGCAGTTGCCGATCATGTCCCGCTCACCCGAGGTAATCGCCTCGATGATCGTCAGTGTCGCCGGTTCGATTGCCGTCAAGAATCCCAAGCGCAAGCTCTCGCCCCTGATGGAAGAAGTGCTGGTCGCGGCGCTGGCGATTGTTCCATCACTGGTGGCGCTGCGGCGCTCGCAGGCGACCGAATACCATGCAGCGGAACATAAGTCAATCAACGGCTATGAAGCTTCCGGAAGCCTCGACCCGGTCAGGGCGAGTAAAGCCCGGGCCGAGCACCCGCGCTGCGGCTCCAACATCGTCGGACCGGCCCTGGCGCTGATGACCGTCGGCAACACCATGGCCCAACGGGTGCTGGGGCGGCGCAGCAACGTGGCCCGCCTGGGCGTCAGCGTCCTCAGTCTCTCCGGCGCCATCGAGCTGGTGCAATGGGCCTCCCGCAACCCGAAGAGCCTCTGGTCGAAAGTGCTGACCCTGCCAGGCAGCGAGCTGCAAAACCTGGTTACCACCTCGGAGCCCACCGAAGATAAAATGGCTATCGGCCTGGCCGCCCTGCGTGAGCTCTTGAGGCTCGAGGGCGCGCTGGAAACGCCTCCTCTTTTTTCCTGAAACATCAGTAATTACCCGCATGATATTTTTTTCGCTGTCCGGGTATGAGAACAGTGTGCATCCCTGACCTTTATCCCGAGCAAGGTGGTACGAAAATGCTTACTGCTTCAGAACTTTCTTCCCTGCGGGGATTCGCCAGCCACGACCAGCAACCGGTCGTCAGCCTCTACCTGAATGTGGACGGAACCGCTTATCCGACGCGGGCCGATTACGAGACTGAACTCAGCTACCTGACGAGCAAGGCCCGCAAGGCCGCCGCCGGGCAGCTGGAGCTCACTCGCGATCAGCAGGGCGGGCTCGACCTGGAACTCAGCGCCATCGGCGAGTTTGTCAACCTCGAGTTCCGCCGCAACGGCGCCCGCGGGCTGGTCATCTTCGCTTGTAAGGCCGAGGGTCTCTGGCAGGTCAATCCGCTGAAAGTCCCGATCGAGAACCACCTCTTCGTGGACTGGAAACCGCAGGTAGCCCCGCTCATCGAAACCCTTTCCAGTTATCAGCAGCTCTGCGTTCTGGTAACCAGCAAAGAGAAGGCTCGCATCTTCCAGGCCAATGCCGGCGAGATCAGCGAACAGACCGAGATCCTCGACCAGGTACTCAAGCATCACAACCAGGGCGGCTGGGAACAGACAAAGCTGCAGCGGCGCCACGAACTGGAGGTGCGCAACCACCTCAAAAAAGCATCCGAGGCAACCCTGGATTATTTCCGCAAGGAGCATTTTGACCGCCTGGTCGTCGGAGTCGCCGATGAGCTCTGGCCGGAACTGGAGCGAGTCCTGCACCCGTACCTGAAAGAACGCCTGGCTGGGAGGTTCCCAGTGAAGATCGACGCGTCATCAGACGAGATAATGTCCAAAGTCACGGCCATCGAGGAACGGCTGCGGCTTCAGGAGGAAACCAGCCTGCTGGAATCCCTCGGTCCTGAACTGAAATCCGGAAGGACCTACGTCGGCGGACTCGACGACGTGCTGGCAGTCCTCAACCAGCGGCGCGTCGACCTGTTGCTGGTCGAAAACGGCTTCACGCAACCCGGCAGGTATTGCCCGGCCTGCAACACTCTGGAGTTCGCGGAACAAAGCTGCCCTTCTTGCGGTGAAGATGTGGACAAGGTCAACGATGTAGTCGCGGAAGCCAGGGAGCTGGCGGTCAGGCAGGACGCCGCTGTTAAGACAATCCCCCTGGGCCATCCGGCCATTGTCGAGGCGGGGCATATTGTGGCGCGGCTGCGGTACTAGCCCCGTCGGCCGTTACCTTGTTTGGAAGACCCTCGCCTGAATCCTTTCTCATCAATCTAAGTCTAACCGTATTAGATTTCCTATATAGAAAATTGGAAGATTATTGTGTTTTCCTTTAAAATAGAGCTGAATTTACCTGTCAAAGGGTAATTCTGGAAGGAGCGATACGAAATGGCACTTGTTCTGAAAACACCAGCGCGCCGATTCTGGCATTATTTCGGTAATCCGCAGTCATGGTTCACTCCAGCACTCCCGTCGCGCAGCGGTGGCAACCATGCCTGGGATCCCAGGATCACGGTCAAAAAAGATAACGGCAAAATAACCGGGGATGAGCCCAAGCGCATCGAGATCCAGACGGCTCGGCAATAAAAAACTCGAAGCAGGGGTATATACAACAGAACGCGATCAGAGGACGAATCGCATTTACTGGAATCGATAAAAGGAATCCATGAATCCGGAAAAATTCACCATCAAGGCACAGGAGGCAATCGCCGCCTCACAAAAACTGGCTGAATCTGCCGGTCAACAGCAGATCGAGCCCGCACATCTGCTGCTCGCCCTGCTTGAACAGGGCGAGGGCATTATCGTGCCCATTCTGCAGAAGCTGGGCGCTGACCCGGTGACTATCTCATCTGAATTGAGAGAGGCCGTGGCGGCCCTGCCGAAAGTCAGCGGCGCCGGAGCCCGCCAGGCCTATATCAGCCTGCAGCTGCAGCAAATCCTCGACGCCGCCGGACAGATTGCCGACCGGCTCAAGGACGATTATGTCAGCACCGAACATCTACTGCTGGCCGCCGCCGACGCCGAGGGCGAGTCTCGTCAGATACTCAAACGGGCCGGAGTCACGACCGAACGGCTGCTGGCCGCGCTGGCGGAAGTACGCGGCAGCCAGCGCGTCACCGACCAGAACCCGGAAGAAAAATTCCAGCCGCTGGAGCAGTACGGCCGCAACCTCACCGAGGAAGCGCGGCGCGGCAAACTCGACCCGGTCATCGGCCGCGACGACGAGATCCGCCGCGTCATCCAGGTGCTCTCACGGCGAACAAAAAACAATCCGGTTTTGATCGGCGACCCCGGCGTTGGCAAGACGGCTCTGGTCGAAGGGCTGGCGCAACGCATCGTCGACGGTGACGTGCCCGAGGGCCTCAAGGAAAAGCGGGTGGTGGCGCTGGACATCGGTTCGCTGATAGCGGGCGCCAAGTACCGGGGCGAGTTCGAGGACCGTCTGAAGGCAGTCCTCAAGGAGATACAGGAATCGGAGGGCAGGATCATCCTGTTCATCGACGAGATGCACACCCTGGTGGGCGCCGGCGCCGCCGAAGGCTCCATGGATGCCTCCAACATGCTGAAACCGATGCTCGCCCGCGGCGAGTTGCGAGCCGTAGGCGCCACGACGCTGGACGAATACCGCAAGTATGTGGAGAAAGACCCGGCCCTGGAGCGCCGCTTCCAGCCGGTCTATGTTGGCGAGCCCAGCGTCGAAGATACCATTGCTATCCTCCGCGGCCTCAAGGAACGCTACGAGGTTCACCACGGCGTCCGCATCCAGGACGCGGCGCTGGTGGCCGCCGCCGTGCTCTCCGACCGCTATATCACCGACCGCTTCCTGCCGGACAAGGCCATCGATCTGGTGGACGAGTCCGGCTCCCGCCTGCGCATCGAGATCGACAGCCTGCCCACCGAGATCGACGTGGTGGAGCGGCGCATCAAGAAGCTGGAGATCGAGGACCGGGCGCTCAGGAAGGAGAAGGACAAGGCTTCGAAGGAGCGGCGCGACAAGGTCCGGGAGGAGCTCGCGGAGCTCAAGGAAGAGTCCAACCGCATGAAGGCCCACTGGACTAACGAAAAGGATTCCATCCAGAAGATCAGGGCGCTCAAGGAAGAGCTGGAGACGTCAAAGACCGACGCCGACCGCGCCGAACGAGAGGGCGACCTCTCGAGGGCCGCCGAGCTGCGCTATGGCAAAACGGTCGAGCTGACAAAAAATATCGAAGAAGAGAACGCTCACCTGGCAGAGCTGCAGAAGGACCTGAAGATGCTAAAGGAAGAGGTGGACGAAGAAGATGTCGCCGAGGTGGTCAGCAAGTGGACCGGTATCCCGGTCTCGAGGCTGATGGAGGGCGAGGTCGAGAAGCTCATCCACATGGAAGACCGCCTCCACGACCGCGTCATCGGCCAGGACGAGGCCATCACCGCCGTCTCCAACGCCATGCGCCGGGCGCGAGCGGGACTAAGCTATCCCAACCGGCCCTATGGTTCCTTCATCTTCCTGGGTCCCACGGGGGTGGGCAAGACCGAACTGGCCAAGGCGCTCGCCGAATTCATGTTCGACGACGAGAAGGCCATGGTGCGCATCGACATGTCCGAGTTCCAGGAGAAGCATACAGTGTCGCGGCTGATCGGCGCGCCGCCGGGCTATGTAGGTTACGAGGAGGGCGGTTACCTGACCGAGGCGGTCCGGCGCCGGCCATACTCGGTGCTGCTTCTCGACGAGATCGAGAAAGCTCACCCCGAGGTCTTCAACGTACTGCTGCAGATCATGGACGAGGGGCGTTTGACGGACGGCCACGGCCGCACCGTCGATTTCAAGAACGCCGTCATCATCATGACCTCGAACATCGGCAGCCAGTACATCACCGAGCTGGGCGCCGGCGGCGAGGAGGAGATGGACCACCTGGTGACCGAGGCGATGAAGAAACACTTCAAGCCGGAGTTCCTGAACCGCGTGGACGACATCATCATCTTCCACCGCCTGAGCGAGGAACAGCTACGCGAGATCGTGGACATCCAGGTGCGCGAGATGACGGCGCTGCTGGCCAACCGCAACATCGGCATCAATCTGACCGACGCCGCCAAGGACTACCTGGCCCGCGAGGGCTACGACCCTGCGTACGGAGCCCGGCCGCTAAAGAGGCTGATACAGAAGGAAATACAGGATGTGCTGGCGATGAAGCTGCTCACGGGCGAGTTCGGTGAGGGACAGACGGTGGAGGTGAGCTTCGGGGACGGCGGGCTTGTGTTCTCGGCAGTTGCGGCCCCGGAGACTGTCGAAGAAGCGCAGGCGCACGAGCAGGTCTCTAAACAAGGGTAGGGAAATCCTGTCGGCTCCATTGAGCTGTAATATCTTGAAAATCCGGTCCCTTCAGATTCTTACTGGTAAGACCTCGATACCAATGTTCTGGTTTCGGGCTTAATCTTCTCTGGGCCTCTTTATCAGATTCTTAAGGCCTGTCGCCACGGTCAACTCACGCTTGTAATCTCAGAAGCCATCTTTGAGGAATATCAGCGTGTGGCCAATGAGCTGACAGCGCAATTTTCAGGCGTTGAGTTGGACTCTGTTCTGGCATGGCTGCTCGCCCTTCCACTCTTTTCTCAAAATAAGTATTGACAACTCAAGAAAGTTAGACTAATCTTATTTACATATGATTGATCGTCTTAGTAATATCGGTTAGATGGACTAAATTTCTAAAGTGTATAACCCTTTAACGGTGAGATAGGGCACCAACCAAGCGCCGAGGCGGGCCGTAAAACTACAGGAGGATCGGATGGAATCGTTAAACAACCTTTTTCAAGCGCTGGTAATCACCCTCAGGGAGGGCATTGAAGCCTCCCTGGTGGTCGGAATCGTCATGGCCTACCTGGCCCGCGCCGGGCGCCCTGAGCTCAAGAAACCGGTCTGGGCGGCCGTCGCCGCCGCCATCGCCGGCAGCGTCGCGGTGGCGATCGCCTTCCAGGCGTTCGGCATCGATCCGGAGAGCGAGCTCCGCGAGGGGATCATATTCTTCACCGCCGGCATCATGGTCGGTACCATGGTCATCTGGATGTGGAAGCAGGGCAAAAAAGCCAAATCCGACATCGAGGAGAAACTCGGCGGCATCGTTTCCGGTGAGAACAGGGGCGTGCTCGGCTCGGGCAGGGGTGTGCTCGGCTCGGGCATCGGCCTGTTCGTATTCGTGTTCTTCATGATCCTCCGGGAGGGCATCGAGACGGTCATGTTCATGCTGGCGCTCGGCGGCGACGTTTCCGCCAGCCCGGCCTACAACTTCATCGGCGGCAGCCTGGGCGTGGCCCTGGCGGCCGGCTTCGCCTTCCTGCTCTTCAAGGGCAGCTTGCGCATCAACCTCAGGACCTTCTTCTCCATCACCAGCATCGTGCTGCTGATCATGGCCCTGAAGCTGGTCGCCGGCGGCATCCATGAGTGGACCGAGATAGACATCCTCCCCGCGACCGACACCTGGATGAACATCATCGGCTGGATCGCCAAGGACAGCACCTCGACCTTCGTGCTGATGGCGCTCATCGGCCTGCCCGCGATCTTCATCTTCTGGGAGTCGCGCAAGATCAAACCGAACCTGGACGGCGTCGAGTCGGTGGCCGACCGGCGCAAGCAGCTGGCCGTGGCCGGCTCCGCCCACACCTGGGGCATGGCCGTCGGCGCCATGGGGCTCGCTATCACGCTCGCCCTGGGCGGCACCCAGGCAGCCATCGCCGCCAGCCGCCACGATCCCAAACCGGAGCCGGTCCAGGAGCAGGGCGACCGGGCGATAGTCCCGACAGCCGACCTCGAGGACGGCGAGATGCACAAATACACCTACACCAGCGACGAGGGCTCCATCCGGTTCATCATAGTCAAATATGACGACGAGTATATGGCCACCTTCGACACCTGCGAGATCTGCCCGGCCAAGGGCTTCCTGCAGGAGGGCGAGGACACGCTGGTGTGCAAGAACTGCAACGCCCTCATCGACATGTCCACCCTGTCTGAGGGCGGCGGCTGCAACCCCATGGTCCTGGAATCCTCGGTCGACGGCGACAACGTGGTCATCGAACTCGGGGACCTGATGGATCCTGAGGCCATGGCCAAGATGCACGGCCATGTCTAGGAAGATACACGTCAATTAAGATACCGGGGGCCCGTTGCTTCTACATCTGGTAAAGGATTCACTCGTCAGGCGCCGCCGCAGGGTGATGCTTGCCGTGCTGTCGCTGCTGGTGGGCACCGCGCTCATCTCCAGCCTGCTGACCGTCTCCCTCGACATCGAGGACAAGATGGGCAAAGAGATGCGCTCCTTCGGCGCCAACATCCTCCTTGCCCCGCGGTCCGAATCGGTGCCGGTGGAGATCGCCGGCATGCCGGTCGGCGAGATCGGCGACAAGAGCTTCCTCAACGCCACGGATCTCGGCCGGCTCAAGGCCATCTTCTGGAAGAACAACATCACCGGCTTCGCCCCGTACCTCTACGGCAGCGCCACGCTGAAGGGTGAACAGGTGGTGCTGGTCGGCACCTGGTTCGAGCACGAGATATCCACCGAGAAGGGACCGTTCGCCACGGGCATCAAGAAGATCTCCCCCTGGTGGCAGATACAGGGCGAGTGGCCCAGCGGCGAGGGGCGGTTGCTGATCGGGCGAGAGCTGGCGGACCGCCTGGGAATAACCGCCGGCGACCCGCTGAAGCTGGAGGTCGGCCAGTCATCCCGGGATTTCCGCGTGGCAGGCATCGTCTCCACCGGCAGCTTCGAGGATAACCAGATATTTGTGGACCTGCCGGAGGCACAGGAGCTACTGGGGCTGCCGGGCAAGGTGGAGAAGGTGCAGGTCAGCGCGCTGACCAAGCCGCCGGATGAACTCGCCCGACGGGCCCAGCTGATGGAGGATCCGAAGGAGGGGCTCTCCCCTGCGGATTATGAGAAGTGGTACTGCTCACCATATATAGACGCCATCACCTACCAGATCGAGGAGGCCTTCCCCGACGGGCAGGCCAAGCCGGTGCGGCAGGTGGCCGAGGCCGAGGGAGCTTTCCTCGGGAAACTAAAGCTTTTGTTCGCCCTGATCGCTGGCATGGCGGCCGTAACCTCAGCTATAGGTGTGACCGCTACCATGAGCGCCACGGTGATGGAACGTCGCGGCGAGATCGGACTGATGAAGGCCCTGGGGGCCGAGAACATCCACATCGCCGGACAGTTCCTGCTGGAAGCCGCGGCCATCGGGATCATCGGCGGCGCGGCCGGGTATGGAGCCGGCATCGGCCTGGCGGCGCTCATCAGCCGGCAGGTGTTCGATTCTTCCGCGGCGTTCAGCCTCCCCGTGCTGCCGCTGGCCATCGTCATCTCGATGGCCATCGCCCTGCTGGGGAGCGCCCTGCCGGTGCGCCGGGCCAGCCGCATTCAACCAATCCAGGCCTTAAAAGGATAGAGATGTTACCCCGTTTGATAATCAGATCGCTCAGACACCGTCCCGGAAGGGCGCTACTGATCGTGCTGACACTGATCATGGGTCTGTCACTGGAAGCGGCGCTGCTGACCCTGGCTATGGACATCGGCGAGAAGAACGAGCGCGAGCTCACTGCTTTCGGCAGCAACATCCTGCTATTGCCGAAAGACGCCGCCGATCCGGCGGCGTCGGGTCTGTCGCTTAAGTCGCAGGGCCAGATCGACCAGTCGCAACTGTTGGCGCTCGATGGTCCGGTCGATTTCCCGCTGGCCGGTTACGCGCCCTTCGTGTACAGCCTGGCCGATGTGAACGGCCGCCAGATAGTCATCAACGGCATCGTCTTTGAGCAGGCGCTCAGGATCAACCCCTGGTGGAGCGTGGAGGGCGAGATCCCGGCCAAGGGCAGCCATGGCGCCATCCTCGGCAAAGAGGTGGCGGCCAAGCTGGGCCTGAAGGCCGGCGATTCCTTTACGGTAAAAGAAGGCGGCACCGTCAGGACGCTCGCGGTGACGGGAACGCTCCACTCCGGAGGCTCCGAGGACAGCCAGGTGATCATGGACCTGGACCAGGCCCAGTCGATCAGCGGCCTGACCGGAAAGGTCAGCGTGGTCGAGGTCAGTGTGCTGGCCGGTGAAGGCCAGAACCTGGACCAGGTGGCCGCGTCGCTGGACGAACTCGTCCCCGGAGCGCGCGCCAAGACAGTCAAACAGGTGGCCGAGGCCAGCCAGAACCTGCTGGGCAAGATCAACCTGCTCATGGTCCTGGTGACGGCGCTCATCATTTTCATCTCCGGTCTCACGGTCAGCGCCTCGCTGGCCAACGCCGTCATGGAGCGGCGGCGCGAGATCGGACTGATGAAGTCCCTGGGGGCCGAGGGCCGCGGTATAGCCTCGGTCATCCTGGGAGAAGCGCTGGTGCTTAGCGCGGTGGCGGGGCCGGCCGGATACCTGCTGGGACTCGTGCTGGCGCAGGCCATAGGGCTCTCGGTCTTCGACACCACGGTCTCTTTCCATCTGCCCGTCATCCCCATAGTCATCATCAGCGCCGGGGTGCTGACTTTCGTGGCATCGCTGATGCCGGTCCGTCGCGCCCTGTCCATAGAACCAGCAGTCATACTGAGAGGTGAGTAGCATGAAGGAAATAATGAAGATCAGCGGCCTGAGCAAGGCATACGGGCAGGTCAACGCCCTCGATCACGTGGACCTCGCCGTCCGCGAAGGCGAATGGGTCTCGATCATGGGCCCCTCCGGTTCGGGGAAATCCACGCTGCTTAATATTGTATGCGGCCTGGACTCGCCCACTGCCGGCTCCGTGCTGATAGACGGCCTGGAACTGGCCGGCCTCTCCGCCAGCGACCTGGCCCGTTACCGCCGCGAGATGGTGGGGCTCATCTTCCAGCAGTTCCATCTCGTTCCCTATCTCAACGCGACGGAGAATGTGATGCTGGCCCAGTATTTCCATAGCATGGCCGACGAGGAGTCGGCCAGAATTGCTCTTGAGCGCGTGGGGCTGGGCCACCGGCTGGACCACCTGCCGGCCCACCTTTCCGGCGGCGAGCAGCAGCGGGTGTGTATCGCCAGGGCGCTGATCAACGAGCCCAGGGTGCTGCTGGCAGACGAGCCCACCGGCAACCTCGACGAAAAGAACGAGGAAGCGGTCATGGGGCTATTCGAGGAGCTGAACAGGCAGGGAATGACCCTGGTCGTCGTCACCCATGACGCCAGCGTGGGCGAGGCGGGCGACCGCATCGTCAATCTCGAGCACGGCCGGGTGTTGGTTAAGACAGCGCCGAAACTTCAGACCGCGTAGCGCGAACGTACTGCTGCAGATCATGGACATCCAGATGCGGAAGCTGGTGGCCCGCCTGGATGAGCGGGGCATCAGCATCACCGACGCCGCCAAGGACTACCTGGCCCGCGAGGGCTACGACCCGGCCTATGGCGCCCGGCCGCTCAAACGGCTGATCCAGAAAGAGATACAGGACGTGCTGGCCATGAAGCTGCTCACGGGCGAGTTCGGTGAGGGGCAGACGGTGGAGGTGGACTTCGGGGACAGCGGGCTGGTGTTCGCTGACATAACTGCTACTGAATCTGCCGAGGTAACCGCATCGCCCAAACACGCCTGAGACGTAACCTTGATCAGACATCCAACGATGTGGCCGTGGCTGGGTCATCCAGTCGCCCTTTTTCCTTATCGCAAACGGAAAGAGGATTTTTGCATAACGGTAAGAAGCGTTACAATGATTCAGGAATTGATCATGAACCTCCCCTTGACAATAAACAAAAAGAGCATTAAGGCTTTTTGCCAGAAATGGCAGATTGCGGAGTTCTCGATTTTTGGTTCGGTTTTAAGAGAAGACTTCGGAACCGAAAGCGATGTGGACGTGCTTATAACCTTCGAGCCCGATATCCCCTGGAGCCTATATGACTGGATCGACATGATCGAGGAACTGAAGTTGATATTTGGGCGTGAGGTGGACCTGGTCGAAAAGTCCGGCCTCAGAAATCCTTTTCGCCGGCACGAGATCCTGAACACCAGACAGGTTTTATATGCGGCCTGAGGACGCGGATAACGCCTACAAAAAATAAAAGGCGATCGCCTTCAGCGACAGCCCCTCGTATTGATTAATGCTTTACGACCGCCAGGAAAAGAACGTCCCTGATTTACTCGCAGGTGAAGCTAGCGTCAACGTTGATGATGGTATCCGGGTGAGTGACTTCCTGGAATTTAGCTTTGACCGTCGCGGACTTCAGCCCGGGTCCGAACACTACCTGCGCCCCCCGGCACCATCGTGTAAGAGCCGGTCTGGTAGTGGTTCAGTATTCCCCAACTGATCGAATTCTGAGGTCCTTCGACCCGGTTCTCGGTGTCTCCCACCGCCAGTTTCCAGCCAGCCGCTCCCGACTCGAATGCCTCGAAGAGGGTTCCCTTGTTCTGGGCGGGATAATAGGCGCCGCAGAAAGCTTCAAACTTGCCATTTTTCGTGACAGCCCCCGGTCATCGTTTACGATTTTGAGCTTCTGGACATAAAAACGCGAGAGGCGGTTTTTGAAAAGCCTGAATGGTTTTTGAAAATCCGCCTCTCGCGATGTCCACTATTGTCACCACGACATCGGGCCTGGTGGAGACCTAATTTAAAGGTAATTCCCAGCATTTAACTAAGAGTATAATCTCTATATAATAATTCAATTACCCAACCATCAAGGGAGCAAAAATGTCCAACCGGGCGCGGGGGTCAATACTATTTCTTGTCGTTTTTGTTTTAAGCTCTCTGATGTTGATCACAGGATGCGGTCCCGAACAGGCCAAGACCCTGGATCCGCCAAAGATCGCCGAGTACAACAAACCGGGAACCGTCTACATCGAGACGCTCTGGAAAGCGGATGTGACGGTCGCCGATCTGGCGATCAACGAACAGGCGTTGACGGATAAAATTCTTGGCATGGTGGTCGCGGGTCAGATTACATCCGAGGACCAGATACTCGGCGCGGTGCTCAGCGAGCTCCTGAACAACCCCCAGCTTTATATTATCCCCGGCGCGGGTAAGCGTTCCCTACCCGTACAGACAGGTGCCTCAGGCACAGGATTTATCATTACTCCTGACGGCTATGTGATCACCAATGCCCACGTCGTCAAGATGACCGACGCCGAGATGAAACAGTCCATGGCGTTGATAGGTTTAAGCGACCTCGTCGAAGCTGATATCGCCGACCTCGAAACCGGGCTGGGCTTCAAGCTTAGCGAAGATCAGGCCAAGAAAATGTCCGACGCGCTTGCTACGGCCTACGCCCAGTACCTGACCTTGAGCAATCAGTCGTCTGAAAGCCAGGTGCTTATGGGTGTCGCTGTAGCCGGATTGGGTACAATCCAGAAAGGATCACCCGCCGAGCTGATCAAGGTTGGAGAGCAGGTCCCGGGCAAGGATGTGGCTGTTCTCAAGATCAATGCCAACAACCTGCCAACAGTCAAACTCGGCGATGATACCACGGTCAAGGATGGCGAGCAGGCGATAGCCCTCGGCTATCCGGGTGTCGCGACCTTCAATCCACTTATCAAGGAATCAGAAGAAAACATAAAGCCGTCACTCACCGTTGGCAGCATCAGCGGACGCAAAACAATGCAGGGAGGCTGGGAGGTTCTCCAGACCGACACATCCATAACCCACGGCAACAGTGGCGGCCCGCTGTTCAACACCCGTGGCGAGGTCATCGGCATCACGACCTTCGGCAGTGTTCAGCAGAACACCACAACCGGCGGTTACGATGAAGTCCAGGGCTTCAACTTCGCAATTCCGACGACCGTAATAAAACAGTTTCTGACCGAGAGCAACGTCACTCCAACGGAAGGTCCCCTGACAAAGACATATCATGAAGGTGTGGACCTGGCCCTGGAAGAGCACTACAGCGCCGCCAAGGACAAGTTCAAGCAGGTTTCCGAATCCAGCCCGGCATTTCCATACGTAACCGACCAGATCGCTCTCTGTACCGCGAAAATCAACGAAGGTCTCGACAAGTCGACCTTCCCCGTGCCGATGTGGCTGATGATTATCGTGGTGTTGATCGTGATAGCCGCGGCTATCGGACTGGTGTTCATTCTTGTAATCAAGCCCAAGAACAAATCAAAAACCGGGCCAGGGCAAGTCGCGCCGCCGGCGCCTGCCGCTGCACAGACACCACGGCCAGCGGCCAAACCCGTCCCAGTGGTACCGCCAGCACAGCCGGCGCCGCCCACACCTGAGCCACCCGCGGCCACCGAACCGCCCGCTCCCGTAACTGAAACGATCACACCCCCGACGCCGGCAGAGCCCGAACCGGCTCCGGAACCGCCAGCGCCGGCCGTGGAAAAAGAAGAGCCTCAGGAAGCCCCGGCGCCAGAGAAGGTAGAAGAGGGCGAAGCCGGGGGCGCTGCAGAGGAGCATCATTTCTGCGCTTACTGCGCAACGCCCTTGCCGGCGGATGCCGTTTTCTGTCCGAAATGCGCCAAGCCGGTCAAGCTCTAGGCTTAAGATAAACAGAGAAGATATAAGGGGCGGCCTGCGGCCGCCCCTTATATCTTCAGGTGATTGATTCAGATGGCTGTTTCACGGCACCGCCATCCGGCGTTGGCCTCGTGAAACATTGAAGGCTACTGAGCTTTATCGCATTGGATCCGTCTACTCGCTAACCGTCACGTCCTTCGTCGCTTCCCACTGGCCATGCACGTTGCAGCGCTCGACAACCCTCAGCGTCGATGTCTTGTGCACGCTGCCCTTGACCAGCGTCACTACGACATCGGGCCTGGTGAAGACCGGCGTCAGGTCGATCCTCAGGTTGAAGTTCCTGCCGAAAGAGACCTCGAGCCACTGGATGTGGTGGCCCTCTTCCATGACGTGAGGAATCTCGCCCACCCTGATCTTCACCTGGAACGGCTCTCCCGCTTTCACGGTGTCCGGGCAGTCGATCGAGGGCATGTGCTTCTTCTCCATCTCCGAGAGGTTTGCCGGGTCGGCCGGCTGGTTGATCCCGCAGAATAATCCTTTTTCAGTCATCTTGTTCCTCCGTTAGCTGATTTTTTCGAACTCGCCTTTTGGCGCCCCGCAGGTGGGGCATTTCCAGTCGTCGGGCAGCTCCTCGAAAGACGTTCCCTCCTCGTTCTCCTTGTAAAGCCACTTGCACATGGCGCAGCGCCAGACGACGCTGTCCTCGCGCTCGCCAGTTTTTTCAGATACCGTCCAACCCTGGCTTTCCCACTCCGCCGCCGCCGGCGGGATGTACCCGGAATAGATCTCCTTGTCCCGGGCGTCCTCGACGGCCACGTTTACGGTGACGCCATCCTTGCTGACCGTGTAGCCCCACTCGAAATTATCTTTAGTGTCGGGCGCCGAGAGCTTGGCTTCGACGACGATATCAGAACCCTTCTGTTTTACCTTGGACCACGAATAACAGCACTTGGCCAACGAGGTGCAGCCACACTTGCCCCGCAGCAGCATCAGGCCGTCGACCTCCAGGCCACCAGGAATTTTCAGAATTTCAACCGTCATCGCCTGTCTCCCGCGCTCCCGACCTTCATATATAAGGTCAGTCTATTCAACCAGCTCGAACGCCTCCTTGGGCGCGCCGCAGGTGGGGCAGCACCAGTCATCGGGAAGATCGGCGAAGGCCACATCTTCATTTTCCTCATCGTAGATATATCCGCAAACGCTGCACTTGTACTGCATTTTCAGCTCTCCTCGCCTTGTTTTTTATTTGTACTGCTCGTGGTACTCGCGGACCTTTTTCGCGAACGCCCGGCCATACTCGTAACACTGCTGCATCTCCTCCGGCGACGGCTTGTATTTCACCTCTACCCCACCCTCGACGGCTTCCAGCTTCATATCCCCGAACTGGCCGTAGAGCCATTTGACGGCGCCGCCGCCCCAGCCGTAGCTGCCGAACGCCCCGACTACCCGGTCCTTGGGCCGCAAGCCCCGCAAATGGGTCATGAACTGGGCTACCGAGGGAAAGACTTCGTTGTTCAGCGTAGGTGAGCCGACCAGGCAGCCCCGTGACTTCCAGAAATCGGTGATAGCCGCGCTCATCGGCGTCTCCCTGAGCTTAATCACCTTGCAGTCGACGCCCTCGTCGATAATCCCCTGGACCAGCGGCTCGGTCATGACCTGCGTGCTCTTCCACATGGTGTCGTAAATGATGGCCACGGCGAGGTCGGCCTTGCCATTGGCCATGTCCAGGTACATCTGCATGACCCGGCCCGGCTCTCCACGCCAGATAAGACCGTGGTCCGGCGCGATCATGTCGATGGGGATGCCCATTTCCTGGATCGCCTTGATCTTCGACTTGATCAGCTGGCCGAAGGGCATCAGGATGTTGGCGTAATAATCGATGACCGACTCTTCCAGGGCGGAATGGGAAGCGCAGGTGATGAAATCGTCGTCGAACCTGACGCTGGTGGCCAGGTGCTGCCCGAAGGCATCCTGGGAGATCAGCAGGCTGGCCTCCTCCACATAGGTCATCATCGAGTCCGGCCAGTGCAGCATCGGCGTCTCGATGAACTGCAGTGTGTACTTGCCCAGTTTCAGCTTATCGCCGGTCTTGACCACATTCACATCCCAGATGGAGAGGTCAAAGAACCGCTCGATGACCTGCCTCCCCCGCTCTGTTATATATATGTGCGCGTCCGGGCAGAGCGCCATGAAATCGCAAAGCCCGCTCACATGGTCGTTTTCCACATGGTTGATGACCAGGTTATGGATTTTCGCGGGGTCGACTTTGCTGGTGACATTCTTGATCGACACCTCGGTAAAATCGTATTTCACCGTGTCGACCAGGGTGATCTGGTCATCGACGATCAGGTAGTTGTTATATGTCGTGCCTTTGGGGGTGACATAACCATGGAAGTCGCGCACCGCCCAATCTATTGCTCCCACCCAATAGATGTCAGGTTTGATCTCAACACCCGTCATTCGTGCCTCATTTCCGTGATTTATTGTTAACTACCGCGATGATCAGAGCAGACACCGCAGGATTCCACAATCATTTCTAGCAAGTTTTCCCGTTCAGCAGAGGTTTTAACCATCACCGTCCGGCAACCCGAAAAACGGGCGGACGCGGAGCTGCGAGCCAGTCGCGGGAAATCTGAACCGGCCGCGGAAGAACAGGACTAAGTACCGGCGTTGATCCAGCTGACCACCGCCTGGTGGATAAACTCCACGGCGATGGCCGCGAGCAGGATGCCCATGATGCGGGTGAGCAAATCGACACCCGTGTCTCTCAGGACCCGCACCAGCCATCCTGCCAGGACCAGTGCTATCCAGACCACAGCAAGGGCGGCAGCGATGCCGCTAGCCACCAGCGCCTTGTCGCCGGCGTCGCCGGTACGGCCCATGAGCAGCATGGCCGCAACGACCGCTCCCGGCCCGGCCAGAAGCGGCGTCCCCAGGGGCACCAGGGCCGCATTGGCGCCACGGCGCACCTGCTGGTTGGCGTCCAGCTTTCCTTTCATCATGTCCAGCGCGACAATTCCCAGCAGGATTCCGCCGGCTATGGTCAGGCTCTCAACGGAGATTCCCAGATAGTCCAGGATATATTGGCCGAAGAAGCCGAAGACGAAGATCACTACCGCGGCGGCCATCACCGCCTGGATCGCGAAGCGCTGTCGTCGCGCCGGCTGTTCGTCGGCGGTCAACGCCAGGAAGACCGGGGTGTTGCCTACCGGGTCGATTATTACCACCATCGTAATAAAAGAGGTTATTAGAAGTTTCCAATCCATCCGCACCGGTCCATTAGTTATCCTGATTTTTATAATTCAGGCACAGACCCCTGTTCCAGCAGGTTTCCAGCTGCCTGCCCCATACCCTGCAAACTGAAACCCGAAAAGCGCAAGATACAATAGTCACTATATAGCTTGCATACCATTTTAGGGGATGCTATAGTCGCACCTTGGCCGGGGTCCAGAACCCCGAGGTCAGTGAAAAAGTGGGGAAAATAGTGCAATTTGCGACATTTCCTGGAAACCACGGCCCTTTTTTGCCAGCATTTTTGGCTCTGTAGTGGGGATTCGAGCCACCAGCGGTGTATCGTCATCAAATATTGGAGGACGTTATCTTAGCGGGTTTCATTAGACACACAGTCAACCATAAAACATCCGTACTGACAAAACTTTTCTTTTTACTTCCCATTCTCATCCTTCCACTGCTCGCTATTCCTTCCGCCATGGCGACTCCCGCCGATGAGCTGGGCGCAAACAGCCAGCAGATCGGCGACCTCGAAGCCAGGTCGCAGGAACTTGATGCCAATTATCAGCAGGCGCTCAGAAACCTGGTCGCGGTCGATAGCGAAGTGACCCGTTACAGCAATGAGATCGCCGGCACTAACCAGCGGCGCGCGGATATTCAGGCGGCCATCGCTGAAGACCAGGCAAGGCTCGATGAATACCAGTCCCAGCTGAACAATCGCCAGGGAGCGCTCGAAAAACGCTTGCGCGGCAGCTATAAGAGCGACGACGTCGGCTACCTTGAAATGGTCATGGGAGCCGGCGATATCTCGGACTTCCTCAACCGGGTCGACATGATCAATTATATCGCCGAGGAGGACCGTCAGCTGATAACCGCCGTTCAGGACGCCAAGCGCGGCATCGAGGATAAGATCGCCAACCTCTCGGACATGCAGAACCAGCTGGCAGGAACCGCCGAGCAGCTTGGCGCTGCCCAGGCGAACCTGCTGGACGCCCAGGGCCGCCAGCAGAGCGTCGCCGGCTCACTTCAAAGCGAGATGCAGGCCAATCAGGGCCAGCTGGCCCAAATGCAGGCTGAGGCCGCCAGCATCGAGGCCCGCATGAACGAGATGCAGCAGCAGGCCACGTCGGCGTCCTCGGATGGTGGCGGAGGCTCGGGTTATTCACCGCCCCCGTTGGGTGGCGGCGCCTCCTACTCCATGGAAGCCACGGCATATTGCCTGGGTGGCACGACCGCCAGCGGCATGCCGGTAGGCCACGGCATTATCGCCGTCGATCCCAGAGTCATACCCCTGGGCAGCCGCGTGCACGTTTCCGGCTATGGCGATGCTATCGCCGCTGATACCGGCGGTGCGATCGTCGGCAACAGGATCGATGTCTGGCTGCCCTGCGGCGATGCCTATGCCTGGGGCCGGAGAACGGTGACCGTCACCGTTTACTAGACCGCCTGGTAAAAACGAAAATGAATCCCGAAAGGGCCGGCTTGCCGGCCCTTTTTTTCGTGGCCACGAAACGTTCGGGGACCGAGAATCCTTCCGGAATCATGTTTGACGGTAGTCGCGTTGCGGCATAATATATGAGTATGCGTTCATCTATTCATAAATCACGGCAGGGAATGAAAGCAGGCGGCGGCAAACACACCAGGAACGCCGAGGAATACGTCTGCGATGTGCAGTGCATTCACCCCGATCTGGTGGAAGAACTCGAGAAAAACATCATCGACGGGGATACCGCCTCCGAGCTTTCCCAGATCTTCCGGGTCATGTCCGACCCTTCGCGGTTACGCATCATCTCGCTGCTTTCGAAGGGCGAGCTTTGCGTCTGCGATATCGCCGACGCGCTGAACATGACCCAGTCGGCGATTTCCCACCAGCTGCGCGTCCTTCGCAACACCCAGCTGGTGAAATTCCGCAAGGAGGGACGTGTCGCCTGGTACTCGCTTGACGATGACCACGTACTAAAACTCTTTACCACCGGACTAGACCATGTCGGCCATACGGAGCCATAGCGCCGGGCAGCTAAACCGCGGCCATCTCCTGCGCCGCGGCATGCGGCTGGAATATTTCACCATCGGCTACAACACCCTGGAAGGGATCGTCGCCGTCGGCGCCGGAATTGCCGCCGGGAGCATCGCCCTCGTCGGCTTCGGGCTCGACAGCGTCATCGAGATCGCCGCCGGTTCCGCGCTTCTCTGGCGGCTCAAGCATGAGTCGAAAGCCGGCTCGGAACTTTCCGAAGAGGAGCATTCCACGCTCGAGCGCCGGGCGCTGTACATCGTCGGCATAACCTTTTTCGCGCTGGCTGTATATATATTGGCAGAGGCCGGCTACAAGCTGTTCAGCGGCAAAGAGGCCGAGGAAAGCACGGTGGGAATCATCGTGGCGGCGGCATCGCTGATCATCATGCCGGCGCTGGCCCTCCTCAAGAAGCGGACGGCGCTGGCCCTCGGTAGCCGTGCCCTTGCCGCCGACGCCGTCGAAACCTGGATGTGCTCATACCTCTCTCTGGTGTTACTGACGGGACTGGTCATGAATGCGGCCTTCGGCTGGGGCTGGGCTGATTCGATCGCAGCCCTGGCCATGCTCCCGCTGATCATCAAGGAAGGCCGCGAAGCCCTGGAAGAAGCGAGGGAGCAATGAGCGGCGCCAGGCATTACCACGGCGACAGGGGTTCGCGCGATTCCGGTCATTCCCATGGAATCAGACGCGGCCTGGCGGCGGGAATCGGGCTGAATCTCGTTATCGTGGTCGCGGAGGTGGCGGCCGGCCTGGTCTCTGGCAGCCTCGGCCTCCTGAGCGACGCAGTCCATAACTTTACCGACATGGCGGCGCTTGGCATCACCTGGTTCGCTATCGAGCAGGCGAAGAAACCGGCGACCGCGGAAAAGACTTTCGGCTTTCACCGCACGGGTATCCTCACGGCGCTGATCAACGCGCTGGCAATGGTTGCGGTTACCTTATGGATCTTCTACGAAGCCTGGCACCGCTTCCTCGACCCTCAACCGGTCGCTGGCGCCCTCGTCATCATTACGGCTACCCTTGCCCTCTGTGCTAATCTGGTAATAGTCGGGGCCCTGAGGGGCAAGGCGCATGGCGATATCAACATCCGTAGCGCCGTATTGCACCTGCTGGGAGACGCTGCCGCCTCGGCGGCGGTGGTAGTGGCGGGAATCGTCATCATCGCCACGGAATGGTATCCGATCGACCCATTGATCAGCGCCCTGTTGGGCCTGGCCATTTTGCGGGGCGCCTGGCAGATAATCCGCGAGACGCTGGAAATCTTCCTGGAGAGCTCTCCGCGGGCCATCGATGTCGACCGCCTCGTAGCGGAGATGAAGCAGGAAGACGGCGTGCTGGACATCCACGACATGCATGTCTGGACGCTGGGGTCGGAGCTTTACGCCCTGAGCTGCCACGTGGTGGTCGATGACGTCAAGGTCAGCGAAGGTGGTCGAATCCTGACGGATCTGAGGGAGAAGCTGGCCAGCGACTTTGGAATTGTCCATTCAACGCTGGAGCTGGAATCCATCCATTGTGGAATTGACGGAAAGTACTGCGACATTAATCATTGAAACTGATGCTGTTCGAAGGGTGGTGAAAAATGGCAAATAAAAAGAGTAAGCCGAACAAGAAGAGTGGTTCTTCGAAGACAGCGATGATCGCTGTCTTCGCCGGAATAATATTCGTTGTCGCCGTAGGCGGCGGACTGCTTGGCTGGATGCTGACCCGGGGCGACAGCGGCTCCAGTACAGTCAAGCTGCCGGATTTCGCTTATGGCCCGACTGTGCCGAAGGGCACCGCTGAAGCGTACCAGTTCGCGGTCGATAACCCGGATGCCCTGAAATACATCCCCTGCTATTGCGGTTGTGGCAAGCTGGAAGGGCATGACAGCAACCTTGACTGTTTCATAAAGTCGGGTAGCGGTAATAATATCGTCTTCGATAAGCACGCAGCTGGTTGAGACTTATGAGTGGATATCGCACTGGCCGTGAGCCAGTGGCAAAAAGAAGGAGTTCCGCTCAAGGAGATCAGGGTGAGGATAGACGATCAGTATTCCAAACTGGGCTATACGCCAACAGACACGCCGGCTGTTCCTTAGCCCTCAAGGGGTACAAGCGTAAAAACGATAGAAAGGCTCCGGAAGTTTCGGGGCCTTTCTTGTTCCGGCTTACCATCGCTGAACAGGCGATTTCCGAGCGCCGGGGGTTTCTCAGTATTCTTATCTCACCCGGGAAACCAGGCTGAGGAAATCGGCCTCGGAAAGTATTTTCTTCCCCAGCTCCTCGGCTTTTCGCAACTTCGAGCCCGGATTCTCCCCGGCCACCAGAAAGTCAGTGCCCTTGCCGACCGAGCCGGAGACCTTGCCGCCGAGCGCCTCGATCTTCTCCTTCGCCTCGGCGCGGCCCAGGGAGGCCATCGTTCCCGTGAGAACGAAGGTCTTGCCGGCCAGCGGTTTGGGTGTTTCTTCCTCGTCGGCGACCACCTCGAATTGCAGGCCGGCCTCGCGCAAACGCTTGACCGTCTCCAGATTATGGGCTTCGGCGAAGTAGTCACGCACCGCCTCGGCGATGACCGGGCCGATGCCATCCACCGCTGATATTTCTTCCGGCGACGCGGCCATCAGCTCGTCGATGTTGCGAAAATGGCCAGCTAGCAGCTGGGCGTTGATGGAGCCCACGTGACGGATGCCCAAGGCGAACAGCACGCGGTGGAAGAGGCGCTCCCGGGAATCTTGCAGGGCCTTGAAGATGTTGGCGACGCTGGTCTCCTGCAGGCGTTGGGGCAGCCGTTTCCCCTGCTTGTTGACGGAATGAGATACTTCCAGGCCGACCAGGTCGTTTTCTTTCAGCGCGTAAATGTCGGCCAGGTTCCGCAGCAGCCCCAGCTTGTAGAGGTTTTCCACCAGCCGCTCTCCCACACCCTCGATATCCATGGCGCCCTTGCTGACAAAGTGCTTGATGCTCTCGACTATCTGTGAGGGACAGGACCGGTTGGGGCAGCGGACCACGACTTCGCCTTCCGGGCGTACCGTGTGAGAACCGCAGGAGGGGCAGATGTCCGGCAGCCGGAACTCCCGCTCGGAGCCGGTGCGCTTCTGGATCACCGGACCCACCACCTGCGGGATGACATCGCCGGCACGCTGGATGACCACCCAGTCGCCCTCGCGAATGTCCTTGCGGCGGATGTCGTCCTCGTTGTGTAACGTGGCCTGGCTGACGGTGACGCCGCCGACCTCCACCGGCTCCATGACGGCGTAAGGATTCAGTGCCCCGGTGCGGCCAACATTGACGCCGATTGTTAGCAGGTGGGTGACCGCCGTGCTGGGTGCGAATTTGTAGGCCACCGCCCAGCGCGGGTCGCGGCCGACGACACCCAGAGTGTTGTGCATGGCATAGGAGTCTACCTTGACCACGGCGCCATCGATATCGTAGTCGACTTCGGCGCGGCGCTGCTCCCAGGCGCGACAGGCCTCGATGACTTCCGTGAAATCTTCGTAGCGCTCGATCAGGGGGTTGATCTTGAATCCGTGGGCTATCAGCCAGTCGAGCGCCTGCGAGTGAGAATTAAGCTCCAGCCCTTCCGTGTAGCCCACCTGGTAACACCAGATGCTCAAGGGGCGCCGCGCGGCGATGCGCGGATCGAGCTGGCGGACCGAACCAGCGGCGGCGTTACGCGGGTTGGCGAAGGTAGGCTCGCCGACGGCGGCGCGCTCCTGGTTGTAGCGCTGGAAGGCCGCCAGCGGCAGATAGACCTCTCCGCGTACCTCGACGACCGCCGGCGGTTCCTCGCCCGCTTCCAGGCGCAGAGTCAGGGGGATCGCGTGGATGGTGCGCAGGTTGGCGGTGATGTCCTCGCCGATTTCACCGTTGCCACGGGTAGAACCGCGGACCAGGCTGCCATTTTCGTAGATGAGCGAGATGGCCAGCCCGTCGATCTTGGGCTCGACGACAAAGGCGGCGCTTTCGGATTTCAGGCCGGCGTCGACGATCAGCTTGTCTACACGGTTATGCCAGTCCTCCAGCTCCTGCTCATTGCGGGCGTTGGCGAGCGAGAGCATCGGCAGCGGGTGGCGCACCTGGGTGAATGATTCCAGTGGTTCGGCTCCAACCCGCCGGGTCGGTGAGTCGGGTGACTGCAGCTCCGGATATTTTTGCTCGAGTTGTTTTAGTTCGGCAAACAGCCGGTCGTAATCGGCGTCGCTGATCTCCGGCTGGTCGAGGACGTAGTAGAGGTGGTTGTGGCGGTCGAGCTCCTGGCGGAGCTCTTCGACCTGTTTGCTGATTTCAGATGGAGTGACCATGTTCAACCGCTATTCTACCCTATGGAGTCACAAATTCGGGTGGATAACAGGGAGACCTTCACTGATGATGTAGAGCAGACTTCATAGAAGTGAAAACGTCCTGCTTTTCCAGAACCAATGGGTAGACTAGAAGGTGCTACTTGTGATCGCCAGCACGAAACCCAGAATCAAGTGTGACCCCTGTGGGTTCGATTCCCAACTGCGGCACCAGGTCCAGCATCAGGCTGCCGACAGCTTCCTCACCTTGAGATTCTTGCGGTTCTGTTCAGCCAGCCAGAGGTCATACTGTGTCTGCTGATTCAGCCAGCTCTCCGCCGAAGCGCCGAAAGCTATTGAGAGCCGGACGGCCATCTCCGGACTGATTCCAGCCCGTCCGTTGAGAATGGCCGAAAGCGTCTTACGGCTTATGCCGAGAGCATCAGCGGCAGCGGTCACAGTCAGGCCCAGTGGTTCCAGACAAAGTTCCCGCAGCACTTCTCCCGGATGGGGCGGATTATGCATAACCATGCTCTTTTCAGTGGTAGTCTTCATAGTCGACATCGACCGCCTCCTTTCCGTCGAATCGAAACGTTATCCTCCAGTTTCCACTCACTCTGACCGACCACGTACCCTTACGCTTACCGGTCAGCTCGTGAAGATGAAGCCCTGGAAGGTCCATATCCATCGGAGAGGTCGAGGCTTGCAGGCGACCGAGAACCAATCGCAGCCGCTTTATGTGGCTCGACTGAATGCCACCTTTAGCGCCCGATAGAAAAAACTTCTCCAGCCCCTTATGCCTGAACCCCCTGATCACGGTCGTAGCGTAACCTATATCGTTACAGGTTGCAAGTATTCCGAGCTCTGGATTATTTCGGGGAACTATTTCCCGCGGGTAAAATACCCACCCCGGGCACAGGGGCGACAGAGTGTGACACCGTCGATCTTCACCTCGCGCATATCGACCACATGGTCACCACAGCGCTCGCAGGCCACCCGGGAGATCGGGCTGCCCGGCAGGTCTTCCGGCGGGATCGTCACTTTCACTTCCTCGAAGCTCAGCAGCTCCTCGTCGGGCATCACCCGGTAGGCCTGGCGTTGCTGCTCGTATTTGCTGGTTTCTTCCGGCGCGTACTTCGGCGCCAGCGACCGGGCCTCTTCCCTGGCGATGACCCGCACTGCCTTGCCGGTCTTCAGGTTGATGAAGGTGGCTGCCATGATGCCGTAGTCGACGATCTTCAGCGTCCGTTTGCCGACACGGCAGCCGGTGACGATCATCAGGGCGTCGGCGGCGCAGCGGTCGATCTCGACGTAGACCATGATGTTCTTGCGCCAGCGGTCGGAGAGGGGCTCGTCGACACCGATCTGTTCGAGGCCGGCACGGGCCAGGCGCACTCCCAGGGTCTGGCCGGGGCAATCGCCGCCGTGGAAAGCGGCGGTTTCAGCCAGGTGCTCTTCGAGGGATTTCATTATGATGAGCCTCCCGCGATCATCAGCCGGTTCAGCTGGACTTGCCGAAGGGGCAGACCGGGAAGTCGCACTCCGGGCAATCCAGGCAGAGGCCGCCGTGGCCCAGCCGGGCGATATCGGCGCCGCTGATTTTTTCTCCGGCCAGCACCCGGGGCAGGATGAGATCGAAGATGGTTCGGGGATGGTGGATGCCACAGGCGGGAACCCCCAGCACCGGTGTACCATCCTCAAAATAGCTGACCATGAACATGGCTCCCGGAAGAACGGCTGAGCCGTAGGCCGAGATGTCGGCGCCGGCCTCGCGCGCCGCCAGCGGCGTCAGGTCATCGGGGTCGACGGACATGCCGCCGGTCATGACGATCAGGTCGGCCGCCTCGCGTGCCTCCAGCAGTGCCTGCCTGATGGCCAGCAGGTTATCCGGGCACTTGGTCACGCTGACGATGGATGAGCCCAGGGTTTCCACTTTTTCCCGGATGATCGGTTCGAAAGCGTCATCGATGCGGCCGGTATAGACTTCGTTGCCGGTGATGATGATAGCGGTCCGGGCGGCCTTGAGTGGCCGCACGGAGATTATCCCCCCGGCCGCCTCGGCCCCGGCGACCGCCTGCCGGACCAGTTCCCTTTCGACAACCAGCGGAATCGCCCGGGTTCCGGCGACGATGTCTCCGGCCTGAACGATCGTATTCGTATGGCGGCTGGCGCACATGACCTCGCCCACCAGGTTGAACCGCATAAGCGCCTCGACGTCAACCTTGAGCAGGCCTGTCACGCCGGCGATGATGTTGATCCGTCCCTCACGCGGTTCAGGCATGAACTGGGCGTTTTCTCCCGCCAGCGCTTTGGCAAGCATCAGCACGGCGTCATCCTCATGCATCTGGTCTTCGGTCATCTCCAGCACATACAGGTTCTCTTTGCCCAGGTCCAGAAGCTTGGGTATATCTTCTTCGCTGATGACATGGCCGCGGCGAAAGGCGCTGCCTTTGTAGTGAGTTCGGGCGTTGACCTCGGTGATGTCGTGGCTGAGCACCAGGCCGACGGCCTCCTGGACGGGAACAGTTATCTGGTCGGGTTCACACATCTTCGGCTTTCTCAATCCTGACCGCGCAGACCTTGAATTCCGCAGTCTTGGATATGGGATCGAAAGCGGAATTGGTCAGCTCGTTGACCGCGGTCTCCCAGTAATGGAAAGTCATGAAGAGGATCCCGGGCGGCACCCGGTCTGTTATCTTCACCCTGGTCACCACCGAGCCGCGGCGCGAACTGACGCGCATCTGGTCATCCTCGGACACGCCGATCGCGGCGGCATCCGCGGGATTTATCTCCGCCAGCTCATGCGGCGCCATTGATTCGAGGGTTCCGGATTTCCTGGTCGAAACGTTGTAATGGTAGAGCATGCGCCCGGTGGTCAGCAGGATCGGATATTCCTCGCTGGTGAGCTCGGCCGGAGCTTCGTACTCGATTCCCTGCAGCAGTCCTCTGCCCCTGGGGAAAGTCCCCTCATGCAGGTACGGCGTGCCGGGATGGTGAATATCCGGGCACGGCCATTGCAGGCCGGCGATGTCCAGCCGGTCATAGGTCATGCCGGCATAGGCTGGCGTCAGGCTCCTGACTTCCTCGAAGACATCCTCCGGGGAGGCATAATTCATCTCGTAGCCCATGCGGCCGGCCAGGTCGCAGATGATCTCCCAGTCGGCACGGGCCTCGCCGGGAGCCTCGACCGCTTTTCGCACCCTTTGGACCCGGCGCTCGGTGTTGGTGAAGGTGCCGTCTTTTTCCGCGTAAAGGGCGGCCGGTAGAACCACGTCGGCGTATTTGGCGGTTTCCGTCAGAAATATATCCTGCACGACCAGGAACTCGAGGCCGTCCATGGCTTTGCGGACATGGTTGGCATCGGCGTCGGTGAGCACCGGGTCTTCACCCATGATGTACATCGCCTTGAGCTTGCCGTCCATGATCTCGTCGAACATCTCCGGGATGCGCAGTCCGGACATATCGCTGAGTTTCGCCCCCCATTTCTTTTCGAAAATGGCGACGTTTTCCGTTTCGTTGACAGGCCTGTAGCCGGAGAAGACGTTGGGCAGAGCGCCCATGTCGCAGGCTCCCTGGACGTTGTTCTGGCCGCGCAGCGGATTGACGCCGGCATGCTCGACGCCGACATGGCCGGTCACCATGGCCAGGTTGGCCAGGTTCATGACATTGGCCGTGCCGGTGGTGTGTTCGGTGATGCCGAGGGTGTAGAAGATGCCCGCCCTCGGCGTCTGCGCATAAATCTCGGCCGCCGCGTAGAGCTGGTCCTCGGGGACGCCGGTGATTTCACTGACCATCGCCGGCGTATACTTCTGCACGACTTCCCAGAGTGCGTCGTAACCTTCGCAGCGCTCCTCCATGAACTCCTGGTCGGCCCAGCCTTCATTGATGATTATGTTGATCATGCCGTTGACCAGCGCGGCGTCAGTGCCGGGGGTGAGCCGCAGCCAGATCTCGGCGTAATCGACCAGTTCTACATGACGGGGGTCGGCCACTATTATCCTGGCTCCGCGCCTCGCGGCACGCTTCATCTTGCCCCCGATAATGGGATGCGCTTCGGTGGCGTTGGAGCCGATGATGAGCAGGGCGTCGTAGAATCCCACTTCGTTGATGGAATTCGTCATTGCTCCGCTGCCGAACGATATGGCCAGACCGGCCACGGTGGGAGCGTGTCAGGTGCGGGCACAATGGTCGAGATTGTTGGTGCCCATCACCGCCCTCACAAATTTCTGCATCACCCAGTTTTCCTCGTTGGTACAGCGGGCCGAACTCAGGGCGGCGAAAGCATCGCCGCCGTCCCGGTCTTTTATCTCCTGAAGCCTCGAGGCCACCAGGCCCAGGGCTTCATCCCAGGTGGATTCCTCGAGCTTGCCGTTTTTCCTGACCAGCGGCGTGGTGAGGCGATCGGGGCTGTGGACCAAGTCCGAGTGATATCGGCCCTTGACGCAGAGGGCGCGGTTATTGACCGGAGAATCCGCATTGGTGGTAACCCCGACGACCCTGCCCTCCTTGACGTTCAGATCGAAATTACAGCCGGTGCCGCAGAGCGGGCAGGTCGTCCTCACCCTTTCCAGCTCCCATTCACGGACACCCTTCAGCTGAGTGTTGACCAGAGCGCCGGTCGGGCAGACGTCGATGCATTGTCCGCACGAAACGCAGCCGGAATCTTTATAGGTTTTCCCCCGCAGGGCGGGATGTCCATTTTCATCTACCCTGTAAACATTGTTCATTTCCAGCTCGTTGCAGATGCGGACGCAGTTGTGGCACTTGATGCAGCGTTTGCGGTCCAGCTGGAGTATGGGCGAGCCATCGTAAAGCTCATATTGGCCCTCGCCCTTAAACTCGGTGGTGCCGGCGCCATAACGGATGGAAAGGCGCTGCAGCTCGCAGGCGGAAACAGCATGGCAGGTACACTGCAGGCAGCGGGCGGCCTCTTTCCTGGCGGCCTTCTCCTCGAAACCCAGCTCGATCTCATCGAAGTTGTCACGGTCGGCGATGGCGAGTTCGGGCATATGGATCCGTTTATCATCGGAAAGCGGCCTGGCGCCGATGTCGAACAGCTTCGGCCGGCGTCTTTTGAGGCTGGCCGAGGGAGCTGAGCAGGCTTCATCGGGGTCCTTGCCGTTAATATATGCATCGATGGCAACCGCGGCCCTGCGGCCGGCGGCGATGGCTTCAACGACTGTAGCCGGGCCGGTTTCGCAGTCGCCCCCGGCAAAAATTCCATCCCTGCTGGTCGCCAGAGTGCGCTGGTTGGCCTCGATGGTGCCCCAACCGCTCAGATCCAGAGAGTCTTCCAGTCCGAACTGGTCGACCTCCTGGCCGATGGCCAGGATGACCGTATCCGCCTCGATGGTGAACTCGGAACCCTCCACTGCTTCGGGGCGGCGTCTGCCGCTGTCGTCGGGCTCGCCCAGCTCCATCGTCTGACAAACGACACCGGTTACCTTGCCGTCTTCGCGGACAACAGAGATCGGCGCGGTGAGCAGCGAAAGCCTGACGCCCTCCAGTTCGGCCTCCTCGACCTCGTCCGCGGTCGCCGGCATCTCTTTACGGGAGCGGCGGTAGACCACGGTGACTTCATCGGCGCCTAGCCGGATTGAAGACCGGCAGGCATCCAGGGCGGTGAAACCACCGCCCACGACCAGCGTTTTGCCCAGGGGAGCGTCCCATAGCCCGGCGTTGCTTTTGTGGAGAAAATCGACGGCGGAATAGATGCCCTGTCCCTCTCCTGCATCGGGGATACCACCGGTCGAGCCCCGTTGGGCGCCGATGGCCAGATGAGTAGCCGCGTAGCCATCGGACTCCAGGCTTTCGAAAGTAATATCTTTGCCGAAGCGGCTGTTCAGCTTCAATTCGACACCGGTTTTAAGGATGTCTTCGACTTCCGCCTGGATGATCTCCCGCGGCAGGCGGTAGGGCGGAATACCGGTCAGCATCATACCGCCTGGTTCTGAATGAGCTTCGAAGATAGTGACCTGGTGGCCGCTCAAAGCCAGGTAATAGGCGGCGGAGAGGCCGGATGGGCCGCTGCCGATGACGGCGACTTTTTTGCCGCTGGATGCGGCGGGCTCTTCAATGCTCGCGGAGCCGGCGGCGCTGACGCTGTCGCTGGCGAAACGCTTCAGCTGACAGATGGCAACCGGTTCCTGATCAACCTGGGTACGGCGGCAGGCGCTCTCGCAGGGGCGCGGGCAAACCCGGCCGATTATGCGCGGCAATGGCAGCCGGTGCTTGATGATCCTGATCGCTTCGGCGTCATCCCCCCGGGCGATCGCCGCCAGGTAGGCGGGAATATCGATGCGCGCCGGGCACGCGTTATGGCAGGGCGGTTCACAATAGGCGTTGTGGCTGGTCAGATACTCGGTGAGTCTTTGTTTGCGCGCCTCGGCGATCTCCGGGTTAAGGGTGGTGACCTCCATGCCTTCGGCCACGGGGGTCTGACAGGCGTACACCAGGCCGGTTTCGACGACCTCCACCAGGCACAGGCCACAATTGCCGACGGGCGCGAGACGGGGGTCATTGCAAAGGGTAGGTATCTCGATGCTGTTCGCGTGCGCGGCTTCCAGGATGGTCATGCGGGGGTTGACCTGCAAACGGCGGCCATCGATGAAAAGTTTGACCAGGGGGCCGCTTTCCGCGATGATTTCGTGATGAGGTAGATCGGCCATTTTATTCCCTTTCTGACAACGGCGAACAGTCCGGTTGAAGGCTCCGGGGATGAAAAAACACCCAAGCCATCCAAGCTATCTGGAGGCCCAGGCGTCCGGCCAATCGGCTGGTTTTTTTGACACCAGCGGAGATGCTCCCGAGTGGTTATCCACTGAACGCCAGTCACACCTCTGTGAGCAAGAATATCAGAATAG
This sequence comes from Thermoleophilia bacterium, assembly GCA_020053595.1. GTDB lineage: Bacteria > Actinomycetota > Thermoleophilia > BMS3ABIN01 > BMS3ABIN01 > JACRMB01. The sequence goes on along the minus strand of JAGVMV010000006.1, from coordinate 76,664 downwards.
TTTTTTCAAATGCAAGGGGTGCCGGCTAAATATATCTGATTAGCAGGGATGTCTTCTACGAGGTCATCAGCGGGCGCACTCCCCGCCGGCTCCCCCCAGCAACTCCAGGGCGTGGCCGAGAACCGGCCTGACAACGGCAAAAGATTCAGCGCAGGCTTTGGGGCTGCCAGGAAAGTTGATGATCAGCGACTCGCCGCAAACGCCGCTCACCGACCGGGAGAGCATCGCCCGCGGGGTTATCTTCATCGATTGAGCGCGGATGGCTTCGGCGATGCCCGGCGCTTCACGGTCGATGACGTCCCGGGTAGCCTCCGGAGTGACGTCCCTTGTTGTCAGGCCGGTTCCGCCGGTAGTAATGACAAGATCGACTTTTTTTTCACAACAATATTCACGTAATACAGCGGAGATTTGATCGCGTTCGTCGGGGACCATGACCCTCGCCACCGATACAGCTCCCACATCGATCAGCAAACGCTCAAGAGCGTCACCGCTCTCGTCTTTACGCTCGCCGTTAGCGCCTTTATCGCTGACAGTAATAACGGCGGCGGTGAAACTCATTCCCCCACCTCCTCCAGTAAATCGATCGCATCTCCATCAGCAATGTTGCCGCCTTCAATCACCTTCACAAAAATACCCTCTCTTGGCATAACGCAATCGCCTGCCTGCCTGTAAATCTCACAGCGGTTGTGACACTTCTTGCCGATCTGGGTCACCTCGACTAGTGTACCACCCAGTTTCAGCCTCGTACCTATGGGCAGTACCGGCAAATCGATACCGCTGGTTGTCACATTCTCAGCGAAATCGCCGGGACCAACGTCGAGGCCCTTTTTCTTCATCTTCTCGATGCTTTCCGCCGCCAGCAGGCTGACCTGCCGGTGCCAGTTGCCCGCATGCCCGTCGCCAACGATGCCATGCTCCACCAGCAGCTCCGCCTGGCCAGCCGGTTTTTTTCGTTCGCCCTTGGCGGTGGAAATGTTAATTGAGACTATCGACGCCATCATCCTGACTTACCTCCATGCTTTTCCAGCAACCGGATGTCGCTGATAACCATTCCTTTATCCACGGCCTTGCACATGTCGTAGATAGTGAGCGCGGCCATGGACACGGCCGTGAGGGCCTCCATTTCCACGCCAGTCTTGCCGGAAACGCGCACAATCGCCTCGATATTCACGGCTGGCACCTCTTCCTCGATCTCAAAGTCGACCTTGATATTTTCTATTGCCAGCGGATGGCACATGGGAATGAGCCGGGAAGTCTCCTTTGCGGCCATGATGCCCGCTACTCGCGCCACTGAGAGGACATCGCCCTTTGGAATCTCCCGGTCAATCAAGAGACGCATCGTTTCCGGAGCCATGGTCACGAGCCCGGCGGCACGGGCGGTGCGGACCGTCACCGGTTTGTCGCCCACGTCAACCATGCGCGCTCTTCCCTCTTTATCGATGTGCGACAGTTCTTTTTTCATAAAATCATTCCCTTCCGCCCCTCGTTTATTCGTCTGGACAAGCCTGCGAAGATCAGGCATATTGGCTGAAAGTTAATTATCCACCAATCTGTGACATGGTACGTGCCAACGGTTTCTCGCCAGTCCGATCGAATTTCTTGCTGTTCATGGAGTCAATAATAACTTTCGCAAGTTCCATCGAGTCTCCGTTTATATAAGGACGTATGTCAACTTCGTCGTCAGAGAATAAACAGTTGCGCAACTTACCGTCCGCTGTCAGCCGCAGACGGTTACAGTTTTCGCAGAAGTGGTCACTCATGGAGCTGATAAATCCGATAGTCCCGCGGGCGCCATCGAATCGGAAGTAGCGCGCCGGACCGCCGCCGACGGGCGAATCGACAGGCATTAAATCTCCAAATCTGGACAAACCTTCAAGAATCCTTTGTCTGGAAATGAAATTCCGGACATCCTCCTGGTGGCACCCGATAGGCATGAATTCAATGAATCTGACGTGCACGGGATTTTCTCGTGCCAGAGCAACAAACTGTTCGAGCTCGTCCTCAATGCCAGGTATCATGACGGCATTCACCTTTACCGGCGCAAAACCGAGCTCCAGTGCCATCTCCAGGCCTGCCAGCACCGGCGCCAGAGTAGCTCCCCGCGTAATCCGTGAAAACCGGTCCGGATTCAGACTGTCAATACTTATATTGAGGCGGGAAAGGCCGGCATCCCTGAGAGCCTCGGCGTGCTCGGTCAACAGAGCGCCGTTGGTGGTCAGCGACAGGTCCTCGATGCCGGGTATCGCCGCCAATTTCGCCACCAGCTCCGGACATTGCCGCCGAACCAGCGGTTCGCCTCCGGTTATGCGGACCCGGGTGATTCCCAGTCTCGCGGTCGCGCGAGTGAACCGTATGATTTCCTCATAACTGAGAATCTCGTCGTGGGGCCGATAGCCCACCCCCGCTCGCGGCATGCAGTAAGCGCAGCGGAAATTGCAGCGATCGGTAATGGATATACGCAGATAGTCGATCACATGAAATGCTTGAGCGTCATGGCCCTTGCCACGATCAAAACCCCTGTTTTTTCCTGATTCAGAAGCCAATTTCCCCATCCTTCCGACCGGCGTCAAACTCGTAATGGTCAGCAAGAAAGTCCGCGACGCCGGAAATATCATCGATTGCAAATACTGGAAGGCCGCTGGCTGCTTCCTCGCGATCCGAAATAATCCCCAATAATTCATCTTCAGAACAGGCCAGGGAATCGCTCCGCGCGCTGCGGGATACCTCCAGCTTGTCGGCGCCGGCGCACTTGAAGCCTTCGACGACGATGATGTCCGCGGAACCATCCACCCGCTTCGCCAACTCGTCAAGATTTTTTTCCTCCCCAACCTTTTCCAAAGACGCCATCGCGAAGGGAGAAGAAATCATCACCGAATGCGCTCCCGCCTGCGTCAAGCGCCAGGTATCTGTCCCTTCGCGGTCCATTTCAAAACCATGAACATCGTGCTTGATATATGCCACGGTCAACCCTCTGGATATCAGCTCCCGCACGAGCTTTTCCAGGAAGGTGGTCTTGCCTGAATTCTTTTTACCTACAAAGCACACCAGCGGAGGCGAGCCGTTTTTCCCTGCCGCTGACCCGGTCTGTCGGCGAAATTTGCGGACTCTGGGAACCAGCAGATTGGCCTTTTCAAGCTCCACCACGTTATTGATATTGATGAAGACCAGTGCGGGGTCGCAGCAGACAGCCATCTCCGCCAGCTCTACATATCTGACCTTCAGGTTATCCAGCACATGATGGATCGCAAGGTCTCCGCTCTTTATCCGTTCCCGCATTGCTTTCAGGCATGATTTCGAATAGACGGCCAGGAGGGGCTCCCAGCCGCGCGGGCTCACCGGCACAACGGCATCGTATCCCGCGGAAAGGCTGGCCAACAGACGGGCAAGGGCGGGTTCCACGAACGGCATGTCGCAGGCGACAACGAGGCATCGTTCCTCCCGCGAGGAGGCGATGGCGGAATAAATGCCCACCAGAGACGCCCGGAAATCGTAATGGTCGGCGCAGATGGGTAGCCCGAACCCCTCGTAAGCCGCCACATCACCCGCCACGATAAACATGTCATTGGTGAGGGGCCGGAGAGAATCGATAACGTGGGCGATGACCGTCTTGCCCCCCAGGATCTCCAGCGCCTTGTTCTTGCCCATGCGGCTGCTTTCACCACCAGCCAGAATCGCAACCGAGAAATCCCGTTTCCCCGCTGAGTTATTGATTTTGCCTGTTCCAGCCATTTGCTTGCCTTTGATATCGATTGCCTGCAATGAGTTAATTTTCACCTGGCAACAAATATTCTCTGAACAACCCGGCGGCGCCGGCAATAAGGCTGGCCCCAATCCCTATTACCATGCCTACCGCAATATTGCCCCAAAGAAGCGACAACACCCCTATGGCCACAGCGACCAACAGGGAGAGCTTGTGTTCAAGTAGCTCAAGTACCAGGCGCGCGTGTTCAATCCCCACATAAATTATGAATGCTCCCAGAAGCGGCAGGGGCAGCATGAGTATCAGATAGACCGCGGAGTCGCCGAACAGCAGAGCCAGGGATACGAGCAGTACCCCCATGAGCACAGCCGCGCCGCCGGAACGGGCGCCGAGGCGATAGTGCGCAGTCATGCCGCCGGAGCCATGGCAGACCGGCATGCCGCCTAGCAGGCCGATGGCTGTGTTGGCAATTCCCAGCGAAGCGCAAAGCGCTTTGGGTGTAACCCGCTCTGCTCTCTTTTTGAAATAGGAATGGGCCACGTCGGTCGTAGCGATCACCGAGTTACCAAAAGTAACCGGCACCTGTGGAATAACCAGCAGGAAAAGGGCCGCGATAAAGCTCTCCCGTCCGGGGATTGAAATGGAAGGCAACGCCGGCCCAGACACCTCAAGTGAGCCGATGATGGCTGGGCCAGCGAGGATGAGACTCAACGTGAAGCCCAGAGCCAGCACGGCAAGGGAAGCGGGAACCTTCCGGCTTTGATTGAAAAGTAACAGCAATATCAGAGAGACTCCCGCCAGCAACAGGGCCGCCGATCCTGTCGGCCCAGATACCGCGGCTGCCTTCCAGACCGCCGAGCCACCGCCAGTGATGAAGGGAATACTGGCCTTGATCAACATCAGCCCCACCGCCAACTGTATCCCCTTGACTGTCCAGGGAGAAAAAAGTCTTGTAAGTTTCGAGGCCAGGCCGGTCATGCCAAGGAACAAGAGCAACACCCCCATGATGATGCCACCAGCTGCCAGTTCCTCGGCGCCGGCGCCACCGGCTATGGCAATGGCGGCCATGGCCTTGAGAGGTTGAACCGGCACCGGCAAACGGAAATATATGCCCGCGGCAAGATATGTCACCCCCGTGAGCAGGAAAACCGTGAACGCGGAAAGGCCGGATACGAGAATCAGCCCCGCCATCAACGGCAACAGTACCCCGATATCGCCCAGCGCACCGGCAATTTCCCGCCTGCTGAAAATGAACGCCGGCATGGTTGTTCCGTTTATATTAGAAAGAGCCGCAGGCGTCATACCGAGGTCGCCTCCGGTTCCGGATCGCAGCGGTTGATCGCTGTGAAGTAGCTCCCCTGGGCGCATGGCTTGCAGAAGATGAGACCTGGCTGCCACACTTCCCGCAAGTCCTGGACCGAATGACCGCATTTGCTGCATTGCACCCGCGAAATAGGACTGCCGGGCATGTCCTGACCCGGGACCACGATCTTGACGTCCTCGAAATCGAACAACTCCTCGTCGGGCATGACTTCATAGGCCTTCCGTTGACGCTCGTACTTGTCTTCGATTCCCGGCGCATATTTGTCGGCCAGGGCCCGTGCTTTTTCGCGGGCCACTACCCGGACTGCTTTGCCAGTTTCCAGGTTCAGGAAGCCGGCTGCCATGATGCCATTGTCCACGATTTTGAGCGTTCGTTTACCCACACGGCACCCGGTCACGCTCATCACCGCATCGGCGGCACAACGATCTATTTCCACGTAAACCATGAGCTGCTTTCGCCAGCGGCCGGAAAGCGGATCGTCGATGCCGATCCGCGTCAGGCCGGCCCGGGCCATCCTGACGCCCAGCGTCTGACCCGGACAGTTGCTCCCATGGAAGGCCGCAGTTTCGGCAAGATGTTCCTCAAGCGTCTTCATGACAACTCTTCATGAGCCCTTACCGAATGGACAAACAGGAAATCTGCACTCAGGGCAATCGAGACACATGCCACCGTGGCCGAGCCGGGCTATGTCCTTGTCAGTGATTGTTTCCCCTGCGAGCACCCGGGGTAGCACGAGATCGAATATTGTGCGCGGGTGATGAATCCCGCAGGCGGGCACGCCCAGCACTGGTGTGCCATTCTTGAAGTAGCCGACCATGAACATCGTCCCGGGAAGCACCGCTGAACCATAAGCGGTAATCTCCGCGCCCGCCGCGCCCGCCGCCAGCGGAGTAACGTCGTCGGGATCGACCGACATCCCACCCGTCATGACGACAAGATCGGCCTGATTGCTCTTCACCTGCTCCAGAGCTGCCCTGATCACTCCCACATTGTCCGGGCATTTAACGACCTCCACGACTGTAGAGCCGAGATCCTCGACCTTCTTCCTGATCACCGGCTCAAAAGCGTCCTTGATACGACCCTTGTATACTTCGTTGCCCGTGATTACGAGTGCCACCCGGGCCTGCTTTAACGGCAGGACAGATACAATGCCTCCCGCCCCGGCGGCGATCGCGACTGCATCGCGCACCGGCTTCTCATCAACCACGAGGGGAATGGCGCGCGTTCCTGCTATGACATCACCCTGCTTCACAACGGTATTGCTGTGACGGGTCGCGCACATCACCGCGCCGACGCCGTTAAAACTTTCCAACGCTGCGACGTCCACCTTGAGTAGTCCATCCACCGCGGCCCTGATATTTATTTTCCCCTCGGAAGGCTCCGGTATGAACACCGCATTCTCACCAGCTATCGCCGTCGCCATCATCTGCGCAGCGTCGTTTTCATGCATCTGATCTTCGCGAATTTCGAGGATATACAGATGCTCCTTGCCCAGATCGAGAAGCTTCTCCACGTCCTCTTCCGTGATAACGTGCCCCCGGTGGAACCGTGCCCCTTTGAAGCCGTTCGCCGGGTTCACCTCGGTTATATCGTGGCTCAACACAGTGCCCACGGCTTCCCTCACAGATATTATTTCCTGGCCTACTTCACACATGACTTCCTCCAGATATCAAACTGTGTCGGTTATGACAAATTTGCATAACGCCGCCCGACTTTAGCGGTTTTTTGAGCCTTGAAGATGTCACCGAAACGCTTATCCACAAGCTCGTTGATGCCGGATTCCAGACTCTCATAATCAAGCAGAAAGCGGCGCGCTTCGTCAGTGAGCGTCGCGCCTCCCCCTCCAGCTCCTCCCGTTTTCGTCTCCACCAGATCCATTCCCAGCCTTTTCTCCATGGCTTTGATGTACCCCCACGCGCGCCGGTAGGAAATACCGGTTTCGGCGGCGGCCCGGTTTATGGAGCCATACCGCTCGATGGCCTCGAGCAGGATTACCCGCCCCTTGCTGAACACACACTTGCCATCGATTTCAATCCAGATTTTTGACCGTATTTCCATCGCTCTGTTTTTTGGAGACTCACACATCGGCGTTCACGTTTACCTGCATGTCTTTTTCCGCTCCCTTAATGTCACACCTGTTGATATCCCGAAGAAATCGTGTCACAAACTCACAAGTAAAACCTTCAATCCGCGTGACTTTCTCTCTCACCCAACCCCGGTAGATCCTAACAGCTGCACACCTACGGGCAGCTCCGCTCAGATTGTTTCGATGGCATCGCTTTTCGGCTCAGCGGCAACGCTTTTCGGCTCAACTGCGATCGCTTCCGCTCGAATGCTCGTTTTTCCTTTTATTTCCTGAGTCCCCGCTTTGAATTCCTTCAAGGCACTGCCCATCGAACGACCAACTTCGGGCAAACGCTTGGTACCGAATATCATCAATGCTATCACCAAGACTACAACCAGTTCCTGCCATCCTATGCTTGGCATTTTAATTCACCTGTCTTTCCATTTAATATTCCAGACCCTACTGATGCATCATTTGCTTTCAGACCACACTGTGTCCAGGTATTCTTCTTCATTGCGCACCCAATAGCCCACGAACTCTCCTAGCCCACGAAAGTAATCGGTAAGCGCGTTTTTCATGATGTCTTCCGCGAACCCGGGCACCCATTTAAGCAGATGATCCCCGATGAAGCGCTTCTGGACGCCCAGGAGATCGTACCGCCCGTGCTTGTCGATCACTCCCAAGAGGCTGCACAACCTGAAGAGGAAGTCACATTCCGTGCCGAAGTGGTCTTCCAGCTGGCCGGCTTCAGTCTCAAACCCGAATCGCGCGTACAGTTGCCGCACTTCGGTTGTCGATTTTTGATTTACCAGCCGTAATTCCGACCGGTAAACCGATTCCCACGGGGGAGCCTTCAGACGCCTGGGTCCCAGGAACAGTTGGTAGAAGTCCTGCCGCACTGCATCGATATCTCCGGAAGAGAGGGCCGATTGCACATAAGACCGCATCTTCTCGATGCCGGGCAGGTCGTTTAGATCCTCGAGTATGCCACTCTCAACCAGGCGCCCGAAGAACTCATCCGTGGGTTCGTGCAGAAACACACGCCTCAGGAAGTCATAGACAACAATCCGTGTCCGTGTATCATTGTCCATTATCTTGTTGTCCAGAGCTTCCATTTTTACTCCTTATTGCCTGTCGGGCGGGGAAATCCGTATCGACGGGTGCGTGTGTTTGGGATTGGCAAAGTGGGCTACGTTCTTGCCCTTGTCACCTGTCAGTGTTGACAGCACTCCATGCTTGAGCACTCGCGCCATGCAGGTCTGCACACAGGCTGGAGACAGGCCGGCGTCGATGCGCGTGTAGCACATATGGCACTTCTCCACCTTTTTGGTCACGGGGTTATACTGTGGAGCACCATAGGGACAAGCCTCCATGCACAGCTTGCATCCGTTGCACTTGTTGTTATCAATGATGACGATGCCATCGCTGGCCCGTTTGGTGATCGCGTCCACCGGACAAGCCGCCGCACAGGCGGGCTTTTCACAGTGGTTGCACGCCATCGACATGTAGTTGGTGAACGGAGTCGGGTAGGTGCCGCCGTTAAAAGTGGTCACCCTCCGAAAACGCACTCCCAACTCCACGTTGTTCTGCTGTTTGCACGCTCCCTCGCAGGCCCTGCATCCGATACATTTGACCATATCGTATTCAAAGCCGAGCTGATTGGGGTTTGCAGCCATGTTAAATCACCCTCCTTTCTAGGCCCCGTAGACTTTCACGGCCGTCTCCTTATGGATTGCCTGGCCGGAAATAGATTCGGCTTTGCCGGCCGGCAGCGCGCCGTCCGACGTGCCCTTGCCCTTGGCGACCTCTCCCAGCGCCGTGTGCCCGAAACCGTGCAACATGCCCACGGTGCTCGGCTCGATGCCCTCGGTGACGAAGGCCGTGGCGTCAACTGTCGCGTAAGGCGATTCCACCTTGATGGCGTCGCCATCGACGATGCCCAGGCTGGCGGCGGTCGCCGTGTTGATGTAGAGCGGGTTATGCCCCTTCATCTCCATGAGCCACACGTTGTTGAACGTCCGCGAGTGCGTGTGCTCGACCTGCTTCCAGTTGACCAGATGGAGGGGATAACCGGGATTGTTCGCCGGCGAGTCTTCCGGATCGGCATATTTCGGAAGCGCGTCGTAACCGGCAGTCTGCAGTGACTTATAGCCGGTGATGCCGGTGCCCGCGACACCGTTGTCGTAGATGCTGGCGGAGTTCAGGACTATCTTCTCCGCGCTGCCCTGCATCAGCTTGCTCTTCTTGCCATACTTGGTGCCCCAGCTGGCGACATTCGCGGCCAGCTCGGTCGGGGATGGCCAATGCACTCCCGGCAACGCCTTGAAGTTGTTCAAAGCCGTGTCGCAGTCCGCCATGTTGGTGAGATCTCCAGTCGGGTGGATGCTGGCCTTCAGGGTCGAGTCACCCAGGAGCTCCTGACCCAGGAACTGCTCGTAGGTCATGCTGAAGTTGCCCGGAGAGGTGCTGCCGGCGTCGCCGGCCAGACCCATTCTGGTGGCCAGTTCCATGAGAACCCCGGCCTCGAAGCGGTAGGGGTTGCCGATCCAGGAGCTTACCACCGGCTGCCGCAGACTCAGGCTGTAGTGGGTCACCCAGTTGGAGTTGTAGTCGTAGCGCTCCAGGGCATGGGAACCCGGGATGATGTAGTCGGCCATCTGGGCGGTCTCGCTGAGATGGGTGTCGCAGCAGATGACCAGGTCCATCTTGTTGATGGCGTCGATGTTCTTCTGCGTGTTGGGAATCGACATCACCCAGTTCTGGAACATGAACATTACCGCTTTGGGGCGGTTGGTGTCAGCCTCGGCCTCAGTGGCGCCCAGGTAGGGGTACTTGGCCCAGTAGGCCGCGGGCGACAGGTCCGAATCGAGCATTACGTCACGGGCCCGGACATAGATGCCTGAACTGTGTGCCGATGGATATCCACCGGAGGCCTTGGACAAGTTATAACCGTCGACCCTCGGCCTCGCCAGCGACTTGCCGGCGCCGGTGTCGTGCGTGTTGGTCATGGTGCGGTGCTTCGAGCCCTTCTTGTTCGGGTACACCATCTGGCCCTTGCCGCCGATCTGGCCGGTGAGCGCCAGGAGGGCGGTAACCGCGCGACCGCCCTGGGTCGCGTTGGTGTGCTGGCCGGGTCCGGACCAGATATCGATGACTGCCGGGTGGTTGGCCGGATCGGCCAGCTCACGGGCCAGCCGCTCGATGGTCGCGGCGGGTACGCCGGTCTTGGTCTCAGCCCAGGCGGGCGTCTTGGGCGTTCCGTCGCTGACTCCGTTCACATAGTCCTTATACTCGTTGAATCCGAGGACATAGCTGGAGACGAAGGCTGCGTCGTAACGGCTCTCGTTGATGATAACGTACGCCATCGCCAGAGCCATGGCGCCGTCCGTGCCGGGCTTGAGCGGCACCCACTCGCCGCCGTTGCGGCAGGCTGTCGCGGCGGTGTGGCTGAAGACCGGGTCGACGCAGACCATGCGCCCGCCATTGTCAAAGAACTGCCTGATAATGCGGGGCAGGTGCGCCCACTTGATGGCCGACAGGGGATTCCAGCCCCAGAGCATGGCGTACTTGGCATGGGCGAAGTCCGCCAGCGGCCGCTCGTCGCCGAGAGGCACGCTATAGTTCCTCTTGCGGCTGGTGTCGCAGAGGTTGGAGTGGTTCATGTAGTTCGACGACCCGTAGCATTTCATGAAGTCCTGCTGGATATGGGTAAAGGAGTGATCCTCCCCGAACCAGAGGAGCTGATGGGCGCCGTTGCCGCTCTGCTCAGCCTTTAGGTCCTGCAGTTTTATCTTGATCTCATTGAGGCAGTCGTCCCAGGAGATCGGGTTGAACACTGCTCCCTCCCCCCTTGGAGAGGCCGGATCACGCTTCATGGGCATCAGGACGCGATCCGGGTCATACAGTGACTTGATCGCCGAGTTGCCCTTGGGGCACATGGTGCCGCCCCAACCGCTGCCGGCGCAGTTGTTCAGGAAGTCGGCCGGGTCCGCCGGGTCGTTCAGGCAGGTGTTGGCGATGCTTGCGGCATTGTATTCGCTGGGCTCGATCTTCCTGACGGCGCCGTCGATCACGTTCACCTTGATGCCGGATTGACCGCCGCACATGTTACAGGCGGTATAGATCCAGCTGCCTTCATCGGCGGCCTTGGCCGTGCCGGTACCGAAGACCTGCTTGAGGAGACCGCCAGGCATCAGAACGCTGGCTACCGCCGTGCCGCTGATGGCGCTTCCCCATTTCAGAAAGGAACGGCGTGAGACGCTTGGGTTTATTTCAAGGCTACCGCCCTTGCTGCTTTCATCTGTCATTTAGCTCACCTCTTTCGCTTGGCTTCCAGCGCATTTGATGCTGCGCTTTATTATTTCTGTCATTCCGACGCATTTGCTTTCTCCTAGTGCTCCGGAGGCGGCGGCACTACAACGCTGCACTGCCAGGCCTGGCACTCGAAGGTTATATCCTTCAAGTTGTCGTGCATTGCCAGTTCCGGCTTCGCGTAGGCCTTGCGCCTTTTTTCCTGTTTGTCTGTTTTCTTACCTTTCGCTATCACGATACCGCTCCTTTTCCCGTTTTGGCTTTTCAGAGCTTCGCTCTTTCCGCCTCAGGGAGAGGGCGGCGGTGAAGGCCAGTATTGCGTCTGATCGTCGTCATTTATAGCATTGGCGTACAGTGAAGTCCTGAAGGATCCGACTCCATTCGGCACCGAATACACCATCGTGAAATCGGCGGCGGTGTCCTGCGACAGATCCCCAAGAGACAGTGGCAACGTCGTTATCGCGCCCACTCCGTTCGTAGACAGAACGTTGGATAAGTTCAAACCGTTTGCCGTTCCCGAACCGCTGTTCGAGATAGAGAAGTCGACCGACAGTTTTCTGGCCGAGTAGTCGTCATAGCTGGCCCAGTAGGTGTTGCCTCTGGCCAGACTAGCCGAAGCCATACCCGACAGGTACCAGGATCTTCCTCCGTGGCAACCAATGCAGTCGGCTGGTGCGATATTCGCCGTGTTGATCGAGGGATCGGATGAATGGCTGCTCTGCCAGTCCGTGTGACATGTCGTGCAGTCCTGCGTGGCCCATGCAGGATTCATTGATGTCGGGAAGGGACTGTGGCACTTGGAGCACTCCATCGATACCTGTCGCCTGACTGAAGCCGCGGACTTTTCCCTGATATCCACTGATTCATGGCACTGGGTACAGGTAAACGAAAGCTGGCTGGAGGTCAGGTGCACCTTGTGCGGACCATCAAAATACTGACCGTAAGAAGCGTCGTAAAGGGATTGCTCGTCCGTGCGATCGCCATGGCAGGAGATGCACTCCGAGTATTGATGGCTGGATGCAGTGCTGTGGTAATCGATCTGATCCGAATGACAGGCGGTGCACTCGCTATAACTATAGTGAGGACTCGCCGGGGGCGCTGAAGAAGCGAAGATTGCGCTCAGTCCAATGACGAACGTAAGCAACGCCGCCAACATTGATATTGCAATAACCTTCTTCTTTAGGCTCATCTTAAATCTCAATTCCTTCACCTCCCAATTGAACTTGTTTTTCGTTATATGTCTGAGTGCTTGACCTGGAATCCACGCCGGACGAACACTCCTCTTCCGCGGTCTTGATGATATATGCCGTTCGCCTCCACCTCCTTATCCCGCAAACTAGTACGTGATGTGCATATCACAATATATTGTGCATCTTGCCTGTGAAGTTATGCGGATATGCTTTCTATCAAGCTAGAAACACAGAATATATTAATTTATGCACCGCTTATACTTTCTCGGCCTGATATTAACTTTAATTAAGCAGATAGTGTATAGGGGATTTCCCTGATGTTGTATGACTTGTGCATTTCACAATTAATCTGCTTTTGGCACAGTACGTCATAATATAACTACAATAGGTAAATAATTTCTATTATATAGTTACTCTTATTACGGTACAGACGAACAGGGAGGAAAGAGAAGTGTCCAGAAAAGCAAGTGGTATGGGTGATCTACAACAAAAACAGCTTCAATGGAGTTGTCGGGAAGCCCTGAGCCAGCCGTAACTACTGACTTGATCTGCTTCTAATGGGCTGCTCCGGCCCCCGAAAGGGCGCGGCGGAGCAGCCCCACCTTACTCCGACTCAATGGAACCCTGGTCCTTGATTCGTTAGTAAGTTCTACGAGGTAGGAACCACGGGTAGGTGAAGAAAGCTTGCTAACTCTGCCCAGATTGACAATATAACTCTTATGAACTCGCAGAAACCTGTCGGTCAGCCGGGTTTCTATATAGCTTAAATTCCTGCGCACGAGATACTTTTCCTCATTCGTGTGAAGATATGTATTATTCCGGTCGGCGGCGGCAAAGAATATCTCGGACGGATCGAGAAAAAAGACCTCATTATCCTTGAGGGCAGCGATCTTCCCTGCTTCATAGGAAGGTCCTGATGGCTGAGCCTCTTCCGCCCGTGCTCGAACGTGCTCGAGGGCGGCGCCGACGCGAGCGATCAGCTCCTTGACACTGAAGGGCTTTGTAACGTAATCCTGCGCCCCCAGCTGGAATCCCAGCAGCTTGGAGATCTCTTCACTTTTCGCGGATAGAAGGATGACCGGGATCTCGCTGGTTACCGGATCACCCTTGATGAATGAGAGGACTTCCCAGCCGTCCACCTCGGGCATCATGATATCGAGAATGATCAGATCCGGTGGTGTGGCTTTGATTTTGTCCAATGCTGACCTGCCGCTATGGGCACATTCGGCTTCATAACCCTCACCTTCGAGATTAAGGCAGACAATGTCACATATCCCCGGCTCATCATCAACAACCAGAACTTTACTAGATGTCATATTCCCTCCCAATCCCCTTTGCAAGCGGCCTTCTGGTTAATCCATTCATCATATCTGATCTCTCACACCATCGAGCACGGGAAACGATATTGTGAAGGTCGAACCCTTGCCCACTTCACTCACTACGTCGATGTTCCCTCCGTGCTGCTCCACGATCCCCTTGGCGATAGCAAGACCCAGGCCTACTCCAGGATGTTTGCGGATTATCGGACTTTCCACCTGATAAAAAGGAGAAAACAAGTGCTCCAGGTCTTCACTGGATATGCCCGGTCCTGTATCCGTGACTACAACCACATTGAGCTTCTTTTCTGAATCAAAACCCGCGTGGATGCCAACCGTTCCTTTTTCAGATGTAAAATCAACCGCGTTGGCTACCAGGTTATGAAACACCTGGTGCAACCTGACCTTGTCTCCGAGCATGAGCGGCAATTTCCGGGGGATCTGCTGCTCCAGGATTAACTTCCTTCCCGATATCTCCAGAGCGAATTCATCCACTACCTGCTCGATAATTTCACTTAGCTGCAATTTCTGTTTCTCGATGGCCATTTTACCCTGTTCAATGACCGAGAAATCCAGGGACTTGTCAACGATGTCCGAGAGGCGGTCCACGCTATCGACGATAACTCCCAGCTTTTTCTGCTGCAACGCCGTTACCTTTCCCAGATTGCCCGCGGCCATGGTCTCGACATATCCCTTTATCAGAGATAGCGGCGTCCGCAGTTCATGGGAGACCACGGCGATGAACTTTGATTTCATCCGGTCCAGATCGCGAAGCTGCTTGTATGCTTCCCTGATGGCCTGGTAGTTTCTTTCCAGTTTTTCGTAGGCGATCTGAAGTTCCTCCTGACGCTCTTTGAGACTTTCCGCCATGCGGTTGAAATCGTCAGACAGCCCACCGAGTTCGTCGTACGACTTAACCGGGATTTTTAGATCGAGGTTACCTTCGGATATCTGCCTGGCGCTTACGGCCAACTTCTGCACCGGCACCACTACCACTCGATAAGCCACCAACGCCATACCCACCGAGGAGGCCACGACCACAAGCGCCAGAATCAATCCCAACGAGATTACCGTGGATAAAACGGTGCCCTCGATCCGGTTCAGCGAAATATACATGTCTATCCGGCCGAAGCTCCGGTTGTTAATGGTCAGCGGCGCGCTGATCTTTCGTATTTCCCGGGTCTCTTCGGGAACTTGCGCGCCATCAAGGCGTGATGAATGAACCAGGGGAGCACCATTTGTGTCGTAGACTGCTACGTAGACTACTTCCTCACGGCGGTCACGGGCCAGAACCTGATCGGTGCTGTCCTGTAAACTTATGAAGTCATGCGTGAGAATATCAGGAAGCGCCGATGAGGCCAGCGCGCTGGTGATCTGCTCGGAAGAATCAAGTTTTTGCTCTATGAGAAGGCCGTACAGCCTTTGGGTGCCCACGCCCGAGAGAATGATGCCCGCAAGCGCGATTGTTAACGCCAGCAGCCCGGCGACTTTTTTCCCCAGGCTTGCGTTCGCTATGCGAGATGAGAGGCGCCGCACTAAAATCTCCCCCGTTACTGACGGATTGTCATTTCCGCCTCCAGTTGCTCAACCGACTCGTAAAGAGATTCATCTACCTGGACAAACCGTTCGATTCCCAGCTGCGTAAGGATTTCCCTGCCTTTGGGATCGTCCTGCATCCCCACGAGGACTTGAATCAGCTGGTCACGCAAATCTTTCGGTAGCCCCGGGCGAGCAACAATGGGCGGCGAGCCGAAAGGCTGTGATTTCTCAATTATCACCAGCCCCGCGACACTGGCCGGATTACGCGCCTTCAGGTAGTCAAAAATAAAACTGTCGACAGCTGTCCCGTCCACCACACCTTCCATCATGGCCTTAATGGAATTGTCGTGGTTGTTGGTGTAAATGTAATCTCCAAAAAAACTGTCCAACCCGTTGCCCGAGAGTTTTATAAGCGACATTGGATACAGAGTGCCGGTCAGCGACAGGGGATCGCCAAAGGCAAAGCGGCGGCCACGAAAATCTTCGAATTTTTGAATGCCACTGCCCTCACGAGCGAGGATATAGGAATAATAAAGCGGCTGCCCATTGACCACTGGTGCCACCAGAGGAACCAGGCCCATATGATGAGAGGCCTCCACGTAACCCCCAGAACACAGGAACGCGAAGTCAGTTTCCTTGCGTGCCAACAGGTCGTTTACACTCGAATAACTGCCGGTCTGCTGCAGGATGGTTGAGCGCCCGGTCTTTTCACCAATATAATCGAGCAGATCCGAATAAATCGAGTAGGTTTCCTTCGGGGTGAACATGCCAGCTATGGAGATACGGAGGTCCGCGGATGTGGACGTTGAAACGGTGCCCGGAGAAAACGGCAAGCTTTCACCGTCAGAACAGGCCGCGCCCGCCAACGGAATCATCATAAGAAAAAGCAAAAGGAAGAACCTGCCGAGCAGGGAACCCAATTCAAGCTCCTTGGGTCGAATATATCCATCTGTCATCATAGCTTATTGTCTGCATTTGGTACAGGTTTGAGCACAACTCAGCATCGATTCCAACACCGCCGGCGACAAGGAGCTGCGTCACAAGCACTGGCCCGAAACGTGTCTCCCGAGCCCCAGGGATAACTGGAACTGCTGTGGTATACTTTGACCTGTCAGCACCCATGGTGTGAAGCGGAATTCTACCACAGCTCCCGCTCAAACACAGTATTCTCAGTAATTATTCCCCGCTTCCGAAAAGGTTTTTGCCCGCTCGATCCCGTATTCAGGGATACTCGTCGTCAAAGCCAAAGGACAGTCTCTTTCGACCATGAAAGCAGCCCCTGAAGATACCGGCCAGGTTTCCCTCAAGAAACGGTTCGGCCTGCGCGCGAAGATCCTGCTGCTGCTGGCGGCCATGTGCATCCCGATCATCGGCGGGATCGTCTACATCTCCATCAACACTCTCAGCACGACAATCAACGAAGACTTCGAAGAGCGCGCCACCCTCGCAGCCCAGTTCTTCAGCGCCGACACCAACTCCACGGAGGAGATCAGCTACCAACACTTTCAAAGCGAGATCGAAAAGCTCGACGAACTCAACCCGGATATTCACAAAATATCTGTCTACGCGCCTCAGGATGGCGAGATCATCCGAATCGCCAGCACCGACCGCGGCCAGATCGGCGAGGTCGCGGACCCCGAGGACTACGCGCCGCTGGAAACCAACCAGGCGACCCACGCCGAGAGTGAAAAGGACGGCCGCAAGGTTATCGAGGCGGTCGCCCCTCTGACAGTCGATGGCAAACCGATGGCGACCATCGGTATTTACATGTACCTCGAACCCCGGGACGCCCTGATAAGCGATCAGCAGACCAAGTTCCTGTTCATCGGTGGCCTGGGAGTCGTCGCGTTGCTGGTGCTGCTCTATCTCAGCCTTAACTTCTACATGGTAAAGCCGGTAGCCAGGCTGGCCAGGCTTACCCAGGCGGTAGCCAGAGGCGACTTCGGCCAAAGAGTCACCATCAATTCCAGGGATGAACTGGGCGAGCTTGGGCGCTCGGTCAACCGCATGACCGAATCCCTGGAAGTGCAAAGCCAGGAGATTCTGGGCAAGGTTGACGAACTGGAACAGGTGAACCAGAACCTGCAGTCGCGGGAACAGGAGCTGCAGCTGACCAACAAACAACTGGAGACCGCCAACCGGCTGAAGTCGCAATTCCTGGCGACCATGAGTCACGAACTGCGAACGCCGCTGAACTCGATCATCGGTTTTTCCGAGCTCCTGGAAGATGAGACCTACGGCAACCTCAACCCGAAGCAGGTGCAGTATGTCGGCAACATCGTCGTCTCCAGCAGGCACCTGTTGCAGTTGATCAATGACATCCTCGACCTGGCCAAGGTGGAGTCCGGCACCATCGAAGTCCGCCCCGTACCCATGTTACTACCCGACGCCATGGCGGTAGTCCAAAACATAGTCGAGCCGCTGGCGGCAAAGAAATCCATCCGCCTTTCAATCGAACCGGACCCCGGCGTCGAACTTGTGACAGCCGATCCGGCCCGCGTCAAGCAGATCCTCTACAACCTGCTCAGCAATGCCATCAAGTTCACGCCCGCGGGAGGCGAAGTCGCCATCGAGTCCATCCATCGCGACGGCGTTATGGAGATATCGGTAACGGATACCGGCATCGGCATCGGTGAAAAAGACCAGCAGCGCATCTTTTCGGAATTCCTGCAGGTCGAGGGCTCCTACGCGCGCAAGTACGAGGGCACCGGCCTGGGACTGGCCCTGACCAAAAAACTGGTCGAGTTGCATGGCGGACGGATCTGGGTGCAAAGTTCACCCGGCATGGGCAGCCGCTTCACCTTCACCATCCCGGACCTGATCCCGGACTACAGGGATGACGCATGACGCCGGGCAGATTCCACAACCCGCTGGAGAGAAGCCTGGAGGCCAAGATACTGAGCCTGGTAATGGCGGTTATCATTATTGGCTTCGGTCTTTTCGCCTGGTTCGACGTGAGTAGCGATTCCCGGGACCTGCATTATCAGAAAGAGTTGAGCACGGAGCAGTTGAGCGTCAATGTGGGCAACAGCATCGCCAACACGATGCTGGCGGAAAAAGGAATGGTCGCCACCAATGCCCTGGATAAACTCCGCGGCTCTCCCGAGGTCGACCGGATCGAGGTTTTCTCCAACCGTGGTTACGAGGTATTCGGCGGCACCGGGGTCCATGCGGAGGCCAATAACGAGATCCAGGGCGTGTTGCGGACCGGCGACCCGACGCAATATTACGAGGAGCGCGAAAGCGGCCAATACCTGGTACAGGTCAGGCCGCTGCTCAATGAGGCCACCTGCCAGCAATGCCACAATGACAACCTGCCACTGCGTGGAGCCGTGCTGGTATCCACCTCGATGGCCAGCATTGATCAGGCAGTCTGGGATGACAAGGCCCGCATGGCCCTGGTTTTCATCTCCGGCGTCACAGCCCTGTTGTTCGTATTGTGGTTTGCCCTGCGGACGACCGTCCTCAAACCGCTCCGGCAGGTAGTCAGCGTCATCCACAATATCGCCGAGGGTGACCTGAGCGAACGGATCCGGGTGAAATCCAGAGACGAGGTCGGTGACATGGCCGACAGCTTCAACAAGATGGCCGACAACCTCAAGGATTCCCAGAACAACCTGCGGCTGGTCAATCTTAACCTGCTGGAGGCCAACCGCCTTAAATCTGAGTTCCTCTCGGTGATGAGCCACGAGCTGCGCACGCCGCTGAACGCCATAATCGGCTTCTCCGAGGTGCTGATGGACATGGGCGAGAACAAGTTTGGCGACCGGGAGGAACAATACCTGGTCAACATCGAGACCAGCGGCCGGCGCCTGCTGCAGCTGATCAACGACATCCTCGACCTTGCCAAGATCAGCTCCGAGGACGAGGAGCTGGCCCAGGAGGACCTCTCCATCCCCCAGGTGATGGAAGACATCCGCAAGCTCGGACATCCTTTCGCCGCTCAACGGCGCGTCAGGCTGGAAGTACAGCCTTCGGATTCGCTACCATTGGTCCAGGCAGACGCCGCCAAAATCAAGCGGATACTATATAATTTGGTCAGCAACGCGATCAAGTTCACGCCAGAAGGCGGGCGCGTCATCCTGGAGGCCGCGGCTGTTGAGAACATTGTCGAGATATCCGTCACGGACACCGGTATCGGCATCAGCCAGGATGACCAGAAAAAGATCTTTTCCATGTTTCAGCAGCTGGATAGCGCCCACACGCGCAAATACGAGGGCACGGGAGTCGGCCTGGCGCTCAGTAAAAAACTTGTCGAGCTGCACGGTGGCCGGATCTGGGTGCAAAGTGAGCTGGGCAAGGGCAGCAGGTTCACCTTCAGCCTGCCGGTCACCCCGGGCCGCAGGCGGTCGACGGACTGGCAAAGGGGGGCGATGCCGGAGCCTTTCATCGAACCCGAGACAACGCCGGGCCAACAGCTGGTACTGGTGGTCGAGGACGACCTGCAGACCAGCGAGCTGCTCGGGCTCTGGCTGGGCGAAGCCAGTTACCGCGTAGCCCGCGCCTTCGACGGCGAGCAGGCGCTCAGGCTGGCGAAGGAACTTAAACCTTATGTCATTACTCTGGACATTCTATTGCCCAAAGTGGACGGCTGGCAGGTGTTGCAGGAACTTAAAGCCGACCCGGAGACGAAAGATATCCCGGTAATAGTAATCTCCATCCTGGAACGCAGCCGGAGGGCCAGGGAGCTGGGCGCTTTCGACTGTTTCGTGAAACCGATCGAGAAGAAAGAACTGCTTTGCCGGCTGGAGAGCCGCTCGCTGTACTCATCGCGCCAGAAAGACGGACCTGTTGATTAATCGTATGCACGGAAATCGATGGGAACAGCCCGCGCCTGACAGTTTGGGTCGCCCATGAGCGGGGAAAAGATACTGGTCGTGGAAGACAACCAGATGAACCTCGAGCTGGCCAGCGACCTCCTCGAGGCTCATGGATATCGGGTCGTACAAGCCAAAGGCGGTCGCGAAGCTCTGGAAGTTGCTGAACGGGAGCAGCCGGACCTGATCCTGATGGATTTACAGCTGCCGGAAATGGACGGCCTCGAAGCGACACGCCTGCTAAAGCAGGGCGAGAGCACAAAGCATATTATCGTCGTCGCCCTGACTGCCCACGCCATGCTCGGCGACGAGGAAAAGGCCCGTGAGGCGGGCTGTAGCGGCTATATACCAAAGCCGATCAACACACGGGAATTCCCCGGCGTTATCGCCGGTTTTCTGGGCAAGTCAGCGGAAAAGAAAGAGGAGCAGTGACAAAAGGCAACAACCAGACGGACACGATCCTGATCGTCGACGATAGCCCCCAGAACGTGCAACTGCTCGAAGCTTACCTGACCGCCGCCGGTTATGAAGTCATCGCCGCCTATGATGGTCTCGAAGCCCTGGCGAAGCTGGAAAAGGACGAGCAGCCCGATCTCATCATTCTCGATGTGATGATGCCCGGCCTGAACGGCTATCAGGTCTGTGAAAAAATCAAGGATTGCCACGACACCAGCCGCATCCCGGTGATTTTGTTGACGGCGCTCACCGAGATCGATGACAAGGTCAAGGGTTTCGATGCGGGAGCTGATGAGTTTCTCTCCAAGCCCGTGGAAAAACTGGAGTTGTTGCTTCGGGTGAAGTCCCTGCTCAGAACCAGGCATCTGAATGAGGACCTGGAAAGCGCCCGGGATGTCATCTATACGCTGGCGCTTGCCATCGAGGCCAATGATCCCTACACGCGGGGACATTCGGAAAGGGTGGCTGAGTACGGAGCCCGCATCGCCGAGCGGATGGGGCTTCTGAATGAACAGGTGGATGTGATACGAAACGCCGGCATCCTCCACGACATCGGCAAAATCGGTATCAGCGAGACCATCCTGCAGAAACCGGGGGCACTCACGGACACTGAACGCATCGCCGTCCAGGAACACCCGGCCATCGGCGAAAAGATCTGCAAGCTGCTACGCTCGGCCAACCTGCTCCTTACCGTCATACGCCATCACCAGGAGCGTTTCGACGGCGATGGTTATCCCGACCGGCTGTCCGGCGAGGAAATACCCATCGAGGCGCGGATCATAGCCGTCGCCGACGCCTACGACGCCATGACCTCGCCACGCCCTTACCGGCCGCCCATGTCACAAAGGCAGGTCACGAGTACCCTCCGGCGCGATGCCGGCAATCAGTGGGATCCCGACGTGGTCGAATCTTTCCTGGGGCTTTTGGACGACGAACGCCGCCTGGCCGGCCACACCGCGAATTAGCGGCTGCTAAGCGGGAACTATAGTGACGGGGCAGGGCACCTCAGCGCCGACCTGCCGGACCACACGCGAGGCGGTGCTGCCCACGAAGGAACGAGCGATGCCGCGACGGCCCGCGGATCCCATCATGATCGAGCTGACGCTGGCCCTGTTCTCCCTGGCGTGAGCGATGATCTCAAAAGAAGCGTCCCCGTACCGGATCACCTTCTCCACCTTGATGTTCTTTTTGGCGCCGCGCTCCTCGACATCATCAAGAATGGAGTTGGCGTCGCGATTTAGTTCCTCCTCGACCTTGTCACGCATGAACTCCCACTGGCCGGTGTAATTCTCCACATCTATAACCCTCAGGGCTACTATGTCATCTCCCGTCATGGCGGCCAGCTCCACGGCGGCGTCGGCCGCCTTTTTCGATGACGGACTGCCGTCAACGGGAACCAGAATCTTGCTCATTTTCCCTCCTTTGGGATTTACAGGTTAATGTCTATTTTCCTCATTCGTAACAATACTAATCACTATTAATGAACAAATCGCCCCGGGCATTGCATCATAGGCTTTGATACCATGTGACAAATTATTGATAAGGACGGTCACCACGCCTTATAAAATCATCTGGCGCCCATTCCGGCGTTTTTTCCAAACCGAGGCTTCAAGCGGGATTATCCTGCTTGCCGCGGTCGCCATCGCCCTGGCCTGGGCAAACCTTTGGCCCGATGCTTATGAATCGCTCTGGCAGACTGAAATCCCCCTGGGCTTAGGAAGCCTGCTGCCGCAAGAATCCCTTCATCTGTGGATCAACGAGGGATTGATGGCGGTATTCTTCCTTGTCGTCGGGCTGGAGATTAAGCGGGAACTGCTGGCTGGCGAACTCTCATCCCGAAAACAGGCGATGCTGCCAGCAATCGCCGCCGTTGGGGGCATGCTCGTGCCCGCGACCATTTTCTTCGCGCTCAATGCCAGTGGAGCCGGAGCGCGGGGCTGGGGTATCCCCATGGCCACGGATATCGCGCTGGCTATAGGCGTCCTCGCCCTGCTGGGGAAACGCATACCTCTCGGCATCAAGGTTTTTTTGACCGCCCTGGCGATAATTGATGATATTGGCGCCGTTATCATCATAGCCTTTTTTTACACCGGGTCCATCTCATGGCCGGCTCTGGGTGCGGGCCTTATATTGTTCGTCCTGCTGCTGTTGTTGAACCGGCTGGGAGTGCGCATGACCTCCGTGTACCTGGTGGTGGGTCTGGGTATCTGGCTGGCCTTTCTGAAATCCGGGGTGCACGCGACCATCGCCGGTGTGCTGCTGGCGCTGGTTGTCCCATCCGGATCAAAACACGATCGGGAGCCACCCCTGTTGCAACTGGAGCGTGTGCTGCAGCCATGGGCCGCATATTTGATCGTGCCCCTTTTCGCCCTGGCGAACGCCGGTATCCATCTTGAAAAAAACCCCCTGCAATCCCTCGGCGATCCGATCGGGCTGGGTATCGTTCTGGGGCTGTTTCTCGGCAAACAGATCGGGGTGGTCTTTTTTTCCTGGCTTGCCGTACGCCTGCGATTGGGGTCTCTGCCGCCATCGGTCTCCTGGCGGCAACTGCATGGCGCCGCCTGTCTCGCCGGTATCGGTTTCACCATGTCGCTTTTCATCTCCCTGCTGGCCTTCGAGAATCCTGGGCAGCTGACGGTGTCCAAAATAGGCGTGCTGGCAGGATCAACCGTCTCCGGCCTGGCAGGACTGGTTTTGCTGGCGATAGCTGGAAAACCTTCGGGGAGAAAGAGACCGGACAAGCAAACTTCGCAGTAACTGCCAATGCGTGGCTCTGCCGAAGATGATTGCTGCCGGCGGCGCCCGGAAACAGAAGGCAGGTATTGAAAACGTCCAAATATTCTTATTCTTTTTCCCGGGCCAGGCTGGCGGCTGCCGCGGCCGCCGCGGTCCGGTTATTGACGTGCAGTTTGCGGAGAATGTTCTGCACATGTTTTTTTACGGTGTTCTCGGCGATGCCGAGTTGCTCGGCGATCTCCCGGTCGCGGGCGCCCTGGGCCAGAAGCTCCAGAATCTCGGCCTCCCGCTTGGTGATGGAGTTCTCCCGGTTGGCGGCTTTGACTTTTTTTTCGGCGCGGAAGCTTTCCAGGATCTTGGCGGTCATCGCCCGCGAGAGCGGCGCCTCCCCTTCCCGGACCCCGCGGATGTTGCGTATCAGCGCCTCGGGGGAAACATTTTTTGTAACATAACCGATTGCGCCGGCCTTGACTGCTTCGAACAGATGCTCATCCAGGCTCGAGACGGTGAGCATCACGATCTTGACCGATTCAAGCCTTTCCGAAATGGCCCGCGTCGCCTCGATGCCATCGCAGCCGGGCAGGTTCACATCCATGAGGATAAGATCCGGCTGCGCTCTGACGGCCATCTCGATGGCCTGTCTGCCATCCACCGCCTCCGCTACAACCCGCATGTCCTCCTGCAGGGCGATGACGTCCCTGAGCCCCTTGCGAAACAGGGCATGGTCGTCCACGAGCATGATGTTCAGTTTGTTCATTCGTCCCCCTTCTCCAGGGGGATTTCCACCAGCACGGCAGTTCCTTCCCCCGGTTTTGACCTGATATCCAGCGTGCCTCCGAGATGCTTGGCCCGTCCCGTCATGCTCCGCACCCCGAAATTGCGGCGGTTCTCACCACTGAAAATCTCCTCCGTCCAGAACCCCCTGCCGTCGTCTTTTATCTCTACTCTGAGATTCCCGTTCAGTTGTTGGAAAGAGATATCCACGCGGCTGGCTTCGGCGTGGCGTCGTATGTTGTTGAGCGCCTCCTGGACGATCCGGGACATCTCGGCCCTGGCAAACGGTTTGAGTTTCGTCGCGTTTTGTTCAGAGACAATGTTCACGCTGACATCGGTGGCCCTGGTAAACTCCCGGGCGTATTCGGAGACCGTCTCCAGAAAATCCTTGTTGGAAACCGGTGCCTGCAGATCGACGATCGCCTGCCGCGCTTCAGTCAGGCTCTCCTGCACGATCTGCCGCATGGAACCCAGCTCCTCGAGCGCCTTGCCGGTATCATTCTCTACCAACCCCACCACTTGCGGCAACTTCAGGTTCAGATAGCCCAGGTTCTGGGCCAGGCCGTCGTGGATCTCGCGCGCCAGTCGCGTCCGCTCCGCGATAACAGCCGAGGCTTCCAGCTCATCACGAAGCCGCGCGTTCTCGATGACCATGGCCGCCCGCGACGAAATGATGGACAGCAAGCGCACGTGTTCATCGCTAAAATCGCCCTCGCGCCGGTTGATGACCTTGATCACACCGATCGTATTGGTGGCGGTCCGCAGGGGTGCGATCATCACAGTGCGTATATCCAGCATTTCCCTGAACCTCGGTACGATCCTGACGTCGTTTATATCATTCGAAAAAGCAACCTTTCCCCCTCTGAAAATTTCACAGGCAAGACAGTCTTCTTCGGCAAGCGGTATCCTCAACCGGGCCCCCTGGTCATCGTTTAAACCGACAACCGGTCCCTCGGCCACCAGCTCCTGCGTTGCCTCATCCGGAAACAGCATGACTACCTTTTCAGCATCAATGACCCTCTCGATGATTGCGGTTATCCCCTCGAGGATCTTTTTGACATCGCTCGATCCCATTCCGAGGATCGAGATTTCCTGCAGCGCCTTCAGTTCCCGATTCCTCTCCTCGAGACGACGGTATGAATAAGTGACCTCGGCATACGTCCCCAGGAACAGGACTATGCGGGAAAAGAGGCGCAGGAAGTCGCCGGTGACAACGTCAGAGGGATAAATCGAGGGATAGAGCAGAAAGTTCACCTGGGTAAAGAAAGCGGCCACGAATGAAACCGATAACCAGCCCCAGAAAGGCCGCCGCTCCCGATGGTAGAGCACCAGGTAACCAATACCGGCGACCAGGAAGCAGGCACTGATGACGGTCTGGTAGGCCCCGCTCAGGGTCGTGATGTCGCCGAGGATTTCCGGTGGCCGTCCCTCCCGTACCAGGTCCCAGCCGCTGGGGCTGAGCAGCCGGGGGAGGCCGGATACATCCATGTTGAAAAACAACACGGTCAGCAGGATGACCACCGAGAAGACCGCGGCCACCCCGATCCCGCCTTTGCGCCGGGATACCGTACGGGACCCGGCCCAAAGGCTGGCGATCAGCAATAGCGCTGAGGCGAGCCGCGCGCTGAGCCAGAAATAGGTGAGCAGGTCCGGAGTGATATTCCAGCGGCTGCCCATGCCCGGCACCAGAAGCGCTACCACGAGGTTGTAGAGGCCAAGGATGAGAAAGGCCAGCGCCAGAAGCAACAGCCTGAGCTCGTTGGTGACCCGGGACCTGATGTAGCAAAGATAGAAGGCTCCCAGGGCGATCAGTGTGCAAAGACTTTCGATAGCCGTGGAAAGTTCCGGGCTGTGGATAACGAAGTGGCTCGAGGGCAGGAACACCATGAGCAGCGTCAGAACCAGCAGCGGGAAAGTAGTCGCCGCCACAAGAATGGTGACGCGATCAACAGGCAGACGCCAGCTACTCTTCACCTGCGCTCCTTGGCGGGTTGGCCAGATCAGCGGTAGCAACGCTCGGCCTGATGAGCCTGCTGCCAACGGTGAGTGAACCTACGCGAATTGTACTACTTAAACTGCGGCGCCGACAATTGAATGCATGTATTTGCGGGGGTTAAGGGAAGTACTCACCACGGATCCCGGATGTCAGGTTTCTTCCATGCCGTATTTTTTTATCTTTCGCCAAAGAGATACGCGATCGATGCCGAGGATGTTCGCCGCCATAGACTTGTTACCACCAGTCTCTTTCAGTACCCATAATATGTAGGATATTTCCTGCTCTTCCAGGGACGGGAACCTGCCCTCTCTTTTCCTGAAGGTCTTAATCTCCAGATCCTTGAGATCGTCAGGCAGGTGAGCCAGCTCGATAGCGTGTCCGTTCGCCAGGGCTACTCCTCTTTCGATTATGTTCTCCAGTTCTCTCACATTCCCGGGAAAGTCGTAATTTGCCAGCAGCGCCAGAACGGAAGAGGAGATCTCCCGAACTTCCTTTTTCATTAACAGTGAATGCTTCTTGAGAAAGTACTGGCAGAGAAGAGGTATGTCATCCCGCCGCTCGGAGAGGGGAGGAATGTGGAGTGAGACCACGTTCAGCCTGTAGTAGAGATCCTGCCGGAACTCTTTCTCCTTGGTGGCCTCATGTATGTTCCGGTTCGAGGCCGCCAGAATCCTGACGTCGACTTCAACCGGCTCGGTGCCGCCCACCCTGAGCAATTCCTTCTCCTGGAGTACCCGCAGAAGTTTGACCTGCATGGCGGGGGACATTTCCGTGATCTCATCCAGGAACAGGGTGCCGCCCGAAGCTGCCTCGATGATGCCCTCTTTCCGGCTCGTGGCGCCGGTGAAAGCATCTTTCTCGTGCCCGAACAACTCATTCGTCAGCAATTCGTCGGAGAGAGCGCCGCAGTTGATGGCGAAAAACGACCCCTCGCTTCTGTTGCTGACAAAGTGTATGTAGCGCGCCAGCAGTTCCTTACCGGTTCCCGACTCGCCGGATATCAGCACGTTGCAGTCCGTGGGCGCTATCTGCCGGGCGGTTTCCAGCAGCTTGCGCATCATCGTGTTCTGGGTGACAATCTTGACCTTGCCCTCGAACTGCTCTAACTGCTCCCGCAGCAGGGTGTTCTCTTTTTTCAGCGCCACCTTTTCCAGGGCTGACCTGACGGCCTTCCTGACGTCGTCGAGGTTAAAGGGTTTGGCGATGTAATCGTAGGCGCCTTTTTTCATTGTTTCCACCGCCGAGGGGATGGATGCGTAGGCCGTAATCATGATGACCTCTGAATCGGGATAGAGCTGCCTGCTTTTTTCCAGGACCTCCACGCCGTCCACCTTCTCCATCTTCAGGTCCGTCAGCACGACATCAAACTCTTCTTTCTCCAGGAGCTGCAGGGCGTTCGGGCCGCTGAGCGTCCCGGTTACCTCGTAACCTTCTTTTTTCATCACATGCTGCAGGTTCTTGAGCGCCGTCTTTTCATCCTCGACGATCAGCAGCCGTCCTGTCTGATCCATTTTCATGACTCCTTCATGGGAAGCACAATGTTGAATGTAGTCCCTTTGCCGGGATAACTGTCGACGCTTATGGTCCCGCCGTAATCCGTGATTATATTGTGTACGATGAACAGGCCCAGGCCGTATCCTTCCTTCTTGCTGGTATAAAAGGGATTGAATATCTTTTCCAGTTCATCGCTCTCCATGCCGGCGCCGTTGTCGATGACGACGATCTCCACGTTCTTTTCGTCCAGCTTCAGAGCCAGCACGCGGACTCTACCCTCGCCCTCGATGGCGTCGATGGCGTTCTTGACCAGATTGATTATCACCTGCTGTATCTTCTGCCTGTCGGCGTAGACTGTCAGGCCTTCGGGGATGTCGACCTGCAGGACTATGTTCGCCGGCACCTCGGCCTTGATCAGGCGGACTGTTTCCTCCACGGCATCCTTAAGCTGAAAAGTCATTCTTTCCTTCGAGCGCGAATAATTGAGAACAGATCCGACGATGTGCCGCGCGCGGTGGGTTTCCTCTGTTATTTGCTCGAGGAGCTCCTTCTGATATTCGATGTTCCCTTCGTCGATTTCTTCCCTCAGTATCTGGGCTGAGGTAGAGATGTTGGCGAGCGGGTTGTTCAGCTCATGGGCGACACCGAATAACAGGGTGCCCAAAGCGGCGTATTTTTCGGATTCGACCAGGTAGTCCTGCCTCTCGCGCAATTCGAGCAGCATCTTGTTGAACGCGGCTTTGAGCGAGACGAACTCACGATCCCTGAACTTGACCGGAATGAGCGAAAATTCTCCGGCGGTTATGCGTACCATATGCTTTTCCAAAACGGAAAGCGGCCGCACCGCCTTGCGGGAAAAAATGAACCCGCCGGCAAAAACCGCGACCCACAGCAGACCGATGCCAACAAGAAGATTTCTCTTGGCCGAATCCAGTGACTGCCTGTTGATCTTGACCCGGTTCGCGGATATCTGCTCACCCGTGGTGACGATCTCCTTACCCTTCTCGCGGATCATGGCCTCGAGGGCAGGATCACCGGCGCTACCCGGCGCAGAGACGTCCTCCCCGAGCAAATCGCCATAGGTCCTGAGTTTTTCCTTGAGGCCGGAAATCACCTCCGGGGTCGTGAACAGGTTGAGTTCCTGCCTGTCGAGAAGTTCGTCAGCCTGATCTATGTATGAGCGAAGCTCGGCATAATCTTCACCCGTTTGGTAGAGAAAATAGTTCTTCTCGAAGCGCCGGATCTCCAGGGTGGTGTCGAACAGGCTCGACACGGTCTCCCCCGAGGAGACGATCTGCTGCTGCGTATTCAGGTTGCTCCAGCTGAGCAGGGCGAAGGCGAAGACCAGCGCGGCCCCCGCAATGTAGCCGATCATTATCTTTTGCCTCAGGCTATCCGGATAAAGCCTCATGTTCATAATATATAGCTCCGTATTGCAATATGCAACCTTAGCCATTTTTGATGCAACATCCGTCTTTCACTGTATACCTGACAATCTGAAATTCTGTTGCTTTTTGTAACTATTCTGTTTCAAAAGTTGTCATCCTTGAGCTGGTCCGCTCGACTTCGATGAGAATCAACGCTGTTCTAAAATCCCTAATTAGCAGGCATTACACAGATATATACATTAATATCACGATTTTTTTCAGGAGTTGGCACGGTTGTTGCTACTTGTAATAGCAAAAGACCACTCCAAGGAGGTTTGAACAGATGAAACTGTCAAGGAAACTGGAAAACATGTTTTCCGCCATCTCTTTCGCGGAGGAAGGCGAATTCGAGACCGCCAGGCAGATGGTTGCGGAAAACGCCGACGAACCGCGCCGGAAGCCGGCCGTCGATGAGGTCAAGCTGGGAACGCCCCGCATCAATCAGGGCCAGCTCGCTCCCAAGGCCTGAGGCCCTGATCTTGAGCGGCATAAGTAAAAAACTGGAGGAACTGTTCTCGGCCGCCTCGTTTGCCGAGGCCGGAGAGTTCGACACCGCCCGCGACATGCTTGGCGGTGGCCGGAAAGTACTGCTGGTCCTCACCGGCAGGGAAACCGACGTCAAGTCCCTCAAATACGCACTCAGCATCGCCGCCAGGACGCAGGCGGGCCTGGAAGTTCTGGCGGCCGCCGGCGGTGGCGCCGCGGAAGTGCTGGGACTTTGCGAGGAGGAAGCGCGGCGGCAGGGAGTCACCCTCAAGGTTACGAGGAAGAGCGGCTGCATCAAGGAAGCGCTCATCAGGTACGCCAAAGATCGCCGCGACCTCGTTTGCGTGGTGATCGAGTCCACCGAAGCCCTAAACGCTGATTGTTCGAGCGAACAGAAGAGGCTTACCGGTGTCTGGGAAAAGCTGGGATGCCCGCTGGCACTCGTCACGGAAAAAACAAGTTAACAAACCTGAAAAGGGAGCATTGTCTTGAGTAAAACCGCAAAGAAAAAACCGTATCTCCAGGCGCTGGCGCTGGGAGGATTATCGCTGGCTTCATACTATTTTCTGTTCACCCACGTGAACCAGGTAATGGAGTATTTCGTAAAGGGAGGGATATACGCGGTGCTGCCGATCGCAACCGCCCTGTATTTCTCCATCGTCCATGGTTCCTTCGCCAGTAACGTCCTCTCGATACTCGGATTGCAGGCAGCCAAGGGCACCGGGCACTGATCGAGCACAATTCACCATTCATATATCAATCGCGACAAAGGAGATGGCAGGAAAGATGAAAAAATGGATCGTGGTACTTTTTATGGCAGTGTTTATGTCGATGGTGTTCGCTCCCGCTGCTTTCGCGGAGAGCGCGCCACCGTCTAATTTCAAAATAGGATCGTTCACCGAGGTAAACGGATCCTCCCATACAGCGACGTTTGTCCCTTCGGACACTAATGAACCCACAACCGTCAAGCTGGATGAATCGATAAAGCCGGAAGATATCAAGATTGATGACAAGGCAATGGTGTCGTTCAGCAACACCGATGGCTCGGAGACAGCCACGGAGATAACACCGATGTTTCTCGGCCTCACCAGAGACAAATTGATCGCCCTGCTGATAGTGGGTCTGGTAGGTGGCCTGCTTAGCGGCTTCATCGGCTCGGGCGGCGCCTTCGTGCTGACGCCCGCGATGATGTCGCTGGGAGCACCGGGAGCAGTCGCCGTGGCCAGCAATATGTGCCACAAGTTCCCCAAGGCGATGGTGGGCACCTATAAGCGGTTCCGCTATGGTCAGGTTGATGTGAAGCTCGGCCTGGTAATCGCCGGATCATCCATAGCTGGCGTCCAGGTAGGTTTTCAGATTCAGAAATGGATTCTGGATACATGGGGCAGCGCCGGTTCGGACCTCTATGTCAGCTTCGTTTTCGTAATCATCCTCGTGGTCGTCGGCGGCATTATTTTCAAGGATGCCGTGACCACGGCCAAGGGTGAAACGGAAGTCAAAACTCCCAAACTGGCAGCCCGGATGCAGAAGATAAAGATTCCGCCAATGATCCATTTCAAGAAGGCGGATGTCGTCATCTCAGCCTGGGTGACCCTGCCGGTCGGTTTTGCCACCGGACTGCTGGCCGCGACCATCGCGGTAGGCGGCTTTGTCGGTGTGCCCGGCATGGTTTACATGATCGGGGCCACCGCCATGGTCGCGAGCGCAACAGAACTGCTGGTTGCTTTCGTCATGGGCATGTGGGGTTCAATACAATGGGCCCTCGCCGGACTGATTGACATCAGGCTGGTGCTGATCATCCTGGCCACTTCCCTGCTCGGTGTGCAGCTTGGCGCCCTGGGAACCACTTATGTCAGGGATCACACCATCAAGCTGGTCATGGGGACAGTCATGCTCATCGTTGCCGTCAGCAGGGGCGTGAAGGTGCCCGTTTATCTGGCGCATCTAAACATCATTTCTCTCGACAAGAACCTGACCAGTCTACTTGATAGCATCAGCTTCTGGGCGCTGATTGCCGCCCTCCTGGTCGCCGGTGGCATTATAACCGCCGCCATGATTAAGGGCATCGCCAGATCCAGGATCGAGGAAAAAGAAGCGGCCATGGCAGGAAGGGCCTGATGGGCAACTACAACAAGATACTGGTGGCGTTCGACGGCTCTGAGTCGAGCCGGAACGCCCTGAGCCAGATACTCTCGAAGTTCGAAGACAGCTGGATCAAGGTTCTGATCGTCGTGCCGGCTTACGAGGGAGACCTGGAACTCGTGGGCATCCACGATGTCCAGAGCCTGCTGCGCGGACCGACGGAGGAGCTGACACAGGCGGCACGGGAAATCATCGGCTCCGAATCGGCCCGTGTGAACATAGATGTAGCCA
Organism: Thermoleophilia bacterium; assembly: GCA_020053595.1. GTDB lineage: Bacteria > Actinomycetota > Thermoleophilia > BMS3ABIN01 > BMS3ABIN01 > JACRMB01. Next base: position 44,660 of record JAGVMV010000006.1, on the reverse strand, counting down.
AGGGTGAAGCGTTCGAGCAGATCATCGACGTCGCGGAAAACGAGAGTTGCACCCTGATCGTCATGGGACGTCGCGGCCTGCACCGCGTGGAACGGATGCTCATGGGCAGCGTCACCGCAAAGGTCATCGTGCACGCTTCGACAGATGTCCTGGTCATCCCACGCGACGCCGAGATCAGTTGGGATAATATAATAGTCGCGACTGATGGATCAGCCGACAGCGCAAAAGCCCTGACAAAAGCTATTGAACTCGGTAAAACGCACAGCGGCAGTGTTACCGGCCTTACTGTCGTCGACATGCACCCCGAACACTATGCGGATGCATCGGGAGTCGTGGATAAACTCGATGAAAAAGCAAAGACAGTCCTCGAAGAGGCGGCGGCGCGCGCCAGCGGCGCGGGCGTGGAATTGCATACGCAGTTGTTGCACGGCGATCCGGCCGCTGAGATCACGGGCTATGCCCGGGAGAACAATGCCGGCATCATCTTCGTGGGCAGCCGCGGGCTGACCGGGCTGAAAAAAATATTCCTCGGCAGCGTCGCGGAAAAGGTTATCGGCCTGTCCCCATGCGCGGTATTCGTTACCAAGCCGGATTGATTGCCCAGCTATAAGACCTGAAGACCAACGGGCTGACATCCAACTGAACCCGATATTACGCCAGTTTCAGCCGGGCATCCGGCGTCGTCGCCAGGCTCGGCACGACGACCACCGCACATGGAAGGTCCCTGCCCACCTGGCGCACGACCCGCTCCGCCGTGCTGCCGATGAGCTGGCGGCCAAGCTGGCGGCGTCCTGAGGCGCCCATGACGATCATCACTACATCGTCGTTTTCCTGGGCAAAACGAATGATCTCCCGGGAAGAGTCGCCGTGGCGGACCTGTGAATCAAGGGAGAGACCGGCCGCTTCCGCCTGGGCTTTGGCATCATCCAGAATACGTTGGGCCTGTTCTGCAAGTTCCCTCATGACGACATCACGAACAGCTTCGAACTCTGAAGCGTACCGGTCGACATCGACAACGCGAAGGGCAACCAGTCCCAGGCCCTGCTTTTCCGCTAGCTGAATCGCCAGGGAAATAGCATCCTTCGCCTGGTCAGAACCATCTGTGGCTACAAGTATCTTCTTGGCCATGTTGCCTCCCCGGAAGCGTTTGTTTGCCTAAGCAGTATACCCCGTGCGGCGGAAAGCTATCCAGAGAGTGCTACGTGGCTCTAGGCTCTACGAAACCCGCGTGACCAGCACCGCGCAGGGAGCATGCCCGATGACCCGCTCGGTGACGCTGCCCATCAGCAGCCGGCCCAGCCCGGTTCGGCCGTGGCAGCCGACCACGATCAGGCTGGCGTTCTTTTCTTTAGCTTTTTCCACGATCTCGACATAATTCTTGCCGGTAGAAACCAGGGTCTCGCAGGCGATTCCTCCGGCTTCGGCTATCTGTTTGACTTTGAGGACAGCCTGCTCGGCTTCATCTTTTTTGCTGTCTGAATGAGCGACGGAGAGAGCTATGATCGAGCCGTCTGTTTTTTTCGCCATCTTGATGGCCTCGGCCGCGGCGGCTTCGCCATGCGGTGATCCATCGGTGGCTACCAGAATTTTCTTGTAATCATCAGCGCCATCCCGGGGGACTACCAGTACATCACAGGGAGCATGGCCGATGACCCTGGCGGTGACGCTGCCCATGGCAACCTTGGCGATGCCGGTCCTGCCGCGGCGACCCATGATGATCAGCTCGGAGCCGTTCTTTTTGGCCTCGTCAACGATGATCCTGTAAGGGCTGTCGCCGGTATGCACGGCGGTATCGCACTCGGCGCCGGCGGCCACCGCCTGTTCCTTCACGGATGCGAGGTTCTCCACCGCCTCGGCTTCGGCCTTCTCAACCAGTTGGGGAGCCTCGGAGGCGTATTCCTCGTTGGCCTCGACCACAGCTATGGCAGTAATCCTGCTCGAGCACTTGCCGGCCATGTTGATGGCCTCCTTGACGGCGCCGGAACTGAACTCGGAGCCGTCAGTGGCCAGCAGGATTTTTTCCAGATTGTTTATCGGGCAGACTTCAGCCATGTCAATGACCTCCCGAGGGAAGCACTCCGGATGCCGCCAGCACCAGCACCATCACTTCAGCAATCACGAGAGTGGCGTAGATAAAATCTTTCCGCTTGAAAAAGATCGGCAGGATCGTCAGGTAGCAGATAACCGTGACCGACGCCAGAAAGGCGATGGGAGCAAAGGTGAGAAAGTCGCTCTGCCCCAGATGCTTCGTCCAGGACCAGCCTCTTTCGATCTGGGTCACTTCAAGGTAGTCACCGACCTTCTTACCCCAGTTAGCGGACACGTCGCCCACCGGAACATGGGGCTTGGGCACCCCGATAAGATAGAGGACAAAGGCGGCCACGAGCACCAGCAGGCCGATTTTCATGGCCACATCCAGGATTGCACCATATCTTTTCTGCTCAGGGCTCGCGCCCGGGGTTGAAATTTGAATTACTTCAGCTTTGCCTTCCAAGATGCCTCCTTTTCGCTTAAAAACCGTTACCGAAACCGGGTTGCGGTTCCAGGTTGTTTTGTTCCCGGATTACCCTTCCCTTATTTCCAGATTCCCGTTCCCTTAAGCAGGGCTCGCAGTCCGGCAAACACCAGCATGGTCAGAACGACAGTACGTACCGCCGAAGGCTTGGACCTGGCGAGGATCTTCACTCCCACCAGCGATCCCAGCATGATGCCGATGATCGAGGGCACCACGATCATCGGAATGACGGCGCCGGCATTGAGATACATCCAGGCGGCGGAAGTGTCAGTGGTTGCCAACAGGAATTTGCTCGTTGCCACCGAGACTTTCAGCGGCGCACCCATTACCAGGTTCAGCACCGGCACGTTGGCCCAGCCGGCGCCCAGTCCGAACATGCCAGCCATGAAGCCGATACCAACGAAGAGGATCAGCCCCGGGATCGTGCGATGGATCTTCCAGTCAATGTTCTTGTCGGAAGAGGGCTCGTGATAGACACCGCTGATCCTGAGGATGCTGGAAAGCTTGTCGGCCGTCTGCACGTCCGGGTACTCGGATTTCTTGGCCAGAAACATGATGACCACGATGATGAGGATGGCCACCCCCATCGCGGTATTAATGATAGCGTCGGAAAGGGCGAGGCCGACCATGGCGCCCATGACGGCGGTGGTGGAAGCGATCAATGCCACCGGCATTGCCAGCCGCAGGTCGGCAAGTCCTTTCTTGAGCAGTCCCGGTCCGGCGGCCAGCGAACCCGCCAGCGCCACAAACAGTCCGGCGCCCCTGACGAAGTCCATGCCGAAGGGGAAGAAACCGCCGATGATCGGCGTGTAAAGGACAGCACCGCCGACGCCGCCAAGCACCGCCAGGATCCCCATGACAAAGGTCACGATGAGCAGTATCAGCGGCCAGGCCCACCAGGGCACCGCGGAATCAGAGCCGCCCGGGTTGGCCGGCGATGGATCGGTTGCAGCCTGAACCATGCTTACTGCAAAAATCGCCATGAGAATCGCGATGACGATGAGAAATAGAAAAGTGCGTTTAGACATGGTCCTCCTTTAAACGGGGATATCCGCTTGCGTCAAACCTTGTGAATATAGCACAAAGGAAGGTGATTTGCAGATTCAAAACGCAACATTTTGAATCTTATTGCAACACTTTATGCGAATTGACGCTATGGAAAGCTAGCGTTCGCACCACTTGCCGGCCAGGCATTTTTCCGCTTTTTTCCTCGAAACCTCGGAAAAGCGGTCGTCCTTGGTGCAAAGCCAGATATCGCGGAGTGTGCGGTACTTCGCGGAGTCTCTATACAGATATTTACAGGCCGTTTCCGGCTTGGGAGGGAGTTCTCTGTCGATCGGTTCGGTCATGGGTTCCTGTTTCGCTGGCCGTAAATCTTTTTACAGGATAACACCCATTATGGCCGTGATGTAATGGTGACGGCTTTCTGTCAGTCTCGCCACCGGCGGCCGGTTACGATTCCGCCTTCACGTAGGTCAGCTGCATACTGGAAAGCGCGCCGGCCAGCGCCTGGTGGTCCTGGTCCGGAATCCGCTCGCCCACCGTGTCGAGCAGCGTCTTGAAGGCGTCGATGGCGAGACTCGCCTGCGCCAGGTCCTTGACATCCTGCGTGTCCTCTGTCAGCCCCATCTTGATATAGGCCAGGTTGCTGAGGCTGACCAGGAACTGGACCAGCACGTCGTCTACCTTCTGCTCACGAAAGTGCCTGGCCATCTCCGCGCGCAGCTCTTCTTCAGTCATCTGCTCGGGGTTTTTTGCGGCTGCGTCCGGCTCTTTTTCGGTGGCTTCCGGCTCTTTCGCGGTTGCGTCTTCAACATCTTCTTTCTTATCAGCCATCATAGCCTCCATAGTTTCAGTTTGATCTGGTCACCCGATAGATTGAGCTGCTCGAATCATCCGTAATACACATTCTATTATCAGCGAACAGGATATCAACCGGGCGGCATTCCCTGGAGATTTTATCAAACTCTGAATTCTTGCCGGGCATGGACTCTCCCATGAAGATTGTCGGGATGGATCCTGCCCGCGCTATCGAGCAGAGCCTTAAAGCTGTCGATGGCCCGGCCGGCCTACTCCAGATCATTTGCGTCTTTTCCTGCTTTCCATGTATTCCCTTAGCGCTTTTTTTGACGAAAGCCAGTTCCGGCCATCCTTGAAAGCCTCGAGCTTCCCCTGCGTCGCCAGTTTTCTCAGGTATGCGGCAGAATATGTGGACTGCCGGGCAAGTTGCTCCAGGCTTACATATTTTTCATCCTTCTTCTTCGTGGGAGCGAGCGTGCTGAGATATATATTGAGTGAGCGGATTACCGCCTGGGCCACAAACTCACATAGCGGACCATATCTCCCCTCGTCCGCTTCCCCCAAAACACGATAATATCTTTTCCTGTCATTTTTCAGAATTATCGCCAGTGTAAATCCGGCTTCCATAATCTGGATGTTCATCGCCAGGCGAGCCAGCCTGCCATTGCCATCCCAGAACGGATGAATGAATACGAGCTTATGGTGAAGCAGCGCCGCAAGTTCGACCGCATGGTATTTTTCCCGGCTATCCGCGAGCCATGTAACCAGTTCCTGCATTTTTGGCGGGACTTCCAGATGACCGGGCGGCCTGTGACTGCTACCGGCGATGATTACATCGCCGTCCCTGTATTTACCGGCAACATCCCGCTCCGTGTCGCGGACGACCAACGAATGCAACTGCTTTATCAGAACTTCGGATATTGTATTTTTCTTCCCGTGTTCAACCAGTTCGTACAGGTATTCCAGGGCCTCCTGCTGGTTCTTGGCCTCGAGGTGGTCCTTCAGCGGTTTGTCCTTGATTGTAATACCTTCCCGAATCACCCAGTACGTTTCTTTGAGGGTAAGCGAGTTGCCTTCGATAGCGTTCGAGTTATATGCCATCTCGATCTCGAACCGCTCTCTGATTTTTTTAAGAACCGTCGGCGAAACGGGCCTTAGTGAATTTAAGGCATCGAGCTTACTGTTCAGGTTTTTTATTGTTTTTTCTGAAAGATACATTATGGTACGTTAGTGTGTAAATGAGTCTATCGTACCTTTTGAATTGCGTCAATATCTGGCTTCCCAGGTTGGTTCCTGCTTCTCCCCTGCAAAAAATCTGTTTGGTGTAATATCCTTCGCTTCGCTCAGGATGACGTTTGTTGACCGGATAATATCCGGAATTTAACTGTCTACACCTGATCGGCCGTTACAACCACATCAAACGGAACACCCAGCGTCTCAAAATGCTTCTGGCCGCAGCGCACCTTGTCGGCTTCGCTGGTTCGCAGCTTCAGGAAATCTCGCGTGCCCTTGGTTTCGCGCACCAGGTAGAGGGCCTGGCCGTCATGCTTGAGTATCGCCCAGTCGGGGTTGTATTTGCCGACCGGCGTATCAATCTCGAACCAGCCCGGCAGCTTCACAAACAGCTTGATGTCCTCGCGCTGGTCAAGCCGCCGTGCGAATTCGCGCTCGACTTCGGAGTCGTAGACCACGTATTCATAAACCGACTTTTCAACCTCCAGAGCATTCAGGTAGTTAATCAGCTCCTCGTTTTTGAATAGGAGCATTTCCCATTCCGTTTCCGCTTCGGTGCCAGCGGCCAGCTCATATTTGATGCCGTCCACGAGCAGACGATGCAGCGTATATTTAAGAATCGCGGCTACCCTGTCCAGAAAAAGCTGGGGATTGATGAAAAACTCTTCCAGCCTGCCCGACTCCTTGAGGACGCGAACCAGTGTCGAGCGCGTCAGCTCCGTCTCATTCTGCAGATATGAAAGCAGATCAGGGATGGGCTGAGTCGCATAATCAACGTGTTCCTCGGCAACACTGAGGTCCCGGGAACTGACGCCGCCCTTGCTGACACCGAGCTGCCCGGCTTTGATCGTGATCCGGGGCGCCTCGATTTTCTCCATCCGTTTTATCGCGTCAACGGCGCGCTCAACCAGCTTGTCAGTTTCGAATTCCACACGGTAGGTGGTCCGGGGTTTAATGCGGTCCCATAACGCCTGAAATTCGGGACTGAGCGTGACTTCCTTCTTCAGCCGGTTGACACCCTCGTCGCGAGCCTTTTGAATGTGCCGCTCGATCTGATAGGAGGCGAGCAGATCGATGACCGCCGACGTCAGTTCGCGATGGGCATCAGGGAGTTCGAGCCTGAAATCCGGCCGCCTCGGGTCGAATGCAGGCTGGATGCGGCCCCCGGCGTCGAGCATTCCCTGTTCCACCAGTGCCGCATGAATAGTTGTAGCGTCTTCACGCCCAATCGGAAGCTCCCGGCCTTCCTCGATCCGAGTCAGCTTGGCCAGCGCGGTCAGTGGCACCTTGCCAAAGGTCACGCCGCACTCTTCCTCGTACTCGGTCTGTAGCGCCCGGGCGAAGTCATCGTAACTTTCGTTTGCCATCACGTAGAGCTTGTTCACCGATTCGTCGAAGACACGCAGGCCGTTCTGGTCAACGGGAAGACGCAGGCCGCGGCCGATCTCCTGCCGTTTTTTGACCGCGCTCCTGGTCTCGTTAAGAGTGCAGATCTGGAAGACGTTGGGGTTATCCCAGCCCTCACGCAGCGCCGAATGGCTGAAGATGAACCGCAGCGGTTCGTCCAGTGACAACAGGCGTTCCTTTTCCTTCATGATCAGGTTGTAGACCTCATCGTCGGCCTGGGTGTTGCCGCGAGTATCCTTGAGCGCGCCCTTCCGGTCCTGGGCGAAGTAGCCGTCGTGCAGCATGTCGATGGGCTGCTGGAGCCACTCAAGCTCGCTGAACCGCTCATCTTTCGCCGCTGCCGCCAACTCCGCCTCGAAAACCTCGGCGAACTTGCCCTTCACCGTCCGCCCTTCATCATCGTAATCACGGTAGTTGGCCACCCGGTCGATGAAGAACAGGCTCAGTACCTTGATGCCGCGTTCGCGCAACATCAACTCCTTGCTGAGATGTTGCCGTATTGTGTGCTTGATCTGCGCCCGCCAGATGTCATCACGCATGCCGCCCATCTCCTCGCCCAGGCGCAAAGTCCGGCCATTGCTGAAGCGGATGAACTCGCCGCCCGGCTCGGCGTTGATCTCGGCCACGGAAAAACCCTCGGCATAATTGGCGCGTTCACTGGAAAGAGCGAAAAGATCTGAACCGTTTTTGACGGAGACTGACTTCTCCTTCGGCCCCGCCACCGTCTGCACATGGATCCGCAGCTTTGCTTTAATGCCCTTCTTATAGTCAATTCGCTCCACCCGCACGAAAGCGTCGTTGGCGACGCCCTCAGCGGCGGCGCTGGCAACCACGATCTGCTTGACCAGTTTCAGCTCGAACGCCCGCACCGGATCGAGCCGGTAGACAAGGTTGTAGGGATTGCGGTGGGTGGCGGAGTAACGCAGGGTGCAGAGCGGATTGAGCGCCTTGATGGCCTCCTGCGCCTTGGCGGTGGAGTCCACGCTCTGGGGCTCATCGATGATGACGATGGGCCGGGCGGCCTGCACATACTCGATCCAGGCGCGGCCGCCGGCATCGTCGCGCTCCTTGTAGATGACGTTGCTCTTCTGCTCTTCCTCGGTGCCGGTGAAATTCTTGCGGAAAGCGTCAATGTTGATGACCAGGATCTGCAGCGTGTTGCCGACGGCAAACTGCCGCAGCCGGTTGACCTTTTTGGCGTCGTAGACAAAATGCTCGAAAGGTGGGTTGTTGTAAAGAGCGCGGAAATGCTCCGCGGTGATCTCGATGTTCTTCAGCACGCCTTCGCGGATTGCCACGCTGGGCACCACAATGATGAACTTCTGGAAACCGTAGCGCCGCGAAAGCTCGAAGATGGTGCGCAGGTAGACATAGGTCTTGCCCGTGCCGGTCTCCATCTCCACCGAGAAGTGCGGACAACTGCGCGACCGGTCGGCGGGCCCGTCGAACAGCTCCCACGCCTCCAGCGCCGCCGCCGGATCAGCCACTTCGATATCATTGTGCGCCTGGATAGCGCGGGCGTTAACCGTCAGCGCCTCTTCCGACAGCAGGAGCCGATTGCCCACGCCGAGCTCTGTGCGGGCCTGCCCGGCGTATAGCTGGCCGTAGTCTTCAAGATGAACAACACTAAATTCCGGAGCGCCCTGCGGCTGCCCGTCGAACAGTTCGGCGATTGCCGCAACCGCGTCGAGCTGGAACTGCTGGTTGGCGTCGAACTGGAGCTTCACTGCTTATTCACCTTTTTCTTAAGAGGTTTTCTGCTCAGGAAATTTTATGTAATTTACCTTTTCATCAGCAGCAGATGTTGCATATTTTGCAACAACTGAATCACGACTCATCTCTCGGTCCGAACTATTCGAATTTTTCGAAGAGTTGGAAATGCATCTCCCAGACTGCCCTCGCGTCCAGTTATCCGGAATTTCCGGATAGTTGCCTCCGGGTAAAGATCCTCAATCATGAGCTCCCCCTTATACCGTCTTGAAACTGGTAATGCCCTTGGTCCTGAAAATCTGTACGGCGTTGGCCTTGAGCTGATCGTTGCCGGCGAAACCTTCATCGAGGCAGACCACGCGCTCAGGCTTCAGGTCGGCCATGGCACGAATGAGTTCCAGCGTCAGCTCCCGCTCTAGGCAGATGAAGAGGGCGCCGTCCGCCACGCTGTGGACGGTCTGGCCCGCCAGCGTCAGCGTCTCGACCGGCGTGGTGAGAGGGTAACCGCTTTTGAGTAGAAGCTCGTAGAGGATGTCATCCGCCGCGCGACCCTCGCGGATGTGCTCGACATGGATATCAAGCTGCTCTTTCAGTGCGGCGGTGTCGTGCGACACATCAGCGTTCCAGGGCTTGAAGTTGGACTCGTCCAGTTTGAAGACGCGGAAGCCGCGGTCCTGCTTATTGTCGGCGTCGAGATCGAGCTTGCCCGCGTCTTCGTCGTTGAGCTTTTTGATGACCCGGCGGACGCGCTCCTTGGTGATGTCGGCGATGGTCGGGTAGTCCTCGCGGGCGGTGGGCTCGGGGAGCTGGACGAGAATGAATTTGCGGTTGCCGTTGTCTTGTTGGTTGAGGTCGAGGACGGCTTGGGCTGTAGTGCCGGAGCCGGCGAAGAAGTCGAGGTATACGCCATCGTGTGACCCTGATATCTCAATCATTCGCCTTACGAGGCGTGAAGGCTTTGGTGAATCAAAGACGGCTTGCCAATGACCTTCCCGAGTTCATTTGTGGCTTCTTGTGTGTGGCCAACATCACTGTAACTCCAAATCGACCTAGGAACGACCTTATCCATTTCGTTCAAAAACAGCTTGATCCGCGGAAACTGCGCGGTCCCATCCGCTCCCCAGTAGAGCCTGTTCTCGGCAATGTGTTGGTCTGTCGCCTTCTCCCCGTATTTCCAGACAGCCGTTTCCTTCGGCAATACTTTTTCGCCGGTGTTTGGGTTCGTGATTGGATAAAAAAGATTGGGTCTCTCGTCTTTTGTTTTTCCACAAGTGTAAGTGGCGGAATTCCAAGGTCCTCGCGAATCATTGTCCGGATTCTTGTAGTATGCAGTTTGCGACTCGCTTCGCTCTAATCGCTCGGGACGCCACATCTGCTTGTTTCTTGCGTAGACCACCACGTAGTCGTGATCGCTACTGAACCATTGGGCATCGTTAGCAGGTGACACCTTCTTTTGCCATACAATGGTGGTTATGTAGTTCTCTTCTCCGAAAACCTCGTTGCAGATCTTCTTGAGATTGTCCTCTTCTTGATTATCAATACTAATAAAAATAACCCCATCCTCCCGCAACAAATTCCGCGCCAGATACAACCTTGGATACATCATGTTCAGCCACTTGGAATGAAACCGCCCGTCGGCGTCGGTGTTGGTGCCGAACTTGCGGCCCTCGGCGTCCACCTGCCCGGTGTATTCCAGGTAGGTCCGCAGGGATTCGCTGTAGTTGTCGGGGTAAATGAAGTCGTTGCCGGTGTTGTAGGGCGGGTCGATGTAGATCATCTTCACCTTGCCCAGATACGACTTCTGCAGCAGCTTGAGCACTTCGAGGTTGTCGCCCTCGATGATCAGGTTCTCGCTGGTGTCGAAGTTGACGCTCTCTGCAGGCGAGGGGCGCAGCGTGCCCAGGCTGGGCATCTGGATGGTCCGGAAGCAGTCGGCCTTGCCCGGCCAGCTCATGCCGTAGCGCTCGCGGCCGGTGTCCACCGTTTCCCCCAACGCCAGCTTCAGCCGCTCGAAGTCGAGCTTGCCGCCCTCGGTGCGAACCTCGGGAAACAGGCGCAGCAGCTCCTGTCGTTTGTCTTCGGCAATGTCCTGGGAGCGTAGATCAAATTTGTCTGGTTCGTCGTGCAAATGCGGCTCCCTGGGATTCCATGATTCAACATAGTGAAGGTTTTACGCGTGCCAGCTACCCGGAAGAACAATATCACCCGCGCTGGACGGAAAAAAGACAAGCGGCCGCTGGTGGTCCCAAAGAGGCCAGTGTCCGATTGACATGTTGTTCTAAGCGATGGAAAATTAGCCGGATCAATCTAAACCACAAGTGTAAAACCTGTTCTTCCTGCAATTGTTGGAATATCGTGTGAAGGGCAGGTGGCTTATATTGCAGAATTTGCAATGTTGGGGTTGTTATATGGATAGGTATAAACACTGTTAGCCCCAAATAGAGAGCGGTCCCTGTAAGGCGGTTGTTGTGTGCAAGGCGTGGAATAAGTAAAATAGAGGCAGTCAAATGATCATGAGGCCATGAGGTGTATTGATGACGATTGAGGAACTCAAGAAAGAGGCACTTCGCTTGACGCCCGAAGGCCGCGCCTCTCTTGCTCGTGAGCTTCTGAGCAGTCTAGATGCGCTAAGCGATGCCGAGATTGAACAGCTGTGGATCGAGGAGGCTCTACGTCGAGACAAGGAATTCGACAGTGGAGCTGCCTGTGCTTCTCCGGCAGATGAGGTCCTGGACCGCGCGAGGGCTCGTCGTAAGTGAGTCCATCTGTCTTTGTCCATGAGGCGGCAGAGGCAGAGATCAACGAAGCAGCTGACTTCTACGATATCAAGAGCCCCGGGCTTGGCAGTGCATTCATCGACGAGATCGACCACGCAATTCGTCATATCATCAAGTTTCCAGACGCAACTCCCGTTGTCGCTGCGCAAGTCAGAAAGAAAGTCCTCTTGAGGTTCCCGTATTCGATGCTGTATTCAGTGAGCAGCGACGAAATCAGGGTGCTTGCCGTCGCTCATCAAAAGCGGCGGCCTTTTTATTGGCATGGCCGCCGGTGATAGGAAGATGTGAGGCTAACAAAGAGATCGAGCGGACTCACTTCATTAGCCGCTCATCTCTCAACTGTTAGGCGGAGAAATTGAAAAATCATGAACATCATTGAGACAATCATCATCCCGACAGTGACCGGGGTTCTGGGCGGAGTTGGAGGCTTCCTTTTCCAGAGATTCTACGAGTCTCGATTGAGCGGCGAAGGCGGCACTGACTTTCGCCAATATTCTGGGGTCTGGCGCGGCCTTCATGTGACCGCCGACCCTAAAACTGGGAAACCAGCTTACAGTGAGCATCTTTACAGATTGTCTGTTGATAAGCGTGGCTGCATCAAAGGTGAACTATCAGACCTCATTGGAGAACCACCTTGGGAATATGCTGTGTCCGGCCAGATAGCCAGCGACAGCAGCCGTACCGGATGCGAACTCCATGCCGTCCGGGCGGCGTGGCAGGGTTCCCGATTATGTATTACAGGAGCGTCACTTTACCCCACTGCAATCCTTGCGTTAAAACACCGTATGCGAGAGAGCGCCTGGAGTGCAATCTGTTGCGTCGTCCGTTCCGTTATCGGGGAGCACTTACCGTTAATTACGGCAAGTCACGTATTATATTAACGATAATTTGACATTAATTCGTTAATCAGATATTTTTTCTTCATGGCAACAACAAATCCGATAAAAAACGAAATCAAGGCACTCAAAACCGAATACGAGCGGCTTTCCAGGGGCAAGGATTCTCTGCTTGATATTATTGATGAATCCGAGCTTTCCGAAAGCGTTTTCAATTCCAACGCCATTGAGAATTCAACATTGACGCTGAAGGAGACGGAGCGCATTCTGCTGGAGATGGAGGTTTCCCGCAATGTCTCGGTGCGAGAAGTCTTTGAAGCAAAAAATCTCGCCCGGGTGATGGAATATGCCAAAAGCAAAGCGCCAGCATCGGAACTTTCCCAAGAGCTGATCCAGCTGCTGCATAAAATGCTGATCGGCAATATCAACGATGAGTTTGCGGGACGTTTCCGTACGACGGGAGAATATGTCCGTGTGGGAACCCATATCGCACCGGCCCCGGAACAGGTTGAGCAGATGATGGAGACGATTCTGCGGGAATTTGCCGCAGACCACATTAATTACTTTGCCGACAAGATCGCAAAATTCCATCTCGATTTCGAAACGATCCATCCATTCTGTGACGGCAATGGCAGAATGGGCCGCGTGATCATCAATTACCAGCTAATGCGGCTCGGTTTCCCGTGCATCATAATTCGGGATAAAGAGAAGCGGCTTTATTACGCGTCGTTTGGGGAATACCGCGAAGCAAAAAATGCTAAACCGATGGAGAAGATTGTCACCCTCGCACTGATGGAATCGCTGCACAAAAGAACAACCTATCTTCGCGGCGAGAAGATAACCTCGCTGTCCGATTTCGCTAAAACCAGTCAGAAATCGATCAATACAATACTAAATGCCGCCCGCAGACAAACGATTCCAGCTTTCCGCGAAAAAGGTGTCTGGAAAATCGGAGCTTACCGGCCATGAATCCGGGAAAGGCAGAAAAGGAACATCCTGGCTAACCTGACCAATTGACAAGTTGCTGTCCTTCATGGAGGATTAGCCGGGTCAATCTAATCAGCCAGTATTAAACCTGCTCTTCCTGCTAACGTTCGAATTTCGTGTGCAAGGTCAGGGTTAATACTGACAGAATTTGCAGGTTGGGGTTTCATATGGATAGGTATTAACACTGTTAGACCCGTACGGTTGGGAGACGTGGTGATCCTGAATAAACGATTCTGGACCGGGTACTTCGACACGGTGTTCGTCCCTCAGATTCGCGAGCTCGTCGACACTTTGGGCGATCGCTTGTTACCTGCGTTCGACAACCTTGAGGCAGAGGCTGAGCGAAAGTCTGATGAAGAGTACGAGCGACTGGGTTCTCTCCCTGCGTCCGAAGACGTCGACATGGCCGACTTGGCAGAGAAAGCCATGGACGCTGGGGTGGCCCACTACCAAATGATGTCTGGCCTTCGTCAGGGGCTTCAGAACATGTTTGCAGCGGCGCTATATCACCTATACGAGCAGCAGTCATGCTGTTCCATCGCCGAGAGGTGCTTGATCTTCGTGAAGAGAACGATGTCGCTTTGTTCAAGCATTCGGTGTTCCTAGAGCGGCTTCTCCGCCATGCGTAGACGTGAAGAGCCTTGTGTCCTGGCCGTTGATAGACGAACTTCGGCTTGTGGCGAACACCGCGAAGCACGCCGAAGGAGACTCAGCATCGGATCTTCACTCCCGTCGTCCAGAGTTGTTCATTGCTCCGCAGGTGGCAGATTTGCCGTTCCTCGGCTCGAAAGCAGTAGCGCGCGTGTTCCAGCCGGTAATGGGTGAAGATCTCTATGTGTCCATTGACGACATAAAACGGCAGGTTATTGCCCGCGTTAGACGCACCTTTAGTTGATATTGCAAACCCCAATGGTATGGAGTACGATATATCGTACGTAATTATGTACGATATATGGAGGACGCCATGCCGAAAATTGTCCCGACAGAAGATATTCGTTCTCTTTCGGATTTCCGATCAAATGCCGCGTCGTTTGTCAGCCAGGTACGGCAAACAAAGCGTCCGATGGTACTTACCCAGCATGGTCGGAGCGCTGCTGTTCTTCTCGACGTAGGAGCATATGAAGCGTTGGTGGAAAAGGCAGAATTGCTAGAGGATATCCGGGAAGCGGAAGCCGAAATCAACGCTGGGAAAGGGATCCCACATTCAAAGGTGAAAGCAGACCTTCTGGCCCAGTTTAAACGATGAGGATTACATGGTCCTCCCGGGCCAAGAAAAGAGTATCGGAATACGGTGAATATATCGCCCAGGACAATCCTGATGCCGCCCGTGACTGGATAGAGGGGATTATTGAGAAGGTGGAACGACTTAAGGATTTTCCCGGCCGGGGGCGCAAGGTTCCGGAAGCAAGACGCTCCGATGTTCGGGAAATCTTTTTCCAGAGCCATCGCATTGTCTATCGTATTGAGCCAAAACGCATTGTTATATTGACAGTTCGCCACACACGTCAATTATTGGACCCTAAAGAACTTTAGTATTAAGCGGGGCGCCTCCGGGTTCGTAGACCAGCACATGTATGTCAGGCAGCCCTTGCAGAGCCTGCTCGATGCGTGGACGCACGTCGGCCCACGCAAGCCCGCCCAGGCCGCATCCGAGTGGAGGTATGGCAATCGAGTGAACATCGAGTTGACGTACTGCTTCAACCATCTCTTTCAGCCCGGAATCAATATACTCGATCCGGCTATTGCCCCTCCAGTGACCTTTTGTTGGAAAGTTGATGATATAGCGCGGATTGGTAAGTTGGCCTAACGAATGGATAAACAGCTTGCCGGGACGCACCTCGCCGCGGTCGCAGGCCGCCTTGTAGGCTGCAAAATTCTCAGGGAATGCTTTACGGAACTGCAGGGCGATGCCGCGCCCCATCACGCCAACACAGTTGACAGTGTTTACCAGCGCTTCGGCGTCGGCGGTAAAGATACTGTCCTGTCTGAATTCAATCATGGTCGTAACACCCCTGACCATTATTAATACCAGTCCCGCCTCGTTACTACATCAGGCTGGTGATGAGTACCGGCGATGATGTTGCTAACCTGCGACGCTATCGCCTCATCAATCACCCCGATGCGGGAAACCATCTCCTAGGGCAGCGAGTCAAAAACCAGAAACTCGGCCTGTTTTGCTTCCTTCACCGTGGGGTCGCGAAAATCCTGCGCCTCCACGGCCTCCCAGTTAATCTTGTTCAGTTGCTCCTTCTTTTTGAAAAAGCGGGTGTAATACGCCCCGGCATTGCTCGTGCTGAACGCCCACGGATGATTGCTGGCGTCAGCCCACTCTATCACCTTGGCGAGGTCCGCTTCGACATGTACGATGGGCCGCTGGCCCCCCGTGTAATTTAACTCTGGATGGTTCCCGCAATAGATGAGAAACAGCATGATCGAGCGCGGGCAGAAATAGAATGGGACGTACTCGCCGACTTTGGTGCCCGCGTGACAGTCTACCCCCAGCGCCAACCGGCGCTCCTTGATCTTGTTCATGCCGATAATGGTGTTCGCCAAGTCCTGCCCGATCCGCCGGGCATCCGAGTCAATGCAACCGGCAGCCAAAATAGACGCCAGATTCTCCACGTGGGTGATGTGATAGATTTTCGGGTTGGCCGGCGGGTCGCTCACTCTCAGGCCTCTTCTTTAAGCATGCCGGCCGGCGCTGACAAGCCGGCCGCCCTCAGTGCGGACCTCGGGAAACAGGCGTAGAAGCTCCTGGCGTTTGTCCGCAGCGATATCTTGGGAGCGTAGATCAAATTTTGCGGGTTGATCAGTCATGGTCTGCCTCCAGGCTTGCTTAAACCATTTTTACACAATCTGTCTTTCAACTTCGCTTTTCACAGACTCAATCGAGTTCCCATCAACTACCAGGTCGCGGAAAAAATCCCTATAAATAGCGGATTTGTACGTACTCGAGCGCCTTCCCTGTTCGCGTTCAGTCAACTACCCGTCAACTAAACTTCAGAATTCAACATAATGGGGACTATTGCGCACACCGGCCACCTGGCAAGAACAATATCACCCGCGCTGGACGGAAAAAAGACAAGCGGCCGTCAAATCAGCAGTTCAATCCGGCAAGGCGGATACAGTTCAGAGCTGGTCAACAATGTGTATATGTCGGTGGTCCCATAGAGATGAAACGGGCAGGGGGTTCGGGGAAAAGGCCAAAGGCCAATTGACAATCCAGAAATGTCCGAACGCACTTTGACAATTCCATAGAGCCAGACGGCGACTACTACATGAGTTGCGGTGTATGTGATTGGACGAACCATCCAGAAAACGAGTGAGTTGTTGCCGAAAGATGATCACGGAATAGCAGCCCAACAATGCGTTCCAGTCGACATTCCTAACGTCACTTCGCGGCGCCAGGACCGCAACTGAACGCGAGCGTTAGACGCCTTGAGAAGGAGAAGCAACGTGGCGGAAGCAAGGCCCGACTTCTCGCTCATCGTGAGCGATAATGAGCAGGCTGCGGCTGGAGCGTTGGCGCAGGGGGATTTCGTGCAGGCCTATCTTCTGGTCCATGCGCTGGTCGAGGCCCTGCTCAGGCTTTTCCTCAGCATCCCTGACGGGAAAGACATCAGTTTCAACGACCTCATCCGCAAGTACCGAACGTACCTTGAGGAGGAGCACTACCCAATCCCCACGTTCATTGACGAGTTAACGCAGTTTAATCGGCGCCGTAACCGGATTATCCATAAACTGTGGCGCAAGGGCTTCTCGTTTACGAACCGCCAAACAGAGGATGCGGCACACACGGCTGTCATGATGTATGGTCTGTTCATCGAGTGGCTCGAGACCTTCGACCCCGAGATCACCCGGATTGGATTTCGGTACGATGATGGCGTCTAACAGGCTGCTGAGGCCGACGGCGGTCGCGCCGGCAGATGGTAATATGAAGCAGACTGCTCGGCATTTCGGCGGCGTTGGTCTCATGGTCTAATGCCTTTTCACAAACTAACTAACCTTAAGGAGGACGATGTGTCTAAAGGAATGTCTCGGATTTTAATAATCGGGGTCGCTCTGATAGCCGCGATCTCGTTAGGAGGATGCGGTGACGAGACGGGAAGCTCGTCTCAGGAAGCCACGGCGACCGGACCGGAGAGCAACACACAGGAGGCCACCAAGTTGAAGATCGAAGATGAGATCGTTGGCGCGGGTACGGTGGCCAAGAAAGGTGACCGCGTGACCGTTGACTACACGGGTTGGCTGACGGATGGGACGAAGTTTGATTCGTCCAAGGACAGGAATCAGCCGTTCGCGTTCACCCTGGGCGCGGGAGAGGTTATTCCCGGGTGGGACCAGGGGGTAGCCGGTATGATGGTCGGCGGGAAACGCAAGCTGACTATTCCGCCTGAACTGGGATACGGTACGCGAGGAGCCGGCGGGGTCATTCCACCCAACGCCACGCTCGTGTTCGAAGTGGAGTTGCAGAAGATCAACTAGCGATTCCGGGGTGTTGACGCCTGCGATCTGCTGCCCGCTTGCCCGAACACTCGAGTTTATGACGGGCTCTCAGAATTCCGCCGAGGTGTCCCGAAACTGAAGCTGTTATATACTTCATGATTGTTCCGGCAACCCATTTTGAAGGAGAACTCATGGCCGGAGGAAGAATTGGGGTCATCGGCGGCTCGGGCTTTTACGAGCTGCTGGAAAATCCCCGTGAAGAGCTTGTATCAACGCCATTCGGCAGCCCCAGCGATGCCGTCACCATCGGTGAGCTGGCCGGCCGCGAGGTCTGCTTCCTGCCGCGCCACGGCAAGGGGCACAGGATCATGCCCAGCGATCTGCCGTTCCAGGCCAACATCCTGGCGATGAAGCAGCTGGGCGTCGAGTGGATAATCTCCGCCAGCGCCGTGGGCAGCATGAAGGAGGAAATCAAGCCGGGGGACATCGTCATCCCCGACCAGTTCTTCGACCGCACCAGGCAACGGCGTTCGACCTTTTTCGGCGAAGGCTGCGTGGCTCACATCTCCTTTGCCGATCCAGTCTGCGGCGGGCTTTCGGCGTTGCTGGCCCAGGCCGGGCGGGACGCCGGCGCCACCATCCACGAAGGCGGCACTTATATCTGCATGGAGGGGCCACAGTTCTCGACCAGGGCCGAATCGCTGGTCTACCGTAGCTGGGGCGTGGATGTCATCGGCATGACCAACCTGCAGGAAGCCAAGCTCGCCCGCGAGGCCGAGATCTGTTACGCCACCATGGCCCTTGCCACCGATTATGACTGCTGGTACGAAGGCGAGGAGGATGTCACTATCCAGCAGGTGATCGAGACGGTCAACAACAACGTGGCGACGGCCAAGAAGATCGTGGCGACGGTTATACCGCGCATCGGCGAGGAGCGTACCTGCGCCTGCGCCAGCGCCATGGAATATGGGATAATGACGGCGCCGGAGGCCATCCCCGAGGAGACGAAGATCAAGCTGAAGGACATTATCGGGAAGTATGTGAGCTAGATCAGGAAAACCCGAGGCATATATTTCTAAAGTTGAGCAACGTCCCTCAAAAGAGGTCGGGGCGTAAGTTTCTAAAATTCAGCAAGGTCCCCTCAAAGGAGGCAGTGTGTCAATTCTTGTTGTAGGTTCCGTCGCCCTCGATTCGGTCGAGACCCCTTTTGGCACGGTTGATGACGCGCTCGGCGGCGCGGCGGTTTATTTTTCCTACGCGGCCAGCTTCTTCAACCGGGTACGCCTGGTCGGTGTCATCGGCGAGGATTTCCCGCAGGAGCATGTCGATCTGCTGGCGAGCCGTAACATAGATTTGGGCGGTCTGGAACGTGCCCACGGCAACACCTTTCGCTGGAAGGGCCACTATGACTACGACCTCAACGAGGCGCATACCCTGGACACTCAGCTCAACGTCTTCGAGACCTTCGCGCCCAAGATTCCTGACGCCTTCAAGGACAGCGACTTCGTCTTCCTGGCCAACATCCAGCCAGAGCTGCAGCTGCAGGTGGCGAAGCAGGCGACCTCACCGCGGATCATCGCCTGCGACACCATGAACTTCTGGATCGAGGGCGCCTACGACCAGCTCCGTGAGACGCTGAAGTCAGTTGACATACTAATAGTAAATGATGCCGAGACCCGCGAGCTGGCCCGCGAGCCCAGCCTGGTGAAAGCGGCGCGGCAGATCCTCGAATGGGGCCCGACCACCCTGGTGGTCAAGCGCGGCGAGTTCGGCGTGCTGATGTTCCACGGCAGCTCGGTCTTCTCGGCGCCGGCTTATCCGCTGGAGGAAGTATTCGATCCCACCGGCGCCGGTGACACCTTCGCCGGCGGCTTCATGGGCTATCTTTCCACCCAGGAGGAGATCAGCGAGGGGGTCATCCGGCAGGCCATCATCTTCGGCTCGACGCTGGCCAGCTTCAACGTGGAGGATTTCAGCCTCGAGCGGATGAAAACCCTTGAAATGCAGGAGATCCTCGACCGCTTCGCCGAGTTCAAGGCGCTGTCGCACTTCGAGGAGATCGAGGCGTAGACCCGACTCCATGTCTGACGATCCCGGTTCATAAAGATGATCTGGAATAGCCTCACATTTTGGCGGATAGCGGCGATCGGTCTTTTTATCGCCGTGCTGGCGCTGGCCTTCCCGCTGCTTAAGACCGGCCCCCACTTCGTTCTCGACGATTCGAGCATGCAGATCGTCGAGTCGCCGAAACACGGGGCGCTGTTTAAATACACCATACATAACGACGGCGATAGCAGCGGTGAGGCCGACATCAACTTCCACGCCTACCTCTACGAGCGTGGCGGCGACCAGGAGGACGACTACAAGACGGTGGGCGCCAACCCCGGCGAGACCAAGTCGGGCGAGTTCTTCATGGAACTGCGGCCCGGGCAGACTGTGCACGACTGGCGGATCGAAATCACCTGACATGGAATTGCCTGTTGATAGATGGTACGAGGCTTTGCATAAGCGCCATTCCTGGCGCACCTATCAGGAAATCCCGGTCGAGGCGGAAAAGCTCTACCGCCTGCGGGAATTCTGCGCCAGACTCTCAGGACCAGGGGCGCGGGCGAAAATCGTCTCTGAAGATATAGAGGGTGTCTTTCGCGGCTTCATCGCCTCGTACGGCAAAGTCACGGGCGCGCCCGCCTATGCCGCCTTTATTGGAGACACGCGGGACCCGAACATGTTTGAGAAGGCTGGCTGGCTTGGCGAGAGCATAGTCCTCGAAGCGGTTGCCCTGGGTTTGTCCACCTGCTGGGTCGCCGCCACATTTCACTCGGAGGCCGTTGCCGAAGACATAAAGATCGCCGACCACGAAAAAGTCCTGGCTATCAGCCCTCTCGGCTATCGCACCGATGAACCGTCTCGCGACGACAAAATAATGCAGGCCCTGGTCAGGCACCATACCCGCGAACCCCTTGATGAGCTCTGTAGCGGCCTGAAAGACCAGGTGTGCCCCCTCTGGATGAAAGATGCGCTGGATGCGGCGCGGCTCGCCCCTTCGGCGGCAAACCGCCAGCCCTGGCGCTTTCTTCTGTCAGAGAACAGCATCACCATAACTGTCGACCGCTCGAGGGACACGCATGGCGTCTCCAAGAGACTCGATTGCGGCGTCGCCATGCTGCACATCGAGTTGGGCGCCAGGCACGCGGGAGTCAATGGCCAATGGGAATATCTGAAAGCGCCGGACGTCGCGCGCTTTACCATCATTTAAAGCAAAGCAAAGACGCCGCAAACCGGCGGTGAGTTGCCTGCAGGGGCAACGGTCGGCCGTCAATCAAATTCAGCCGCGGGGTGGCGAACCTTCCCGCGAAATGATTTAGTTATTACAGTTGTTCTTGTCATTTCAGGGACGGAGGAGAGAGCCGCTTGCCGCTGGTAACCGCCGACAACCTGGTCAAAAAGTATGATGAGCTTACCGCCGTCGACGGCGTGAGCTTCACAATCGACGAAGGCCAGATCTTCGGCTTCCTCGGGCCCAACGGCGCCGGCAAGTCCACCACCATCTCCATGCTCTCCACATACCTGCCGCCCAGCTCGGGCGACGCGGTCATCGACGGCCTCAGCGTCACGCATCAAGCAGAGAAAGTCAGAAACATAATCGGCGTGGTTCCGCAGGACATCGCCCTCTACCCGACGCTGACCGCCCTCCAGAACCTCAAATTTTACGGGAAGATGTACGACATGGGCGGCGAAAACCTGGACAAGCGCTGTCAGGAGCTGCTGGAACTGGTCGAGCTCTGGGACCGCCGCGACAGCCGCGTCGAGCAGTTTTCCGGGGGTATGAAGCGGCGCATCAACATGGCGGCCGGGCTCCTGCACCACCCCCGGTTCCTGCTGCTGGACGAACCCACCGTAGGCGTCGACCCGCAGTCGCGGGAGCACATCTTCGAAACCATCTTTAAAATCCGCGACTCCGGCACCACCATCCTCTACACCTCCCATTACATGGAGGAGGTCGAGACACTCTGCGATTACATCGCCATCATGGACAAGGGGAAGATGGTGGCCAGCGGCACGCTCCATGAACTGCTCAGCGTTCTCGGTGAAGGCGGGGTCATCGAACTGAAAATCGCGCCGCCGGGCTGCCATGCGGGTCTGGAAGAAGCCATTGCCGGGCAGAACGGAGTCACATCCATCAATCACCAGGACGGCAAGCTGCTCATCTCTTCCAAGAACAGCGCCCATTCCCTGCCGCCGGTACTGAAAGTGCTGGAAGACACGGGCTGCACGGTTGACCATCTGGAAATTTATACACCGAACCTGGAGAAGCTCTTCATCCACCTGACCGGCAAGGAACTGCGGGAATGAAGCAGTCGGTCTGGAGCACTTCAAGCAGGGAGACAGGGTAATGAAGCAGTCGGCCTGGCGCACATCAAGCAGGAAGTCAGGACAATGAGGCAGCTGAAAAGGCTCTGGCAGATAACGCTCAAGGACCTTCTGGTGATGGGCAAGGACCGGGGTTCATGGATAGTGCTGCTGCTGACGCCGCTGGCGATTATCATGGTCGCCTCCTTCGCCCTGGGGCCGGCGTTCAACGGCGAACTGAAATCAAAGCTTCTGGCGGTCAACCTGGACCAGGGGGCGATCGGCAAACAGCTGATAGACGGCCTCGACACGGCCGAGGGGCTCGATGTGGTCGAGGGCACCGAGGCGGAATGTCAGTCCCTGGCTGTCGGCGATAAAAAATACAAGA
The DNA here is from genome assembly GCA_020053595.1 of Thermoleophilia bacterium. GTDB lineage: Bacteria > Actinomycetota > Thermoleophilia > BMS3ABIN01 > BMS3ABIN01 > JACRMB01. Next base: position 22,211 of record JAGVMV010000006.1, on the reverse strand, counting down.
CCAGCCTGGTCATCCCCGCCGATTTTTCCTCTCAGATCCTGACCGGGTCGGACACCAGCCTACAGGTCTATGTGGACCCCACCGACAACATCAACCGTCCCTTCATGCTGGGCATGATCGACGGCGCCGCCAGCCGGCTATCGGGCATGGTGACCTCGGTAAGGGTGTCGGTCAGCGAGGTGATCAAGTTCGCGCCGGAGGCTGAACCGGTCACTGTCGCCAGCGACGCCGCCCTGGCCGCGGCGAACCAGATGACCGGCAACCCGCCGGTAGCGGTGGAGATCAGCAACGCCGGCACGACGGCGGACATTAACATGTTCGACACCCAGGCGCCGGGCTACTCGGTGATGTTCCTGCTCTTCGGGGTCATGCTGGGCGCCGAAGGGCTACTGGAGGAAAGAGACAAGGGGACCCTGGGCCGGCTGCTGGTGGCGCCGGTTGCCAAGACATCGATCCTGGGCGGAAAGCTGGTGGCGCAGTTTTTGATAGCGCTCGTGCAGATGACGATCCTCTTCGGGGTAGGCCACTTTGTTTTCGGCATGCACCTGGGCAACTCGATCCCGGGACTGATCCTGATGATCTTCGTGACCGCCTTCACCGCCACGGCCTTCGGCATCCTCCTGGCCAGCGTGGTCAAGACCCGTCGCCAGGCTACTTCCCTGGGCACCCTGATAATCATACTGATGTCCGCCCTGGGAGGCAGCTGGTGGCCCCTGGCGATCGAACCGGATTTCATGCAGAAACTGGGCCACCTGACCATTAACGCCTGGGCTCTCGATGGTATGAATGCGCTCATTATCAATGGCAAGACACTGACGGACATTCTGCCACAAGCGGGGGTTTTGTTCGCCTATGGCTGCATCTGTTTCCTGGTCGGTCTCCGGCTGTTTAAATTCAGGAACGCCTGATGACGCGGCGCGGCGGTAACCATGGCAGACGTCAGAACGGCCATGCGCGGCAAAGAGCCGGGCTGGACAGCACCATGCTGAATTCGAGCGGTTCGAGACAAAACCGCCGCGGGTCCAGGAAAGCCGGAAAGGCACAGCGGCGTCGGCGCTTCGGTCTGATAACCGGCATCATCGCACTGGTTATTGCAGCCCTGATCATGGCTTCCTTTTCCGGCAGGCCCGCGGGCGCGGCGGATGCCGGCGGCGGTGTTCGCGTCATTCCGGTAGAGGGGGTCATCGATCCGGTGATGGCCGACTTTGTCACCCGCAGTATCGGCGATGCCGAGCGGGATGGAGCCGGTACAGTAGTGCTCCGCCTCGACACGCCCGGCGGGCTCGACCAGTCGATGCGCGACATCATCAAAAAGATGGCGGGCTCACCGCTGCCAGTGATCGCCTGGGTTGCTCCCTCCGGCTCACGGGCCGCTTCCGCCGGCACCTTTATCGTCACTGCTTCCGACCTGGCCGCCATGGCGTCCGGCACCAACCTGGGGGCAGCTCACCCGGTGGCCATCGGCGCCGAGCCCTCCACCGAGGAGGGCATCAAGATCACCAACGATTCCGCCGCCTATATCCGATCGCTGGCCGAGACCAACGACCGCAACGCCAACTGGGCCGAGCTGGCCGTGCGCCAGTCCGTATCGCTGACGGCGGACGAAGCCCTGGAGAAACAGGTTATCGAAATCAAGGCCGACTCGCTGGACTCGCTGCTGTCGCAGGTGGATGGCTATACCACCAAGGCCAAGGGCGTCACCCTTGAGACCGATGGGGCCAGGGTCAGCGAGGCCGGCATGGACCTGCAGGAAAACTTCCTCCACCTGATACTCAACCCCAACATCGCCTACCTGCTCTTCATCTACGGACTGATAGCGATCGTCTACGAGTTCGTCCACCCGGGCATCGGTTTTGGCGGCGTCAGCGGCACCATCGCCCTGGTGCTTTCCCTCTATGCCATGTATATGCTTCCGGTAAACTTCACGGGGCTGGTGCTGATCGTCGCCGGCATGGTCATGCTGGCCATGGAACTCTACCTGCCGAGCCACGGGGCGCTCAGCGTCGGCGGGGTCGCCGGCCTGATCCTGGGCTCTTTTTTCCTTTTTGACTCCTCGGCGCCGTTTTTACGGGTGTCGTTGCCGGTGAACATCGCCCTGGCGTTGCTGGTCCTGGCCTTTTTTGTCCTCATCGCCGGAAAGGTGATGAAGGCGCGTCGGCTGCCGGTGCGCACCGGCCAGAAGGCAATGATTGGCGAAGTAGGTTACACCCGCAGCCAACTGGATCCGCTGGGCCAGATCTTCGTCCGGGGTGAGATCTGGAGCGCCGAAGCCCCCGAAGGTGTAACTATTGAAAAAGGGGTAGAAGTGGAAGTAGTGGATGTACGGGGCCTGATGCTCAAGGTCATCAAGCCGGAATAACCAAATACTGGAGGCCAAAATGACCGTAGTCGCAATCCTCATCGCCATTCTCGTTTTTTTCTTCATCCTGGTGCTGATGTCGTCTATCCGCATCGCCCGGGAGTATGAACGCGGCGTTATTTTCCGTCTGGGCCGGCTGATCGCCACCAAGGGGCCGGGCCTGTTTCTGTTGATACCATTTGTCGACCGTATGGTCAAAGTAGACCAGCGCATAGTCACCATGAGCGTGCCGCCACAGGAGGTCATCACCAGGGATAACGTGCCGGCCAAGGTCAATGCCGTGGTTTACTTCCGGGTGATGGAGCCGCAAAAAGCCATCGTCGAGGTGGAGGATTTCATCGTGGCGACGTCACAGATCGCGCAGACGACCCTGAGGAGTACCCTGGGCCAGTCGGATCTGGACCACCTGCTGGCCGAGCGCGACAAGATCAACCAGCGGCTGCAGCAGATCATCGACGAGCAGACCTCTCCCTGGGGCATCAAGGTGGTCGCGGTCGAGATCAAGGACGTGGAGATCCCGCAGACAATGCAACGGGCCATGGCGCGGCAGGCCGAGGCGGAACGCGAGCGGCGGGCCAAGATCATCGCCGCCGAGGGCGAGTTCCAGGCTTCGGAGAAGCTGGCATTGGCGGCCAACGTCATCGCCGCCGAGCCGGTGGCACTTCAGTTGCGTTACTTGCAGACTCTTGTTGAAGTAGCCTCGGAGCACAATTCCACTACCATCTTCCCGGTGCCGATCGACCTGATCAAGGCGTTCATGGGAAAGGCAGAAAAGCAGTAATTGGACGAACAGTTTCCCAATATGTCCGCTGCCGACGGTGGACCACTTATCGTGCCGGAAGGTCAGGAACATTCCGGTTACGACCTGCTGACAGGGCCGGAAGATCAGGAACATTCCGGTTACGACCTGCTGACAGGGCCGGAAGATCAGCGGCGATCCGGCGGCGTACCGATGCCTGACACCGTTCCCTGGGGATGGCGTGATGTCCTGATCGTCATCGCCCTGATCATACTTACCTTCGTTCTCACGGTTGTCATCATTCAGCTTGCCCTCGGGCTGGTTTCAGCGTACTTGCCCGATTTTGACGCCTCGACGCTGGGCGATTCCGTCGCCGTTAACATCGCGCTCACCTTCCTGCAGTGGGCGATCGTCCTGGGCGTAACCCTGATATATTTGAAAATCCGCGGTTACCCGGTCAACGCGCGCATTATGGGCTTCCGGCGCACACGATTCTGGCGCGCCCTCGGTTTGCTCGTCGTGGTTCTGGTCATCACCTTGTCCTTTGAGGTCATTTATAACCTGCTGATCCTCAGGCTTTTTGGGGAGGGCAATCTGCCCAGCGACGTGCCGTCACAACAGGTCACCTCGCTTTTCGGCACTTCCGCCGCCGCCCTCGTGCTTACATTCGTAATCGTCGCCCTGATCACGCCGGTGGTGGAAGAGCTGTTTTTCCGGGGATTTGTCCACCGCGCCCTCGAACAGCAGTTTGGCTTTCTGGCGGGAGGCTCCCTTTCCGCCACCGTCTTCATGGTCGCGCACTTCGACCCCAGGCTGTTCCCGCCCATCTTCGTGCTGGGCTTCGGCCTGGCTTACCTGGTGCACAGAACCGGCTCTATCTGGTCGTCGATCGGCGGCCATTTTCTGATCAACGCCCTGGGCGTAATCTCCCAGTTTCTCAACCTGGGCAGCGGGCAGTAGACACAAAACCGCGTAATGCGGGACGAGAAGAGGGACGTCCAGCCGCGGCCTCGTTAAACCCTTCGAAAAACATCATCTAACACCCTTTTTGCGTCCCTGAAGGGGTTTGTATTTCCGCCTGCCATCCAATATAGTTACCCCGAAATTCCCAGATCACAGTTTGCATCTTTTGGGAGCCACTCAAGCCATCAAACGCGAGGGTGCCCGTAGCGGATACGGGTTACATCAGGCTCCCATTGTCATGTCAAGTCAAAGTTGTCAAGGGGGACGCTTGGGCCTGATCGCAGCCGGGTCAAGAACTGCTCATCGAAACGGGGCAGCTGTTGACTTCTGATTACACATACAGCTACCTGGCCGTGGTAGCGATGAGCCTCCTGGACATCGTTTTCGTCGTGGGAATACTGGGCGTTTCGCGGCTCGTACAGAGACGCCATATCTATCCGGAAAAACTCACCCCCTACGAGTGCGGCATACCGCCGGTCGGCGACAGCCGGGCCCCCTTCGCCGTCAGGTATTACATCTTCGCCCTGCTCTTCGTCATCTTTGACGTGGAAGCGGTTTTCCTCTTCCCCTGGGCCCTGGTCTTTCGGACGCTGGGCGGCACCGGCTTCGTGGAAATGATGATCTTCTTCGCCGTGCTGCTGGTTGGCCTCATATACGCCTGGGGCAAGGGCGCCCTGGAATGGGTCTGACATGTCGCTGATCGAGAAATTCGAGCACCCCAACATCCTGACCACCACGACCGACCGGCTGTTCAACTGGGCCCGGTCAAACTCGCTCTGGCCCTTCACCTACGGTCTGGCCTGCTGCGCCATCGAGATGATGGCTTCGACCATGCCGCGCCACGACATGGCGCGTTTCGGCATGGAAGTCTTTCGCGCCTCGCCCCGGCAGGCTGACGTCATGATCGTCTCCGGCACCGTCACCGACAAGATGGCGCCGATCATGCGGCACCTCCACCACCAGATGTCCGAGCCGCGCTGGGTGGTCGCCATGGGCGCCTGCGCCATCAGCGGCGGCATGTTCTGGGATTCCTACAACGTGGTCCAGGGGGTCGACCTGCTGATCCCGGTGGATGTTTATATCCCCGGTTGCCCTCCCCGGCCCGAAGCCCTGATCTATGGCATGCAGCAACTGCAGCAGAAGATCCGCCAGGACACCCAGGTCGGCAAGGCGAAAAAGCTGGCCACGGGCCCGTTGGCCGACTATGTCAGGATGAAGCCCGGGAGCGACAAGAGTTGACCCCGGATTCCGGTAAGCTGACTTCACAGCAAGCGCTGGAGCATGCCAGAGACCTGCTTGGCAAGATAGCGCGCGATCTAACCATTTCCGACTGGCACCTGGTCATAGATGTCCGGGGGGATGATCTGCCCGAGGCCGCCCTGCGGCTTCGCGACGACGAAAAGCTGTCCTGCAAGTACATCATCTCCATTATCGGGGTCGACTATGTCGACTGGATGGAGACGCTCTATCTGCTGCGCTCCCTGGACCACTCGGTGCCGATCCGGTTGCGCGTCCGGCTCGATCGCGAAAAACCGGAAGTGCCTTCGGTAACCTATATCTGGAGCGGCGCCAACTGGCACGAGCGGGAAGCCTACGATTTCTTCGGCATCAGGTTCCTGGGGCATCCCGACCTGCGCCGCATACTCACCCGTGAGGATTACGATACCCACCCGATGAAAAAGGACGCCTGGCCTCACCGCGTGCGGCGTACCGAGTGGCGTTGGGAAAACATCGAGAAGCCCAGGCGCCTGCCCGGAGAAACAGACCGCAGGGACAGGTCATGAGCGTTACCGACGAACTCACGGGCCCGGGGAAACCGAGCTTCCACCTCGAGGAGATGGTCCTCAACATGGGACCGCAGCATCCCTCGACCCATGGAGTGCTGCGGCTGGTGCTGCACCTGGACGGCGAGCTGGCCGTCAGTGTCGAGCCGGTGCTCGGCTACCTGCACCGGGGTTTCGAGAAGCTGGCCGAGAACCGCACCTACCTGCAGTACCTGGCGATGCTCAGCCGTCTGGACTACCTTTCCGGTTCCTTTATGGAATGGTCCTACGTACGCAGCATCGAAGCCCTGATGAATATCGAGGTGCCCAAACGCGCCGAATATATCCGGGTCATTGTCAGTGAGCTCAACCGCATCATCAGCCACGAGGTCGCCATCGGCGACTTCATGCTCAACCTGGGGGCGGTAACCCCATTCTTCTGGGTCTTCCGCGACCGCGAGGACGTCATGGACCTGCTGGAGATGGTCACCGGCCAGCGCATGATGTACAACTATATGCGGGTCGGCGGCGTCCGCTGGGACCTGCCCGAGGACTTCGAGGCCGGCTGCCGCAAGTTCCTTAAGGAATACCCCGCTAAAATTGATGATTACGAGCAGCTGATAACCGATAACGAGATCTTCATTTCCCGCACTCTGGGGATGGGTATCATCAAGCCTTACGAAGCTCTGGACTACGGGCTTTCCGGCCCCAATGCACGCGCCTCCGGCGTTGACTGGGACCTGCGGCGGGAGGTCGGCTACTCTGTCTATCCCGAATTCGATTTCAAGGTGCCGCTGGGACAACACGGCGACTGTTTCGACCGCTACAAATGCCGCATCGAGGAGATGCGCGAGTCGGTGAAGATAGTGGAGCAGGCGCTGGACGCCATCTGCGACGGCCCGGTGAACCTGAAACTGCCGCCGATGCTCAGGCCCCCCGCCGGCGACATCTACCGGGCCGTCGAGAGCCCCCGGGGCGAATACGGCGTCTACCTGGTTTCCAACGGCGGCCTTCGGCCCTGGCGGCTGAAGCTGCGCGACCCCACCTTCTCGGCCATTTCGATGATTCCCAAGCTGACAGCCGGCAACAAGATCGCCGACCTGGTGGCCATCGTCGGCAGCCTGGACCTGCTCATGGGAGGTGTCGACCGTTGAGCGGCGTCACTGATTTCCTGACCAGCTTCCTGCCGGGTTTCCTGCTCGCCCTGGCGGTTATCGCTGCCAGCGCCGTGGTCTTCCCCTTCCTGATGCGCCGGGTCTGGGGTTTCATGTGCGACCGTCTGGGCCCCAACCGGGTCGGGCCCCAGGGGCTCTTGCAGCCCTTCGCCGACGGCCTCAAGCTGTTCGTCAAGGAAGACGTCACGCCATCCCAGGCCCATAAGTATCTGTTCCTGATAGCGCCGGCGGTGGCCCTGATCACACCAATGCTCACACAGGTGGTAATTCCTTTCAGCGATAACTACACCATCGCCAACCTGAACATCGGGCTCATCTATCTGGTGGCGGTGGGCGCATTCAGCGTCCTGGGCATACTGATCGCCGGCTGGGCTTCCAACAACAAATATTCGCTGGTGGGCGGGCTCAGGGCGGCGGCGCAGATGATCTCCTATGAGATACCGCTGATCCTGAACATCGTCCTGGTGGCGCTGCTCACCGGGTCCCTCAGCCTGAACATGATTGTCGGGGCGCAGGAAACGGTCTGGTTCGGCGTCGTGCAACCACTGGCCTTCATCATCTATATCATTGCCGGCGTCGCCGAGCTCAACCGGACGCCTTTCGATCTGCCGGAAGCGGAGTCAGAGCTGGTCAGCGGCTACAATACGGAATATGGCGGCATGCGCTTCGCCTTCTTCGCCGCCCTCATCGAGTGGGGCAACGTCACCGTCTGGGCCATGGCCGGTTCGACGCTCTTTCTCGGGGGATGGCGTGGCCCGCTCTTCAACAGCCCGCTCTGGCTTGCCGTCAAGGTCGGTATCATTACGCTGGTCATAATCTGGTTTTTCTCCACATTCCCACGGCTGCAGATCGACCAGCTGATGTCCTTTGCCTGGAAAGTGCTGATCCCGTTGAGCCTGCTCAATGTGGCGGTTACCAGTGGTTTCATCCTGCTCTGGCCCGAGAATTTTTTCTTGCCGACGGCGATCTTCAGCTGGTCGTCGATAGCCCTGTTCATCATCCTCTTCCCCAGCGTCATCAGGAAAGTGTTGCTACGCAACCGGTTGAGGCTTCTGGCAACCAGGAAGATGACCACGGTGATCTCCGGTACAGGCAAGGGCGGTATCCGCTCATGACGGGGTCAGACTAGATGCTTGGATTGTTAAAAGGATTGCAGGCGACGATCGGTCACCTTCTTACCAAGAAGGTGACGATCCAGTATCCCGAGGTGCGCCGCCAGCTGCCGGAGCGCTCCCGTGGCCTCCTGCGCCTGCGGCTGAAGCCGGACGCGGTCGATCCCCGCTGCATCTCCTGCACTTTCTGCGAACAGATCTGCCCGTCGGTAGCCATCAGGATAATCTATGAGAACAGGCAGCCGGACAAAGTCTGGAGCCTGGACGCCGGCGCCGGGCCGATGCTTTCGTACTTCAGCCAGGGCGAGAAGCCGCTGGGACTGGAGTTCTGGCCGGAGAAGGCTGACCCGCTGCCGGCTCCCGACCGGGACGGCTGCCTGGCCAGCTCGCTTCTCGATTCGACCGCTCTTTCGCCGCTGGTGCTGGCCAAGACCGCCAGCCGCAACGGCGTCTGGCTGGCGCAGGCCTTCGGCGTCGCGACTTTTTATGACCAGCTGCGCCCGGGGGCGCCCGGTCCCGAAGAAATCTTAGCGGAGCTGCCGGAGACAGCGGCCTCCGTCGTACCGGGCAGCCCGGCCATCCTGCTGGCCAACCACGGCCTTATCGACCCGGAAAGCATTGATGATTATGCCGGCGCGGGCGGCTATAAGGCCACCACCCGCGCCCTTACCGAGATGAGCCCTGACGAGGTCGTCGACGAGATGGCGGTCAGCGGACTGCGCGGCCGCGGTGGCGCCGGTTTTTCCGCAGGCAGAAAATGGCAGATCGCCGGGGAAACCGAGGCTCCCCAGAAGTACATCATCTGCAACGCCGCCGAAGGCGATCTTGATTCGGCCAAGGACCGCTCCATTCTCGAGAACAATCCCCACAGCGTGATCGAGGGCATGATCATCGCCGGTTACGCCGTCGGCGCTACCCAGGGAATCATCTACGCCAGCATCAGTAACCGGCTGGCGCTGGAGCATGTGCAGATAGCGGTGATGCAGGCCGAAGAGAAAGGCTTCCTGGGTGGCGATCTGCCCGGCACCGATTTTTCCTTCTCCATCAAGGTGCGGGCTGTGCCGGAAGCTTATGCCGGCGGCGAGGAGACCGCGGTGCTGACCACCCTCGAGGGAGGGCGCCCGATGCCGCGGGTGCGGCCCCCGTATCCGGCAGAGCGTGGCCTGCACGGCATGCCGACGATCGTCGAGAATGTCGAGACCCTGTCGACCATGCCCTGGATCATCAACAACGGAGCCCGGGAGTTTCAGAAGATCGGCGCCGCGCATGCACCGGGCACCCGGCTTTTCAACCTGATCAGCGGTGTCGCCAGGCCCGGCCTCTACGAGGCTCCCCTCGACATCACGCTGAAGAAACTGGCCGAGGCGGCAGGCGGTTTCACCGGCGAGGCGCGGGCGGCGCTGGTCGGCTCCAGCGGCGGCGGCTTCCTCTCGCCCGGACTATTTGACATCCCTATGGATTATGAATCAATCGCCGAGACCGCCGGCGACATCAGTTCCGGCGTTATCCGCATACTCGGCAGCTACGAATGCATCGTCGAGGTCGTACGTGAGTGCCTGGCTTTTTCCGCCGCCCAGTCCTGCGGCAAATGCGTTCCCTGCCGTTTGGGAACCTGGCGTCTGCTGGACATCGTCGATCGGGTCATCTCCGGCAGAAGCTCCGAGAGCGACCTTGACCTGGCGGCGGAGCTCGCCGCGGATATCGCCGACGGGGCACTCTGCGGCCTGGGCCGCGGCTCGGTGCGTCCGCTGCTGACCGGACTAAAATTTTTCCGTCAGGACTTCCTGGACCATTTGGGCAAGGATAAATTCTGCTCCGCGGAAAAGGGGGCGACCATATGAGGGAACACATCGAAACATTGCCGCCGGTCCGGGCTGAGCGGGGGTCGCTCCTAACCATCTCGATCAACGGGCAGGAAGTCCAGGCACGCGAGGGGGACACCATCCTCGAGGCCGCCAAATCGGTGAAGATCAAGATTCCCTACCTCTGTCATCTCAAGGAGCTGGAGCCCCATGGCGGCTGCCGGGTATGTGTCGTCGAGGTCGCGGGCGAGGAACGGCCGCTGCCGTCCTGCGCCACCTTCGTCCGCGAGGGCATGCGGGTAACCACCGAGTCGGAGCAGCTCACGCGCTTGCGCAAAACCTACCTGGAACTTTTACTTTCCGACCATAACGCCTACTGCCTTCCACCCTGCAAGTACGGCTGCCCGACAGGGGTTGACGCGCCTGGTTTCATCGGCCTGATCACCGATGGCGACTACGATGAGGCCCAGCGGGTGCTCAAACAGAACCTGCCGTTCCCGGCAGTTGTCGGGCGCATCTGTCCGCACCCCTGCGAGTCCCAGTGCCGTCGCTCCGAGGTGGAGGAGCCTGTTTCCATCAGGCTCTCGCACCGTTTCGTCGGCGACATCGCCATCGAAAAAGGTTTTCGTCCCGAGCAGCCCGAACCGTCGACCGGCAAGAAGGTCGTCGTCATCGGCGCCGGACCGGCGGGGCTCGCCAACGCCTACTACCTGGCGCTCAAGGGCCACGCGGTCACCATCCTGGAAGCGTTGCCGGAGCCGGGAGGGATGCTGCGCTACGGCATCCCCGAGTACCGTCTTCCCAAACGGGTGCTCGACGCCGAACTGCAGCCCCTCTGGGACATGGGCGTGGTCCTGAAGACAAAACAATGCCTGGGACCTGACTGCAGTATCGACGGTCTCCTCGGGGAACAAGGCTACGATGCCATCTACCTGGGAATCGGCGCCCACGAGTCCATGGCGATGCGTGTCGAAAACGAGGATACGCCGGGGGTCATCCCCGTGGTTGATTACCTGCGCGAAGTGGCCCTGGGCAACCAGCCCGACATACGCGACCGGGTCGCCGTCATCGGCGGCGGTTTCTCCGCCATGGACGCGGCGCGCGTATCGATCCGCCAGGGCGCCAAAGAGGTCACGGTCATCTACCGCCGCACCGAGAAAGAGATGCCCGCCCACGAGATCGAGGTTCGCGACGCCCGGGAAGAAGGGGTGAATTTTCTCTTCCTGGCCGCCCCGGTGAAGGTAGCGGCCGAGAACGGCCGGGTCAAGGGCCTCGTCCTGCAGAAGATGGAGCTGGGCGAACCCGACGAGAGCGGCCGCCGCCGGCCGGAGCCGGTGCCCGGCTCGGAATACCTGATGGAACTGGACACGATAATCCCCGCCATCGGCCAGAAGCCGAAGCTGACCTATACACAGGCCGACGGCAGCGATGAATGCGGATTCCTGGAAGAAGATACCGGCGTCAGTTGCAGCCGCTGGCAGACGATAGAGGTCAACCCGCAGACTTACCAGACCAGCCGGCCCGAAATCTTCGCCGGCGGCGACGCGGTCACCGGCGCGGCCACGGTAGTGCAGGCCATCAATGCCGGCAAGAAAGCCGCCCGTGCGATGGACGTGTTTTTACGAGGCGGAGATCTGGCTGAATATGAGGCCGGCCTTCCCGAGTTCGAAAGGCCGCCGATGATCGCCATACCCGCCTGGCGCCCGGAGAAAATGGAGCGCCAGCTGGTTAACAACGTGGCGGCGGCGGAACGCAAGGACAACTTCCGCGAGGTAGAGCTGGGCTTTCCCGAGCAGGCGGTAAAAACCGAGGGCCGACGCTGCCTCCAGTGTATCTGCGAAGGAGTTGAAACCTGCAAGCTGCGCCGCTACAGCATCAACCATGGCCTCGACAGGGAGAACGGCAACCGCTTCACCGGTGAACAACACATTTACGGGCGTGACACCACGCATTCCTTCGTCCAGCGTGATCCCAACCGTTGCATCAACTGCGGGCGCTGCGTCCGGGTCTGCAAATATATAACCGGTTCCGGCGTCTACGAATTCGCGTATCGGGGAGCAGATACCATCGCCACCCCCGCTTTCGACAGTTCCCTGAACGACACCGACTGTGTTTCCTGTGGCCGCTGCGCCAATATCTGCCCGACCGGAGCCCTCTTCCTCCGGGAAAGGGAGCTTACCAACTGGCATCTCGACACATCGCGCTGTATCTTCTGCGCCGACTGCGTGGAAGTCTGCCCGCAGGATGCCCTGGCGACTACCCCAACCTTCGAACTGGCGTCCCACGAGCACAGTGACCTGCATTGCAACCTGCTGGAGCGGGCCCGCGGCGCCGACCTTGACCCGGGCGGCTGGGGCGAGCGGGACCGGACGGCAAAACCGGCAAAAAAACCCCTGGCCGAAGCAGCGAACGCGAAGGAAGCCGCGATGGAAGCGCCCGCGAACTTGGCAATAGCAGCGGAGGAAGCCGCGCCGGAAGCAACCGTGGACACAATAATATCCGTGGTGAAAGACTGATGCCGGAATTCCAGCAGACAGCTTTCATATTGTTATCGATAATGATTCTGGCTTCGGCTTTCTGCGTCGTCCTTTTCAGAAACCTGATCTACAGCGCCCTGTCGATGATCGGCTGTTTCCTCGGCGTTGCCGGCATATTTATTCTGCTGCATGCCGAGCTGGTCGCGGCCGCGCAGGTCCTGATCTATGTGGGCGCCATCTCGGTCCTCGTCATCTTTGCCATCATGCTCACCGGACACCGCACCGGCGACCTGAGGCTTTTCTTCCACAAACAGGCCTGGGTTGCCGTGCCGATCTGCGCGGTAGCCGGAATCGCCCTGATGGTGGTCATGGCCACGGCTACCTATAACGCCACCGAGGATGCCCAAAACCCTTCGGATGATGCGATCGCCTCGCTGCTTTTCAACGAATATGCTTTCCCCTTCGAGCTGGTCTCCCTGGCGCTGCTGGTAGCCATAGTCGGCGCCGTGATCCTGGCAATGAAGGAGAAAAATCAATGACGCCTCTGCAACAATACCTGGCCCTCGCGATTGCGCTCTTTTTCATCGGCTCCTGGGGAGTCCTGGCGCGGCGTAATATCATCCTGATCGTCATGTGTGTTGAGTTGATGCTGAACGCCATCAATATCGCCCTGGTGGCCTTTTCCAACTATTCGCCAACGGGCGCCGGCCGCGGCGAGGTCTTTGTCTTCTTCGTCTTCGCCCTGGCGGCGGCGGAAGCCGCCATCGGCCTGGCCATCGCCATCGCCATGTACCGGCTGAAGGAACGGCTTTCCATCGGCGACTTCGACGAGATGAAGGGATAGATGAAAACAGCAGTCCTGCTCATACCGCTGTTGCCGCTGGCCTCGTTCATCATCACGGGGTTATTCGGCAAACGCTTTTTCAAGGAGAAGAGCCACTACCTTTCGGTGGCCGCGGTAGCCGTCTCCTGGCTCCTTTCGGTCTATCTGATCGTCCAGGTGGAGCGCGGCGAGGAGCTGCACTGGCAGGTCTACTCCTGGATCGCCGCCGGCAGCTTCAAGGTGGACATCGGCTTCCTGGTCGACCAGCTGACAGCGGTCATGCTGCTGGTGGTGTCCACCGTCGGCTTCATGGTGCACTTCTATTCCATCGGCTATATGAAGGGCGACGGCGGCTACTACCGCTTCTTTGCCTACCTCAACCTGTTCATGTTCTCCATGTTCATGCTGATTCTGGGCAACAACTTCCTCATGCTCTACGTCTTCTGGGAAGCGGTGGGTCTCTGCTCCTACCTGCTGATCTCTTTCTGGTACACGAAGCAGAGCGCCGCCAATGCCGGCACCAAGGCGTTCCTGGTCAACCGGGTCGGCGACTGCGGCTTCGGGCTGGGCATCATGCTGATCTTTGTCACCGTGGGCACGCTGAGCTACAGCGGCGTCTTCAGCTCATTGAGTTCGATCGGCACCGGCACCATGACCGCCATCTGCCTGCTCCTGTTCATGGGGGCCATGGGCAAGAGCGCCCAGTTCCCGTTGCACGTCTGGCTGCCGGACGCCATGGAGGGCCCCACGCCGGTCAGCTCACTGATCCACGCCGCCACCATGGTCAACGCCGGCGTCTACATGGTGGCCCGCTCCAGCCCCATCTTCTCCCACTCGCCGAACGCCATGTTCGTGGTGGCGCTGGTCGGAGCGTTCACGGCGATCTTCGCCGCCTCCATCGGGCTGGTGCAGAACGACATCAAAAAGGTGCTCGCCTATTCCACGGTCAGCCAGCTCGGCTACATGTTCGTAGCCCTGGGGGTGGGAGCCTGGACCGCGGGCATGTTCCATCTGGTGGCCCACGGCTTCTTCAAGGGGCTGCTCTTTCTCGGCTCCGGCTCGGTGATCCACGCGATGGGCGGCGAGCAGGACATGCGCAAGATGGGCGGGCTGAAGAGCAAGACGAAGATCACCTACTGGACTTTTGTCATCGGGGCGCTGGCCATCTCCGGCTTCCCGGGGCTGGCGGGCTTCTTCAGCAAGGACAGCGTCCTGGCGGGAGCCTTCCACAAGGGCTTCTGGTACTTCTGGCTGGTGGGGCTGGTCGCCGCCTTCATGACTGCGTTCTACATGTTCCGCCTGATCTTCATGACCTTCCACGGCAAACCGCGGGACGAGAAGGCCTTCGCCCATGCCCACGAGTCACCCCGGAGCATGACGATTCCCCTGATCGTTCTGGCGGTCCCCTCGGCGATCATCGGCCTGCTGCTCGGCCTGCCGCCGGAGAACGGCCATATCGACCACTTCCTGGAGCCGGTGTTCAAAGCGGTGATGGGCGAGCCGGTGCACTTCGGGCTGTTCGACGCCGGACTGATGACACTCTCAGCGCTGATCGGCATCGGCGGCATCCTTCTGGCCTGGCTGTTCTATGTGAAGCGGCCCGACCTGCCGGCGAAAGCGGGCGCCCGCGCCGGTTTCCTCTACAAGGCGGCACTCAACAAGTACTGGATCGACGAGTTTTATTTCGCGGTTTTCATCAACCCGGTCCGGGCGCTGGGCCGCGGGCTCTGGCGCTGGGTCGACACGGGGATCATCGACGGTTTTGTCAATGGCTCCGGCCGGTTCTTCAACGGCGTCGGCATGGCGCTGAAGCCGTCCCAGTCCGGCAAGGCCCAGGTATACCTGTTCAGCATGTTTTTAGGTTTTCTGGCGCTGCTTGTCGCATACCTGATTCTAACGATTTGAGGCCATGTACGATTTTCAGGAACAGATAGGTTTTCCCATACTGACGGTGCTGACCTTCCTGCCGGCGGTCGCCGGGCTGGTCATGCTGCTGATGCGCGGCAAGCCAAAGGCGTACAAGGGCTTCGCCCTGGCGGCCACCGCCGCCAACTTCATCCTGTCGCTGGTGCTGATCGCCTACTTCGACCGCTATACCGCCGACATGCAGTTCATCGAGAAGGTGCCCTGGATCAGCAGCCTCGGTATCAGCTATCACATGAGCGTCGACGGCATCAGCGTGCTGCTGATCATGCTGACAGCGCTGCTTTCGCTGATCATCATCCCGGCGTCCTGGAACTACGTCAAGGAACGCGAGCTGCAGTTCTTCATCGCCTTCCTCTTCCTGGAGACCGGGCTGATCGGCGTCTTCTGCGCCCGCGACCTGTTGCTGTTCTATGTCTTCTGGGAGATCATGCTGATCCCCATGTATTTCATCATCGGGGTCTGGGGCGGACCGCGGCGGATCTACGCCGCTATCAAGTTCTTCCTCTTCACCTTCGCCGGCAGCCTGCTGATGCTGATCGCCATCGTGGCCATCGCCTACCTGGCGAGGGCCAATCCTTATGCAACACCGGTGTTCGACATGGACCTGCTGGAGAAATCGATCTTCTCCTACCAGGTACAGATGCTGGCCTTCCTGGCTTTCTTCATCGCCTTCGCGGTGAAAGTGCCCATGTGGCCGCTCCATACCTGGCTGCCCGACGCCCACGTGGAAGCGCCAACGGCGGGCAGCGTCATCCTCGCCGGCGTGATGCTGAAGGTCGGCGGCTATGGAATGCTGCGCCTCTGCATCCCCCTCTTCCCCGACGCGGTGGTCACCATGGCGCCCTGGATACTGGTGCTGTCGCTGATCGCCATCATCTATGGCGCCCTGGTGTCGCTGGTGCAGAAGGACCTGAAGAAACTGGTCGCTTATTCCAGCGTCAGCCATATGGGTTTTGTCACCGCGGGAATTTTCGCGCTCAACCTGGTGGGCATCGAAGGCGGCATCATGGTCATGTTCAGCCACGGCTTGCTCACCGGCGCCCTTTTCCTGATGGTGGGCTTCCTCTACGAGCGGCTGCATACCCGCGAGATCGCCGATATGGGCGGGCTGGCCGGACCGTTCCCGGTCATGGCCGGCGTCCTCCTGTTTTTCACCCTGGCCTCGCTGGGACTGCCGGGCCTTTCCGGCTTCGTCGGCGAGTTCCTCAGCCTGGTGGGCCTGTTCACCTATAGCAAGCCGCTGGCGGCCATCGCCTCGATCGGCATAATCCTGGCGGCGGCCTACCTGCTCTGGATGTTCCAGCGGGTGATGTTCACCAAGCTGCGCGACGAGAAATGGTACAAGCTGCCGGACCTCTCCCTGCGCGAGATCGTCTCACTGGCGCCGCTGGCGATCCTGGCGGTCTGGGCGGGCGTCTACCCCAACACGTTCCTGCAGTTAATACAGCCACCGGCCGCGCGGCTGACGGAAAAGATGGCGCCCTACATGGCCGAGGGCGGCAGCGCTGTCGAACGGATTTTCGCTTCGCTGGGAGGGCTGTTCTAGATGAGCCACGAGGTCATTGCCATCATGCCGGAACTTATGCTGATCGCTACCGCGGTGGTGATTCTGCTGGTGGACCCGCTGCTGCCCGTCGACGGACGCCGCGGGCTGAGCTGGCTGGGTATCTTCGCCTGCATCACGGCCGCGCTCTCCACCTGGTTCTCCCGGGGAGAAGAATTCACCGCCTTCAGCCACGGCATCGCCCTCGACAAGTACTCGGTCTTCTTCAAGATCCTGCTGCTCGCCGTGGCGGCCATGGCCATGCTGATTTCCGAGAAGCACCTCTTCCTGAAGAAGCGGCTGCTGGGCGACTACTATGCGCTGATCCTCTTCGCGACGATCGGCATGATGGTCATGGCCGAGGCCATCGACCTGATCACTTTCTTCGTCGGGCTGGAACTGATGGCGCTCTCCTCCTACCTGCTGGCCGGCTTCTTCCGCTACCAGGAGAAGTCCATCGAAGCGGCGATGAAGTACTTCCTCACCGGCGCCTTCGCCTCCAATTTCATCCTGATGGGCATGGCTCTGCTTTACGGCCTGTCGGGCTCGACCAACTACCAGGAGATCGGCGACGCCGTCAAGCTCGGGCCGGTACCCGAGGGGCCGCTGGTTATCGCCATCATGTTCATACTCGCCGGCTTCGCCTTC
This sequence comes from Thermoleophilia bacterium, assembly GCA_020053595.1. Taxonomy (GTDB): domain Bacteria; phylum Actinomycetota; class Thermoleophilia; order BMS3ABIN01; family BMS3ABIN01; genus JACRMB01. The sequence continues at coordinate 4,881 of JAGVMV010000006.1, read as the reverse complement.
AAGATAAGCGCGGCGCCGTTCCATAACTGGGCGCCGGATGTCTACCAGGGCTCACCGACTCCGGCGGCGGCGTTTCTGTCCGTGGGGCCGAAAGTCGCCGCCTTCGCCGCCATCCTCAAGTTTTTCACGATCATGCTGGGCAGCCAGAGCGACACCTGGGTGCCGCTGATGATCGCCCTGTCCATCGCCACCATGATCGTCGGCGCCACCATGGCACTGGTACAGAAGGACCTCAAGCGCATGCTCGGTTTTTCCAGCATCGGCCATGTGGGCTACCTGCTGCTGGCGGTTGTCGCCACCGGCGACAGCGGCCACACGATCGGCATGGCGGCGGTGCTCTTCTATCTGGCGGCCTACGCCTTCATGAACATGGGCGCCTTCGGGGTGCTGGTTTACCTGGCCAATCACAACGCCAGATTCAACGACAGCCTTGACGATCTGGCGGGGCTCGGCAGGCGCCGCCCCTGGGCGGCCGGCGTCATGACCCTGTTCATGCTTTCACTGACGGGAGTACCGCCTACAGCGGGCTTCCTGGCCAAGTTCTACCTATTCTCGGCTGTGGTCGAGGCGGGCTTCGCCTGGCTGGCGTTGGCCGGCGCCCTGTTCAGCCTGGTCTCGGCCTACTTCTATCTGCGGGTGATCGTCTTCATGTACATGCGCGACTCCGAGCAGGTTGAGGAGAAGACAGACGGAAAGTCCTGGGACCTGACCCTGGGCCTGGGAATCGCCGCGGCCGGAGTCCTCCTGCTGGGTATCCTGCCAGCACCGGTGCTGAACGCCGCCCAGGACGCCGTGGTTAAATTACTGGGGAATTAAAGACCATCTGAATTTCAGCTGGTCTGCAGATATTGCCGGCTCCATCGGCGCCACCGCTCGCTTTCCCCGTTGTTAGCTCTGCGCCAATAGTGGGTATAATTAGTCCGCTTTCAATTTTTTAAATCCATGCAACTGACTCGACAAGCCGATTATGCAATGCGGGCCGTACTTTATCTGGCCGCGTCACCCCTTGCCAGCATTCAGGAGATTGCGCTGGCCCAGCACCTGCCCCAGGTGTTCCTGGCCAAGATCATCCAGAAGCTGGCGAAAGCGGATATCGTTACTACCCATCGCGGTGTCGGCGGCGGCATCTCACTGGCACGGGCTCCCGAGCAGATCTCGATGCTCGACGTGATCGAAGCCGTTGAGGGGCCGGTTTTGCTGAACAGATGCTTTATCGAGCCAGGCGTCTGCCCAAGGGAGGATTACTGCGCTATCCACCAGGAACTGGAACAGATCGGGAAGTCGCTGTCGCAAATGTTCGCGAAGGTGAATTTCGCCCGTATGGCCAGGAACGAGGCCGTGGTGATGGACAGCTTCCAGGACCGCCGTTTGAAAACGGAAAACGGCGGGGATAAGAGATTTTTGGGAAAACGGAGTGCTGAATAATCGCGTACGAAGTACTATAGAGGATGTTTATAGTCCTCTATTGGCGGGTAACAGTAATAAAGACATTTGTTTTATGGTGTTCAGGCGGTTTCCGGATCTACGAAAAATAGCCGTATTTAAGGAAATTAAACCAAAAAGTTCAGAGGAAGGGAGAAGCAAAATGGCTGAAACAACGGCAACCACGGAAGAGTGCATCGCAACCGAGATCAAGGGCGAGACCTGGGAGGTAGTCCAGTACCTGGCCATGGCCCTCAAGGCCGACAACGAAGGCAGGACCGAAGTGGCGCAAACACTGCGCAGTATCGCCATGGATGAAGCTGGCCACGGCTCCCGGTTCAAGTATCTGGCCGGAAATATCGGGGATCTCAAGGGCGAGATCGAGAAGATGCTCGCCGGTGAGAAGGAAGCCGTCGACGGCAAGCACGAGGGCATGAAGGTGGCCGATGCGGACGGCAAGAAGGAAGTCGCCTCCTTCTTCGACACCGCGGCTCACGACGAAGCCCGCCACGCCGCCATGCTCCAGAACCTGCTGGACCGTTACTTCTAGAACCGCGGACGCCCGGCGGCGTCCTCTACATATTTGGGCTCATATCCCACCCGCACCACGCGCCCTTAAAGAAAAGGCGGCCATTGGCCGCCTTTTCCCGTTTCCACTGCTCAGCTCTCCATCTATGATGGCGGCTACTCTACCTGTGATATCTCGCTGACCGCCTGGTTGACCTCGATGACCGCCTGGTTGTCGTAGTCGCGGGCCCTGGCCAACTCATTGGCGTCGTTATTTTTAAAGCCGTTCCGGTACGCCTCGAAGGTCGACTGCCACTTGTTGAAGCCCGAGATCAGCTGCAAGTGGGCTACCTGGAATTCCTTCGGGACTTTCATCGTGGTTATCTGGGCGCTCATTTCCTCGTAAGCACGCCAGTTCTGCTCGGATTTGGCCGCTAACTCCTCAGCTTTCGCCTGGCCGTTGTTGTACTGGTCTACAAGGGCGCGGAATTCGGTGTTGATCTGGTCGGCACGCCTGGTCAGCTCGTTGATCGCCTTCCGGTAATCCTCCTTTTCCGCGGGTGTGGAACCGCGGACGCCCGAGACCGTCACCGTCTTTTCCACCGTCACGGTGGTCTCACCGCCGGAGCAGCCGAAAGATAGCAATGCCAGCATCACCGGGACAAGAACGATAGCCAAAAACTGTTTTTGGATAACGACCAATCCGATCCTTCCATCTAGGAGAGCTTGACCGCCGGGTTGGAAAGAATGCCGATGCCGGCGATCTCGATCTCCACCGTGTCGCCGTCGCGCAGGGCATACTCGTTGGGAACCATGATGCCGGTGCCGGTGGAAACCACGGTTCCCGGCGGAATGGGATTGTCGCGATAAAGATACTCGTTGAGCTCCTCGAAGCGCCGGCCGATGCGGCCGCTGTTGGTCGAATCGCTGTAAATCACCTCTCCGCCTCGAAGGATACGGCAGCTGATGTCGAGGTCGTAAGGGTCGGGACCGCTGGCCGCTGTCAGTATGGCCGGGCCCAGGGCGCAGCAGCCGGTGAAGATCTTCGACTGGGGCAGGTAGAGCGGGTTGTCGCGCTCCAGGTCCCAGGCGGAAACATCGTTGCAGATGGTGAAACCGACGATCTCCCGGTTGGTGCCCAGCACGTAGGCCAGCTCGGGCTCGGTGGCGGTCAGCGCCGAGTCGGAGCGGATGCCGATCGGCCGGTAGGGGCCGACGCAGCGGGGAGCCGTCGCCTTGAAGAAACACTCCGGGCGGGCGCTGTGATAGACGCGATCGTAGATGCTCTCCGAGGAGTCCGTGGTCTTTTCGACATCGGCGTCGCGCACTTCAGCGCTGCGTTGATAGGTGACGCCGAAACCCCAAACTTCCGGCGGCGACAAGGGGATCATCAGGTGCGGCAGCGTCGCCGTCGGCGGCCGGTCCAGCTCCTCCCAGTCATAGATGTATTCGATCTCGTCAGGTACGCGCGCCTCGGCCTGCCGGGCGATCTTCTCCAGCCTGGCCGCTGACCCTCCCGCCCACTCCAGCAGGGCATTGAAGGAAATGTAGGCGGGCTCGCCGGCGGTGAGGTCGTAAACCTTGCCGTCCTCCTGCACCGAGCCCAGCCGGGGACCCAGCTCCGGCGTGTAGAACTGGACCAGCTTCATGCCCGGCTACCCATCGGGAGTCGGGCATGGGAACTATCCGCCGTTTTAATGCTCCGCTGCAAATAAACCGCGGTCACTTTCAATACTCCAGGTAAACGGTTTTGATCTGCGTATAGAAATCCACGGCCACCCGGCCCTGTTCGCGGGTGCCGGTGCTGGAATCCTTCATGCCGCCGAAAGGCACCTGCACCTCGGCGCCGACCGTCGGCGAATTGACGTGCACAAGGCCCGCTTCGATGCGGTCGACAAACTCCATGGCCCGTGAGATATCCCGGGTGCAGATGGAAGCCGCCAGGCCGAAGCGCGTATCGTTGGCCACATTCATCGCTTCCTCGAAATCATTGACGGGGATGATCGCCAGTACCGGACCGAAAATCTCCTCCCGGGCGATCACCATGCCGGGGTCGACGTCACCGAAGACGGTGGGCTCGACGAACCAGCCCCGGTCATACGGCGGTTCGGAAAGCCGGTTGCCGCCGGTCAGCAGTCTGGCGCCCTCGTTTTTCCCGGTCTCGATGTAGGTAAGCACGGTGTTCAACTGATCCTCGTCGATGGATGGACCGACCTGGGTATTCTCGTCGAGTCCATTGCCGATCCGGATGGCGGCCGCGGCCGCGGCCGCCTTGGCGGTGAACTCCTCGACCACGTCCTTGTGGACGATGGCGCGGCTGGTCGCGGTGCACTTCTGGCCGGTGGACCACATGGCGCCCATGATCGACAGATTGACCGCCTTGTCGATGTCGGCATCCTCGAGGACGATGACCGGGTTCTTGCCGCCCATCTCACACTGCGCCTTGCCACCGCGGCCGGTGACCTGGCCATAGATGCCACAGCCAACCGTATCGGAACCGGTGAAGGAAACGCCCTTGACCACGGGGTTGCCGGTTATTTCTCTGCCGACCACCGAGCCGGAGCCAGTGACGAAATTGAGCACGCCGGCCGGCAAACCGGCTTCGGCCAGTAACTGGACGATATTGAGTGAGGTTTTGGGGGCGCCGCTCGCCGGCTTCATGACCACGGTGTTACCGCTGATCAGCGCCGGCGCCAGCTTCCAGGCGGGAATGGCGATGGGAAAGTTCCAGGGAGTGATGATGCCCACCGTTCCCAGGGGCTCGCGCACCGTATAAAGCAGGGTGCGGCCGAACTCGGAGGGCGTGGTCTCGCCGCTGAGCCGCCGCCCTTCGCCGGCGAAGTAATCGAAGATCTGCACGGCGCGGGCGGTCTCGCCTTTGGCCTCGACCAGCGTCTTGCCTTCCTCGCGGGTCAGCTCCCCGGCGATGCGCGCGGCATCGGCCTCGATCAG